>JAEERY010000013.1 GCA_016286035.1 Lachnospiraceae bacterium
CATAAAGCCGGTGAAGATATCACCGACTTTTGTTCAAACTTCCTATACGTTTGTCCGCACCACTTTTGGCTTGTATCCTTCAACATCAAGGCGTTTCATTATCGCCTCTTTATGAGCAGTTCCGAACGCCTCGAGTGTTATCCGAAGCTCAACGGCTGCATTTCTGTTTATTGATACAAACTGATTGTGTTCAAGTTTGATAACATTTCCGTTCTCTTCGGCAATAATGCTCGATACTCTGCTTAACATACCCGGCTTGTCGGGAAGAAGTACGGAAACGGTAAATATCCTGTCTCTCATTATAAGTCCCTGCTGTACAACAGAAGACATTGTTATAACATCCATGTTTCCTCCGGAAAGGATGGAAACTATCTTTTTATCCTTACAGTCAAGCTGTTTAAGTGCAGCCACAGTGAGTAATCCGCTGTTTTCAACTACCATCTTGTGATTTTCAACCATATCGAGGAAAGCAACAACAAGATCCTCATCAGGAACGGTGATTACATCATCAAGGTTCTTTTGAAGATATGAAAAGATGCTCTTTCCCGGAGTCTTTACGGCTGTACCGTCAGCTATAGTGTTCACACTCTCAAGAGTTGTCACTTCACCCTTCTTTAATGACACCTGAAGGCAGTTTGCACCTGCAGGCTCAACAGCTATGACTTTTATCTTCGGATTAAGGAGTTTCGCAAGTGTTGATACACCTGTTGCAAGTCCGCCGCCTCCGACAGGTACAAGTATGATGTCAACAAGCGGAAGCTCTTTGAATATCTCCATTGCGATCGTTCCCTGCCCTGTAGCAACGGCAGGATCATCAAAAGGATGTATAAAAGTATATCCATGCTCTTTCGCAAGTTCATAGGCATGTTCGCATGCCTCATCATATACGTCACCGAAAAGAACAACATCCGCACCGTAGCTCTTTGTACGGTTTACCTTGATGAGTGGAGTTGTCGTAGGCATAACGATGGTAGCCTTAACACCGAAGCATTTGGCAGCATACGCAACACCCTGTGCATGATTACCCGCACTGGCAGTGATAAGACCTCTGCTTCTTTCCTCATCTGTAAGCGTAGATATCTTATAGTAAGCTCCTCTTACCTTGTAAGCTCCCGTAAACTGCATATTCTCGGGTTTTAAATATACCTTGTTACCCGTAAGAGAACTGTAGAAATCACTGTATATCAGTTTGGTTTCCTGTGTTACTTTAGAAACCGCCTCACTAGCCTGTTCAAAATCCTTTAAATCCAGCATAAGAAAATTACCTCATAAATCGTATCAGTCATCAAAATGTAAAGCTTCGATCTTTGAAAGATCCTCCGGTGCGCCCTCTGCCCTGAAGTCAAACAAAGCATCAACAAATGTATCAGGATCAAACTCCTGAAGATCATCTATCTTTTCACCGACTCCGATAAACTTAACGGGAACACCAAGTTCACTCTGGATAGCTATAGCAATACCGCCCTTTGCCGTTCCGTCCATTTTAGTTATGACAATTCCTGAAAGCGGAGCTGCCTGTGAGAACTCTCTGGCCTGGACAAGTGCGTTCTGTCCCGTTGTCCCGTCAAGCACGATAAGATATTCCTGCTTGACTTCGGCGAAGTTCTTCTCAACTATCCTGTGCATCTTTTTAAGCTCTTCCATCAGGTTCTTCTTGTTGTGAAGTCTGCCTGCTGTATCTACCAAAAGGACATCGACTCCTCTTGCATTTGCGGCATTTACGGCATCATAAAGAACACTCGAAGGATCGCTTCCTTCCTTACCCTTTATGATGTCAACATTGGCTCTGTGAGCCCACTCTTCAACCTGTTCCGTAGCTGCGGCTCTGAATGTATCTGCGGCCGCAATAAGTACCTTTTTACCTTTTGCCTTATAAATGGCAGCAAGTTTGCCTATGGTCGTTGTCTTGCCGACACCGTTCACACCGATCACCATAACAACGCTTCTCTGTTTGAGAAACTCATAATCCTCGGCGCCGACACGCATCTGCTCTTTTATGTTCTTTATAAGATAAGCTTTGCATTGCATTGGAGTCTTAAGATGCTCCTTTACAACATCGTCTTTAAGCTTATCTATTATCTGCTCCGTAGCCTCGACTCCCACATCGCCCATAACGAGCAATTCCTCGAGCTCATCATAAAAATCATCATTGATATACTTATATGTATCAAAGACACTTATGACATTGTTTACGAAGTTCTCCCTGGACTTTGTCAGTCCCTGTCTTAATCTGTCAAAAAGTCCCATCAGTTAAGATCCTTTTCATCTATGAGATTTACACTGACAAGGGTCGATACACCCTTTTCTTGCATGGTGATACCATACAGTCTGTCAGCTTTTTCCATAGTTCCCCTTCTGTGTGTTATTACTATAAACTGTGTATGCTTTGTAAGCTTATGCAGATACTTTGCGAATCTGCCGACATTGCTCTCATCAAGTGCGGCTTCGATCTCATCGAGCAGACAGAAAGGTGACGGCTTAAGATTCTGAATAGCAAAGAGTAACGCTATTGCGGTAAGCGCTTTTTCTCCGCCCGATAACTGCATCATGTTCTGAAGTTTCTTTCCCGGCGGCTGAGCTATTATCTTTACGCCCGCATCAAGGATATCCTGATCTTCCATAAGTTCGAGAGTACCGGTACCTCCTCCGAACAGTTCCTTGAACACCTTATCAAACTCATGATTGATCTGTGTGAATTTTTCCTTGAACTGCTTTCTCATGGCAGCATCAAGTTCTTCAATGATACCTGTAAGGGTCTTTTCGGCTTCAACCAGATCATCATGCTGAGTCTTTAGGAAGTTGTATCTCTCGCTTACTTCCTTGTATTCCTCTATGGCATTTACGTTCACATCACCGAGTCTCTTGATTGAATCCCTTATCTGTGCAACATCCCTTCTTAAGACTACAAGGTCTGTAAGTTCAGGATCACGCAGCTTTTCAGCATCTCTTAATGTGATCTCATACTCATTCCACATGTAATCTATCTGAGACTGAAGTGATTCACTGAACTTGGTCTTTTGCGAATCAAGTCTGTAAACTTCTTTATCCAGGCCTGTTATCTTATCTCCCAGTTCTTCTCTTCTTGTGAAGAAATTCTTCTGTTTCTGAGTTAGACTGTCCTTCTCCTCGATGTTCTTATCAAGACGATCCTTAGTATCATTCTGAACGGTATATGAGCTCTCTATCGTCTTTTTGATCTCCTCGATCTCATGCTCCTTGGTCTCAACTTCCTCTTTGGAACTTCCCATCTTATCGATGATCTCATTAAGTTCATCGCTGAAACGCTTCTTTTCTGCTTCTATTCTGTCAATGTTCTGCTGTTCAAAGCTTGCTTCCAGAGCAACTTTTTCAAGTTCGACATCGGCAGCGGCAAGTTCATCGCTGATCCTGCTTTCCTCTGCACGCTTTTCCTCCAGCTGACCGCTGAGTTTGGCGATCATGGCTTCGCAATCATGCTCGGTATCGTCAGAGTTTTTCATCTGAGCAAGAATATCCTTCTTCTCCTGTTCATTCTGACCTATCTGAAGTTCAAGCTGGGCTGATTCAGCCTTTAAAGAATCCGTATCCGCCTGATTCTCTTCCTGCCTGTTTCTTGCAGCATTAAGTGAGAGTCTGACGGTATTCTGTTTGATAAATGTACTCTGAAGGGTGAGTTTGATATTCTCAATCTCAACTCTGACTTCGTTTCTCTTATTCTTTGTATCCTGTATCTCTTCCTGGAGTTTATCTATCTCTATGAGCGTCTCTTTCATACGCTCCTGCATCTCTTCCATCTCTCTTCTTCTTGATAAGAGATTGGAATCTTTTTTGAATGCACCGCCGCTTATGGCACCTCCGGGAACAAGAAGTTCACCTTCGATCGTTACCATACGTACACCGTAATCGTATTTTCTTGCGATCTTAACGGCATTATCGACATTATCGATTACAACTATCCTTCCAAGCATTGCCTTTGCCACATTGACATATTCTTTCTTTGTCTTAACAAGAGCATCAGCCATGCCGATCACACCCTTTTCATCAAGAACTTCCGGAGTCTTGAATTCCTGAGGGTGAACAATACTTGTCAAAGGAAGGAATGTAGCTCTTCCGGCTCTCTCCTTCTTAAGGAGTGCTATCATCTTTTTGGCTGTCTCTTCATCATCGGTAACAATGTTCTGGATATTGCCGCCAAGAGCCGTTTCTATAGCTATCTCATACTTCTTCTCCGTCTTTATGATATCCGCAACAACACCTATAAGGCCTTTGTTGCGGTCCTTCTCTTCCATGACACGCTTAACGGAGCCGCCGTATCCCTCATATCGTTCTGTTATGTTGGACAGTGCCTCATAAGTAGACTTATCCTGATGATACTTAACCTGAGCATCCCTTAACTTATTGTCAAGATTCTCAAGATCGGCTTTCATCTTTGAAGATATGTTTTCTTTTTCTTTCTGTTCTTTCTCAAGTTCGCCGATCTGGGCAGTTACCTGTTTGAATTCCTCCTCGTAACCGCTGATGATCTCCTGCTGTTTTGCTTCATCGGTCCTTGCACTTACGATCTTACCGGTAAGCTCTGCTTTTCTTATATCTATTTGTTCCTGCAGAGTATCAAGTCTTTCCATCCTTGACTTGATATTTGCACGGTCATTTAAAAGCTGAATGATCGTATTCTTGTTCTTTTCTATCTCGTTGTTGCTGTTCTCGATATCATTCTGAACAAGTTCAAGTTTCTTTTTCAGCTCTTCTTTTTTTGCATTTGCAGCTTCCAGTCTTTCATCTATGGAAGCTTTTCTGTCAACGATCTTTTTAACTTCATCGTCTTTTTCTTTGATCTGTTTTGAAACACTGTCATTTCTGTTGTTTAAGTGTTCCTCATTTCCCTTTGCGGAATTGATCTGTTCTTTTAAGAGCTCTATCTGGTTTTCCAGTCTACTCCTTACTGAATCAGTCTCGGAAAGAGACTTTCTGTCCTGTTCAATGGCATTTTCAAGTTCTTCTATACGTTCAGCAGTGAAATCATATTCTTCTTTTATCTTTTCAAAAGCATCCTGTGATGTCTTAAGATCAAATGTTGCTATCTTTAACTTTTCCTCAACATCATTTAACTGCTTTGTTGTTGACTCGTTACTGAGTAAGAACAGATTAACATCGGACTGTTTGAGTTCTTCTTTTTTCTTAAGATATACCTTTGCCTTTTCAGCCTGTTTTTCAAGAGGACCCACCTGTTTTTCAAGCTCCGAGAGTATATCGTTTACTCTTATAAGGTTGTTTCTCTCTTCCTCGAGCTTCTTTTCACTGGCAGCCTTACGGCGTTTAAACTTAACTATACCTGCAGCTTCATCAAAAAGCTCTCTTCTTTCCTCAGGCTTACCGCTTAGGATGGCATCTATCTGGCCCTGTCCGATTATGGAATAACCTTCCTTACCTATACCTGTATCATAGAAAAGCTCATTGACATCTTTAAGTCTGCATGCCGTTCCGTTAATCAGATACTCACTCTCTCCCGAACGATAGAGTCTTCTTGCAACGGTAACCTCGTCAAAATCTATTCCGAGCTGTCTGTCGGAATTATCTAGTGTGATCGCAACATAAGCACAGCTTAAAGGTTTACGCACTTCCGTTCCGGCAAATATGACATCCTGCATATTTCCGCCACGAAGCTGTTTCACTCTCTGCTCACCAAGTACCCATCTTACAGCATCTGCAACATTACTTTTACCCGAACCGTTGGGACCTACGATACCAGTGATACCGTTGTGAAACTGGAATACGATCTTATTTGCAAATGATTTAAATCCATGTACTTCTATACTTTTAAGATACACTTCTAAATCCTCTTTCTTTTCGTTTAATAAGGTTTAGTTTCCCTTGAATTTCTTTACTGCCTGATAAGCGGCAGCCTGTTCTGCGGCTTTTTTGGTCTTGCCCGTTCCTCTTCCTGCTTTCTTGCCGCCTACAAACACATCAACAGTAAATTCCTTGTCATGATCCGGGCCTTTTTCACCCACAACACGATAATCAAGCGTTGTATGATTGGCAGCCTGCGTCATCTCCTGAAGGATACTCTTGCTGTCCAAAAACAGTGTCTTATCTTCAAGATCGCTTAAAATGAATCTGTGAATAAAGTCATGAGCTACCTGCATTCCTCCGTCAAGATATAACGCTCCGATAACAGCTTCACAGACATCCGACAGGATCGAATCACGATTTCTCCCGCCTGTAGCTTCCTCACCCTTACCCAGCAGGATGTAAGTGTCCAGTTCAAACTCCCTGGCACAATAAGCCAGAGCTGGCTCACATACATTTGATGACCTTATACGGGTCAGTTTTCCTTCAGGGTAATCGGGATATTTATTGTAGATGAATTCACTTGAGACAAGTTCCAGAACTGCATCACCCAAAAACTCAAGTCTCTCATAATCTCCAAGCTTGTTTATCTTCTGCTCATTTGCATAAGAACTGTGGGTGAGTGCCCGTTTAAGAAGGTTCCTGTCTTTAAAAGAATAGCCTATCTTTTCCTCAAGGCCATCCAAAGATCTGTTAACCATATACTCTCCTTCAAACAGACAGTATATTTGTTTAGCCAACAAATCACATTATTAGCTAAACAAATACACATCCATCATCTAAAAAAGCCCATAAAAATGGGCTTTTTTAAGTTACTGACCTATTTCACTCTTAATAAGCTCCACGGCTTCTTCAACAGTGGTAATGTTTTCAGCTTTCTCCGGCGGAATCTCAATATCAAATTCCTCCTCTAACCCCATTATGATCTGGAATAAATCCAGTGAATCCGCTCCAAGATCGTCAGTGAAAGTCGTCTCCATTGTGATCTCGTCAGGATCAACGCTGAGTACTTCTGCGATAACTTTCTTAAGCTTTTCAAATTCCATAATACACTTCTCCTTAAATCTTGTCTTCTGTATTCCCAATGATCTCTTTTATTTTATCATTGATATTCTGTTCTTTAAATGTAATACACTGTATAAGCGTATTTTTAATCTCTCCGGCTTTGCTCGATCCGTGTGTCTTAACCACCAGTCCGTTGAGTCCAAGAAGCGGTGCACCGCCATATTCGGAAACATCAACTTTCTTTAAGCTGTTCTTTAATGAACCCTTAATAAGGAGCGCTCCTATCTTCGACTTCAGATTGGCTGTCATACTTTCCTTGATCATGCCTATCATCATCTTTCCGACACCCTCAAGTGTCTTAAGGATCGCATTGCCGACAAACGCATCACACACTATAACGTCTGCTCCGCCAAGCGGTATATCTCTTGCCTCTATACTTCCGATGAAATTGATATCCGGACAGCTCTTTAAGAGCGGGAATGTTTCTTTAACAAGAGCATTTCCTTTCTCTTCTTCAGCACCCACATTCACCAGGCCGACTCTGGGGTTCTCAACACCCATAACGTATTTCATGTAGACAGATCCCATCTTGGCAAACTGTACCAGAAAAGATGGTCTCGCATCCATATTTGCTCCACAGTCTATAAGGAGTGCAACTCCATCCTTTGTAGGGATAAGAGGAGCAAGCGGCGGTCTTTCAACACCTTTGATCCTTCCGACGATAACCTGTCCCCCGACAAGTATGGCTCCCGAAGAACCTGCGCTCACAAAAGCATCGCATGTTTTGTCTTTAACAAGGTTCATGGCTTTGACTATCGAAGAATCCTTCTTCTTTCTTATAGCCATTACCGGAGGCTCCGCCGTTTCTATCACTTCAGACGCGTCAACTACCTCAAGTCTGTTCTTATCATATGAATATTTGCTTAATTCTGCGTTTATGGCATCCTGTCTGCCAACGACATATACATACAGATTATCACGCTCAGCAAGGGCATCAACAGCACCCTTAACGATCTCGTGCGGTGCGTTATCTCCCCCCATGGCGTCAAGAGCAACCTTCACGTACTCTGCCATATCTTACCTCGCTTTACATATCGTATAATTTCGTCTTTTTTACTATACTAGAGGCATCTTCAAAAATCAAGTATAACAGCCATAAATAATTGACGAAAAACAGCACCAAAAAAGCCTCCCGAAAACGGAAGGCTTAAATCAGCATATATTAGTCAACAGCTACGATTTCTTTCTTATTGTAAGAACCGCAAGCCTTGCAGACTCTGTGAGGCATCATAAGAGCGCCACATTTGCTGCACTTAACAAGTGTCGGAGCACTCATCTTCCAGTTAGCTCTTCTCTTGTCTCTTCTTCCCTTGGAAGATTTATTCTTAGGACAAATTGACATGCCGTTACACCTCCTTACTCTGCAACATCACACTCAAATGATTATACATAGGTATAGTTTCTTTGTCAACAACTTTTTTACACCAATTGTGCCTGAACTGCCGTAAGAGCCACAACACCCACAATATCTTCCCATGAACATCCGCGTGAAAGATCGTTTACAGGCTTTGCTATTCCCTGCAGCATCGGTCCATAGGCTTCAGCTCCGCACAGTCTCTCAACAAGCTTATAGCCTATATTTCCGGCATCAAGATTAGGGAATATGAGAACATTTGCCTTACCTGCCACTTCACTGCCGGGTGCTTTGTTCTTTGCTACCGAAGGAACTATTGCCGCATCGGTCTGAAGCTCACCGTCTATCATAAGATTCGGGTAAAGTTCATGAGCTATCTCAACGGCTTTTGTTACTTTATCGACAAGAGGATGCTTTGCGCTTCCCTTTGTACTGTGACTCAGCATTGCGATGATCGGCTTTCCTCCTACAAGGTTTTTAAAGCTCTTTGATGAAGAATAAGCTATATGAGCAAGTTCTTCGCTTGTAGGATCCTGATTCAGTCCGCAGTCCGCAAAAAGGAATGTTCCGTTATTTCCGTACGGGCTGTTCGGTACATCAAGGATAAAGAAACCGCTTACTAGCTTAACGCCGGGGGCTGTCTTTAAGATCTGAAGCGAAGGTCTTAAAACATCTGCAGTAGCATGACATGCACCTGCAACCATGCCGTCGGCATCGTTTGCTTTTACCATCATGACACCGAATACCAGAGGATCAGTTAAAAGAAGCTCTCTTGCTTTCTCTGGAGTCATGCCTTTGCTCTTTCTTGTTTCGTAGAGAAGATCCACATACTCATCAAGTTTCTCAGTTGTAGTCGGCTCTATGATCTGTACTTTTGTAAGATCTACTTCGAGCCATCCGGCACCATCCATTATCTTTTCCTTGTTACCGACCAATATGATATTGGCAATGCCTTCCTCTATTACATGTGCTGCAGCGATAAGTGTTCTTTTATCGTTTGTCTCAGGCATAACGATTGTCTTAACATCTGCTCTTGCACGTTCTTTGATCTTGTCAATATATCCTGCCATAACACCCTCCAAATCTTCTTTTGTAACTTACCCAATCTGTTACGTTTCACTTGATATAATTATATCTGTCAAGATTATTGTATACAAGAATAAATTGAGCAAAAATTGTATCTTATCAGAGACAATCTCTTCTTGAGAAGATTGTTATTATGTTATAAAATATAAACTTGCGAAGAGATCTTATAAATAAGTAGAAAGGTTTTTTGAGGGATATGAAGATAACCGGCATCATCTGTGAATACAATCCGTTTCACAACGGACACAAGTACCAGATTGATAAATTAAGAGAATCAGGCTCCGATTATATAATCGCAGTCATGAGCGGTGACTGGGTTCAAAGAGGAGGTCCCGCGATAATAGACAAGCATTCACGTACACGCATGGCTCTAAAAAGCGGCGTTGATATGGTAATAGAATTACCTGTCATATATTCAACCGGTGCAGCCGGTGATTTTGCTTACGGCGGTGTATCGCTTCTCGATGCATTGGGATGTGTTGATGAACTGAGTTTCGGTTGCGAATCACCATCTCTTGAAGCTCTTGAGGATGTTACGCAGTTCATGCTCACCCATCAGGAAGAACTTGCTAAAGAAATAGCTTCCTATATGAAGGAAGGAAACTCATATCCAAAAGCAAGAGAACTTGCTCTTTTAAATCATTTCAACGAGCATATCGTTGAGGGACTCTGCAAGCCCAATAACACACTTGCCACAGAATACCGCAAGGCACTTTATAATCTTGACAGCAAGATAAAACCCTGCCCTATCCATCGAATCGGCAGTAATTATAACGAGACAAAGCTTAATATGCAGTCATACAGTTCAGCGACAGCTATAAGAGAATGCATCTTATCAAGCTATGATTACATGAAAAACGATGATTCATATATCAGGAGCAATGATGATATCGTAGGTATAAGCAACATGTCATTCGTTGGAAATACAGCTGTAAGACAGGCGATGAGCGAACCGCTCTCTCCCATCATCAATCATGTTCCGTCATCAACATACGATATTCTTTTAGAGCGTCTTGGAAGATCATATCCGTTAACCTCCCAGAATTTCTCGCGTGAAGTCGGATATAAAGCCATACTTGAAAAAGAAGAAGGATATGAGGATTATCTTGATGTATCAAGAGAGCTGTCGGATAAGATCAAAAAGAATCTCATATATTTCCAGTCATATGATCAGTTCTGTACTCTCTTAAAGACCAAAGAGATAACATATTCAAGAGTAAGCAGATGTCTTACACATATTCTTTTGAATATCAAAAAGGATTGCTACGACGAAGACAAGAAAGCAAGCTATGCAAGAGTACTCGGCTTTAGGAAAGACAGCGAAAAGCTTCTTTCGATCATCAAGGAATCATCTTCGATCCCTATGATAACCAAGCTTGCTGATGCATCAAATGTGCTTGATGAAAGACAGATGAAACTTTTAGACAGAGATATTATGGCTGCTCATATATTTGACTTCGTATCCGCATGCAAATATCAGAGCAACGAAAATGCCAATGAATTTACCCGTCAGATAGTTATAATCTGATCTGCTACGGTTCATTTCTTATCTTAGACATAATTTAAGGGCTGACATGTGTCAGCCCTATATTTTTATCAGTCTGCTTTATATGTAAGATCCTTGAACAATACATATGAATCAGAATCTTTTCCGTTAGCAGATGCATATACGCCTATACAGCATCCAACGAATCCGCCGGCAACCTCTGTTGAAAGGTTTGAAACCGATGCTTCTCCAAGTTTTACTTCACCCGCAAAAACCCTGGTGTTTAATCCGTCGACCACTATTGTTAGTTCAACTATTCCATTCTTTACTATATCAGAAGCATTGCATGTACCGATAACATCATCTTTTCCATCCTGACAAAGTACCATGCTGCAAACAGAATCCTTAATTTCTGCTCTCAGATTATAAAGATTGTTCTGCATGAGCACCAGACCTGCACTTACACCATCTTTAACAGTGCTGATATCGATCTGAGCTGATGATCTAAAGTGGTGATGCTGCTGTCTGATACATACGTAAGAAGGGCTTGCTACAGCCTTGATATCATCCTTTGAGGCTTTAAGAAGTAGTCCTTCTCCGTTAAGCTTGTACATATCATCCGGGTAGTTTCTCAGGAAGAGGAATTCGTCTCCGAGTTCATTCATGTTTTCAAAAACATATTCTCTTTCGGTACCCGGGATCGCAGTCTTGCGTCTCGTTCTGTTTGTATATGAATCGGGATCCTTTAGAGGATTCCATTCGGGAAGGTCTATCTCAACAGTATCCGTTAACATTCCCACACCCGGATTAACGACCGGCCAGTCATCTTCCCAGATGAATTTAGCAAGGAATGTTTCTCTTCCCATTGTTGTATATCTTTCAAGAGGTCTTACGGCAAGCACTGTCATGTACCATTCATCATTGGGAGTCTTTATGATATCACCGTGACCTACATACTTTATGGGATAATCCTTTCCAAGATGTCTGTGTGTAAGTATCGGATTCTTTGGATTTCCCTCGTAAGGTCCCCAGATATCCTTACTTCTGCATATCATAACAGAGTGTTCGGGGCCTGTACCGCCTTCGGCATGCATGATGTAATAATATCCGTTCTCTTTATAGATATGCGGTCCTTCAGGCCATATGCACCCTTTCAGGGCACCATTCCATACATTCTTCTTTTCGCCGATAAGCTTCCAGTTAACAAGATCAACTTCACTTATATAGATATACCAGTCTCCGTTATACTTTACTCCGTCCGGATTTGGATGAGTGCCGATATAATAGCACTTTCCGTCATCGTCAAAGAAAAGCGAAGGATCTATGCCGTCTGCATCTTCCAGATAATGAGGTTCCGACCACGGTCCTTCCGGATTCTTTGCAGTAACAATGAAGTTTCCGCCGTGTGTCACATTTGTGCATATAACATAGAACATTCCGTCATAATATCTTATGGTCGGCGCAAACAGTCCCTGTGAATGATCCGCTCCTTCAAGCGGAAGCTGAGAATGTCTGTTAAGTACATTGCCTATCTGTTCCCAATGTGCAAGATCCTTACTATGCATTAGTGACAAACCCGGAAAATAGGCAAATGTCGAGTTGCAAAGATAATAATCCTCTCCGACTGCACATATGGAAGGATCGGGATAAAATCCCGGCATTATCGGGTTTTTTGCTGTAACCGTTCCCATTTCATACCTCCTGATGTTAGTTCTTAAAGCTGTGGATGGGTGCAGGTATCCTGCCACCTCTGTTTACAAATGCTTCGCAACTGAATCCGTTGACAGGCATAATCGGTGCATGACCAAGCAAGCCTCCGAATTCAACATTGTCTCCGACAGTCTTGCCAATAACCGGTATGATCCTGACTGCCGTGGTCTTCTGGTTTATCATGCCTATGGCAAGCTCATCGGCTATAATACCTGATATAGTACTGTTCGGTGTATCTCCGGGGATAGCTATCATATCAAGTCCTACGGAACATACACATGTCATTGCTTCAAGCTTTTCAATTGTTAAAGCTCCGGCATTGACCGCATCTATCATACCCTGATCTTCACTGACAGGGATAAACGCTCCGCTTAATCCTCCTACATAACTTGATGCCATGACTCCACCCTTTTTAACCTGATCGTTTAATAGTGCGAGTGCTGCGGTTGTACCTGGTGCTCCTGTCTGTTCAAGACCGATCTCGCATAAAATGTCAGCAACGCTGTCGCCTATAGCAGGAGTGGGTGCAAGGCTTAAGTCAACTATTCCAAAAGGGATACCGAGTCTCTTTGATGCTTCCCTTGCTACTATCTGACCTACTCTTGTTACCTTGAAAGCAGTCTTCTTAATAGTCTCGCAAAGAACCTCAAAGTTCTCTCCTCTTACTTTTTCGAGAGCAAATTTAACAACTCCGGGACCCGAAACCCCGACATTTATGATGCTGTCCGCTTCGGTCACGCCGTGAAAAGCTCCTGCCATGAAGGGATTATCATCGGGCGCATTGCAAAGCACAACAAGCTTTGTACATCCAATAGAATCCTTATCCTTTGTCTTTTCGGCAGTTTCTTTTATTACCTTACCCATGAGCTTCACGCCGTCCATGTTAAGACCGGTTCTTGTTGAACCGAGAACAACACTGCTCATTATCCTATCCGTAGAACAGAGTGCATCGGGGATGGATCTGATAAGCATCTCTTCCCCGGGTGTCATCCCCTTTGCAACAAGAGCACTGTATCCGCCTATAAAGTTTACTCCTACAGCCTTTGCAGCCTTATCGAGTGTCTTTGCGATACTGACAAAATCATCTGTTGTCTTGCAGGCGCTTGCTCCTATAAGGCCTATGGGAGTTACACTTATACGCTTGTTGACGATCGGGATACCAAACTCCTTTGATATATCCTCGCCTGTTTTTACAAGGTCTTTTGCAACCGTGCAGATCTTGTTGTAGATCTTTTCGTTTAACTTGTTAATGTCTGAATCGATACAATCAAGAAGGCTGATACCAAGTGTTATAGTCCTGACATCGAGATTTTCCTTCTCAACCATCTCATTGGTCTCTGCGACCTCAAATATATTTATCATATCAGATATGATCCTTTCAATTGATTATATTCTGTGCATGCTGTTGAAGATCTCTTCACGCTGACACTTGATGATAACTCCTATGCTTTCTCCCAAAGCTGCAAGTTCGTCGCTTATCTCGCCAAACGGCTTTGTTGACTGAGTCATATCCGTGATCATCATCATATTGAAGTATCCCTGCAGTATCGTCTGAGAGATATCGTTGATATTAATGTTGTTTTCCGCAAGATAAGTACATACCTTTGCGATGATGCCAACCTCATCATGTCCTACTACTGTAATGATTGTCTTGTTCACTTTTTTATGTCCTTTCGTTGTATATTAAAGGTTCACAACCTGTGACATGCAGTCACGCTTTGCGACCATTATCTCAAAATCATTTGCAGAATACACATTGTCTGCGAGGTCTATCTCCACTCTTACAGTCTCATAAGCAAGCTCCGGAAGATTATTCTCCTTGCTCAGGTGTCCAAGGAATATCTTTCCCATCTTATCGTTTAAAACCTGAGAAACAAGCCTGCCCGACAGTTCGTTTGACAGATGTCCATGATCTGATAGTATCCTTTGTTTTAACGGATAAGGATAAGGTCCGACCTGAAGCATTCGTACATCATGGTTTGCTTCTATGAGCATCGAATCCATGCCCCTTAAATTCTCTACCGTATACTCACTGTAAGTCCCCATATCTGTTGCCACAGCAAGTTTCTTGCCGTCCGCCGCAAATGTATATGCTACGGGATCTATCGCATCATGACTCGTCCTGAATGCCCTTACGATGATATCCTTTATCTTGATATCGCAGTCCGGAGCTATCGGATGGAAAATATCATCCTCGACTTTTCCAAGATACTTGTATGCTTTTATAGCATCTATTGTATCCTTTGTCGCATAGACGGGTATGCTGTACTTTCTGCAGATTACCCCAAGACCGCCGATATGATCCACATGCTCATGAGTTATGAGTATACCGTCAAGATCCTGTCCGCATATATCGAGACTTCTTAAAGCTTCATCCACTCTTTTTCCGCTTATCCCGACATCCACCAAAATATGTGTATTGTTACTGCCGACATAGATGCAGTTACCGCTGCTCCCACTGGCTATAGGTGCAAATCGCATTTATATCTTCTCCCAGTATACTTCGATAACATCGCCATCGTGTATCTCTTCCATGTATTCGGCTGAAGCACCGTTCTTCTTTGTGACTATGGCTCCCTGAGGCTTTGAAAGATCAAAATCTATCTTATCAAAGATGTCAACAAAGACATATGAACTCTTGGAATCAAGAGTTACAGGCTTATCATTTACGGTGACTACTATCTTTTTCTTTTTGGCTTTCTTTTTGGTCACCGGCTTTTCTTCTGCTTTATTGTTTTCCTCGTCAGCCTTTTCATCCGTTTCCGATTCATCTTCTTCGGGAAGTTCGTCAAAGCTCAGTGCATCGACCATCTTCCACTCTACGGTAAAGTTCTCATAGACTTTTGTATCATCATCGGCTTTTTTATTGTTGACCATACATACTGCATTTTCTTTATTGTCGATATCCATAAACTGCATGATCTGTTCGACCGTGTAATAATCCAGTATCTTTATTTCATCTCCCTGGCATATATCATAGTACTCGGATTCCAGATTTCCGTTTACGGATACAAACTTGGGCATTGATACATCTATACCGTTTACGTTGAATCTGATCGTATCCTTATACCCCGGAAGTGCCGATACCTTCATCGCGCCTTCAGCACCTGCAGTTGATTCGACAACCTCAATGATATCATGTTCTTTTATATGGGTATTAAGATTAGCGATCTCTCCGTTAACAGTAATAACCGCAGGCTCTCCCAGAGAACCTCTGACCATTCTCTCAACACCGTCAAGTGTGTATATGAGAGGTTTGCCGGATTTAGGGAAGAATCCTTCTCCTGGAAACTCTGTCTGCATGGCAACATCCATGACAGTCAGATTGTTATTGTTATATATCTTTACCCTTGTTCCGTTGAAATCAACGTAGATAAAGTTGTTTGTCTCTTCATAGAAGCTTAATGCGATACCAATGGGTGTTACCAGTAAGGAATCCGCCTTTAAACTGGTATCCTCAAACACGATATCATCCATTACTTCACGGCCTCTTAAAGCTACCCTGTTCTTTGCCACTCCAAGCTTATTTGCAAGGCATTCCGTGTAACCGGGGAATATACCGCCGCCACCCACAACGAATACAGCGCCTACGGTCTTACCTCCGTTTAATTCAATGATCTTTTCTGCGACCTGGGAAGCCATGTTCTCAACATCATCTGCGACAACCTTTGCGATCTCATCTTTGCTGATCGTCATCTTGTTACCCATGACATCCTTATATGTTATCTTTGCTTTTATAACGCTTTGCTTTTTGATCTTTTCAGCAGTATTGAAATCCACCATACAGTGTGTAGCGATTGACTCTGTCAGACTGTCACCAGCTGTAGGCAGCATTCCGAATGCGATGATGCTTCCGTCTTTTGTGATAGATATATCCGATGTTCCGGCACCCACGTCAACAAGTGCTATGTTAAGAAGTCTGAACTTTTCAGGTATTGCCAGACCGATGGCTGCTATAGGCTCCAATGTCAAAGATGCAACCTCAAGGCCTGCAAGGTCCACTGCCTTATACAATCCGTCAACAACATCATCAGGCAAAAATGTCGCTATTATATCAACACCGATCTTTTTAGCCTTATGATTCTCAAGATTACTCATTACGGAATCATGCATGTAATATCTTACGATACTGCTTCCTACACAGTAGAATTTCATATCCACATCATTCGATGAAAGGAATTTCTTGTATGCTTCCTCTATCGCTGACGAATTAAGTGTGTAGATATCTTCTTCTGTAATGACCTTGACATCATCAAACTTCATATCAACATGTGCCTGTTCAGTTCTAAGCACACGTCCTGCGGCTGCGATACAGACCCTTGAAAGCTTTGTTGAGAGCTTTTCTTCAAGTTCTTTCGTAACATCTTTGATCGTTTGTGCAACCTTTGCTATATCATGGATCTGACCATCCAGCATGGCACGTGTCTCATGTTCTTTTTTTGCCATTGCGACCACGATGAATTTCTTGCCTTTACGATAACCGACCGTACCGACAACGCTTCTGGTCCCTATATCCAGTCCGTATACCATTTGAACAGTCTGTTTGCTGTCTGACATTGTGATAACCTCTTCATCCTAACAATTTGCGAATCTGCTTAACCGTGTTTTCAAACCCGGCACTGTTGTCTATACACTTATCACTGCCCTTTTTAAAGTCTTCTTCCGATAACTGGGCAGCCATTATGGAATCTATCTTTTCATCACTGTATCCTCTGGACCTCTTTAATCTTTCTCTTCTTACCTCTTCTTTGGTATATATATACCACATCTCATCGACATGGGCATTGTATCCGCACTCGATCAAAAGAGCAGCTTCTATGAAAAGATAATCTATCTTTCCCTTTTCTTTCTCCGTCTTTTTATATTCAAGGATGTAATCCTTGACAGCAGGATGTATGATATCATTTACCCTTAGTAAAAGACTCTCGTCGGCAAATATCTTTGCCGCCATCTTTTTCTTATCTATCCTCTTATCTTTTCCAAGGATATCTTTTCCAAGCAGATCTATCAGAGGCTGATAGCATACTTCACCGGGTTCTTTTATCTCATTTGCCACATCATCTGCTGTTATGATCTTGCAGTTGTAGTTTTCCCTGATATATTCAAGTATCCTTGATTTTCCGCAGCCGACTCCGCCCGTGATACCGATGGTCTTCATTTATTTTGCCTCATACCAGTCACTGCCGTCATGAACATCCACTTCAAGTGAGACGTTAAGATCTGCGGCATTCTTCATCTGTTCATATAAAACTTCTCTTACTGCTTCAAGATCTTTCTTATTTACTTCAAGCAAAAGTTCATCATGTACCTGAACGATGATCTTTGCATCAAGCTTCTTATCGATCAGAGCTTTATGTACATTTATCATTGCGATCTTCATGATGTCCGCTGCGGTTCCCTGGATCGGAGAGTTCATTGCAACTCTCTCGCCGAATGAACGGGTCATGAAGTTCGAACTTGAAAGCTCGGGAATCGGACGTCTTCTGCCATATAAAGTTTCAACATATCCTTTTTCTTTTGCATCCGAAACGCAATCATCCAGATATTTCTTTATTCCCTTATATGTCTCAAAATAATCCTCTATATACTGTTTGGCTTCTTTTCTTGATATACTCAGATCCTGGCTGAGTCCAAATGAACTGATACCGTATACTATACCGAAGTTTACAGCTTTTGCGTTTCTTCTTTGAAGATCAGTGACTTCATCAAACGGTACATGGAACACCTTCGAAGCTGTGATCCTGTGAATATCCGCCTGTGATCTGTATGCCTCCAAAAGATCCTTGTCATCAGCCATATGTGCAAGGAGCCTTAATTCTATTTGCGAGTAATCTGCATCCAAAAACACATATCCGTCTCTGGGGATAAAGCATTTTCTTATCCTTCTTCCAAGTTCCATCCTCATAGGAATGTTCTGAAGGTTAGGTTCTGTCGAGCTTATCCTTCCGGTTGCGGTTATCGTCTGATTGAATGTTGTATGTATCTTGCCGTCTTGTCGTATGGTATCGGCAAGACCGTCAGCATATGTACTCTTTAACTTTGTAAGTCCTCTGTATTCGAGGATATCTTTGACTATGGGATGATCCTCTGAAAGCTTTTCGAGCACATCGGCAGCTGTGCTGTATCCCGATTTTGTCTTCTTTCCTCCCGGGAGGCCCATTTTCTCAAAAAGTACTTCTCCTAACTGCTTGGGAGAATTTATATTAAACTCACATCCTGCCTGATCGCATATCGCGCGTTCAAGCTCATTTATCCTTCCGACAAGCGAATCGCCGTATGCTTTAAGCTCGTTTCTGTCTACGGTTATGCCTTCTTTTTCCATATCAAATAGCACACCTGCAAGAGGATACTCTATATCTTCATAAAGCTTTGTCATACCCTTTTCTTCAAGGACTTTCTTTATCTTTTCCTTCGTTTTATAGAGGACATATGATTTTGTTGCGGCATAGAGAGCATATTTATCCCTGTCCATGAATGCCGCCTCAGAAAGCTTCATCTTCCCGAAAGTTTCTTTTTCATCAGGAACATGTATCTCCATATATTCCTGAGCAATATCCTCAATACTGTAATCGCTCTTTAACGGATTAACCAGATATGCTGCAATCAGAAGATCAAATATCTTACCCGTATTCTCGCTACCGATCAGATGATAAATGCTCTTAACATCAAAACATGTAAGATCATCATTAAGTGACAGATCCTTTAATTTGTCCGAAAGATAATCCCATGTCACAAACCCCGCTACGGGTATCACAACATTTTTGCCATCATACGAAAAGGCTATGCTTACCACCTCTTCGTCTTCTTTCTCGATTGAAAAAGCTGTATCTTTTAATGTCTTCAATCTGTTAAATAAGCTTTCAACCTCACTGAGATCATCTATATATGATACATCTATTTCCTCGGCTTTCTGCCCAAAACTTGATGTATCAAACTTATCCATAAACTTATTGAACGCATGATAAACAAACAGGTCGTATGCCTGCTTGTTAAACATCTCTTTAACCAAAGCATCCTTATAACTTATGGGAAGCTCAGCATCAGTCTTGATCGTCGCGAGAACCTTGCTCAGATCAGCAATATCTCTGTTTTCAGCTAGCGAATCATGGATGGATTTCTTTGTTATCTGATCGAGATGCTCATATACACCATCCAGCGAACCGTAATCAACCAGGAGCTGAGCTGCAGTCTTTTCTCCGATCTTGGGAACACCGGGAATGTTATCCGATGCATCACCCATAAGTGCTTTCATATCGATGAAAGTAATGGGATCTACCTGGTATTTCGCAACAACATCAGCTGCATAATAATCCTCAACTTCTGTCTTATTTCCTTTTGTTTTGGGTATTCTGATCTTTATCCTGTCCGTTGCTATCTGCAAAAGATCCCTGTCACCCGAAATAAGACTTACATCAACGCCGTCAGCTTCAGCCTGTTTTGCAAGTGTTCCAAGGATATCATCTGCTTCAAGTCCAGGTTTTTCACAGATCGTTATGTTCATTGCACTCAGCACTTCCTTCATGACAGGAACCTGTTCGTGCAATTCCTCGGGCATCGGTTTTCTGGTACCCTTGTATGCCTCATATATCTCATGCCTGAAAGTCTTCTCTTTTCTGTCAAAAGCAACACAAAGATAATCAGGCTTTTCTTCATCAAGGATCTTAAACATTATGTTTAAAAAACCGTATATGGCATTTATATGCATCCCTTTGGGATTTGTAAGAGGCGGCACACCGTAGAATGCTCTGTTAAGTATGCTGTGACCGTCTATCAAAACAAGTTTGCTCAATTTATCTTCCTCTCGTAAAGACTAAAAACAGTATAAAAATGACCGCAACTATGGCTATCGCCTCCATGATGTATATAACGGTATTTGCAGCGCTTCTTTTCTTTATAGTCTTTTTGGTCTTTTCTATCTTAATATCAAGTTCCTTATTAAGATCAAAGCTCTCTCCGTCTTCAATACGCAAAGGTACTTCCTTTATCAGATACTGTATGCGCAGTTCCTCCATACAGTCTTTGCAAGTGTGCATGTGCGCAAAGAAGTCATTAGCCTGCTTCTTGTTAAGTTTATCATCCAGGAAATCCGGTATCCTGCTTTCGAATTCTTTACAATCCATGATAGTCAGTTTTTAAGTGAATCTACATAAAAGTCTTTAAACTCTGTATAGCCCTGTGACTCCAGCTGCTCTTTCTGAAATTTCTTGTTTTTGTTCATTCTTGATACGAGAACACAGTTGCCTTCCGCACGCATATCGGCTGCCTCTTTCATTATCTGGCTCATGCGATCTGAGGGCATGTTCTTCTCGATAAGGAAAGCTATCCTTTTTCCTTCATCCGGTATCTTGAAATCCTGCTCAAGCAAAAGAAGAACGATACGCTCAAAACCTATGGAGAAGCCGCATGCAGGTGTATCCTGACCAGTGAACTTTCCAACCATCTTGTCATAACGTCCGCCGCCTCCGCAGCTTCCGCCAAACTCGGGTATTGCAATCTCAAATATGGTTCCGGTATAGTAACTCATACCTCTTACAAGCGTAGGATCGAATACCATGTCGAACTGAGCAGCCTTGGCTGCTTCTACACTTGTAATGATCTGAGAAAGCCATTCTTTCACTTCGTTATCAAGACTCTCTCCGATAGCATCTGCTATATACTCAAGGCCGTCTTTCTTATGTTCTTCAAGTCCCTTAAAGAGATCGAGATATTTCTCTACACCGTCTTTATCATAACCGTGAGCGATAAGATCCTCTTTTACTCCGTTAAGACCGATCTTATCCATCTTATCGAGGATGATGAAAACTTCATCAAAGCTTTCTTCCGCAAAACCCGCATATCCGGCCATTGCTTTAAGGATCCTTCTGTCATTGATCCTTATCTCGAAATTCTTAAATCCCAGTTTCCCAAGGCAGGTCGTTGTTGCTGTTATAAGCTCGATCTCTGCCAAATTGCTGGGTTCACCGAGAATATCTATATCACACTGATAAAACTGTCTGTATCTGCCTCTCTGAGGTCTGTCAGCCCTCCATACGGGACCGATCTGTAATGCCTTGAAAGGACTTGCAAGGTTAGCATTGTTATTTGAATAGAATCTTACAAGAGGAACCGTAAGATCATAGCGCATGCCAAGATCGCTGAGATCGGCTTCCGTTTGAGCTGAAGACAGGTCAAGCTTTTCACCTCTCTTTAAAACCTTAAAGATGAGTTTTTCATTCTCGCCGCCCTGTTTGTTGGTAAGATTCTCGATATTTTCCATACATGGAGTCTCTATACCTGTAAATCCGAATTTTTTATAGGTATCTTTTATGATACGTATCACATAATCACGTATCTCCATCTCTCTGGGAAGTATATCTTTCATGCCCGTAACGGGCTTTTTTGATAAAGCCATTGCAATTCTCCTGTCGCTTGATATTTTATGACCATAGTCTTATTTATTTTACTATTTTTTGGCTTTTTGTTCAATGGAAAAGTATCTATGTACATGATCAAAAACAGCCACTCCCAACGCTGCAAAGAGCATAAAAACAGCGGCAAAGTTTGATACTCTGCCGCTTAAAAACATATTTCTATCAGGCTCCAGCCTTGCATGTGATGATCCACGGTGCAGGCTGCTGTTCATAAGTATGTCTGCTTGTAACCTTTGATACAGAAACCTGAATTATCTCCGGATCCGAGATACAGAACTTTTTGCAATAATCTATCATGGAAGCCGCAAGAACAAAATCAAGCGTGTAAATGACAAATTCCATGTTAGGATTGATCTTTAACAGACATTCGATCTCTTTTTCCATTGATGCAGATGCAACCAACATCGTTACATCGGGTATCGGAAGATCTTTCATAGTCTCATCATCTATATGATCTATTATATGAATGTTGTTAAGTCCAAACTGATCAGCGTTTTCTTCAAGAGCATGTCTGTCATTGCCGTTATATTCTACAGCGATTATCTCGCCCTCTCCGTTAAGGATAGCCGATTCAACAACTATTGATTCACCGGAGATAACGCATATGTTCTTTCCTTCCTCGATCTGCATCTTTGAAAGAAGGACTGAACGGATCTCAGAACCCACATACTTTACGGATCCCTTAACAAGTGCACTGTTATCCATTCCGAACTTAACAGCAGCTCTTGCATTGGGATTTAGTATTATCATGCCCGCAGAAGCATTTATGCCTCTGTCAATCATGTTTGCAACTATATCCTGTTTTATCGGACCTGTAGGCTCCGAACCCTCGTTGTATATAACGGTACAATCACCGAGTCCCGCATTATACATGCGATAGAATATATCCGGATGGCCTGCCTCAGTGAAGACCAAAACACATCTGTGCGCCTCGCATGCAGGAATGATGTTCTTGTTCTTCCTGGTTATATCAAGGATCTTAACATGTTCAAGATCGATATCGGTCTGACTCGAGAAATACTGTAACCAAGCTATTACGTGCTCATTGTTGAAAATTCTTTCTTCCATGCGTAACCCCTCCGCACTTTATGAATTAGCCATGCCGCAAAGTTCTTTGAGCATATTTTCAAGGTTTCCCATATTCTCATCCGAGAACTGACATGTGCCGACCTTCTTGTGTCCGCCGCCGCCATACTTAAGCATAAGGCTTCCGACATCAACAGTACATGTCTTGTTTAATATACTGTATCCTACCGCTGCAGAGCATCCCTGACCGCCTTTACCCGAAACGATCCATGCTGAGATGTTCTGTTCAGGATACATGCTGTAGATCATAAAACGGTTTCCTGTATATATAGGATCAACACCGCGAAGATCGCTGATGATAACTTTACCTTCGACTCTTGTATGAGCCTTTACCATCTCTTTGAACTTCTCTGTCTGCTCGTTGTATACTTCGATACGCTCCTTAACATCGGGCATCTCGAGGATCTCTTCCGTTGTCTTGTCCTTGCAGGCTACCATCAGCTTTTCCATCAGCTGATAGTTGCTGACAGTGAACTGTCTCCATCTTCCGAGACCAGTTCTGGGATCCATAAGGAAACCGACAAGTATCCATCCCTGAGGATTCATTATCTCATCTATAGTAAGATTGCCCGAATCAACCTTATCTACAGCGACCATCATATCATGATAATTGGGGAATCTCTCAGCTCCGCCGTAATATTCATATATAATCCTAGCGCATGAAGGTGTGATCCTGCTCTCTCCTTTATACTTGCCTTCCAAAGCAAGTCTCTCATGTTCGCTGGAATGATGATCAAACCAAAGTCCGCAGCCTTCTACATAGGGTACATTTGCAAGGCAGTCATTTTCATCGATCTCAATAAGTCCGTCCTGGAGATCCTTCGGATGTGCGAATTTCCAGTGATCGATAACTCCTGCCTCAAGCAATAATGCTCCACATGCAAGTCCGTCGAAATCAGACCGCGTAACCAACCTCATAGCCATAAAAAAATGTCCTCCTTCATTTTCTTAGATATATAAAATCGAATTATATACACAATAACATATCTATTATAACATAAAAGCGGACGTATTTAACAATACATCCGCTTATTTTTGATATTTATTTATTGTACAGGTCCGATCCTGTTCGCAACGATCACATATATAACGACAATAGACAGAAGCGCTCCCCAGAAACAGAGTAAAGCTATCCATACATCTTTCGTCTTTTTGTCTTCCTTGGTCATAAGCTTTATATACCAGTATACCGAGCATCCCGCAACCGCCAGCGCTATTATAAGTACCAGAATCTCCATGTGATCACTCCCGTGCCATATCTTATATCATTATTTGTGATAAGGCTCGTTGTTGATTATCCTGTAAGCTCTGTATACCTGTTCAAGAAGTATTACACGCATCAGCTGGTGAGGAAATGTCATATCCGAAAAGCTTATGAGTTCATCCGCTCTTTTTTTCAGCTCATCACATATTCCGAGTGAACCGCCTATCACAAAGACTATATTACTCTTTCCTCTGACTCCTAGCAAGTTAAGTTTTTGAGAAAATGATACAGAATCATATTTCTTACCCTCAATAGCAAGAGCAATCACGTAAGCATCCTCTGAAATATGAGCCTTTAATCTGTCCCCTTCTTTCTGCATTATTTGGGAACATGCTTTATCACTCGCATTGTCAGGAGTCTTCTCATCATCGACTTCAACTATCTTTAATCTGCAATACCTCGAAAGTCTCTTTTCAAACTCCTCGATGGCTTCTCTGTAAAACTTTTCTTTTACTTTTCCTACCGCTAATATCGTTATCTGCATTATATATTCTTGATAAACCAGTTGATTATTCCGTTCCAGACATCTATGACCGTCTGCTTTGCCTTGTTTGTTCCCTCGAGCAGATTGCTGTATATCTTCTTTTCCTTATCGGTATCCACGATATTCATCTTCTCGAATACGCCGTCATAAACATCATCAGCAATGTTTCTCTGGCTGTATTCGTATTCTGCCCATGCACTCTTTAAGAAGATGGAACCTGCATTTGAAGGAGCAAGCTGGATGTCTGTCCATAAGGCTTTACCATCCACTCCTACCGAAATCTCATCACCGTTTAACACTATCTCGATCTTTCTTTGAGCCAGATCATGAAGCTGAAGTTCGGGTCTGTATTCTTCAGCACCCTCTTCGACAGATTTAACCTGCGTGTTCTCAACTTCTTTTTTGAGTTTCTTATATTCGGTGGACTGTTTGTCACTTACTGCATTCTTGGCGAGTGCTCCGTATTCTCCGGCAAGTGTGTCTCTCTTATCCTCTTCAACCGATATCTTCGGGATCTCATCAAAATCATAAAGATCCATATCTGCAATAATCTCGCCGTCCTGTTTAAGATACATATGGTTGTTGAAAAGGACTACCTCTATACCGCCGTTTCCTTCGTCATCCGCTCTGAGTATAACAGACTGATAACCCAGTTTGTTACCTCCAAGTATAGCAGAAAAGTTTATATTTTTGTGAGCTTCTCCGTCACATATCTTGATCAGGCCGCAGTCTTCCGGTTCGGAAGTTAATACAAGTTTTTCCTCTTTATATTCTACAGCACCTTTCTTTATCGCCCAGTACTTGTTCTGACTTGAATCGCCTTCGACAAATACTATCTCATCTCTTCTGTCCTCAGGGAGGTCATACTTGATCCTCATGAGAAGGTGGTTCGTATACCAGTTGGACTGAGGCTGCATTCTGGTAAGATCATAAATACTGCTCTCACGATCATTCATTGAGAAACCTTCTCTGTTAAAGTTCATTGCAAAGGTCTCTCTTATGCCTTCTTCATTAACGGCACTTACCTTATCGTTCTCACCAAAAGCTCCCGTATTCGAATGCAACAGGGTATAAGCCTGCGGAACCTTACCGATACCCTGTGTATATTCAGATCTCATAAGTGAATATTCACCGAGTATTCTCTCTTTCATCATTGCATATGACTCTACCGGAAGATCCTTTTCATCTCTTATATAATCCATAAGATAATGAGTATAGTCTCTTCCGAAATACTGCATCATACCTGCGTACTCTGTACTCTTAAGTTCTCCGATGAATCTGTCATATCTGTCAAAAACATTGATATAGCTTAGTCTGTAACCGTTGCTTCCTATCTCCCAGAAACCATTCTCCTCAAGCCCCTTAAGATCATTAGGCATCAAAAAGTGAGAATCCTTGCTCCTGAACTTCTCCGCATAGGTAAACATGGTCGCCTTATCATTGTATTTTTCCATTATTGACTGGGCATATATCGCAGTATCGTTTCTACCGTCTTCAAACATCAGAAACAGTGCCTTCTCAGGCAAAGGTTTTCCTTCGTTATAGTAGTTTATTACATCCTGCTGGCTAATCGTCACATAACCAAGATCATGCAAAGCGCCAAGCTGCTCATCAAGCCTTTGTGTGGAGATCAGAGTCTCTGTTCCCTCACGATCGACTCCTATATATGACAGAGCAAGAAAGCCCATATCATTACCTGAAACAATAGTCTTATCCTCCTTGTTGTATGGTTCGTAGACCGAGAATACGAGTAATGCCTTCAGCACAACAAAGATTAAAGCAAGCAATATAAGCAATTCGATGACGGATCTGATAAATCTGCTCACATCCTTTGGTGTTTCAAATCTGTACATACTTACGCACCTGCCTTTCTTATAGCTTCCTGCAAGCACTTGGTAAGCTCTGTTATCTGATTATCCTTTTCGGTTATGATGTTTAACAGCTGCTTTCTCTCTTCAATATTGCTCAGAATAATGCTCTCATACTTTCTTTCAAGATCACTTATCCTTCGAACTAGTTCATCTCTTGAAGCATCATATGCAGCATAAGTTACCTCTGATACGCTCTTTGCTGCAGAAGCCTGTTCATAAACTTTAACAGGTTCATTTTCTGCTTCAGTTACGGCCGCATTTGCTTCTGCCGATTTGATTTCAATTGCAGCCGTATCCTGTGCAGTGCCTGCATTTACAGGCTCATTAATTACTGTGGGAGCCTTATACTCCACATCGAAGCTCTCAGCTTTAAACAAAGCTTCTATGGCTTCCGGTCTTATCATCTTTGTATCGCCGTCAATAACAACATATCCGGCAAGTCTGCCTTCCATCTGTTCTCTGATGAAGGTTTCACCGATTCCGATGGCATCAGCAAATTCCTGAACAGTTATATATTCGCGGGTGACGTATTTTGCCATCCTTCTTCGTATCTTCTTTTCGGCCGCCTTGATATCGTTGGGCGTCATTCTGGTTCCCCATGTGGATTTCCAGAATGTGAACCACGCTATGGGCATCTGCCACAGCAAAACGAGTTCATAGTATATACAAAAGAGCAGGCCGTAGAACCATGTCGAACTCTTTCTCAGTAACAGCTGAGCCATACTCATAAGCAATGACATCAGCAACAGACCAAGCAGAAATGACTTGGGGAATATATGATGAGTGAACGGTACATATACAAGGTTGTAAAGTACTACTATCGGTGCCGCGATCGGAACAACCAGTCCCATGTAGAAAGAAACAGCTGCAAAAGGCTCCTTCTTCCAGATGAATCTTCCTGCAATGAGCGATTCACGAAGCCATGATCTCTTCCATCTCATCTGCTGTTTAAGGAACATCTTATGTCGGTTGGGAACGATAGTTGAACATACAGCCGTATCCTGATATGTTGCCCTGTGATGTCTTAATACGAAGTTTGTCATCGAACGGTCATCACCAAAAGTAGCCTTCTGACCAAGGAATCTCTGATTCAGCCATGCATCCTTGTTCTCAAGGATGATACTCTTTCTGTAGCATGACAAAGGTCCGGAAAGACAGGTAACACAATCAAAGAAGCCCTCTGCGGCCTTCATGATACGAAAGGCTATATAATAACGAACCGCCTGCATCTTTGTAAGTGCATTTGTATATGTGTTAGCAACGTCGGTCCTCCCCGATACACCTCCCATCTTGGGATCCTTAAAGGGCTGAACCAGGTTTCTTATTGCAAACGGATCAAGGAATGAATCCGAGTCAACGAAAACCACAAGGTCATGCTTTGCTCTGAGAGCACCTTCGACAAGAGCTTCTCTCTTACCGGCATTTTTCTTTTGGACATAATATGACAGTCTGTCCTCGATCTGATATCTTTCGGGAGACTCGGCTTTTAGCTTCTCAACTATCTCCTTTATCTTGGCAACCGAGTTATCGGTCGACTTATCATCTATAACAATTACTTCCAGCTTGTCGATCGGATATTCCTGGTTGATACAGCTAAGTATGGTACGTTGTATCCATTCCTCCTCATTGAAACACGGTATCAGTATGGAAACACCCGGAGTAAACGACGGATCGACTTTCTTGGGTCTGTACAGAGCACCGAAGAAATACCTGCTAAGGAGGAAAAGAGCCGTGATTATACTGTACAGATACAGCCACTTGTTAAACTTAAAGTATATGATGCTCTCCGCTCTCATAAAGAGGATCGATGCACATATGAACAAAAGCATCAGAGATGATGCCGTTACCATATAGAAGTCCTTGTTTACGGCAGCATACTTGGAGAGATCTTTTCCGAATTTGATTCCGCATACGCAGGTGTCATCGGCCCTTGTAAATGTCCTTATGATCTCTACTCGCTGGTGCACCTTCATTTCGTAGCCTTCAGGCATGCTTCCTGGTACTACGGTGAATTTTGCCCATACGTTCTTGGACTGTTGCAGAGGTTCCACCATGCTCTTGTCTATCTCAACGAGCATACCAGTATTTGAGATATCCAGGACCTTACCCGTATACTTACCGAGTATGCTTCTTGATGAACCTCTTCCGTACAATATGACATCAAATCCCGTCTCATATCTAATACCGGACTTTCTCTCATTCATGAACTCTTCAAAGTTTGATACGAGTTCATCCTCATGACCTCTCCTGTCGGTAGAGCCTCTTTCGGCAGTATTATCCGGGACATATGATAACAATCTTCTGTCTTTCTTTTCATGAAGGATAACGTCCTTCGTTGTCTGTCCGCGTTTTCTCTTACGCTTATCCAAAAATTCCATTTTTTAATCCTTACGTCTATCTGAGATAATCATCCAACCTTGCAATCGTGTAACCCTGTGCCTGCCACTCCGGTATCATGATGTCCAAAGCTTCCGCTGTGTACTGAGCTTCGGGCGACATATGCATGACAAGACAGCTTCCTCCCGTAACCTTCTCTAAGCCGTACCATTCCTGTTTTCCGTTTCTTAAAAGATTTACAAGCTCATCTACGGAACCGGCCGCATAGTCCGATGTACTTATATCTCCGCTGACTATATATGAGAATCCGACGTCGTAGAGCTGATACATACCTACCCTGCTGACAGCAAGTGTCGGCGGACGATAGATTGTAGTCAGTGCCGGTCTTCCGCCAACGGAAACATCACCGATATATCTGTTAAGAACTGTATAACTTGTTACTATGTCTTTTCTGAAAGCAACCGCTTCTTCATCGGTCATTGATGCAAATGAATACTCGCCCTTCTCATCGACCGACGAATGCCACATCGCTATATGCGAGTTCGAATGCGAGCCTACCATATGACCGTCTGCAGCGATAGCTCGTAAAAGGTTGGGGTTATTCGATACATTGTTGGTCCTTACAAAGAAATTACCCTTTACCCCGTACTTATCAAGAACATAAAGCAGCTCATTTATGTTCTTTTCATACCCCCAGTCATCAAACGTAAGGAAGATGACATTATCAGACGATATCTTTCCTCTCTGATCGAATTTGCTCATTTCACCTGCTGAGAAACCGGGTATCTCGCTTACATCGGGATTTCCTATGTATCTTGATGCCATGTAATCTGTCTGAGTCTGTGCATCAGCCATATTTCCGAGTACATTTTTATCTATAGATATTGAATTGTTTCCTCTTCTTCCCGGTGCATATGTATATCCCGAAGAGTTTACAGCACTGTATGACTTTACCGTATATGCAGTGGAAGGCTGTCTTGCGCCATAAACGTCCGTATAGACAAGCGCATCTATCTTATTTGATATAAATGTCTTTACCAGATCTCCGAGGAGTGTATTTTCCGTATCTTCCGGAAGATTCTTATCCGCACTGAAACAGTTCATGTGGAAGAATACAATGCTTCCTCTGTGAGGATCTATCTTTGAACTGTTATTGTAATAGAAATCCCTTACCTGTTTTGCATCCGCATATTTTGAATTGACCATGCTGTACTCATGACCAACAAGCTGGCAGCCCGTAGCGGAAACGGCTTCCTTGGTCTCTTCACCTATCTCACCGTAAGGCTGACATACGATCGAAGTGTCAACGTCATATTTCCATTTAAGATACTGTTGTGCACCCATGATATAAGAAGCCACGGAATTAAATTCGGCGGGATATTCTGCTGTTTCCGTATATGCGATTCCTATTTCACTTCCTGAAGCCAAAATAAGGCTTATGCTGTCCGGATAATTGAGCATATCCTTCATTGTGACGAAGAATGTACCTTTGTAATTTCTGCCTTCAAGGATGCTTAAAACATCTTTTAAGACAACCTGATTTTCGATACCGTAGAAGGACATGACCATGGCCTTCTCGCTGGTATATACCATCTTTCTCTCACCGGCCATCTTACCGTCGTTTTCTTCTCTCAATGAAGCAAGCTTAACTTCATCTATCTTCGGAACACTCTTTGCTGCTTTTATAAGCGATGTGACATCGACCACATCATTTCCTGCTTTTGAAGAACTAGCAACAAAAGAATCAAGTTTTGTTATATCAAAGTCTTCAGAATCAATTCTGATTAATTTGATATCTCCCTTGCTGCTTCCCGCAGATTCTGACGGAACTATAACATCCATTCCTGCCGTTCCGGCTGCTATCAGAATATTTTCATCCACTCTTCCCGCAGGACAATAATATCTGCACTTAACAGACAGGTTCTTCTTTATGCTTCTTGCACCTGCCATGATATCTTCGTATATCGTATAAACATCTTTTCCGGAAAGATCAGAGCCGTCAGCGCCCCTTGTCGCGAATCCGAATCCGCCTTCTGCAAGGATCTTAAATATCTCTATATTGTCCTCAACCTCGTTTTGAGTCACAAAGAAGGTTGCATTACTGCCACTGTCTTTCAGTACTTCAACTATCTGTTTTGCAGTATCCTCATCAGACGGCACTCCTGTGAAAGTCAGACCGATAACGTTTTCCATTGTCTCGGCACTTTCATAGTACTCAGCCTTTACGCCCATGTTCTTTTCAATGAGTTCGCTTACATACTGCTCATTAGTCTTTGTAGGAAGACTGTCCAATGAAACCAGATCATAATCCTGTGATTCAATGGCATCCAATAGCCATCCCAGAACAGTTACAGTATCGTTATCCTCTTTGAGTTCTTTTGTCTCGCCATCGGCTATTGTTGCCTGCTTATCAATTGCGGGTTTCTGGTATTCCTGTTTGGGTTCATATTCAAGAGGGCCTATATAGCCTTCAAGTTTATATACAAGAATAGTCGCTCCGCTCTTTCTTGCTATATATTCCTCAGCTTTTTCCTTATCCTTAAAGCTTCCCTTGTTAAGATAGTTTCCCTGAAGGGGAGCTACTACCTTTTTAAATCCGCACGCATTTGCAGCCTCACATATATCATCCGTATAGAAGATACCGTTTAGCATCATCTTGTCTATGGGGAAATCAAGTAACGTAGTAAAGACTTTGGCCGAATAAGAAAATTCACTTATCATCTCCTCATCAGACAAAGTTTCAATGTCTTCATTCTCAGTCAGACCGTTATTTATTATCTTGTGCCCTTTTTTCGAAATGAGTTTTAAAGTCTCGTCATCTTCTGCAGAATCCATTGCAGTAAGAGCAAAAGTTACTTTCACATGATGTTCTTCAAGTTCTTCCAAAACTCTTTCTGTAAGTACACGGTCAGATGTTCCCTGGATAATAAGAGCTATCTGTTTATCCTCTGTTATCTCATCATCTCTTATTATTCCCGCAGGGTCACATCCTTTCTGATAAACAGACAAAGCTTTCTCATATTCCTCCGAAGCGTCGTAGCTTATCCTCTGGATCGTATCAAGATCCACTTCATGTTCGGATGTAACGTTTCCAAATGAACAGCCGGTCAACAGACAGGTTATCAAACCTGTGATCAAGATGCGTCTGCCTTTTGTTAAGATACTGTTACTCATAATCTTTATGTCCTTCATGATCAATTTCATTTATCCTGTATATGTTTTAGATCCTGTTTATTTTTTTAGTTAAAAAACTTAACCGTAACACAACATATTGTATATTATCATTACGTTTTGAATTTGTGTAAATTTGTGCACGAAATGCGCAAATTCGTGCACGAAATGCACATTTTTGTTGTTATGTAAACCCAAATTAAAGGTTGCGGCCAAATTATGTCAACCACAACCTTCTTTTACGATCGATCATCTCATCGATCTTTTCTATATAAAGATTCACATCTTTTACGTTGTCACATCTTTCCATCCGATAGTTATCACCCTCATGGAAAACCCTCTTTGTTACAGTACCGGCTCCCAATGCGACTATGGATTGCTTCTCCTCCATTATGAGGATATTATAGATGCCCTCCTTGCCCTTTCTTGCATATCCGACATTCTCAAAATTACCGCTCATGTTTTTCTGTCTGTAAAGATAATATGCCCCCAGTCCCATCTCATTACAGATGTTATAAGTCATATCCATGATGTCATCACTGTTGGTTATGCATTCTATACCATGCTCCTCGATCCACATGTTAAGTCTTGACGCTCTCTTTATTGCAAGAGAATGTACGGTCACACTGTCAGGCTTAAGCTCTTTGACTTTCTGCATGGTAGCATATACATCCTCGTACTTCTCTCCGGGAAGACCTACTATCAGATCCATGTTTATGTTATCAAAGCCCAGTTTTCTGGCAAGTTCATATGCTTCAATAACCTGATAGACGGTATGCCTTCTTCCTATAAGTTCAAGAGTCTCCTGTTTGAAGGTCTGAGGATTAACGGAAATCCTAGTAACTCCCAGTTCTTTAAGAGCGATCAGTTTTTCTTCCGTTATGCTGTCGGCTCTTCCGGCTTCAACGGTAAACTCCTTAACCCCACTCATATCTATCCTGTTTTTAAGATAAGATATAAGATACCTGAGTTCATCAGCTGTAAGAGTTGTCGGCGTACCTCCTCCGATATATACACTGTCAAGCACCTTGTCCTTAAAGTTATCTGCCACATGATCTATCTCTTTTTTGAGGCACTGTATATATTCATTTATCTTCTTTTCGTAAATGCTTCTGGGAAAAGAAGTAAACGAACAGTACAGGCATGTGGTGGGGCAAAAGGGTATACCTATATAGAGACTGTATCCTTCATCATAATGGATTGAAGAAAGTATATCTATTTCCCTGTGAGCTATCTCTATCGACAGATCCGCTTTCTGATACGAAGTAAGATAAACATCCTTATAATATCTTCTGACCTCATCATCTGATATTCCCTTTTCTATCTGTGTGACAGCGATCTTTGTCGGTCTAATACCGGTAAGGGTTCCCCAGGGAAGCTTCTTTCCCGTATATTTGCTTAAGCTCTCATACAATGCTTTCTTAAGATTGTTCTTATACAGAGGACGATCAGCGATATCAGAAACATCTGAGTTTTTAGATATTATCGTTCTATCGTTTTCACAAATCTCAATATCACAATGATCGGGATGATATTCTATTAATATGTTAATCCCCTCGCCTCTTTCCATATCAACCGAAGATACTTTTACATCTTCGTCCGGATAAAAAGCTTTTATGAGCGAATGAACATCGTATATGAAATTGTCCTCAGAACACTTAACATTTATCATCAATCACACCAGATACTTTAAATTCCCCCGGTACATACAAGATGTCCGGGGGTATATAGATCAATTCCAGAAAGGATTATAATCTCTCTCATGTCCTATTGTTGTACTTGCGCCATGTCCGGGAAATACCTTCGTTTCATCCGGAAGCGGGGCAAGTTTTTCTGCAAGCGATCTTTTGAGTTCGGAAATGCTTCCTGTAGGAAGATCCGTTCTTCCTATGGATTCTTCAAACAGCGTATCGCCGCTTATCAGGATACCGTCATCCTCAAAGTAAAAGCAGCAGCTTCCTTTTGTATGTCCCGGCGTTGCGAGCACCTTGATCCTGAAACCCAATATATCAAGTTCCTGACCGTCCTTAAGAAAGTCATTTGCCTTTACTGTACAGGCTCTTCCTGCCAGCTCAGATGCATTAAGATCAGAACTCATTAAAACATCCTCTTCCGCATCAAGGGCATATACCTTTGCTCCCGAAAGCTGTCTTAGCTTGGAACATCCCCAGATATGATCGAAATGCCCATGAGTAAGAAGGATCGTATCGACCTCAAAGCCCTTTTCCTTTAAAGCCGTATATATGTAATCTCCCCTGTCGGCGGGATCGAACAGGATCACTTTACTCTGTCCCTCATGATATACAAAATAACAATTGGTGGCACATACACTGAGTACCATTTTTCCTATCTTAAGATCCGACATACACCCTCCGTTAACCGGTAGTTCTTTCTATATCTATAACGCCGTCTATATTTCTAAGCTTCTCAACTATGTTCTTTAATTCTTCTCTTCCCGAGATCTCAAAGCTCATAGTCATTGTTGATACTCTGTTCTTACCCATATGGGAATTGAGAGTAATGATCGTTATTCCTCTTTCTGTGAACACTCTTGATACATCGCCCAAAAGTCCCGGTCTGTCATCCGCAAATATCCTTATATCCGCAAGATACTTCTCGTTCAATTTTTCACTATCGTTTTGCCATTCAGCATCGATAAGTCTGTATCTGTCCGATTCGGAGAGATTTAACATGTTAATACAGTCATTTCTGTGTATAGAGATACCTCTTCCTCTTGTTACAAATCCGACTATCTCATCTCCCGGAACAGGTGAACAGCATTTTGAGAATCTTACAGCAACATCCTCTATTCCTCGTACAACGATTCCGCTCTTTCCGCCTGTTGTACGTGCGTGCTTCATGGCATGTTCTCCGACCTGTGCGATTATCTCTTCATCGGTCAGCTGCTTTGGATGATCATGCTCATAAAGTTCAAGCATCTTGTTGACGATCTGGCCTTCCTTAAGTCCGCCATGTCCGACAGCAGCCAGTATTCCGTCCCAGTCCTTGAAATTATACTTATCCATGATCGCCTGCATATAGTCCGGATTTGTGACTATAGCAGTATCTATGTTCTTTGCTTTACAAAAGGCCATGAGAAGATCTTTGCCCTTTGTGATATTGTCCTCTTTTAACTCCTGCTTGAACCACTGATTGATCTTGTTCTTGGCCTGAGCCGATTTTGCGATCTTTAACCAGTCTCTGCTGGGACCTTTTGAATTCTGAGAGGTTATTACCTCAATCCTGTCACCGTTTTTGATCTCATAATCAATGGTAACGAGTCTTCCGTTAACTCTTGCACCGACCATGCGGTTTCCGACAGCACTGTGTATGCTGTATGCGAAATCAACGGGTGTACTTCCGGCAGGAAGGTTCTTTACTTCGCCAGTAGGCGTGAAGCAGTATACATTATCGGAAAACAGGTTAAGATCGGATTTTAAAGAATTCATGAACTCATTGTTATCCGACATATCCTTCTGCCACTCAAGGATTCTCTTTAACCAGTCGAGTTTTTCTTCCTCTCCCTGTTCGGGGCGTTTTCCGTCTGAAGCCTCTTTATATTTCCAGTGAGCTGCAATACCGTATTCTGCGGCTTTATGCATCTCATATGTTCTTATCTGAATCTCAAAGGGCTGTCCCTTTGCGCCGATAAGTGTTGTATGAAGTGACTGATACATGTTCTCCTTAGGCATGGCTATGTAATCTTTAAACCTGCCGGGGATAGGCTTATATATCTCATGTATAACACCCAGACACGCATAGCAGTCCTTTACGGTATCGACGATTATTCGAACCGCAAACAGATCATATATCTGATCAAGGGTCTTGCCCTGATTCTTCATCTTTTTATATATCGAGAAGAAATGCTTAACTCTTCCGTCTATCTTCGCATCTATTCCAGCGTCTTTGATATGAGCACTGACTTCATCGACTATCTGCTGAATATAAGCTTCTCTTTCGGATTTCTTTTCAGCTATCTGATTGGCGAGATCATAGTATACCTCAGGCTGAAGATATTTAAGTGAAAGATCATCAAGTTCAACCTTTATCTTTGAAATACCAAGCCTCATGGCGATAGGGCTGTAGATATCAAGTGTCTCACGTGCTATCCTCTGCTGCTTTTCGGGCGGCATATGCTTTAAGGTACGCATGTTGTGGAGTCTGTCGGCAAGCTTTATAAGGATAACTCTTATATCCTTTGCCATTGCAAGGAACATCTTACGAAGGTTCTCTGCCTGCATCTCCAGTTTCAGTGCAGAATAGTCAAGATTAGCGTCATTCATCTGCAGCTGCAACTTTGTAACGCCGTCGACAAGAAGTGCGACATCATCGCCAAACTGTTCCTTGATCTCATCTATGGTCATAACGGTGTCTTCAACAACATCATGAAGAAGACCTCCGACTATGGTTTCCTTATCAAGTTCGAGATCGGCAAGAATTATAGCAACATAAAGCGGATGTATGATATAGGGTTCTCCCGATTTTCTGGTCTGTCCCTTGTGAGCATCTCGCGCAATATTATAAGCCTTCTCGATAAGACTTATATCATCGGAAGGATGGTATTTGCGCACACGACTGATAAGGTCGTTATATAACTGCTCGGGAGCCAGAAACTCATCGAGTGCTTCTATACGACCATCATCGATCACTACGCTGTTATGTTCAGTTGTAACAGATTTTAATTGATCATCCATTCCTGTTACCATCCGTCGAGTATCAGTTATTATTTACCCTCATATATAAGAGCACTGTCTATTCTGTAACCCTTAAGTCTTTCTCTTCCCTTAAGACCAGCAAGTTCCATAAGGCACAATATGCCGACAACTTCACCGCCAAGCTGTTCAACAAGCTTGATCATAGCTTCAACGGTTCCTCCCGTAGCCATAAGGTCGTCTACGAGCAGAACTTTCTGTCCGGTTTTTACCGCATCCTTATGCATCTCTATGGTAGCTGTGCCGTATTCAAGACTGTATGATTCCGAAACAGTCTCTCTGGGAAGTTTTCCCTTCTTTCTTATAAGTACTAAAGATTTATTCAGGTTATAAGCTATGGGAGCGCCGAAAATGAATCCTCTTGATTCCGCTCCTGCTATTATATCAAAATCAAGATCCTTTATAAGATCCTGCATCTCATCTATCGCAAGTTTGAATCCTTCCGGATCCTGACATACGCTCGTCACATCCCTGAACATGATCCCCGGTTCGGGAAAATCGGGTATTGTTACTACATAATCTTCCAGTTTTTTCACTTTTTTCACCCCAAACAATTGTATTGATTTAATATTCAAAATCTCCCCGGAAAACATCATCCGGGGAGACATAGACCAAACTCATTCAGAAAACAGTTTAGTTCTTCTTGCTCTCATTGTATGCTTTTTTAGCTTCTTCAAGTCCTGCCTTAAGTCCTGCAAGTCCTGCCTTTGCAATCTCAGTTGAAGTCTCAGCAAGTTCGATCGCAAGTGACTGTGCCTTCTCAGCAGCCTCTTTGAGCTTTTCCTTTGTTTCATCATCAACAAAGGTCTTCTTTGTTGTATTCTTTGTTTCCTTCTCAGCCTTGCTTGCTATAGCTGCCTGAGCTGCTGCAAGTCTAGCGATCGGAACACGGAAAGGTGAACATGATACATAATCAAGACCGATCTGGTGACAGAACTCTACAGATGCGGGATCTCCGCCGTGCTCACCACAGATACCCACATGAAGCTTGGGATTAACAGGCTTTCCAAGATCGATAGCCATCTTCATGAGCTTGCCGACACCGTTTCTGTCAAGTTTTGCGAAAGGATCGTTCTCAAATATCTTAGCTTCATAATATGCCTGAAGGAACTTGCCTGCATCATCTCTTGAGAAACCGAATGTCATCTGTGTAAGATCGTTTGTTCCGAAGCAGAAGAAATCTGCATCTTCAGCGATCTCGTCAGCAAGGAGTGCTGCTCTGGGGATCTCTATCATAGTACCTACTTCGTACTCGATCTTTGTATCGCTTGCTGCTATCTCGGCATTAGCTGTATCAACAACATACTTCTTGATCATAACGAGCTCTTTCTTTTCACAGATGAGCGGGATCATGATCTCAGGCTTAACGGTCCATTCAGGATGTCTCTTCTGAACATTTATAGCAGCTCTGATAACTGCCTTTGTCTGCATAACTGCGATCTCAGGATATGTTACGTCAAGTCTTGAGCCTCTGTGACCCATCATAGGGTTGAACTCATGAAGTGATGCTATGAGAGTCTTGATATCTTCAACGCTCTTGCCCTGAGCATCTGCGAGTTTCTTTATATCTTCTTCCTCTGTGGGAACGAACTCATGAAGCGGAGGATCCAAAAATCTGATGGTAACCGGGTTACCTTCAAGAGCTTCAAACAATCCTTCGAAGTCTCCCTGCTGGTAAGGAAGGATCTTATTAAGAGCAACTTCTCTCTCTTCTGCATTGTCCGCACAGATCATCTCACGGAATGCAGCTATTCTGTCTTCCTCAAAGAACATATGCTCTGTACGGCAAAGGCCTATGCCTTCTGCGCCGAGCTCTCTTGCCTTCTTTGCATCTGCAGGTGTATCTGCATTTGTTCTAACCTTTAATGTTCTGTACTTGTCGGCCCACGCCATAACACGTCCGAACTCACCTGCTATCGTAGCATCAACTGTAGGAATAATACCTGCGTAGATGTTACCGGTTGTTCCGTCTATACTTATCTCACTGCCTTCATTAAATGTTGTTCCGGCAAGTGTGAATGTCTTGTTGGCTTCATCCATTGCGATGTCACCGCATCCTGATACACAGCAAGTACCCATACCACGGGCAACAACAGCTGCATGGCTTGTCATACCGCCACGTACCGTAAGGATACCCTGTGAAACCTTCATGCCAGTGATGTCTTCGGGAGATGTCTCAAGACGTACAAGTACGACCTTTTCTCCTCTTGCATGCCATACTTCAGCATCCTCTGCCGAGAATACGACCTTACCGCAAGCTGCACCAGGTGATGCGCCAAGACCCTTTCCAAGGGGTGTTGCAGCCTTAAGAGCAGCTGCATCAAACTGAGGATGAAGAAGTGTATCGAGGTTTCTGGGATCGATCATAGCCACTGCTTCTTCTTCGGTACGCATACCCTCATCAACAAGGTCACATGCTATCTTAAGAGCAGCCTGTGCTGTTCTCTTACCGTTTCTTGTCTGAAGCATATAGAGTTTACCGTGCTCAACAGTGAACTCCATATCCTGCATATCTCTGTAATGATTCTCAAGGATACCGCATACATCCTTGAACTGAGCAAATGCCTCAGGGAACTTGTCAGCCATTTCTGCGATCTTCATGGGAGTACGTACACCCGCAACAACGTCCTCGCCCTGTGCGTTTGTAAGGAACTCACCGAAAAGTCCCTTTGCACCCGTAGCGGGATCTCTTGTGAACGCAACACCTGTACCGCAGTCATCACCCATGTTTCCGAAAGCCATTGACTGTACGTTTACAGCTGTTCCCCATGAATAAGGGATGTCGTTATCACGACGATATACATTGGCACGGGGATTGTCCCATGAACGGAATACCGCCTTGATGGCTCCCATGAGCTGTTCCTTGGGATCATCAGGGAAATCCTTGCCTATTTTTGCTTTATATTCTGCCTTAAACTGATCAGCGAGTTCTTTAAGATCATCAGCTGTAAGCTCTACATCCTGCTTTACGCCTCTCTTATCCTTCATCTGATCGATTAGTTCTTCAAAATACTTCTTTCCGACTTCCATAACAACATCGGAATACATCTGGATAAATCTTCTGTAGCAGTCCCATGCCCATCTGGGATTGCCTGACTGTTCTGCTATTGTTTCTACAACGGTCTCATTCAAACCAAGGTTTAAGATTGTATCCATCATACCGGGCATTGAAGCACGTGCACCCGAACGAACTGATACAAGAAGCGGATTCTTGCTGTCACCGAACTTCTTACCGGTGATCTCTTCCATCTTTACGATGTACTCATTGATCTGAGCCTGGATCTCATCATTGATCTCGCGACCGTCCTCATAATACTGAGTACAAGCCTCTGTTGTAATCGTGAATCCCTGAGGAACAGGAAGTCCGATATTAGTCATTTCTGCAAGATTTGCGCCTTTTCCACCTAACAGGTTACGCATTGTAGCGTCGCCTTCTGTGAACAAATAAACCCATTTTTTGGCCATTTTCATTCTTCTCCTTTTACCTTCTTATTATTTTCACAATAACAGTTTATACAAATCTAATGTAAAATGCACTAGACAATACTAACAACATTTATTGAATTATCACAAAATTAATAGGGCAAAAAAGCACCCTTATTTTCTAAGGGTGCCCGTAGATCAAAATGTAAACTTGTCTGCAAAGAACGCATCGAGTTCATCAATGGAAACCCTCACCTGTTCCATTGTATCACGAAAACGTACTGTTACACAATTATCTTCTTCAGATTCAAAGTCATAAGTTATGCAGAAAGGAGTGCCGATCTCATCCTGTCTTCTGTATCTCTTTCCGATGTTTCCTCTGTCGTCAAATTCGCAGTTGTACTTCTTTGAAAGCTGTGCATAGATCTTCTCTGCGCCTTCATTGAGCTTCTTCGAAAGAGGAAGAACACCGATCTTGACGGGAGCGAGTACGGGATGGAAGTGAAGCACAGTTCTTACATCGCCTTCTGCTATCTCTTCTTCATCATAAGCACCGCACAGCATTGCGAGGAAAAGTCTCTCAACGCCGAGCGAAGGCTCGATAACGAAAGGAAGATACTTGATCCTCTTCTCATCATCAAAGTATGTCATATCCTCTCCGGAAACAGTCTGATGCTGTGTAAGGTCATAGTCTGTTCTGTCTGCTATTCCCCACAGTTCTCCCCATCCGAACGGGAAAAGGAACTCGATATCGGTGGTCGCCTTCGAATAGAATGAAAGCTCTTCAGGATCATGATCCCTTACTCTCATCTCTTCTTCCTTCATACCAAGGTTCTTCAAAAAGTCTATGCAGTACTTCTTCCAGTAAGCAAACCATTCAAGGTCTGTGTCGGGCTCGCAGAAGAATTCCATCTCCATCTGCTCAAATTCTCTTACACGGAAAATAAAGTTACCGGGTGTGATCTCGTTTCTGAAAGACTTACCTACCTGGCAGATACCGAACGGGATCTTCTTTCTTGATGTACGCTGTACATTCTTGAAATTAACAAAGATACCCTGGGCGGTCTCGGGTCTTAAATATACAGTGCTCTTGGCATCCTCAGTAACACCCTGGAAAGTCTTGAACATCAGGTTGAACTGTCTGATATCGGTAAAGTTGTGCTTTCCGCAGCTGGGACAGGGAATATTGTTGTCTTCGATATAAGACTTCATCTGCTCCTGTGACCATCCGTCAACACTTGATTCAAGTGTGATGCCTTTTTCGGCAGCGTAATCCTCTATTATCTTGTCGGCTCTGAAACGCTCGTGACATTCCTTACAATCCATCAAAGGATCCGAAAAGCTTCCCAGATGTCCGCTTGCCACCCATGTCTGCGGATTCATAAGGATGGCACAGTCAACACCTACGTTTGTGGGGCTTTCCGTTACAAACTTCTGCCACCAAGCTTTTTTGATGTTGTTCTTGAGCTCAACTCCCAGGATACCGTAATCCCATGTATTGGCAAGACCACCGTAGATCTCACTGCCGGGATGTACGAATCCTCTGTTCTTTGCCAATGCAACGATCTTTTCCATTGTCTTCTCAGTCATAATAAACCTCTTTCCCTATATATTGAAAAATATAACATTTATTTACATATGATATAACGCAGACCGCCGTCATCGACAGTCACGGTATTTCTGGAGGTGAGCTTTACTCCGTCACCCATATATATGATCTCACCCGGCATACTGACATCGATAGGTTCTGATATGATAGCGACCTTCTCGTCTGTCATGTTCTTCCAGGTTTTCTGATCAAGTTCAGATGCATCCGATGTGGATCTTACCTTGCCGACGAGATTATAACCGGCACTCCTTGCAGATTTGCAGTCTCCGTAAAACAGGACAGTTCCGTTCATGTCATAATATGCATCATCTTCTTTGTATTCAATATCTATAATGGCTCTTTTGTCAACAATCTCACTCTTTTTTATGCTGACAGGCTTTGTATCATGTGCTAAATTATAAGCATTTACTTCCTTTTCATTCATGGCACACAGTTCGTCAAAGTCATATAAACTCTCATCAAACGGCTCGTTTATATGAAGGATTACTGTTCCGTCCTTGCCAAGTTCAAGCGTGGTCGTGTCAAACGATTTACCACAGCCCGAAAAAATGAAAAAAAATAGGCATGCAGCACAAAGCACCAATCTTTTCTTGCCAATCATACCTACCTGAGCACGCATCTGTGTTCCGTTCCCTTCATTAAATCTCAACATATTATATATAAACCGCGTGTAACTTTCAAGATATGAAGGATAAATTTACAAATTCAGATCGTATCAAGGATTTCCGCGCTTTTTAAAGGGATATCTATATTGTAACGGACAGTATCCTTTCCTATTGATACAAGCTGGTTGAGTATTTCATCTTTCACCTCAAAGCTGAACAGTTTTACAGGCGATGTCTTTATAATGTAATCAAGCGCATACAGAGTATCAGGCGAGTACTTTGCATTATCTCTTACTCCGCCAAACTCACCCTGAAGACTGACAGCCTTGATCTCGTAAACAGCTTTTACAAGTCTGTTGTCAAATCTTTTGCTCTCCAGAGCTCTCAGCGACTGATACAGCAATGTGAGCATATCTTTGTCATTTAGATTTTCGTGACAGTAATAATCGGCGATCTCAGCAAAATACATCCCGTAATAGGCACTTTCAAAATCATCTCTTAAAAACGAGAAATAGTTTATTACCTTTACTTCATTTATTGAATATGCATTCCTTCCGCTGTAAAGAGCAAACTCTCCGAAGCAAAAGAGGTTGGTTCCTGCAACAAGCTTGCTGTTTGTTCTCCTTGCTCCTTTTGCAAAAGCCGATATCTTTCCTCTGTCATCAGTCAGCATCACTATTCTTCTGTCGTATTCGCCAAAGGGCTCAACCTTTATAATAAGTCCTTTTAATACTGTAAGATCTGTCATTCATCCCTCCGATGACGAGTCTTCATGATAACCGAAGTTCTTTAGCATAAAATCGGAATCTCTCCAGTCCTTTTTAACCTTTACCCAAAGCTGTAAAAAGACCTTGCTCTGTAAAAGATCTTCTATATCGGTTCGTGCAAGACTGCCTATCTCCTTTAGCTTGCTCCCCTTCTTTCCTATTATCATGCCCTTATGAGAATCGCGCTCGCAGATTATGGTCGCATCTATATTGCACAGATTTCCTTCATATTTCATTTGATCTATAGCAACCGCAACACCGTGAGGTATCTCTTCGCCCATGCATCTTAAAACCTTTTCGCGTATCAGTTCTGCAACGATCTGCCTCTCAGGCTGATCCGTGATGGTATCTTCATCATAGAAAGGTTCTCCGTAGGGAAGATACTTCATGATCGTTTTGATGAGCTCATCTACTCCTTCTCCCTTTTTAGCGGACACGGGTATGATCTGTTCAAAATCAAATTCCTTTCTGTATGTATCTATAACGGGAAGGATCTCTGCTTTTTTAACCGTATCCGTCTTGTTGATGACAAGGATCACAGGCACGTTGGCTTTCTTAAGCTTCTCTATTATGCTCTTTTCCCCGGCGCCGACATATGTTGTGGGTTCAACAAGCCAGAGTATAACATCCACTCCGTTCATGGATCCGTATGCGGTCCCTACCATGTAATCACCAAGCTTGTTCTTGGCTTTATGGATACCGGGTGTATCAACAAAGACTATCTGACCCTCATCAGATGTATATACTGTCTGTATCCTGTTTCTTGTTGTCTGAGGCTTGCTTGATGTTATCGCTATCTTTTGACCGATCATACGATTCATCAATGTAGATTTACCTACATTCGGTCTTCCGATTATTCCCGCAAAACCGGCTTTGTAATTATCTTTCATCATGTTCCTTCTTCTGTTAATTCTTTGAATTTGTCAAAAACCTATTATATAATAATATAAATTTTTAATTCTTACCATAAATATGTCATTTCTCATCCGTATATATGATAACGGGATGCATCTTAAGCATCAATAATTCATTATAAATGGGAAAAATGGAGGAAATCAAAGTTATGAAAAAGAAATTTCTGGTATGGTTACTTATAGCAAGTACAGCTATCGGCGCAATGGGCTGCGGAAGTTCCAAATATGACGGAGCCGCATATGCACCTGCAGCTACATCTGATGCATATTATGCCAAATCCGAATCAGCTTCTTATCTGAACGGAGCCACAATGGATGCAGAAGCATATGAGGATATTGATTATTACGGCGATGAGATGGTCGCTTATACCGAAGAAAGCTATGATACTCCTGCAGCTGAGAGTTCGGTAAATATGGAGACTACCGAAAGTGCTCAGACATCAAACAGGAAACTCATACGTGATGTTACTTTAAACGTTGAAACCAAGGAATATGACTCACTTATAAACAATCTGACTAACGAAGTCAACGAGTGCGGCGGCTACATCGAGTACATGGATGTACACAACACGAGCTATAAATCAACAAAATCCGCTCGTATGGCAAATCTGACGGTTCGAATACCGGCATCCAAGCTTGATGCTTTCCTTGGCAAGATCGGTTCTGTTTCAAATATAACAAGCCGTACCGAATCAGTTCGTGATGTGACTCTTACCTACGTTGACATGCAGAGTCACAGAGATATGCTGATCGCCGAGCGTGACAGACTCATGGAGTATCTTGAGAGTGCCGAGACCATCGAAGAGATGATGACCATCGAGGATCACCTGACAAACATCAGATATCAGATCGACAGCATGGAAAGCCAGTTAAGGACATATGACAATCAGGTTGATTACAGCACGGTTATAATCGGTATCAGCGAGGTTATCGAGTATACTCCCGTTGTCGAGGAAGAAGAATCTGTATGGGAGCGCATTTCAAAGGGATTCTCAAGAAGCTTAAGAGATGTTGGTTATGATATCAGAGAGTTCTTTGTAGACTTCATTATCGATCTTCCTTATATCATACTCGGTCTTGTAAAACTTGCTATCTATATATTCATAATATGGATCATCTGGCGCCTCATCATATCACGTAACAAGAAACTTCGTGAATGGTTAAAGAAAAGAAAAGCCGATCATAAAGAATACAAGGCTGAAAAGAAGGCCGCAAAAGCTGCCAAAAAGGCTGCAAAGAAAGATGATAATGCTGCAGAATCTCCCAAAGAAGGAACTGATGTAACAGCATCAGAAAATACTAAGGAAGAAACCAACGAAGAAGCTAAAGAAGAATAAAGATCAAGGGTCAGTTAACAACTGACCCTTTTCTTATCTGTTTATGTTATATACAAAGAATTGATAGTCGTCTATCAGGCTTACCTCTTTGCCTCCAGACGCATCACAGACTCTTTGTGCCATCGATTCCGCGTCGGGGATATTTGTTCTCACAAACACCGCAATATCCTTTTCATTATCTTTTCTGCCTTCCAGCATGGAAGCAATATCACATTCATTAAAGTCGTCAGCGGATATGAAATATACCTGATCGTATTTCATAAGATAAAGATCCTGACCATGATGCGGTGTGCTCCACTCGTCATATATGAATATGCAGTCTCTGTTTTTTGCAGTATATGTTATTATCCTTTCTCTCGTCTCCAGTATGTTTCGCTTCTCTATACGCTCAGGGATCGATACCTTTAGATATGCAAAACTAAAGATCATTGCAAGGATCAAAGCGATAATGATCCCTTTTTGTGAAAAGATAATGCGTAAAACAGATACCAGCAGTACACCGAATAAGATAATGAACGGTGCAAATGTAGGGCTTATATACAGCCATCTTGTCGAATATGAGACCTTAAACAGTATCATCCAGTAAACAAGAGAGGATACACCTAATATCAGTATACCGTTTATATTCACACTTTTATCTTTGACATCTTCTTTCTTTTCTTTTTTATTCTTTGACACCACAAAGGCAACTATCAGAAGAACAAGCATAATGCAGATACATATAAGAAATCTTCCGTTGAATATCTCTTTATTGTAGGTGTCCGCAAATCCAATCAGATGATCTTTATAAAACTGTGCATCGGTACTGTTTAGGTTTTCCATAGCCTGTTCACCGCGTTCACTGTGAAGCATATGTCTGAAGACGTATGGATATGCACAGAATGAAACTGCACTGCCTAACAGCTGACATATAAAAAACTTTATCCTGACTTTTCTTCTTTTCTGGGTTATAAGTATCACATATGTTACCGCTGCAACCGCAAAACACATGACATAATAGTAATAATGCGTGAGCGTACCTATGGTTGTCGTAAGTCCAAGTCCTATATAAAGCCATTTACTGTCATACTTCTCATCTGTTAATAGCAGACATAGGAACATATATATAAGCACAATGGCACACAAAGATGCATACATTCTTATATATGTTATCTCATCTTCCATTGCCGCGCTTCCTATCAGCAGGATGACCGGAACAAAAGCGCTCCACTTATCTTTTGAGATCCATAAAGATAACATATACACCATTACGAACATGACAATCCCGACTATGAAGTTTATGAGATGACCCGGGAAAGTAGATACATCCTTTGGATTAAGGCTGCATACCACGTTTAGAAGCATAAAAAACAACGGAGGATGAACATCATCCCTTGCCTGTCTTACACTGTTTATTATGTTGAATCTCTCACCCTCATCAACAGCATAATAGCTTCTTATAAAGTCTCCCGTGACCCATCCGTTCTCACTGTGAGTCTCAATAGTCCCCTGTCCCATGAAAAGGAATTCGACATTGTTGGCAAACCCCATTGAGAAAACTTCGTCATTGGCCAGATCGTCACCGTTTAAGTATATGATCATAACAGTCATCGCGATAATCAAAACCGTCGCACATGCTATGATGAATTTGATCATTTTGGTATTTGATCCTGTTTTCATTAAATAATCCGTCTTTCATTCATCCGCATTTTGAGCAGATTGTTTTATACCATTGATTATGATACTATGTTTAGGCAAAAGATTCTATACTAACAAAACGAAATTTTGAAAGGCTTGCCATGGACCAGTCAAAAAAATCATTCATAAAACACGGGATCTGTATGGTTCTGTTCTTTGATATACTCGTTTCAATATTCGCTCCGATAGAATTCTATATAACAAACAAGGCTTATTTCTTTTTCAGCGGAAAAGAACTCCTCCCCTTTGCTTTTATACTGTTTTTTGTATTTCTGGCAAGCGGCGGAATCTTTGTCTTCTTGCTGTCTTTTGTAAATCGGAAGATCTCGACACCGATTATCGGTATTTTAATGGGTATTACAACTGCTTTATACATAATCGGAAACTTCATGGTTGTTAACTACGGAGCCATGGATGGTCTTATCCCCCGATGGGAACGTTTCAAAAAAGAAGGGATCATCCAGACATCCACTGCTGTTGCGATCCCGATCATATTTCTTCTGATATCCGTCATTGTGAAAAACAAGGAAAAAGTCCTAAAGATCTTCGCAACACTTGCACTCTGCCTGACAGGTGTGCTTTTGTTTACCCTCGTAAGCATATGTATAACTACAGGTATTGATAAAGATCCGGAGTATATCATCACACGTAAAGGTGAATTTGATCTTTCAAAAGATCAGAACGTCATAGTTTTTATCATTGATACATATGATTCCGTTCTGTTCGATGACATGTTTCGCGATGATCATGACAAGTATGCAGAAATGCTCAGTGATTTCACTTATTACCCGGATACATCTTCCATGTATGCAGCCACCGAGCTTGCAATTCCTCATATAATAACAGGTATCTCTTATCACAATGAGCAGACATACGGAGATTACTTAAAATATGCCTTCAACAACTCAAAACTTCTCGATCATCTTTCTGCAAACAAATATTCAACGGGTCTTTTCACCATATGCAGGATGCCTCAGGAAGAAAGTTCATTAAGATTTGATAATGTCCAGTACATCAAAAGAACCGTTTCATCGCACAGAAGACTTGAAGGCTATATGTATAAGTTTTTAGGTTTCAGATATATGCCGCAGCCTTTGAAAAAGTATTTCTGGTTCTATCCTGATGAGATGCGTTCAAACATTGAATCAAGTGTCGATGAATCTGTAGTTCTTTACGGAGATAATAACTATGATTTCGATTCGAGTCTTGACGGTATTAATACATCCAATGAGAAAAAAACATTCCGTCTGTATCATATAGACGGTGTTCATCCGCCGTTTTCAATATCAGCCGACTTCTCCCCTTCAGGATCCGTTACCAGTATTGAGGAGGAAGCCTGCGGGATAATGTATGTTGTCGATCATCTGCTCACACTTCTTAAGCAAAATAACGTTTATGACAACAGTGCTATTGTCATAATGGCAGATCACGGATATTTTGATGAACGTTCAAATCCCCTTTTCATGATCAAGGGTGTAAATGAATCACATCCTCTTGAGGTATCCGACAAACCTCTGTCTTATGAATATCTTCAGGACGTTCTTATAAATCTTTGCGACGGAATGGATGCGAAAAGTGCTGTGATGTCGGATATGAGTGAAACAAATGGCAGGCATTACTATTTCTATTCATGGAATAAGGACATGAAGGATTATGCTTATGCAAATACGATAACAGAATACATCATCCCGAGTAATGTTCGTGACACTGATTCATATGAAGAGATCAATGTATATGAAGATCCGGAATGATAATTGTATAAACTGATATAAAATAAAATCAAAAAAGACGGCAGTTCTACCGTCTTTTTTTCTTTACTTTAGATTCTCTTCTCCCCACCTTTTGAGTTCCAAAAGGATCGGTACTATACTCATGGCTTTTTCAGTCAGTGAGTATTCAACCCTCACCGGCATCTCCATATACTGCACACGCTTAACAAGGCCGTCATCTTCCATTTCCTTTAATGAATTAGCCAGCATTGTATTTGTTATGCCAAAAACCTTTCTCTTTAATTCGCCATAGCGTATTGTTCCTTCCCTGTCTATGACGCACAAGATCATGATCTTCCATTTCCCGCCAATGATATCCAGAACTCTCTTAAGCCCACATCTTTCTCCTGAGATGTCCCCGCACAGCGATTCATGTTTTTCCATATTTTCACCTTTTATCAGTCAGTTTTTTCTTACCAGCTAAATATATTCTGCGTACTTGATATATTTTTTATACCATATACAATAACATTATCAGATACAAAAAACAATCATTTTCAGAAAGGATGGATTTACATATGGAATACAGATTCACAAAAGAAAACTTTAATGATGAGGTAATAAACAGCAATGTACCGGTAATGATCGACTTCTATGCCGATTGGTGCGGTCCCTGCAAGATGATGATGCCCATAGTTGAAAAAATGGCTGACAAATACGACGGCAAGGTAAAGATCGGTAAAGTAAACGTAGATAACGAATCCGATCTTGCCGAACAATTCGGAGTGATGAGCATTCCAAGCTTCTTCTTTTTCAAAAACGGCAAGGTTGTAATGCAGTCTGTAGGTGGTATGCGTGAAGCCGATCTTGTTGCCAAAATTGAGTCTCTTCTTTAAACTCGTTTTAAATGATTAAAGCTCCGTTACCGGAGCTTTAGTTGTTTTATCGTGCCATCAGGTTTTGAATATACCGAACATCTTGTCATTGAATCCGGCTATCAGGCTGTTGTAATCAATATATTTGATGTCCATTTCAAACTTTTTGTTCCATGTTTCAAGAAGACTGTCACAGGCTTGTTTTGCCTTCTCATTCATATCGGCATCCTTCCCTGCAAGAAGCATAGCGGGAAAAAGAAAATAGATCATAAACAGGCTCAGATCATGCTTCTTTAGCTTGCCGACCTTACCCATGAATTTATATCTTTCAAATACACTGTCAACAAATCCCTCATAATCATATTCATCCGATGATTCCAGACCTGCGATGGAAATGATCTCCTTAGAATACTTTTCTTTAAACACATCCATGTTCTTTATGTATTTTGCTTTTTTGAGATTCTTCATCAGAAGCTCATAATCATTAAATACTTTTATATCTTCTTTCATTTTATTCTCCATTTACCGTACAGCTTTAAGCACTCAGGCCGACTCGATCATGTTAAGAAGATTGTCAAATCTCTCTTTCTCATTTTTGATCATCTCTTCGTTACCTACTACGCAGATATATCCGTCTTTGAGTATCGCATCTATATAATCCGAAAGAGAACGTATCCTGTCAACATTGGTTGAGAGCACCTCATCTCTTTCCTTCTGAAAATCAGCCTCAGAAAGATTTGTCATATATGCGCTAAGAGACTTCAAGGCCTTTGCTGAAGGCGTAAGAGGCGTATCAAGTTCGCTTATAGCTCCTATGATGTACTGTGTCATCGCTCTGTCATTGATATCAAAATTCTTAAGATAATCGGGAATGCCGTCATATACATCAAGAGTCTTTGCAAGGTTAGGATCCCTGTATGAAACAAAGAAGCTGTCTCCGCTCTTTCCGAATGAACTCATGCATCCGTATGCACCGTTTTTTACTCTGACATTGAGCCACAGATAATCATAGCTCATGATAACCCTTAATACTTTGAGACTTCCGGTGTAATTAAATCCTTTTTGAATGAAGTTTCCTCCTCTGCATACATAATTCACCTGAGATGAATTCATGATACCTTCATTCTTAACTTCCGGTACGGGTATATATACTCTATTGCTATTTAAATCCATATCCTTATCAGAAGCAAGATTATCAAGGAATACTTTGGATCTTTCTTCGAAGGCTTTATACTCTTTCTCGCTTCCCGCAAAATCAAACATCAGATTGTCTTTTCTGAATATCTGTTTTGAAAGCTTTATGAGTTTCTCGGCGTATTCGCTCTTTTTTGCATCATAGTCATTATCGATCTTTTCAATGAGCTTATAACTGCTGTATCCACTTAGTCTGTCTGTAATAACGGCACCTTTGCTGAAATATGTTCCCGCTCTGCCTATAGCAACCTGGTGGCCGGAACTCATCATTGTAGCCTGTGCCCTTGATCTCATCTCACTTATGAGTTCTTTGTTTCTCTTCTCATTATCAAGTACAGAGGTGAATATGATCTCCTCCATCAGTTCAAAAGCATCATCCAGCCCGCCTTCCAGGACCTTTGCTTTCCATTCAAACGTAACTCTGTTGTTATCAAGATTTTTTGAATCAGTATAGATGTTGCAGACAGGAACAATGCCGCCGGTCCTTATATTTATGACGTTAAAAAGTTCTCCATATGTATGTTTGGCCGTATCCACAAGTCCCATCGTGTTTTTGAGTGTGCCTACATAGCCAAACAGTTCATCATCAACATCAGTCACATCGAATATGAGTCTTACATAGTCTATGCCATGAGTGTCAACGTCATGATAAAGGCTTTTAACCCCTTCGATGTCACGCATATCATTGTAAAGTTTTCCGGTCTCTTTTTTGATATCACTCAGTTCAAGTACAGGGATACACTCAAGCTGTTCCTCTGTGTCTTCCTGTTCCTGGTATTCTTTTAGCTCGGCTGTTTTTCTGACGATATCATCGATCTCATCCTTACTCAATGTTGCTTTATATGAAGCCAGTTTTTCGGCAAGCTTTTTCTCTTCCTTTTCGACCAGTCCTACCTCAGGAGTAACTATGACTACTGATCTGTGATTATTATTGAGAAGATATGTCTTAACAAGGCCTTCATAATAGCCAGTATCGATATTATCTCTCAGTGTTTTAAACGTCTCGCCCGCAGCTATATGTATGAACGGCTTATTATCATCATAGAGCCAGCTGTCCAATACCTGGAGCCCATACATAAGACCCGGAGGATATGAACCGAAATCCGCCTCTCTGTACTTAAACTCAAGCGCATTAACAGCAGCACGCAGAGTATCTTTATCAAATCCGTTTTCTACTATATCCTCAAGAACTTCCTTTATAGTATCAAGAAACAGCTGCTTTTTGTCTTCATCGGAGTTCTTTGCAACTATCGAAAAATACGGCTGTTTTATGCCGTTCTCACAGTAGCTGTATATATCCTTGCCTATGCCTCTGTCTAACATCGTCTGCTTGAGTACCGCTCCAGGAGCTGTACACAAAGCGTAATCAAGTATTTGAAGAGCTATATACTCTACAGGATCAAGACTGTTACTGAACACGGCATTGTAAGATATATAAGTATTTTCTTTTAACGGTTCGCTTTCTGTTATCGAAAAGCTCTTGTTAATCTGAACAGGCTCATCGAATCCTTTTTGAGTTTCTATCTGTGAATCAACATTTAGCAATTCATATGAAGACAGATACTTTTCATCTATAAACGACAGTTTTTCCTCATAATCCATATCTCCGTAAAGATAGATATAGCTGTTGGATGGATGATAATACTTCTTATATGTCTCTATATATTTTTCATATGTAAGATTGGGGATATACTCAGGATCACCGCCCGATTCGTTTCCGTATGTCGTATCGGGGAACAGTGAATTGAAAATCTCTCTTTCAAGCACATCATCCGGAGAAGAAAATGCACCTTTCATCTCATTGTAGACAACACCGTTGATCGTAAGATCATCATCGGCATTCTCCATCTCATAATGCCATCCCTCCTGCTTGAATGTAAGATCATTCTTTAGGATGTTGGGATAGAAAACGGCATCCAGATATACATGCATCAGATTCATGAAATCCTTGTCGTTAGTGCTTGCAACGGGATAAACAGTCTTATCCGGATAAGTCATTGCATTCAAAAAAGTATTTAATGAGCCCTTAACAAGCTCTACAAACGGATCCTTCACCGGGAATTCTTTTGATCCGCACAAAACAGAATGCTCCAGGATGTGCATCACGCCTGTACTGTCATTCGGCGTAGTCCTGAAGCCAATATAGAACACTTTATTGTCATCATCGTTGTTAAGGAGAACAACTCTTGCTCCCGATCTTTTGTGTCTTAACAGGTATCCAACACTGTTAAGATCATCTATATTCTCCTTACTTATAAGTTCATAAGCACCAAGCTTTTCGAAATCGATATTTCTCACGCCCGATATCTCCTTTTAAATATATATTTATGATACACCCAGCATGTTTATCTTGCTGATATGCATCTCTTCTACAAATATCGTATTCATGTTCTCATGAAGATATTCATCATCTACTATTTCATCGATCTTGAGATCATGAGCAATATAAGACTCTTTTTTATCATCAAAAACATAGAGTCTGAACTTTGCTTTTAGTTTTTTATATATCATATATGACATATCTTCTTTTTTCATGAAAAAGATATGATTTTCAATGCTGGTCTCTCTGGACATCTCTTTTAATATATATCTGGACAGGATGATCTTAAACTTGAAAGGTATCTCATCAATATCCAGCATCTCACCATATGTGAGTTTTGCACCTATATAAAGATTTGTCACGTCCTGAACGACATGCTTGTAATCTCTTTCTGCCATAAAGCTAACCTATATCCTCAATCTTTCCACCGCTGATTCTTATGGCTTCCTCGATCGCTTTACGTGACAGATTGCTCTCTGATACAAGCTCATCGATAGTCACTTTTCTTCCAAGTACGGATGCCAGTTCCCTTGCTGCATCAGCAACCGTATTTACCTTGTTGACAAGTTTATCGTCGGTCTTTCTGTTACCTATCTCATCGCTGATAACCTCTTCCATAGCATCCATCGCCATCTTTGCGAGCATTCCCGGGACCTCATCGGGTTCTTCGAGTGCACCGAGCATCTCAACACCCACAGAAAGAGCAACATTGCCTTCACCGATAAGATCTTCGATAAAGACACCCTGTCCGGTATAAAGCTTTGCCATATCGACAACATCCGATAACATCGATTCGATAAGCTTCTTCTTTGCTTCGGCTTCACCGGCCATGGCTGCCATGTAAACGGCTCTTTTTTCACCGTCAGTAAGTTTAGGGATATCCGAAAGGCTCTCTGTGTACAGTTCAAGATAATCTATCTCATCAGAAGAAAGATACTTATCAAGATCCACCTTCTCGCCGACACCTATCTTTTTACTCTTAAGATAATCGTAAACAGGTCCAAGCTGGGACTCGTCCATACCTATCTCGCTCAGAGCCTCAATGATCTGACCCTTTGATACTACATTCCCCTGTATGGATGCCAGTTCCGTAAGTTCTTCTATCTTTTTGGCAAATTCAAGTTCCTGATTCATAAAAACCTCTTAATATATCAGTCCTACTCAACATGCTTATGCGAAAACAGATGATCATTGCAGTACTCATAATTCCCGTTGCATTTAGAGCAGAATCTGAATTCAAGCTCCGGATTGCTCTCATCGGTCCTGCCGCAGATCGCACATTTGTGTTTGGTCACCGCTCTTTGCATGTTATTCATGGCTTTTTGCTTTGCTCTGAATTCTTTTCTCTTTATCTGCTGAGCCTTCGATATGCCTATACGCTTTCTGCCGCTTAGCATGAACACTAGGAAGTTAAACAGTGATGCTATTATCGGAATAGCAACAAGTATACCTCCGCTTAAGCATTCAATAACTAGTATTGCTGCATATATCACGCCCAGCACCTTTACCTTTACCGGTATGATGAACATCAGCATAACTTCCATCTCCGGGAATGTTGCCGCAAATGCAAGAAAGATAGACATACATACATAATAGGTCGTAAAAAGCGAACCCACTCTGAAATCCGGTATTCCTATCGCATAGAGAATCGCATACATTATGAATGCGCCTATGACCGTATAGAACATACCTGAGAAGATATACACATTGTATCTGAAATCCCCCCATACCATCTCAAGGGTTCTTCCGATACTGTAATAAAAATACATTGAGATCAGTACCCAGAAGATATTGTCCTGTCTGGGCGGAGATATGATCCATGTGAACAGTCTCCAGACCTGTCCTCTTAAGATAAGTGAAGGTTCAAGCTCAAGATATGAAACAATTCCTGAAGTAACAGGGACATATGCAAGCGCATATCCTATCGCAAAGCATATGAGCATATAGAATGACAGGTTATGCAGCGCATATCTGCCAAACCTCTTCTCTATTCTGTCTACAAAATTTTCTTTCAAGTAAAAACGCCTCCCCGCAGATCATCCTGTTTTACCGTATATGATCATCATTTGATCTCAGGTATTTCACAGAAACGATTGTATTCCTCATCTATTTTCATGAATTTTTCTTTATCACCTGTAACCGCATTGTCCGGATGGAATTTTGTGGCATATTTGTGATAGAGTTTCTTTGCCTCTGTCTTTGATTTGCACATGGCAAAATATCTGAGATTGTATTTTCTTGCAAAGGCGTGCTGTTTAGCAACTTCCTTTTCGACATCACTCATCTCAGATTCGGGCTTTGTGCCGTAGTAATTGTTATTTGTACCCGAAGCGGTATTACTCCTGCTACCGGCATATCCGCCTGCTGTGTTACGATAGCTCCTGTTGTCACTGGAACGATTGCTTCCGTAACTTCCTGTATTCTGATAATACGTTCCGTTCTTATGGCTTGCGGACCATTCGTTGAATTCCTGCTCTGGTGACTTGGTCTGTCCGAATGCCCCCCATCCTCCGGACATATTCTGTCCGAAGAAATTATTCTCAAGCTGTCTTTGCTGTTTTGCCCTTTTGCTTCCGAAAAGCCAGAAGAATCTGGGATCGTGTGCTATCTCCCAGTTTTCAAACGCATCCTTTATACCGTCATTATTAAGATCATCTGAGAAATACTCGGAATAAAACTGCTTGTATTCCGCATAATTCTTAGGATTGTTTTCCTTGTATTTCGTAAAGACACATGACCACCATATGACAAACGCAAGAAACACAAATACATATATCAGCGAGAAGAATCCTCCTTCATGAAAGCCTATCATCGGAATGCTGATAACATAGTAAATAAGCTCTCCTGTAGAAAAGAACCTTTTTCTTAAGAAGCATCTTGTGATTATGAAAACAGGTATCAAAAACCAAAACAGAAAAACTCTCGCGGTATTGATTATAAAGTCATATGAAACTATCATTTAAACATGATCCCCATTAGATTTCTTCCGATAGAAGCACCAACATTTCCGCCGAGTTTCTTACCAAACTTACCGAAGCTTGATCCGATGGAATTTCCGATCTCTCTTCCGATCGTTCCGGTAGCCGTGCTTGCAACACTCTTAGCCGCACGCTTGTAAGCCTTTGCGGTATCACTTTCCTTCTTTGAAGCCTTTGCACTTTCCTTCTCTGCTTTGCTCTCTTTGCCGGGATGATTCGGATTGGGCTTCTTTATCTTGCTGTCTCTTTCTGCCTTTCTGGCAGCAAGTTCAGCTTCGAGTTCTTCTATCCTCTTTTGATCATCACTCTTTTCGGCCTCTTTAGCTGAAGCAGCTACAGCCTGCTGTTCTGCATCAGCCTTTGCATCAGCGGATTCCATACCCTGCTGTGCAACGCTTGTAAGTATCTCATAAGCCGATTCTCTGTCTATAACATCGTAAAACTTTGAATACAGCGGATTATTTCTTACTACATTCTTTCGTGTATCATCATCAATGATACCCATAAAGCTCTGAGGCGGCAGAATGCTCGTCTTCTTGACTATGGTAGGAACACCCTTCTCATCAAGGACTGATACAAGTGCTTCACCGACTCCCAGCTCTGTGAGAACACTGAATGTATCAAACTCAGGATTTGCCCTGAATGACTTGGCAGCAACCTTAGCACCTTCAAGTTCCTTGGGTGTATATGCGCGAAGGGCATGTTGTATCTTATTGCTAAGCTGTCCAAGCACACCGTCCGGTATGTCCTTTGGATTCTGTGTTATGAAGTAAACACCTACGCCCTTGGATCTGACAAGTTTTACGATCTGCTCTATCTTTGTGAGCAGGGTCCTGCTCGCATTGTCAAAGAGCATATGTGCCTCATCAAAGAAGAATACGATCTTGGGCTTATCAAGATCTCCTGCTTCCGGCATGTTCTCATACAGTTCCGAAAGGAGCCAGAGCATAAACGTTGAGTACATGTTCGGATTGTTTATCAGTTTCTGACAGTCAAGAATATTTATCCTTCCCTTGCCGTCATATTCTGTGATAAGGAAATCCTCCATCCTTATCGCAGGTTCCATAAAGAAGCCTTCTGCACCTTCACTCTCAAGAGCAACAATGGCTCTTACTATGACGCTCAGACTAGCTTCAGTCATCTTTCCATACTGAGCAGCATATTCAGAAGCATGCTCCGAAACGTAATTTATCATTGATTTAAGGTCCTTTGTGTCAAGCAGCAAAAGTCCCTCATCATCCGCGATCTTGAATATGATCGTAAGAAGGTCTGACTGTGTCTCGTTAAGGTTTAATATTCTTCCCAAAAGCAATGGACCCATCTCTGAGATCGTTGTTCTTAAGTTTATACCCTTCTCGCCGTATACATCCCAGAAAGTCGTGGGATATGCTCTCAGCGAGAATCCTTTTGAGAAAAGATCGAGTGCCTCAATTCTTTTTTCAACAGAACCGCTGTTTTCGCCGGCCTGGCACATTCCGGAAAGGTCACCCTTTACATCAGCCAGAAATACCGGAACTCCGGCATCCGAAAAAGATTCGGCCATAACTTTAAGCGTAACAGTCTTACCTGTACCTGTAGCACCTGCTATCATCCCATGTCTGTTTGCCATATTGGGATATATATATATATCTTCCTCTCCTGATCTTCCAATCCAAATCTTACCGTCCTGATACATGCTCTACCTCCATCAATTCAAAAAATATGTGTAACCATACTAGGATATTTTACCATAAAGGATTGAAAATCTAAAGGATTTTAAGGATAATCATATAGACAGGTCATTTTGCTTTAAAAAGGTGATAAATGATGGAAAGCAGCGTTATATTAAAACACTACGGCAGACTTTATAATCCCACAAACTGGGGATATTATCCGCATTACCTGACTAACCGCTTCTACTACATCTGCAGCGGAAATGTGGTCTATAAGAATAAAATAACCCTAAAGCCCGGTTACATATATCTGTTCAGTGCCGACGAAGAGTTTCAGGTGGTACAGTCACAGGATGATCCCATAGATCATATATACTTTGATTTTATCTCTTCACACAGTTTCATAGATAAGGAACTGATAGAGATAAATCCTAATGATTATCCGAGATTAAAGAATGTTATAAATGCACTGACCATGGATTATACACTCAGTGATCTGCCTGCCGATGTAGCTGAATCATATCTTAATATCATCCTGTATGAATTAAGGGAATACTTCGTTCAAAACAGGATCTACTGCGATCTGACTACAGATATCTTCAGACTCATACATGAATCAAAGGCATCGGAACTTACGGTTGCGGGGATCGCTGATACTCTTAATGTAAATGTCAATCATATGATAAGGACATTTAAAAAAGATACAGGCATAACACCTCTTAAATATATAGGTCTTATGAAATCCGAACTGGCAATAAGCTATGCAAGAAAAGGCGAGACCCTTGAGGATATTGCGGAAAAACTGGGTTATTCAACTGTCTCTGCTCTGTCGGTGGCATTCAAAAATGTCACGAACAAGAATCTTTCCCAGTTCAGATAAAAATCTTTCATACATTTTTCTATGATGATCAGTAATGTTATGATATACTGTTTTCGTTTGAGACATCTTTTGATGTTTTATATATTCATATTCAATTTTCGAAAGGAACAGATTTATGGAAAAAATACCTTACAAGATCTATCTTGAAGAAAACGAGATGCCAAAGGAGTGGTACAATGTCAGAGCCGACATGAAAAAGAAACCCGCTCCCATTCTTAATCCCGGCACTTTACAGCCCGTGACCAAAGAAGAGCTGTCACATATATTCTGTGAAGAACTCGCTGCACAGGAACTTAACGATGTTGATCCTTACATTGCCATACCTGACGAGATCAGAAACTTCTACAGAATGTACAGGCCTTCTCCCCTTGTAAGAGCATACTGTCTTGAAGAAAAGCTTAAGACTCCCGCTCATATCTATTACAAGTTTGAAGGAAACAATACTTCCGGAAGCCACAAATTAAACTCTGCTATCGCTCAGGCTTATTACGCAAAGAAACAGGGGCTTAAAGGTGTTACAACGGAGACCGGCGCAGGTCAGTGGGGAACAGCTCTTTCCATGGCATGTTCTTATTTTGATCTCGACTGTCAGGTATACATGGTCAAGGTCTCATATGAACAGAAACCCTTCCGTCGTGAAGTAATGAGAACATACGGGGCCAAGGTAACACCTTCTCCATCAATGACTACCGAAGTCGGAAGAAAGATCAATGCAGAATTCCCCGGAACTACAGGAAGCCTCGGCTGTGCAATATCTGAAGCGGTTGAAGCAGCCGTAAGCCAGGAAGGTTACAGATATGTACTCGGATCCGTATTAAGCCAGGTACTCCTTCATCAGTCTGTTATCGGTCTTGAGACGATCGCAGCACTTAAAAAGTACGGAATCAAAGCTGATACGATCATCGGATGTGCAGGAGGAGGTTCAAACCTCGGAGGCCTCATCTCTCCTTTTGCCGGTGAGATATTAAGAGGCGAAGCAGATTACGAGATAATCGCAGTTGAACCTGCTTCATGCCCGAGTCTTACACGTGGTGTATATGCATATGACTTCTGCGACACCGGAAAGGTATGTCCTCTCGCAAAGATGTACACACTCGGATCAAACTTCATACCTTCCGCAAACCATGCAGGCGGACTCAGATACCACGGAATGAGTTCAATCGTTTCCGAACTTTATGATCAGGGAATCCTTAAAGCAAGAAGTGTTGAGCAGACTGAAGTGTTCAAGGCAGCTACAGAATTTGCAAGAGTCGAAGGTATTCTTCCCGCTCCTGAGAGCAGCCATGCTATAAAGGTTGCGATAGACGAGGCACTCAAGTGCAAAGAGACCGGTGAAGAAAAGAACATAGTATTCGGTCTTACGGGTACAGGTTACTTCGATATGGTAGCTTACCAGAAGTACAATGACGGTGAAATGAGCGATTACATTCCTACAGATGATGATCTTAAGAAATATATAGCACAGCTTCCTCAGGTTTAAAATTAAAAAGCAAGACGGGAAATGCTCTCATGCATTCCCCGTCTTTTTATTTTGTCTCAATTATTCTATTCCGAGATCTTTATTTACAAAATCAGGCACCTGGCCTTTTTTGAAATAATAGTATACTATTGTTGTTCCTCTTGCCGCGTTAGTCATCACACGGCTGTTTCCTTCGAAGAGCTTTGCAGTAGAGACCTCTGCCTCAATTGTATAAGCCGGCTCGAATATGTCTCCCTTGCCCCACTTGTAACTGTAATCGCTCATTTCCATGTAAGGGAGCAGCTTTTCTATATCTTCCTCTCCTACATAAATAGCGTTTTTACTGTTATCGGATGAGTAATCATAATCAGCAGTCATCTTGCTGTAATATGATTCTATATCGTCATAATCATACTCGCTGTCAGGATAATATGTTATTGTTACCGAAGCGAAATCCTTTGCGGTTATCTTCGGTGCCTCATAACCAAGCTCTGCAAGATATTCAACACAGTTTGTCATGCTCGGATAAATGCTGAAATAGTTTGATCTCATGTATGTGGTGACACCCGTTCTCTTGTTTAAAGAAAAATAGATCGTTCCAATAGAACCTTCGTTGCTTATCTTTTCATAATCAAAGTTATCAAGATCCTTTTTATAACATTCGAGCATCTTTTTAACTTCATCAGTCTTTAACGCAAGTGTCGTGAAACTGTTTGAAAATTCATTCCAGTCATCAGAGATCTCGAGATCAAGATCCTGGTTCTTAAGACTGAAATAGCCGTTTACGAATTCTTCCGATGAAAGCAGTTTATCCTCGATCTCATGAGCCCTGTCATTATTTATCGGTACAGGGATGTTCTTAAAGATAACTCTTCCGCTCTTTGTTCTTATGATAACTACCGCATCATCATATTTGCCGTAGCGGATATATCTTTCAACATCCTCTTGATCAAATTTTGAACAGTCCTCATCATAACTCTTTATAGACAGATCAATAAGTTCATATACCGAATCAACATCTGTAATGAACATATTTTCCAGGCAGTACTCATCAGCATTCATATAGCTCATGTTTTTGCTGATAAACATGTATGTATCAAGGAAGTTTGACGGAATAAATGCCACAGATTCAACACTGTCCTTATCAGGTACATATCTGTCCAATCCGAATACATCCGCTCTTAGCATACAGAATATCGCTACTGCGGCAACCGCAGTTATTATCCAGTGAAGCTTTTTAGCCAGTACCGCTTTAACGTCAAGCTCAAATATGGCCTCTATTATCGCACATATTATAACAGCACTTATTATCACCACAAAAATGACAACCACCTGAAATCTGCTGTTATTGGAATCTGATACTATAATTGTCGCCAGACCTATAACAACGGCCGCAGGAATAGCAAGCAGGAGCTTAAGCGGTGTAGACATCTTTTTGAATGCCAGTGTTTTTCCTGCAGACTCCATGGGTCTGTAAATATATGCAAAGTACGCAGCTATCACAACTACTAAAGTCAGTATGATCAACTTTATATAGCTTGATGCCGATACGCTTCCTTTTACCTGCTCTTCCATCACGGCTCTTATAAAGCTTCCCCATGGTGAAAAAGACGGTATCAGATCGCTCTCCATATGATACATGTATCTCTGGAACTCTGCATAACCCACCCAGATACCCCTGAGTATAAACTCATAAAGGCCTATCACGGCTATCGCACAAACGGATGCAAATACATTTCCCGTAAGCGAGATCGCAAGTATGCCCAAAAAGTATATCCCTATAAAGAATAACAGGCACATAAAGAAGGAATGGCATGTATCTGCGGCGCTGAATGCTCCCGCATACCCGAAGGCCGAAAGTATGCCATGGCTTAAAAGTATTCCGATAAACGAAGGGATCACGTACATCAATATCCCGTCAAGGATCGATACCAAAAATCTTCTGTTCTTCTTCTCCGGCATGCTCACATAGAAATCTACCCTGATCTTGTCATCAAGCCAGTAGAATCCGCTGTAAGCCGCCAGTATTGCGAATATGCCGCCAAAAAACAGTCTGAACACATTAACCCCGAGCATTACTTCGCATATACCCGCAACAGCCTGAAGCAGCATATCATGAGCCATACTTCCGTAGCTCATTATGTAAGTCTGTTCATCAACACCCGCTATCAGTACCAAAAACAACAGCGGTGCAAATACGACAAACATAAACACAGCCGTAAGCCACAGCCAGAGTTTTCTCTTATTATCTTCTCTGATACTAGCCAAGAATGAGTTTTTTGATGTCATAACCGACCACCTCCGTTTCACTAATGAATATCTCTTCCAGTGACAGTGGAAGTGTCTCGAAGAATATTGTGTTCACACATGCGAACGCATTCTCGACATCTTCTCTTGTCCCCCTCAATGTGTAAGTGCAAAGAGATCCCATCTTCTCTGCCTTAACAGGTTCAACCATTTGCAAAAGCTTGCTCTCATCTTCCTCGGAACTGTATACGCACTGAACTCTCTGAATGTTCAGCTTCATGTCCTCGAGATCCTTCGAAAGCAGCACGCCCCCCTTGTGCAGCAGACCGACATGATCACATATATCCTCAAGCTCACGAAGATTGTGACTTGCTATTACAGGTGTCAGTCCTCTTTCATCCATTTCCTTTGCGAATATGCTCTTGATACCCTGACGCATCACGGGATCAAGTCCGTCAAATGATTCATCACATAAAAGATACTTTGCATTGCTGCATATTCCAAGAAGCAATGCCAGCTGTCTCTTCATACCCTTTGAATACGTCCCTATCTTTCTTTTCTCAGGCAGATTGAAGGTCTTGAGATAGTCTCTGAATTTATCCTTATCAAACTGCGGATACTGTATGCTCAGATAAGTCATCATATCTATGGGATTGCTGTTTGCGAAGAAATACGGTGAATCCGAAATAAAGAACATGTTTTTCTTCGCTTCCTCATTGTCAAGCACTCCCATTTCATCAACTGTGATATTTCCCGAATCAGGCTTGAGTATACCCGAAACCATTCTCAAAAGAGTACTTTTTCCTGCGCCGTTTGTTCCAAGAAGTCCGAATACTATCTGCTCCCCGATATCAACGGTTATGTCATCGACAGCCTTGATATCATCAAAAGATTTTGAAATATTCTCAATCCTGATCATGACCTTTTACTCTCCTCCCCTTTCATGTATTCCGAAATATGATCTGTTATGTCTTCAGCCGTTATCCCCGCCTTTTTGGCTGTATCACAGATCTCATCCAGTTTTTTAAATATCTCTTCCTTATACTCCCCCTTCAGAGTATTCGTATCTGAAACAAAATTCCCCCTGCCTTTAACGGTATATATATACCCCTGGCGTTCAAGTTCCATATACGCGCGCTGAATGGTGTTCGGATTTATTGACAGTTCCATAGCCAGCGTCCTGACTGAGGGCATCTTGTCATTTGCACCCAATGCACCGTTAAGTATCAGCAATCTGAACTTATCGACCACCTGCTCGTAGATTGGACGCGAGTCCTTATAATCTATTACGATCATGTGTCTTTCCCCCTTTCCTGTTGATTAGGTTCTTCCGGAATTCATTACATAAATTAAGTGTACTAATTCAATTAGTACACTTAATATACACCCTGTATAATTTTATGTCAACAGTTTTCAAAAAACTTTTTTATTTTATGTAAAACCCACTATCAGAAGACATCAGATTCTATGATCTCTGATATACTCATGCCTCCATATTCCTCTTTAAAATCCGCTACTTCTTCTTTTATTATTTCATCTATTACTTTCATCCCGAGCAATTCGACCGGTGCCTTGTCATCCGTCATGACATTGTCACCCGCTTCATATTTAACAAGATTGTCAGAAACCGTGTTCATCATTCCCATAAGCTCGATATCATCTTCCATTTCTATGTTCCCTGCAAATGCATTAAGTAAATTTGGATTGTTTGATGCAAACAGCTCCCTGTTTGTTGAATAACCCACATCAACCGTATAGATCTCAGAAAATACCGCTGCAATGGTATCTGCAAGGTATTTGTTGATATCACCCTTTTGTTCTCCGCGCATGTTCATATTTACCACCATGACTCCGTCATCCGTAAGATGATCCTTTACAAGCGTAAAGAATTCAACGCTGGACATCTGAAAAGGTATTGTAATATCCTGATATGCATCAACCATGATCACATCATATTTTTTATCTGATAATCCCTGCAGGTAAGCCCTTCCGTCATAAGTAGTCACTTTGATACTTTCAGGAAGTTCAAAATACTCGCGTGCAAGGTCGGTTATCTTTTCATCTATCTCTACTCCTTCTATATTCATATCACTCAGATATCTTGAGCATTGTGTCGCATATGTTCCTGTCCCCATCCCCAGGATAAGAACATCGAGAGGTCTGTCCTTTGTATATATACCGCTCATGAACGGAGCTGCCATGGCATAGTCATAATACATCCCCGTAAGAGATCTTTCCTTCATATATACCGACTGAACTCCGAATAAGACATTTGTTGAAAGAACAACTCTGTTGTCATCTTCATAAACCTGAAGATAGTTATATACCGATTCATCTTCAACCTTAAGATCACTATTCCAGAAAGCAAAGCTGTTGCTGTGTCCGAATATGCAGCTTATCACATAAAGGATTGCAGCCACTATCGCAGTCTTGCTCTTAACCCTGCCTGTTATAAAGTAGATAAACGCAAGTATGAGCAGAATACCCGAAAAGATAAGAAATGTTATCGACGTTCCAACAGAAGGGATACTTATAAATGTAGGTACGAATGTACCTATTATGCTTCCTATAGTATTTGATGCATTAAGATTCCCTACTACCTTACCATTATCATCAAGGCTGTCCACCGTATATTTAACAAGTGAAGGGGTTACTGTTCCCAGTAAGAACAGTGGAAACACAAAAATGATCATACATGCGGCAAAAGCAGCTATAATCAAAAAGTTTGTATTTACCGTAAGAACTATAAGAGCTGATATACCTATAATAATGTATTTACCCACAACAGGTATCAGAGCGATCCATACGGCGGCTATTGTTATCCTTTTATACAGCCTGTCGGGATTGGGATCCTTATCCGAAGACCTTCCTCCGTATATATTACCCAGAGCCATGGCTATCATGATTGTTCCTATTATAATTGTCCATACTATCTGTGATGAACTGAAATACGGTGCGAGCAATCTGCTGGCTCCAAGTTCAACAGCCATAACCGACATACCCGCAAAAAACTCTGTCAGATACAGATATATCTTATTCTTTAAGATCGGTCTTTCCATATAACCTCCGGTTTGATCATATAAACTGATTAAAGTTAATAGAAAAGGGCCTGAGATTTGCATCTCAGAGCCCTCATTGACTGATGCAGAAAAAGGGACTTGAACCCTCATGGTATTGCTACCACACGGACCTGAACCGTGCGCGTCTGCCAATTCCGCCATTTCTGCAAGCACCATTGTATTTTAAATTTTTTTGCATGGTATGTCAAGTCTTTGCTTCTCTTAACATATACTTTCTTGCAACGGCAGTCCCTATCTTGTACGGTAAAGGTCTTAAAGCCTTATCGGCTTCCTTAAGCTTCTCTCTTATCGGTATGCCCTGAGGACAGTGTTTTTCGCATTTACCGCACTCAATACACTGAGATACAAATCCCGGTTCTTTGGTAAGACCGACTGTTCTTGCATACTCAAAGCGACCGTCTCTTTTATTCTCAGTAAACATTGTATTATAGCATGCAAATGTTCCGGGTATGTCAACTCCCTTTGGACATGGCATACAGTATCGGCATCCCGTACATCCAACCTTTTCATTTGCTTTGATCGCATTCTTGACCTTTTCAAGAAGTTCAAAGTCGGATTCGGTAAATGAATCGGGTAATGCTTCTGATGCAGTCTTCACATTTTCCTCAACCATTTGAGACGAATTCATCCCTGACAGTACAACGGTTACCCCGGGCTGATTATACAGCCATCTGAATGCCCATTCTGCAGGAGTCCATCCTCTTTCACTTTTCTCTATTATCTTCTTTGCATCTTCAGGAAGCATATTTACAAGCTTACCGCCGCGCAAAGGTTCCATAATGATAACGGGTATCCCTTTTTCATATGCTGTCTCTAAGCCTATCCTGCCTGCCTGAGTCACTTCATCAAGATAGTTGTACTGTATCTGGCAGAAATCCCAGTCATAATCGTTAAGTATCTTTAAGAATCCGTCAGAATTTCCGTGATATGAAAAACCGATATTCTTTATCTGCCCGGATGCCTTCTTCTGGTCTATCCACTCTTCTATACCGACAGCTTTCAGCTTTTCCCACATGGATACATCCGTTACATGATGCATCAGATAGTAATCGATATACTCAGTTCTTAAGCGTGTGAGCTGTTCATCGAAATACTTATCTATGGCTTTCCTGTTGCTGATCATATACTGTGGAAGCTTTGTTGCTATATAGATCTTATCTCTTATCTTATTTCGTTCAACTATCTCACCGAGAGCAACTTCACTTCTGGGATATATATAAGCAGTATCGTAATAATTCACACCTGCTTCATAAGCCTGCATGATCTCTTTTTCAGCCTTGTCTATGTCGATATTGTTACCGTTTTTCGTAAAACGCATGCAACCGTAACCGAGTACGGAGAGATCTTCGCCTTTTTTATTCTTTCTATACTGCATATACTACCTCTATATATCTTTCGGGGTTATTGTTTGTACTATTATAAAGCATAGGCTTGGATAAATACTATTAAATATTCATAAAATAAATTTAAACAATAAGCCTCAAAGCTCTCTTCACTAAACAGATATATACGATAATCGTACTAAAAACTGTTCTTACTATATATTTATAATGTCCACTTTTAAATTGTTCTTAAAAATATGACAATTAGTTCAAAAATTGTCTTGACGATGTTCGAATTAGGTGGTAATATATCTCTTGCAGTCGTAAATGCGAATGCGGTAAGCGGAAGTGCTGGAATTGGCAGACAGGCATGACTAAGGATCATGTTCTCCCAGAGAGTGAGGGTTCAAGTCCCTTCTTCCGCACTTAGTTGAAGTGTTAGAAAGCTTGAGATTTAGCGGATCTTAAGCTTTTTTTCTTGCCAAAAATAATGACGTTTGAGGGGTTCCCAGGGGTTCCCTAGGCTCATTTTCTTCGCAAGAATCCACTAATACTGCGCTTTCCGGGTATGCGGGAGAAGGGAGTAACAACCTTTACAGGCGAACCCCAAGAGCCATAATAAAAATAGAGTATCAAGTCATCTATAACAGACCTAGAAGCATTACAAAGAAAAAGGGATCACTCCTTCATCAGAAATGATCCCTGAAATCTTATTGTTCAACTCTACAGTATCAGAAACACATATCGATGCGCCTACATCTGTATACTAATTCAGAGGTGTTGCTACCGTCTTTGTCTGCTGTGCCAGATAGTATATACCCTCACATCCACAGCTCTCTGTATTGGTATATGCAGCTCCGCCGGGAAGTGTTGAAAGATTTGCTCCGCCGGGAACAGTAAGCGAATACATATTTCCTTGATCTCTGAAGATGAACTCAACATTTACATCTGTTCTCTGACGCATAGCATCGAATATCATCTGATGGATCGCTGTGAAGTTACCCATTTCAATTCTTACTGTACTGCCTGCAGCTGCTTTTGAGATCTGATTAGCTGTGTTCTTATTGAAGTTGTTGAATGCGCTGTTTGCTACCTTTGTTTCCTGTTTAACAGAACCACAAGCACAGCGATACTGCATAACTTCATCTTCTCCGTCTGTAGCACCCTTTACAGAAACCCATTCATAGCTGTGTACATGTGAATCAGCTTCTACCTGAGACTCAGCAGCTGGTGTTGCAGGAGCAGTATAATTTACTGCATATTTTCCACCCACGCTGGTCATAGTTGAACCTGAAGCAAGATAATTAGTCGGATCTGCTTTGAAAGATCCTCCGTCAATAGTAACTTGATCACTAGTGTTAGCTGCTATTCCGTTATACTGAACATCTCCTCCGTGAACATTTGCTACAGTACCATTAACCAAATTACTAGCTCCACCTGTAAATGTTCCGCCGTAAATGTTTATTGTTCCTCCATCATAGAATGCCCCATTACCTGTAGATGAATTATATACGCCCGAACCATCACTGCTATCATAAATGCTCAGTGTATTTTTATTCATATCTGTATAATATACATTGGCAGTTTTTCCGTTAAGATCTAAATTCAAATCTCCTGCCAGAGACCATACATTACGACCGCTGTTAACATCATTTTGCAGACTATAGTTTCCTGATGTCGGCATACTCGTGGTATCGGTCCAAGGCTGATATGATACCGTAGCCGATATCCCAACTGAACTTACTGCAAATACTGTAAATGATAATGCTGCAGCAAACACTGTCTTTAATTTTCTACTTATAGTTCTCTTCATCTTAATCCTCCTGATCCTCATAAAAAAATTTGTTTATTGTTATATAAACACTGTTGCAATACTACCACGATTATTGTAACAAAACTGTATAATCAAAACGAGTTGAATAATGGATTTTTCTCCATCATACAACTCGTTTTTTTATCTTAGGACATCTCTATTTTTACAAAACTCTTTCCGCATATTTCTAACGAAAAATTTCAGGTCACCATAGGGGTTACCTAATAATGTCGATGCCACGAACCTCCTTTCTTACGCTATTTTTTGGTCAAAATCAGTCTTCAAGTATTTTTATCCATTTTACCTCATTTGTTATGTTGTGTGGTTGGTAGCCACACTCATTATAACATTGGGGGTATTGGTGTCTTAAGGCTGAAGCCGGATGTTGTCCCGCTTGCTTAGCAAGTGGTTTATGTTTTTTTTAGGGGCGATATTTCTTTATATTATTTCACTCTTTGATCCCTAAAAATCAGGCCATACCAATAAAAAATTACGTAACAGCCATAAAACTGCTGCGCATAAAAAAAGTCAATCATTTAAGAATGCCTCATATAAAGTGTTCTTCTATATCACTGAACTCTCCATATTCTCACATGTTCTGTGCCGTCATGCCATTCATAAGCAGGCATAAAATACGGGTTTTCTTCTGCATTGAAGAACAGTCTCCACATCGTCTCTCCTGAACGCTTATTCTCAAGATAATCCTGACCCTGTTCTGTCAGAAATACCGGTGTTCCATCTGGCGTATATGAATACCATGTTGCTTCTGGCAGTTTCTGTGTACCGGTAAAATCCCAGTCCGAATAATACTCATACCACCCCATCTGCTTAGTCATTGTATATGTGATCACAAGAAATATTTCCTTGTCATTATCGGGATGGATCATTTTTTCCACGTTTATAGCCGTATTTTCATCAAGGTTACAGCGCTGTTTTAATGCTTCTACTGCCTCATCCTTATTCATCATCAGCACGTCCCACAATGTCTCAAAAGCATTCTTCGTATCGGTATGTTTAATCATGGTCTCTATAGCATCATTGCCGCTGAATGCGATCATCTTGATGATCCTTTCTGACAATTCCAGGTCATTAGATGTCATAGCCTTTGAAAAAAGCAATGCCCTAGCACCGTTTTGCGAGCCGCCGTCCCATATACACGGAACTTTTGACTGAGCTTCATAATAGTAGCCCATATCCCACCAGGATTCTATTACGGAACCGTCTTTGCTTTCGTTCTTAATCCATTCCATGCTGTTATAGGAAGCATCTGTTGCTCCCGGAACTACCGATCTTGCAGCACGCGATGCTCCAGTTAAAGCAGGTATAACCAAGATTGCTCCTACGATCAGCGAAAAAGCGATACCGTCAATATTTCCTGCCTTCTTGACATCGAATATCCAGTTGACAAATCTGTCAAAGAATATTCCAGCAAACAAACCGACCGGTATCGATAATATCTCTACGAATCTTACACCAGAACGGGTGATAAAGATGCATACAATGAGCCATGTTAAAAGAACGCATAAATGGATAAGATGATCATAACCATCTATCTCTTTATCCTTTCTATTTTTATCTGTCTTCTCACCGGATTTTGATGAGGCCTTATCTTTCTTTATATCAGGATTACTGCTGTTTCTCTCACTTTTCTTACCGTTAGCTTCCAGTACAAGAAATACAATTCCTGCTATGGTGGCGACTGCAACAAACATACCTCCGATACCATTAATAATGGTCTGTTCTGATCCTGCGAATCCCGAGAACCACTTTCCAAAAGCTTTTGGAAACATCTTAACTTTCTGCAGTTCAGCTATGGAAGCAAAAAGATTCGGAAGTTTATCAGATCCTGTCGATGTCGTATCTGTATATGCAAGTGCTGAGAACAGCGTTGAGAATACTTTTATACCTTCAGAAGCTATAAAGGCAAGAATAGTCAGTAAAAAAGTTGCAATAAGTGTAATTATATGATTTTTTCTGATATCTTTAAGTATTATAGAGGTAATAATGTAAACCGCTCCGCCTACACATGTAAGTCCCGAAAACAGCAGTGAATTTCTCGCGCCCCAGCATTGTGCATACAGTATTGCAGTAAGAACAAATCCTGCTACCATCAGAATTCGCATGAGATTTTTCTTAGCAGATATTGCTTCAATAAAGAATAGTATTAAGAGTACATTCATTATCACAACGAACATATCCGTATCAAATCTTCCGAATATCGTTCTCAGAGTATAAAACGGTGCACTTCCTATCAAAAGTCCCGATACTAGTCCTCCTGCTTTACCGCTCATCCTGCATCCAGCAATATATGCGATCAATGCCGATATCATGGCCATATATACAGAAAGCGAGAATTCTATCCTGCTTATATCAGTAGCTTTGAAAATATTTGCTACCTTCCATACAGCTGTTGTCAGCCAGATAATCCCGGGCTGATATTGAGCACTTCTCCCTTTTGGATAATAACTCATAAGATCCCAGGGCTTACCGTCCTCATCGACTGCATTCCCCTGATGACCGTATTTAATATACTCATCCACAATCCTTACATGATAATATGAGTCCATGTCTGTAAGATACGGCTGGCCAGATTCATCCAGATAAGCGTCTCTGATACTAGAATCTATGTTTGAAAGAGCACAAGAAGGCGTCCGCACCAGATATGCGGACGCCATTACTATCAATATACACAAAATATGAATAAGTAATGCAAATTTGTCACTTGACAGTGATCTTGATTTCATGATTTATTCCATCTGTTCCTGTGTATTCTACCTCATATACTCCGGGTTTAGCATTCTCTGAAGCCGGAACCTCAGGCTTGCCCTGTCTGTTGAAACCGAATAAGAGAATCATTGACATGTCATCATACACCTGTCTGGTTCCTCCTGCCGGAGTAAATGCCTTTACAATTGAAAAATGTAACGGATTCTCAGCTGTTCCTGCTCCAGGAATAAAAGGAACTGTATTGTTAGATACAACACCGTTACCTATACTTGCACCGAAATTAGCATTAGAAGGGATCGTAAAACGTCTGTAAGCTATCCTTCCATTATTATCATAATATACTATTGTATACTCACCCATAGGTCTTTGCAAGCCGTCTCTGAAAGCAACATTTCCAGAACCGTCAACAGCAAAGCTACTGTATGCTCCGCTAATGGGAATATAAACTCCATTGCCGTTATTCTTAAATTGAATACCGCCTATGTTTTCAACATTGCCGCCACTAAAGGTATATGCGCCAAAATCGTTTCCGCCGTTGTTAACATTAACACTCGCATCAACTCCGCCGTTTCCTACCAGATTTGTAGTGTTACTAACAACCAAAGGACGGAATTCTGCTATCTGACACCAGTAATCCTGTCCCGGTGTAATGTTTCCACCTTCTATAGCAACAACAGCATCGCTGGGAACATCTTGAGAACTGCTAGATGAAACTGTTGACGATGTCTCCTCAGGCAGTTCTGATATCGTTGTATTGGAAGAATCACGTTTAACCAACGAATTATATGTCTGCGGTGATGCATCTGCTCCCGGAATAACAATAGTTATACGATTGCTCTCATATAATTTACTTTTATCAGAACTTGGTGTATAAATATATACATTAACATTGGAGCCGGGCTCAATTATCGGATAACTCCATCCTGTACCATTACTCCAACTATAAGACATATCCTGAGTTCCTGGAGAACTCGGCATACTCTCATAAGGAGTATAATAATCGGCTATCGTTGTTCCGTTAGTATATTCCATCCCATACTCAGCCCAGATAGGAGCATATGCAAAATCAACACCTCCTACTGCATTCCATGTCACATCTCCCGATGAATCTGTCGTCGAACTGATAGTCACATTGTTCAAAACTGGACACAACGGATCATCTGTGACCTTCTCCATTGTCATAGCCCATGTATTCACGGGTATGATCAATACCACCGCCAGAATTAACGGTATCACCTTAATTGCCTTCAATTTCTTCATTAACTTCATTCGCTATTACCTCCTTGTAATAAAGCTCAATAACTAGTTTTAACACCGCTTTTTTGCATGTTATTGTCATACTTTATCATTTATATTAAGAAGATCGCAATAAATTATGTCTGAACGGTTGTTTTTGATGTTTAAACGGTAAAAACTTCTCTGTTGAAAGCGGAAATTCATCAAATCATTATATTCTTCATAATATGAATTGATAAAAACTGTAGTTATCAGTTTTCAAAGATTTAAAGATTACATATTTAGAAACCTGAAATCACTTAGTCTACGAATAGCTGTGAAAAAAAGATAGTTCTTATTAAAAATACCGGAATAAATCTTTACTATTCAGTAAATTAAGGCTGTCACACTCTACTATGACAGCCTCTTTCTACTACTTAATTCTTCATATGTGTTCCACGGAATTCATCTTAAGAACATATATAGAAGTACTCTTCTCTTTATTCTATTACCTTCCTGGTCAGATATTTTTCAGCATCTTCGATATTCTTGACAAATACACCCTTGTATCCGTTACCAAGAAGAGACTTTATCTCCCTTAACTGTTCGGATGATTCACTAATCGCAAGTATTATCGCGTTTTTCTCCTGTGAAGTATTTTCATCGTATTTTGCCATCTGCTCTTCATTAAGCACCAGATTCTCATTAAGATACTTTCTGATCACGCTTTCAAGGGCATCATACATTACAGGTTTAGTAAGATAATCGGAGAATCCTTCTTTTATATAATTCTCTCGAGCTCCTACGATAGCATCGGCTGTGAGCGCTATTACCGGTGTATTATCGGCAAGATGGTTATTTCTCATCTCTTCAAGTGTCTTTACTCCGGACATGCCAGGCATCATCTGATCTAAGAAAATGATATCAAATGATCTGTCTTTTAGTATATCCAAGCATTCCTGGCCCGATAATGCCGTAACAACATTTATCCTTGTTTCTGTTAAGAGACCGACTATTACTTCCAGATTCATCGCATTATCATCAACGATAAGTATCTTTGCATCAGGTGCGATAAGCGCTGGTCTGTACTCAGTTTTCTGCTCCTGCATGATTAGAAGATTTCTTGCAAAGTCACCTATCGGAGTCTTATCTATGACTGTCTGCTTCATCATAGCCGAGAAGGTTGTTCCCTGACCGTATATACTCTCAACATCAATACTGCCTTCCATCATCTTTACCAGACGCATTGTGATGTTAAGTCCCAGTCCCGTACCTTCGATATTTCTGTTCTTATCCTCTTCCAGACGCTGGAACGATCCAAAGAGTTTTCCGATATCCTCTTCTTTGATCCCTATACCGGTATCGGAAACGATCACTCTTAGCATCTGTGAATCATCTTCATAGAAAACATTAACTGAAACGCTTCCATCATGCGTATATTTGATCGCATTATTAATAAGATTGAGCATTACCTGACGTATTCTGATCTCGTCGCCAAGAAGGACTGAGGGTATATTTTCGGAAACTGTAAGGTTATACTCAAGTCCTTTTTCAAGTGCCTTGTTTCTGGTCATATTTACGACATCATTCATAACTGATGAAAAGCTGTATTCAACAGGTATGAGCTCCATCTTTCCCGATTCTATCTTACTTAAGTCCAGAATGTCGTTTATTATGGAAAGCAGTGTCTTTCCGGCACTCTGTATATCCAGCGCATACTTTTTGACTTTTGAATTTATAGACTCTCTGAGTATCATTTCATCCATGCCTATTATGGCATTCATGGGTGTTCTGATCTCATGAGACATGTTTGCAAGAAAATCACTCTTTGCCTTGTTTGAGGCATTTGCCGCATCCTTTTCAAGTTCCAGCACTCTTCTTTCATATGCGGTCTTTTGTTCCTCAAGCTTCATCTCCTCAAGTCTCTTGGTAGTATCCTGCTCTTTTCTGTATGCGAAATAGTAAAATGTCGCGATCATGAAAAATATGATAGAACATATGATGATATTTACAATAAGCTGACCTCTTACATCCTGATACAGTTCTCTGTTGCTTACTACCATCACCACGTACCAGAGGTTCATTATCTTATTCACATATACGGTACTCTTTTCTCCATCTACGGTATACGTATAGCTACCCGATTCGGAATTCTTTATAAACTCAAAGAACTCTTCTCCCGAAGCTGTGTCATTGATATTTGTTCCTTTCTTGTCCTCATCACGGTGGGCTATCATCAGTCCGTTTTCATCAACAACGAATCCATAACCCTTTCCGTTAATATTTAGTTCATTTACCATCTGCTGAATACCGTTAAGCTGAACATCCAGGGATACCACATTCTGTCTGTCAGGCAGCATTCTGCACACGGAAATGATCACATTCCCGGTCTGAGCATCAACATAAGGCGGAACGATCGCAACTTCACCGTCATTTTCTCTTGCTGTGATATACCATACACGCTGTCTCGGATCGTATCCTTCCGGTGGCTCCCAGTTAAGACCGTCCAGATATTTGGTCATTATATATCCGTACAGTCCCGTAAAATTCTCACTGAACTTATCCGCAACGTTATTAGTCTCTTCAACGAGGAATTCATGTATTCTGGCAGGTGTGCTTCCGCTTACCAGCATGTGGTGAACAGAATCGGCTGTCACATGCAGTACGTTTTCCGCGGTATTTACATGGTTTTCGATCATGGATGATACATTTAATATCCTGTCTTCCATTACAGCCGCTGCATTTGTAACGGCTGCCCTGTACATCAGCCTTGATGCATATACCATCATGACCGTGACAAACAGGAATACAAATACAAGTGGCAGTATCAGACTGTTCCTCTCTCGACCGTATTTATTTGAGTTCTTAGCTTTTTTCTTTCCCATGGATAAATGCCCTTATTTGATCGTAAAATACTCGTCCGGAACCTTTATATCAGTTACTCCCATGTATCGACCCGGATCTCCCATGATATATGTATCCTGATATATAAGGAATATATTGTCGGATTTCTCACCGCTTTCAGCATCGATATACTCGGAACCATTCCAGTCTGCTCCCGGCGAGAATACACCGTATGCCTTTGCAAGATCACCTATATCATTAAGCTTACTCTCTCCGTTTATCACATTCATCGCATGTTGTGCAAGACCTGCAGAAACAGTATATCCGTATGAATACTTCCAGGTTCCGAACCTTCCTGCTCCACCGTTTTTGACAACAGCATCCTCAACACTGTTAAGGATCGAATCAAAGTCAGCTGTTGCACCTGTAATATCAAGATCAAGCGCACCCGGATATCCCATAAGAGGCGAAGGAAGATCTGCTTCAATAAAGTACCCTCCGCATTCCATCAGCTTTTTGATAAGCGGTTCGGTATGTGCATCATTAGTACAGAAATATGCCGAGTTCTGTCCGTATTTATCCACCCACTCGGGAACATGTTCAAGTATATATGCCTGTGCACCGGGAACTCCCACATCGGTGGTAGGATCGGGTGCTTCCTCCATTGCAAAAGTCATTCCGAATTCGTCACACGCTGCCTGCATTACGGCTATCTGTCTGGAAACGGATTCATATTCAAGATGTCTCGGAAATGAAATATGTACAAATGTGTCACAGCCAAGCTCATGAGCTGTACGGATCATCAGATATCCTCTGCTTATAAAATCATAGTTAACAACCAAGTCGGCCTGCTGTCCGATATCCGAAAAATCCTCATATGCCTCGCCTGCTATACATATGATGTCAGGTCTCTTTTCATGGATCTGTCTGAATGCCTCTGTTGTTCCGTCTACAGCCTGATTTACGATTATCGCTTTTATCTTGGGATCATCCGCAAGGTTCACTATGGTCTGGATCGTGATATCCAGTTCATCAGTGAAATTATCAGGATAAATGGCAAGAGTTACCATATCACTTCCGTATTTTTCCTGAAATGCCTCTGCTCCTCTTCTGTCATCTTCGGACTGTGAAAAGGATCCGGTTACGATACCGATCCTGAAATCATTGGTATCTTCCTTTACATCTTCTTTCTTTTCGTTGCTGTCTTCTTTTATTTCCGTGCTTTGCTCTTCCTGTATGACAGCGGTTTCATCTTTGCCGGCACATGATACCATCAGACAGGCCACCACGATCACAACAATAATCCCTGTCAGTTTTTTCATTTTCTTCATCCTCCAATCACATATGATGCATTATCATATCGGGTTTATGTTTTTCCAGATATTTATCTCTTGCTTTTTCTCCTACCACACATACACACTTGTATATACCGTCAAGCCTCTCTTTTTCCTCTTTAAGCTTATCTGGATCGCTTCCCCATATGAGAACAACAGGCAGTTCATCGGATCCGCTCGGAGAAAGCTGTTTTTCCTTAGGAATATATTCCTTTAATACTATTTCCAGCACTTCATATTTCACGGGCTTGCTTATATAATCCGTAAAACCTTTTGATATATAGTTTTCCTTTGCGCCGTTTATCGCATCGGCGGTAAGGGCAATAACGGGTGTGTTATTCAAAATGCTTAGTTCCTTCATCCTCTCAAGGGTCTCTTCACCGTTCATACTGGGCATCATCTGATCAAGAAGGATACAGTCATAGGTGTTATTCGTAACCATCTCTACACATTTGCTTCCAGAATCCACATAATCGACCTGCATCCTGGTATCCCTTAAAAGGCCTTCCATTACTTCCAGATTCATGGCGTTATCATCAACAACGAGCAATCTGGCTTTAGGTGCATACAGCCTGACTTCATCTATTTCAACACTGTTTAAAAATGCTCTGACTGCCTTGCTGAATTCTCCTATAGGCTGTGCTTTTACAACCTTTTGCGGAACAGTTATGACAAAGGTGCTTCCTTTTCCATACTCGCTTTCGAATTCTATTATGCCTTCCATCATCTCCAGAAGCTTCTGTGTGATGTGAAGTCCAAGACCGGTTCCTTCTATGTTCCTGTTTTTCTTCTCATCAAGTCTCTGAAAACTGTTAAAAAGCTTATCCTTGTCTTCGTCCTTAATACCCATTCCGGTATCGGCAACACTGACGATAAGATCTATGTAATTGTTCATCATCTTAAATCTGGAAGATATATTTATATCAACACTGCCTTCTTTGGTATATTTAATGGCATTGTTGATGATATTTAACATTATCTGACGTATCCTAATCTCATCACCGCATAAAACGGAAGGGATCTCTTCTGATACGTTATAGTTGAACAAAAGATCCTTCTTCTGCGCTCTCAGTCTTGTCATATTGAATACATCATTTAATACCGAAGCCAGTTCATAATCATCTTCAATGATCTCAAAATTCCCTGATTCTATCTTACTTAGATCGAGGATGTCATTTATTATTGAAAGAAGTGTATTTCCAGCACTTTTTATCTCCAGAGCATAGTTTCTGATCCTTGTTTCCTTTGTATCTCTTAAGATCATCTCATCCATGCCCATTATTCCGTTTAAAGGAGTCCTGATCTCATGAGACATATTTGCAAGAAAATCATCCTTTGCCTTGCTTATATGCTTGATCTCATTTGATTCAAGTCTGATACCTATAAGCTGCTTTATCGTATGGATTATGGAACAGATCATGAATCCGAAAAGGCCCAGCGCCATGATAGAACCCGAGAATATGCCGTTATGAGCAAACTGATAAGCCGCAATCTGGATTATCGCTGCACAGGCGATCATAACAAAACCCATCGCAACATATTTGTATTCATGAACAAGATGTTTTTTAAGGTCAAGAAATATGGTAACAAACATCACAACGATACCGATCAGAGCACATATAGCCGAGCTGATAAAGCTGTCAATAATGGATACCTTTCCGCTTATCCACAACAGGATACATATGACGGTATTTGTCAGCTCGATTATGCTAACTACTACGAATACCTTTTGATATCTGTCTTTTTGAAGGGAATTAATGAATACCAGAAATGGTAAAGGCATGACCATTACCATCAGAAACGGAATGTCTGACATTACAGAAATATTCCTGGTATATAACTGTCTGAATATGGAATTTGACAATACCCAGCATGCGCCGAGTATAACTCCGATGGAAAGATGCTCCATCTCAAGATATCTTTTATGAATGATCTTGTAAAAGACTGCAGCGATAAGACATATCAGTCCCAAAAGAAGGATTGACAGCCCGACAAACAGTTCAAAGCCGTACAGTTTAAAAAGATACGCAAGTACGCCTATCCTCGTTCCGATATATACCTGATAGACCATTCCGGAATTGTATTCATAATGAACACGCAGTTTCTTTCCCGCATCCGAAGGATATATCGATGCCATGACATAGCATTCTGCTGATCTGTCTCCGAAGAATTTATAGTCACTTGTCTTAAGCTCGCTTCTCAGTTCATCGTCAACATATATCTCCATGTCCATGCCGCGAAAGCACAACACACTGTAGTCGGCTTTGAAATCTTTCGGCAGTGTGGTCTCAAGAGTTATATCACTGTCTGTTGTTCCCGGTACTTCAAACGGTGTCTTTGAACCGTCCTCATTTATCCTTACCCAGTTATCACCTGGCAGAAGATCACACAGATTGCCGTTAACCGGAGAGTTTGCGGGCATAACAAGCTCAGCTATAAAAATATAGCCAAATATGATTATAAGAACTATCGCAAGTGCGATCCTTATCTTTTTCACTTCATTCCACCTTCTGCAATACTATTCTATCGAAGAATATATCTGTTTAATAACTTCAGCTGCTTCATCATACAAAAAATCTTCGATATAAGCGCTTGCTTCTTTAAGCTTTTCCTTCTGTGTTATTCTGAACGGATATCCCGAAAGCTTACTTACCAGTTCCTTTGAAAGATCATCATCAAAATCGTCAAGTGCTTCCAAAAGCCTGTCTGCCGTTTCTCTTGCGATCTCAGCAGATATCTCATCCACCGCATGCACCTCACCGAGTGAATCAATAGGACTCAGTTTAGCTATAAGATCATCATACAGATCAAGTGCAGGCTTTGTATTCTTTTCAACAGCTTCAGTATTTCCGTTTCTGGCAGCCGTCTCAAGTTCTTCAAATTCCTTTCCAAGCCGCATTGCCCCTATCATTTTTGAATTGCTCTTAAGAGCATGAACGGTTATCGTAAAGCTTTCGTAATCTTTAGATCCCAGAGAATTTAGTATCATATCCTTGTTCTTTTCATGATTGTCCCTGTATCTTTTGATCGCCGAAAGATATTTGTCAGTGCCGCCCGTGTAATCAAGTCCCGACTTGATATCAAGACCTGTTTCATTTAGCCAAGAAATATCATTATTCATTCTTCTACCCCAGTACATCAATAATCTTTGCCACCAGTTCGGATTTCTTTGCAGGCTTTACGATATATCCCTGCGGCATCAGTTCGGTAAGTGTCTGGATCACAATATGTTTCTCGCTGATACCCGTTAAAAACATCACAGGTAAATCATCAAAACCTTCCATGGTGCGCAGCTCTTTAAGTACCATCGGGCCGTCCTTGTTAGGCATCAGATAGTCAAGCAGTATGATATCCGGTTTTTTCTTCTTCAAAAATTTAAAAGCAGCATCCCCGGACTTTACAGGTGTGACATCATAAAACTCCTCGAGCTGTTCCTTTATATGAATGAGCTGTTCGGTATCATCGTCAACTACAAGCACATGCTTTCTTCGATGTCTGTTCTGTGCATCCTCATTGACAAACTCCTTTAAAGTGTTCATCTCCTCATCCATCTTTTCTGCAAACCTGCTCTCTATCTCAGTCATCTTCTCGTACAGAGCAAACAAAGAAACCGGTCTGGATAGGAAATAAACCTTACTCAGATCCGAATACTTCATAAAGAGCTTCTCGTCCTCTTCGTTTGCGATAACTATCGTAACGCAGAGTCCTTTCAGCGTGGCTTCACGCAAAACATCGTAAGCCTTTACGGTATCTTCTGTCTCATCTCCCAGGCATATGATAACAACCTTGGGAAGTTCTGCCAGCATGATATCAAATACGGCATTCTTATTAGGATTGCATTTCACTATAAAGTAGCCTCTGTCCTTTTCGAGCCTTTCGGATATATCTCCGGCCACCTTTCTGTTTTTTCCGGTAATAAGCACTTTCAATGTCATATTTTCATTCCTCATAAATAATCATCAGTTATTAAAGCGTATAAAATCACAAGTTTATACTAATAAAAAAAGCACGAAGAATCTCATCTTCGTGCTAAACGGTCGTATTTCATGTCTAAACGGTCAAAAAACTACTTCTTTTTCCTGAATTCTCTTATTTTTGCATTCATTGTTTTGACCTTTTTTAAATATATCAGATACTGTGTCATCCATATGATATAGTAGGCAGCGATCATACACACTGTAGCTATAACAAATCCCACTGTACCGAACTTAAGCCATCCCATATAGAAACTGCATGCATAGAAAACTATCATCGTAGGTATGAAATGAGTTACCGTTGATCTTAATATCGACCAGTCCTCAATATCATAAACAACAGTCAGTCCCATGGGTATAGCCCCCTGAACACCTCCGACAAACAGCAGAAACACATCTCTTCCGGAAATCCCTTGTGCCAGTGAGCCGTCAAAAAAGCTTATCATGACGCCTATCAATATTCCTAAAACAAAACCAACACCTGAAAGTATCAGGGCGTTCTTTATCCTTCTGTCCATACTCTATACTTCCCCTTTGTTCATTTTGTCGAGTTTTCTTAAAATATCCTTTACATATCTTCTTGCTACCCAGGTCTCGCTCGCTCCGTCAAAGATGACCCTTATAGTACCCGACATGCTAAGATCAAAACTGAACACTTTTCGCAGATTTATTATCTCAAATCTGCTTATACGTACAAAATATCCCTTATCAAGTATCTCTTCGAATTCACGCAATGTTATCTTCGATTCATACTCTTTATCATCAGTGCATACTACAACTTTTCGGTTCTCGGTATATACACGCATTATATCCTTCTGTTCCAGAAGTATGATACTGTCACCGTCACTTACACTGATGCGCGAAACATCTTCATGAACGCACTTTTCAATAGCCTCTATTATCTTGTCTATCTTTTCTGTTCTCTTATCAGCTTTGATGATCACCTGCGGAAATTCGCATGAAAGATCAGTTTCAAAACTGATATTAACTCTGTTTTCCATATTTAAGACTCTGATATGCCTTTAATTATTTTCTGCTTATCATCATTATATAATCGACTTAATTCTTACGCAACCTGCATGCATATGAATAAACGTATCTTTTATACTACAAATACATATAATGTTTTCTTACCGCATAAGCCGGATTTAAAGTATTAATCTACTTCATTCGTATCGATGACTATCAATGGGATCGCCATTTCATCTGTTGTGAGTCCAGCATGAACACCAATGAAGGTATCCGCTTCCTCCTTTGTGTTAAAGATCGTAGTATCGCCTGTTGCAACCGCAAGGTAATCTCCGAGCATATCTTTAAAATAGATATGATCTGTCCCTGTTCCAAACAGTTTACTTTCTATAACCTCTTCTTTGGTCATCAGGACAAAATCTTCTCCGAACAGACGTATGAATTCATCTTCAAACTTCTTTTTCATATCAGGTTTTATGAACAGATTCAACGCTCTTGGTTCGATCGAAGGCATTCTAACAAGACATTCCATTATATCGGGATAGTCCTCGATACACAAACACCTTGAATCAATATGGCCATGATCAGCCGTTACTATCAACAGTGAATCTTCTATTTCGCTGCAAAGTTTATTAACCTTTTGTTCCAGTTTCCTTAATGAATCTATTGCTTCTTTTGTGAAACACCCTTTTTTATGCATTGTGGTATCCGGTTCATCAAAGTAAGCATAGATATATTTCCTGCCTTCCTTTTTTGACAGACTCTTTATCATATCCGTTATCATATCAAAGCCGTTCGGATACGGTTCAATAAAAGGAGCAACGAGATGTGCTTCAATACCCTCATTCTTTAGTCTGTCGATCACGTTTTCATATGAGCAGTATCTGTATGGCACGTTGTAATCGGCTGCCGGTATTCCGGTTTCCTGTTCCACATTCAAAAAGACCGTTACATTCTTATCTATCTGCGGATAATAGCAGTCCCAGCCCAGCCATCCGTGCTCATTGGGCATCTGTCCGCTGAGTACCGAGGTTGTTGCTGCCACGGTCGTAGGCGGAAATGTGGAACTGTACTGCCCTTTAAGATGAGACATAAAGAATCCGTCTTTGCTAAGATTCTTTTTCATTATGTTTATTCCCATTCCGTCTAGGAGCAATACTATCACATTCCTGTATTCACCTTTAAGATATCTATCCAGCATCGGCAGAGTTTTGCCTTTGGTTTCAACTCCGAAATAACGCATTACGGAATTAGGCAGATTCGATATACAGTTTTCATAATCAGGCCATGTTTTAAATCTTTTATCCATATCTATTCTCTTATTATTCTTCATCTGAGATCAGTGATCTTTCCATTCGTATGCAGTCAAATGTGACTCCGTGAAGGATATCATTATTTACTATTTCATATCCGAGATGTTCATAGAATCCGACGGCAACATCACGGCTTTCAACAACCGCTGTTTTAATCCCGAGTTCTTTTAGCCATTTGTGTGCTTCACTCATGACCATCTTTCCGAGACCTTTGTTTCGATAATCCTCAAGGACCACAACACGGCCTATCATCGCCGAATCTTCATCTATCTGGTACATACGACACGTAGCAACAGGAAATTCATCATCCGTTATTACAATATATTTGGTATCCGGAGTATCATGCTCGTCAAACTCTCTTTGAAGGGTTATGCCATGCTGTCTTGCCATCCCCTGTATACGTACATAATATGCTCCGGCCTGTTGCCAGGTCTTGGTTGCTCTGATAACATTAATTTTCATCATTTTTTACCTGTCTTTTATAGCAAAGGCAGTATCTTGTAACGCCGTTATCGGCTTTAACCGTATTATAAAGTTCACAGCCCAAGTGCTGATACATCCCGGCATATTCCTTCATATCGGTATCAAAAAGAAGCGGTATGCCAAGCTCATCCGACATATCCTTTGCAAAACATACGAGCTCTTTTGCAATACCCTTTCCTTGATGCTCTTTATCAACACAGACCATCAAGGTATCAAGATGATGTTCTTTTGCATATCTTGAATTGGAACCGCTTATCTGCTTTACAAAATTTAACATTGCCTTTATCTTACTAAACTCTATTGATGTAAACATCTTAAACAGCATCTTTATCTGTGGAAGTTTCTTGGCTTTTAAAGAGTCTTCCAGGCCGATGAATCCTGTCAGGTTTTCATTTGCATAGAGTTCACCGGATTGATAAACACAGTCCACATACAGATCCATGTATTTTTTTACATCTTCTCTTCTGTCTTCTATAGATCCCCAGTTATGAAAAAGCTCATTTGTCACAAATGCCTCTCCTATGAGCGTTTTGATTCTGTCTAGTTGTTCTTTTGATAAATTCTCAAGTCTGCTTATCATATGAGAAATCCTTTTTCATTTGTATTCAGCCGTTCTTTTAATTAAATGGCATGCTCGTATCTGAGCATGCCATATCGGTAACATTATTAACAGATGCTTTATCCCACAAAGCTGTCGGTCTTATTCATTACATCCCTGAGATTGGCTATGTTTTTATCAACATCACCTGATTCAAGGGAATGATTGCATTCGGGATATGAGTATAGCGTTATCTTCTGATCATTGGCTGTCTTCTTTACTGTATCAACATCAGACCACGGATCATCATCTCCGATAAATGCTATTACATCCTTTGATCTAAAAAGAAATGTTGCTTCAACAGGAGTGTACCATATCTGCTTTGCATTCAGGTTATGATCCGATATGTATTTTGCCAGAGCGACAGTCCCTATGCTCTTGCCGATAAATACAATACTGTCATATCCGGAAAAGTCCACATCATAAAGCTGCTGTTCAGTCTGCGAACAAGCAAGCATTGCAGCTTTTTTCATCATTGCTGCATTGCCTCTTATCTTTTGTGGCATATCATGATATTCAATGTTGATCACGTCATATCCCTTGTTTTGCATCAGCTTTGCAGCATAATAAAGCAGCGGTTTATCCTTGTGATATCCTATACCCGGGAATATAACGGCAAGTTTCTTATCATTCATGTTAGGATCTCCGGCAGCTAAAACTATTCTTCTCTGTGGTCAAATACTCTCTTGGTCTTCTTTTCTGATCTGGGAAGGGTTCCGACAGGCACAACCGTAACACGGGGAGTTACATTCATCTTAGACTTGAATGCTTCTTTTATGAGCATGCCGGTCTTTTCGAAGTTAACTCTTCCTTCTGCCTCAGCTGTTATAAGGATGACATCTTTATTTATCTCATCATCATGAGCGATGTTTATGTTATATTCACTTGATACTCCGTCTATCTGTCCAAGAAGCTCTTCTACCTGACTCGGGAACATGTTAACACCGTGAACCTTGAACATGTCATCGCTTCTACCCCTGATGATATCAAGTCGGGGATACTTTGAACCGCACGGACATTCTCCTGGAATGATACGTGAAAGGTCATGTGTCCTGAATCTGATCAAAGGAGCACCCTCTTTTACAAGAGTAGTGATAACGATCTCGCCTTCTTCTCCATCCTCAACGTTTTCTCCCGTCACAGGATCGATTATCTCGATATACAGATAATCATCCCAGTAATGCATTCCTGTCTGCTTATTACAGTTAATACCTATACCGGGTCCGTATATCTCGGTAAGACCGTATATGTCATAGAGTTCTATACCGAGCTTGTCATGGATATATTCTCTCTTCTTCTCGCTCCAGCGCTCAGAACCGATTACTCCCTTCTTAAGGAAGATATCCTTCTTCATGCCTCTGCGTTCTATCTCCTCCGCTAAAAGAAGCGCATAAGATGATGTTGCACAGAGTACTGTAGCTTTAAGATCGACCATCATCTGAAGCTGCTTTTCGGTATTTCCGGGTCCCATAGGGATAGCCATTGCTCCGAGTTTTTCACAGCCTGCCTGAAATCCTATGCCTGCAGTCCATAGTCCGTATCCGGGTGTTATCTGAATCCTGTCTTTTTCAGTGATGCCTGCAGTCTCATAACATCTGGCAAACATTACAGCCCAATCATCAACGTCTTTTGCTGTATAGGGAATTATTACCGGTTTTCCTGTTGTACCCGAAGAAGAATGTATACGTACAACTTCTTCATCGCTTACAGCCTGAATTCCAAGCGGATATGCATTTCTCAGATCAGCCTTGCTGGAAAAGGGTATCTTTTCAAAGTCCTCCTGTGAACTTACGCCTGTTATGCCCGCATCACGGTACATCTTTCCGTAATAACTGTCGGTTTTGATCAGTCTCTTGATCTGTGCATCAACCTGTTTAATCTGTGTCTCATTAAGTCTCATGTTAATTCTCCTTTGCCTTCCCTATTTCAAAACCGCATAAGAATGCTTCGAGGTTTTTCTCTTTGAATTTTGCAGGTACTCTCTTTTCTATCTCTGATGTTATTGTATCCTTTGATATTTCAAGCCTGCCCGAACCGGCTGCTATACCAAGTAAAAGAATGTTAAGGAACTTTGCCGAACCGAGTTTTTTACATTCTTCTTCACCGTCTACAAAGATACAGTTTACATTCTTTTCAAGGTATTTGATCATTTCGCTGCCGTCATATCCTGTTTCAGCAAGTGACTCTGTAACCGGCTTTACGGCAGATGTGTTTACGACCGCAAGACCGTTGCTTGACAGATAGCCTATATTTCTTACAACCTCAGCAGGCTCAAATCCAATGATAAGATCTGCCTTTGCGCTTGGTATCATGGGCGAATAGGCATCATCTCCTATCCTTACATGACTTGTCACAGGACCTCCTCTTTGAGCCATTCCTATAGTCTCGGCAGAATGTACTGTATTATTCTCGCTCATGGCAGAAGCGGCTATTATCCTGGATGCCAGTACGGTTCCCTGTCCGCCGACACCACAGATCAGTATATCTTTATTCATTATCAGATCCCCCTATCGCCTTCATGGGACAAACCTGTGCACACAGACCGCATCCGCTGCAAAGTGACTGATCTATCGTTACGTGACCATCCGTAAGTATAAGTGCAGGGCACCCTGTTTCTCTTATGCATTTTTTGCAGTTTACACAGCTGTCATTTATCAAACATTTCTTTGATGACTTTTCTATCGCTATGCAGGGTGATTTAAAGATTATAGCCTTAACACCCTTGATATTTGCACATTCCTTTACCGTATCTATAGCCTTATCAAGCTCAAAAGGATCAATCGTTACAACTTCTTTAAGTCCGATACCCTCAAGAATGTTTTTAATGCTTATCTTTCCCACATCATGCCCCATCATGTTTATTCCCGTTCCGGGATGCGGCTGATGACCGGTCATTGCCGTTGTTGAATTATCCAGTATGCATACGGTTATATCAGCTTCATTTATGACCGCATTGACTACTCCTGTTATTCCTGAAGCAAAGAATGTCGAATCACCTATAAATGCGAAAGCCTTGCCGTCACCGTCTACATGTGAAAATCCCTGTGCCATTGTAACACCGGCACCCATACATAAACATGTATCAACCATATCCAGAGGCATTGCATTACCCAGTGTATAACAGCCTATATCACCGCAGTAATAGGTCTTCTCACCCTGCATTGCCTTCTTAACGGCATAGAATGAAGCCCTGTGAGGGCATCCTGCACATAAGACAGGCGGTCTTACGGGAAGATTCGGAATATCCTTTTTTGTAAGCTCAGATTGCTCTTCTATATCAAGATAACATCTCAATATTTTTGCTATTAAGTCCGAACTGTTCTCACCCATAGCAGGAACATGGCATGTAAGCTTTCCGTACACCTTTAAGGGAAGATGATGCTTTCCTGCAAGCTTAAGAAGCTGTTCTTCGATATACGGGCTTAATTCCTCAAGACACAATATCTCTTCAACACCTTCAAGCTGCCTTATCATAAAGCTTTCCGGGAAGGGATAAGCCGTAGCTATCTTAATGAGTTTTATCTCAGGATGATCTTTTAAAAACTCCTTCGCATACATATAGCTCACACCGCTGGCCATAACAGCATTTTTTGAAGGTCCGCCCTCTGCGGTATTGAACCTGTAATCTGAAAAGTCCTCTCCGATATGTATATTTCTGTCTTCAATGATCCCGTGATTCTTGTATGAAAGACGCGGAAATATGACAAAACGTGATGAATCTTTTTTAAATCCTTCAAATCTTTTCGGAGTATACTCTTTGAAAGTCTCTATCGAAGCATATCCGTGATCAACACGTGTTGTCGGTCTGAATATAACGGGAGTCTTGTATTTTTCCGAATATTCGAACGCATCCTGTATCATCTCATATGCTTCTTCGGGTGATGATGGATCAAAGACAGGTATTCTTGCAAAATCAGCAAATCTCCTAGTATCCTGTTCTGTTTGAGACGAGATGGGACCGGGATCGTCGGCAGAAACAACTACCAATCCTCCTTCAACACCTACATATGCAAGCGACATCAAAGGATCGGAAGCGACGTTAAGCCCAACCTGCTTCATCGTCACAAGCGCTCTTGCTCCCGAATATGCCGCAGCAGCTGCTACTTCAAGTGCCGCTTTTTCATTTACGGACCATTCAAGGTGAAGGCCTTCATGAGGATATTTTGCTATCGTCTCTATAATCTCCGAAGATGGTGTTCCCGGATATCCGCAGGCAATATTAACACCTGCCTTAAGGGCACCGAGCGCTATCGCTCCGTTACCCATTACATATTCTTTCATTTAAATAACTCCTTAAGAATTAATATATTCTCATATCTGTAAGATGCGCATATATAATTACCTGATTGCTCCACATCTAGAACATTGTTCCTGCTTATAAGAAGCATTAGGAACAAGTTGCCAATCATGTCCCAGAGGCCCTCCGTTGGTAGCTCCGCAGTTTGAACATACACTTGCTTCGGTACATGTTGCGCTTGAGAAACTGTGTCCGGTAGCCTGAATAGAATCGATCTCTAAGGTCTTTCCGCATACGGTACATCTGCGTTCTCTTGTTCCCTGTGCCTCACAGGTTGCATCTGATGTTGTGACCCAGTCTCCCGGTATATGACCCGTTGCAGGAATGACTTCGGTGTTCAGCACCTCATTACATACGCTGCATTTCTGTTGTTTTGAACCAGGTGTTTCACAGGTTGCTTTTACAGTCTCCCATTCACCCGGAGTATGACCTTTAGCTGCGATCTTTTCTTCTTCCAAAACTTCACCGCATTCCTTGCAGACCTTCTGTTTAAGTCCTGCAGCTGTGCATGTAGCTTCCTTTACAGTCTTAAATTCTCCGGGAACATGTACATGCTCTGTGGGTTTTGCTTCATCCTGCTTATCTGAAGACTCATCGTTTTTAGCTGTCGTATCATCTTTATCTTTATCAGCCGCCTTGTTATCAGCATCTACTGAATCATTCTCCAGATATTCATCATATGCGGGATCTTCTATCTTTATGCCGTTCTTTCTTAAAAGCGTAATAAGTCTTGGTACATTTGCTGTCGGAAGGTGATCGTAATCCAAAAGCCATACTTCCTCGCTCTTTTCGGTCAGCAGAAATTCACATGTTTCTGCATTTCCTTTTATCAGAGCACTCTCTCCTGCTGTGAAAGCTCTTTCAACTCCCGTATATGTTCCGCCTGTAAGCTTTAACTTGGCAAGCACTTCACCTTTTTCAACTTCAAGAAGAGTATATACATATCCGTCATTACCGTTATATACCGTCATCCTGAACGTAGTACCTCTGACAGACATGGTCGAGTTCGGGGTATCCACTTCATATGTGTCATCCAGACCAAGTTTGGCATTAAGCACATTGAGCTCTGATCCCTTGTCCATAATTATCTTTATCTTGCTGCTCTCTTTTTTGGAACTGGCTTCAAGTCTGAAATGTGTATTCTCATCTGCATAAACATATTTATCATTATCAACACACATGGTAAGCTCAGACTGAGCATTAACGGTAACGTCATCGCCGCTGTAAAGGCGCTGACCCGCATAAGCCTCACCGTTGTTCTTTTCACCGACAACAGAAACGCTTCCCTTCACATTCTCAACAAGTATGCTTCTGTATCCGTTATCTTTAAGTAAAACTGCCAGAATGATCGCAACTGCTGCAACGGCAACACCGCCTATGATAGCGATCTTTCCTTTTGTTGAATCAATAAAACTTTTATTCTCCATATATTTCCTCCGAAACATGCGTGAACAAAATATGACACTAAAGAGTATTTTATCAATTTTTTGGCTTAAATTCCAGTATTTGACGGCTTATGTCCTACGTTTATCAAGAAAAAAGGCTATCTTACCGCCTTTATCTCCTTCAGATCATAATCTTTTATAGAAATTTGACCGTCCGCGTCCTTATGCAGAGATATCCTTGCCAGTCCTCCGATATCAGTACCTTCACGAATCTGGCCTGAGATAAGATTGCCCAGCGAATAGTAGACGAGCATCTGATGATCGTTCTTCTTTATAAGTTCGTATTCCTGTATGACATGAGGATGCGTTCCTATCACTATATCCACACCATGTTCACAAAAAAGATTTGCAAGTTCTTTTTGTTTTTCATTAATCTTTGTTTCGTATTCATCTCCCCAGTGAACATATACGACCACGGCATCCGCTCTTTTTCTCGCATGATCAAGTTCAAAAGTCAAACGTTTTTCATAATCATAAGTCTCTATCGCATGCGGACAGTTATCAGGCTGCGGCTGACCGTTTGTACCGTAGGTGAATCCTAGAAAAGCAACTCTTATACCTTCTTTTTCAATATATCTGATCCTGCTTGCTGCATTATCATTGTAATCATAACACTTTCCGGCACCAATGCATTCGATCCCTTTACTCTCAAAGAAATCAATAGTCGTATTCAAGCCGTACGCACCTTTATCAAGTGCATGATTATTTGCAAGGTTTATAACATCAAAACCTGCATCTGCCACAGCCTCTCCTATAGAAATCGGTGAACCGAATCTCGGATAATCGCTTACGGCGCCCATATCATCAACAAGTATCGTCTCCTGATTAAGAACGGCAATATCCGCATTCTTAACATCTTCTCTTATTTCATCATACAGTCCGCTAGGATCATCTGTTTTGTTGAGCAGAGAAAGATGTATCAGATTATCTCCCGCACATACCAGACTGATATCCTTATCTATGGATCTTCCTGCGAGTTTAAGACCGAAATCTCTCCACATCCACTGGTTTGATTCACCTTTGGTGTCGGTAACGATTATTCTGTCATTTATGCCCGATGCTATGGATCTTATATCATAATCTATCTGTGAAGACATCCATACAGGCTTTAATCTGTCATCCCTGTTATCATCATAGCGGTATATGAATATATGCTGTTTTAATGCCTTATCATTTTTCTTAACCCAGAATGGCATATGCTCACCGAAACTGCCGTGCTTCCAGACAAGCATGATGAGTTCTTCATTACCATCCATATCAATATCCTTTATAAGGACATCCTGAACAAAGCTGTCTTTCGGGCTCTTGAAGAAGATATTTTCACATCTGTCATCCTCATATAGAGTCAATGATCTGTCCTTAACGACTGCATATCCGTTTCCGTAATCCGTACTGCATTCTTTCCAGTCTACCCATCCCGGTATAAAAAAGCCATACCACCACAAAAGGACAAAGGCAGTGATAATCACTATCACTGCCATACATGTCATAAGCAATATTCTTAAAAAGCCTTTCTTATTATCAGTTATCATACTTCCATCTGTATCTATAGCTTGATGTCCAGTCGGGTTCAACTATGGAATTATCCCTTACATACATATCATTCGAATCAAGCTGCATTCCGATCATCTCACGCCATTTACTGTCTGTAAGTCTGTCGGATATAGGCTGTTCAAACTGATAATAGTTAAACACTCCGCCTCTACCGACATGAAGCTCACCGTCAATCGGATATATAACATATATGGTTGATGCTCCTCCGATACCCAGCTGTAAGCAGGAACCGTTTGGATCTGTTGCAACATCAGTTATAAGAGCCATCGGGTATTCTTCCGCAGAAGCATAATCCTTTCCGTATTTGCTCTTTATGGTCTCCAGCCAGAAGTGTTCAAGGGTACCGCCGTAACCTCTGATAAGCTCATACTCATCATCTGTAAGCTTCTCGTTTTGAAGCTCCTTTACAGAAATATCACGAAGGCTCTTTGAAAGCTCCGCAAGCCTGTAAAGACCTTCCTTATCCTCACTGCTGATAACGCCTAAGTTTTCGAGTCCCTCCGATGTAGTCCTGCTGAGTGTATAAAGTCTGTCATATAATACCGGTTCGGGTTCCACATAGCCTCTGTCATCATATACGGTATCATCTCCGCCACCCATCTCAGCCATCATCTGCTTTGCATATAAAACGGTATCATGCTTCAGTTCCGTATAGCTTCCAAGATAGCCCTCAAGGCTCTTTTTCTGCCATTCCTTATTTGTCATAAATGAAGGATATCCGTCACCTTTAACGGTAAGCAGGGGATTAAGCGTATAAAGCCATCCGCTGTAAAGAGATGATGTCCAGTAATCATGAGAGTCCTTAACCTTCTCTCTAACTTTATCCATGTTTTCAAGATAGTTGGGATATTTGTCATTTCCCATATCTTTTAACAGATCGAGTGCAAGATCGGAACCCATGGCTGCAGGTACATCAAGTCCGTCGGGAAGCATCCTCTTTGAACCGTCAGAAGCCTCTTTTACCTGACTGTAGCAAAGCTGTGTGAAAACAGCCGCATCAAGAGTAAACCTCTGTCCCATGAACCGGAAACCCTTTGCCCGTTCTGTCTTGTCGGTTGCACCGTCATCATCTTCAAATACGACCGAATTGATCTCAGGTGATCTTAACTGTTTTATACCTTCGGTATAATCCTTAAACGCTTTATCATTGCCCTTTATATTCTCGTAACTGATATCCGAATCATATGCGGCATCTATGACAGGAAGATAATCATAGTATAAAAGATCATCACTCTGCCCTACAAAAAATGATGTAACTTCATAAACAGCTTCCCATTCGTTTAGGCTCTCCTTGTTATTCTCATCATTCATGGCAAGAGTCATGAGAAGAGCACATCTGTTCATCAGTTCACTGTTCTGAGCATAGTTTGTACGTCCGTACCACATCATTGTCCTGAAGTAGCTTTCCAGCTGAGCATCGCCTTCATAGTAGCCTCTGGGCTTGTATTGGGAGTAATCCTCATAATCTCCGGTTATCGAAGATATATATATGCCGTCTGCTGCATTGATGTTGCAGACCTCGTCAACCACTTCTTCTGATGCTTCCTGAGGAAGAACAACGCCGTCTGTGCCCAGAAGTCTGTTAGCAACGCCAAAATAGATCACATTGAGCCTTGCCGCTTCTTCCCATTCGCTGCCTTTAAGAGCCTCATACTGTACTACTGATGCGTTAAACATGCCTACAGACATCTTTTTGATACTGTCTGCAAGAAACTTCTTCTCAGTGTTTTCCTGAAGCATGGCAAAATACAGATGATATGTGTGCATCATCGAATCCGTTGTCACAAAGCTTCCGTACTGGGCATATCTGTTGAATTCGTATATATCGAAGAATTCGGCACTGCTTCCTTCAACTACCACAAAGTTGTTCGCGACAAGCTTTTCTACTGCTTCCTCGTTAAGATACAGTCTTTCATGATCATATACATTTCCAAGGTCTGCATCCACACTGTAAGGAGCAACAGACGGAGTATAAGACAGGGCACTCTTATCATAATCAATGGTGAGCATCTTGCGCTCAACCGTATTTAAATCAAGAGATTTCTTTGTCTTTTCTGTTTTTGTTTCTTTCTCTACCTTATCGCTTTGTGTCTCTGTCTTGATATTATCGCTTTTATCAACTTTGTCAGATACGTTTGCCATGTAAAGCTTTGCTGCAACCAGTGCAACGCATGCAAAAGCGATAACTCCAAGCAATATGCCAAGCAGGATATTCCTTAAATTCTTTCCCATAATCTCCCCTCACACGTATATTTCTCGTGTCATTATATACTTAAGATCATGCATTTAAAAGATTCTCGATCTCGTCGGTATCACGCTCTCTTATGATACTTTCCGCACCGTTCCTTCCAAATACCATATCGCTGGCGCATCCTTTTGCATACGGCTTCCATACAGGCATCGGTGTACCGTCGGCATCGTTTCCGTTCGGATCTCCCGTTTTCACAAAATTACTCCAGTAATTGCACATCTGTCTTGCCAGATCATAGTGTCTTCCGACATACGGTCTCCAGCACTTTGCAAGAGTCTCAAAGAAAAACCACAATTCACATGAATGGAAAGTTCCGGGATTATCTTCACCGGGTATGTCGGTATCAAATCTGTAATAATATGTCGGAAGATCGACACCGTTTGCCTTCCTGTCAAGCGCAAGCTTCTTTATAGCCCATTCAAGCGCATTGGCACCGTTGCAATTGGCACTTATCTCAGGGAATTCATCTGCAGTATTTCCTGCCATTATGGCAACGGGAAGTGCTCTTCCGCTTGCGATCGCATCATAGGGATCGCCCTTGCAGAATGTATCATCCTGAACTGTCATGAATCTCTTAAGCATTCCCATCGGAGTAAAATCATTGCCGCAGTACTGAGCATATTTTTCTCTTATATACATAGCATCAAGCTCTCTTGCTTCTTCAAGAGTCTTGACCCCCAAAACTTCAAAGAAATCTTCACCCTTCTTTGCAGCATCGGCAAGTGAGCAGGGCTTGCTCAGTCCCCAGTTACCGTCAATGCTCTTTACTATACCGCTCTGTATTATGGCTTTACTGAACAAGCCTTTATTACCTTCATAAGCAATCTGACTTAAAACGCTTCCGCCGCCTGCAGACTGACCTGCGATCGTAACATTGTCGGGATCTCCTCCGAAGTTTGCGATATTCCTGTGAACCCATTGTATTCCGTACTGCTGGTCAAGATTACCGAAGTTTGCGGGGAAATCGGGCTGTTCCTTTACGATCTGAGGATGTGTCATGAATCCGAGTGCAGCCAGTCTGTAATTGACTGAAACCACAACAACTCCTCTTCTTGCAATTCTCTCCCCGTCAAATTCCATCTCTGAAGGATATCCCCACTGAAGAGCTCCACCGAAGAACCAGATAACAACAGGAAGTTTTTCATCCTTTTTCTTTGCAGGTGTCCAGACATTCAGATACAAACAGTCTTCGCTCATCTCTATCTCTGGATCAACATGCCATTCCTTGCAATATATATCAGTTCCGAGTCCCGGAGTATCCTGTACGGATATGGGAGCAAATCTGAAACAGTCCCTGATCCCTTCCCAGTTTTGGGCCGGCTGAGGTGCTCTCCACCTGTTCTTTCCCACAGGGGGTGCAGCAAATGGTATACCCTTAAACGCGGTTATTCTGGGATCTGCCGCCTCTATTCCTCTTACCTTACCGTTTTCAGTCTCCGTAACTCTAAGCATCTTTATTCTCCTCCAATCTCTTCAGTTAAACTATAAATTCTATCGAAGCAAGGTTTACGTTGTTTCCGTATCCTTTATATTTTAAATAAATGTCATGTACTCCGTCATTAAGATCGACATTAGTCTCGTATCTCTCCCAAACATTTGCGTTCGGAATATCTTTTATAACACCTACCATCTTACCGTCTAAGCCATCATAGATCTCAAAATCACCGTTTCCCATATATCCTCTTACGGTTATTGCCATCTTTTTTACGCCCTTGCAGTCAAATGACTTGAATCCGGCTGTAGTGTTATTTCTTATATCTCCTATATAGCCCGGATTTTCATCTCCGTCCCTGCCATCCTGCATTACGCGTGGCTGACCTGCTCTCACATAGAGTTCCGGCTCATCAGTAAACAGATGACAGGCTATGTATGCAGGATATTCACCCTCTCCCTTAAGAGGGCCTCCGTTTAATCCGCAGCTTGTTATAGGTACCTGAGCGATCGATCCGTCATCCGCTATCTTTATCTTCTCCGCACAGCCCTGTCTGCAATACCAGGTTGTATTTGTCTGTCTGTGATAGAAAATGTACCAGTCATCGCCTATCTTTACTATGCTTCCATGATTGTTGCCGCCATAGGCCATTATCCGGTCTTTTTCTTTATAGCTGTCTATCCCGACATCGGTATTGCTTACGATAACTCCTCCGTATACAAAATCCTTATCGGGAGATTTGCTTGTTGCATAACACAGTTCATGCATCCAAGTCGATGAATATATCAGATAATATGTGTCATCGATCTTTCTTATCGAAGGTGCTTCAAAGAATGTATGTCCCTCAAAACCCGTGCCTTCTCCGTACTCGCATCCCGGAGCGACTATTACGGGAGCTTTAAGTATTGTGAGCATATCCTTGTCAAGCACTGTACACTGTGCTCCTGTTCTGCTCTTGTCTCCTCTTCCGCAAAATCCCGTATACAGATATGTTATATCGCCTTCCGTAAGCACACCGGGATCAAACTGAGGCTCATCGCCTTCTTTCTCACCGAGTCTTGTACCATCCTCATAATGCACATATCCGTAGAATTCATATCTGACTGCAGGTTTATCGCAGACCGCAACAGATACGATCGGAACATGATCCAGTACATAGTACAGATAATATCTTCCGTCGGGACCAACAGTCACATCTGGAGCGTAAAGGCACATCTTTCCGTCTTTATTGAGCGGATCCGATGTCTTCGGGTATATAATTCCCTCATATCTCCAGTCTCCAAGATCATCAACGGGGGCCGAATAGCACACATAGTCTCCTAAGCAGAAAACATTTCCGTTATACAGATCATGCGATCCGTATATATACACCCTTCCGTCAAACACATACGGCTCTCCGTCCGGTATGTATTCCCATGAAGGCAGATACGGGTTAAAAGCCTGTTTTTTCATACAAAAATCTCCGAATCTTATAAATACGCATAATACCAAATGATATTATAACATAGGAGTTTTTATATAAAACCCGATAAACAAAAGACCTTTTACCGACAAACGATAAAAGGTCTTGATCATATCATATTCTGTTGGAGTTTAAGATCAAACTGTTGTATCCAATGTAGCTCCCGCTACTGCTGCACTCGCATCCGTGTAAGCTCCGGTGCTCGCATATAACTGTTTGCTGCTCTCAAGTATCTTATCAAGATAATCCTTTGCTGAAGATACCTTTGTCGTTGCTGCATCAGTTGCTGCTACGCTATCTGTTTTATTATCAGTTTCGGCTTTCTCTGTGGTTGCTGCTGTCTTCTTTGATTCAGTCAGCTTTGAGAGGATATCCTGTGAGCTTGCCTGTGACTTCTTGCTGTCACTCGAAGAACTGATATCACTGCTGTAATAAGCCTTCATCAGCTTACCGTATCCGCCGCTCTTGATGCTGGCATAATCCGAAAGGTTGATGCCGTACATACTGTTTGAACTTGTCGCTTTCGAATTCATACTGTTAAATAAATAACTGTAATCATTTCTCATAGATATGTTCATATTGACCTCCTTGTCAATCAACTCTACGAAAAATATACTTCCTCTGGTACTATAGTACCATTTTCATGTAAGTTTTTCAATGCCTGACAAAATATTCATGAAAAAAAGTTTATTAGATACAATACTTATCTTGATTTCTTAAGTCCGTATATGCCAAAGCCTGTGTTTTCCGCATCGGTCATCCAGTAGTATCCGTTATCGCTGTCGTCAGTACTGTGATCGTTGTCATCACCTTTACTAAGAACAGGTCTCTTTCCGGATGTGGAGATCTTGTTCTCTTCACGGTATTTTAACTTTCCTTCCTGAGCTGTTGCATACCAGTCATATGTATGCCCTTCACTATCCATGGTCATTATATAGATCTCACCGTGATAATAACCGTTCTTAAACTCACCGATCGCATTTGTTATACAAAGCTCTCCGGTGATCTTCGATGCTTCAAAAGTATAATGCTCCTGTCCCGAGCCGTTTGGTAGATCATTTTTGAACTGTCCGTTGTACATATGCTCGATGACCCCTGTATAAGGCCCGACCTTTGCAGGTCCTTTAACATATATACGAAGCCACATGCCGGCACCGCTTCTTAAGCCCTTGTTCCATTCACCGAAATAATATGTATCATCGGCATATATGGCAAGCCCTTTACCGTTGGGCACATTGTTGGCATCAACTTCACCGTAATAGAAAAAGTCATCGGTTCCCGAAAGATCATTGGTTATCATCCTTACTCTGTCAAGTCTTATAAGATCTCCTATCGCATCAAGCTTATAATCATCCCAGTAGCCATACAGTTCTGCCATCTGAGAATCATTGTTCCTTACTCCCCTGCAGGTGGCCTTGACATAGTATTCATTCTCCGTATGTACCAAATCGGTAGCCTCAGGTACGGTTTGTGTTTCCTTAACGGCAAGAGCCTGTTCAGCCTTGTTTACCGCTTCGGTATCGTCTGTCTTGATCTCCTCTGTCTTAACGCCAAGATCGTTTAGTTCAACTTTTTCGGTTTCAGGTTTTATCTTTATTATCGATGATGACGAATCATCCACTCTCATCAAAAGCGCTATCGCAACAATCGCCAGTATTATGATAAGTGAAACTCCGCCTATCGCTATTATCTTATCCTGATTCTTCACAGCACTGCGCTGCTCCTTTCCATCTAACGATATACGTTATTATATAGCAAGGTTTTAAAAAAGGATTTAAGTTTTTCTTAATTATGCATTTTTTCTTTTATAATTATTCATATATGCAAAAGCAAAGGGTCCCGATAATTCGGAACCCTTTTTAGTGTAAGTCGGAATGACAAGACTCGAACTTGCGACCTCTTCGTCCCTAACGAAGCGCTCTACCACCTGAGCCACATCCCGAAAACGTACTCGATTATTATATGATGTAGGTTTATATCTGTCAAGCACAAACTTAATAAAAAAACATTTTTTATAAAGAGTGTTTTTGACAGTGTATTTTCTAGGGCATATAGTCCATTCCAAGCCCCTTTTGAAGCTTGCTGATATAAGGGGCCGGATCCTTTATCATCTTTGCCATCATCATAAAGCATTCAAGAACAAGAGCATCCTTATTACAGTCCTGATAGTTCTTTCCGATATCCTGCCCGATCTCAAAACATCTCATAAGGTAAAAGTATATGTCTGTCATTCCGTATCCGTTACATGTCACCTTATCACAAAAGCTGTGATTATCCAGATAGAATATAAATTCATTCATCAGCTGATCATTCTGACCAAGCTCACCCCAGAGACTCTCTGTAAACTCTTCATCCCTTCCGGTTTGTCTGCCTATCTCATTTAAGGCATCATATGCTTTTAAAAGTCTTGCATCTATTATGATATTGGACATTACCTTCACCTCATCATAAAGCAAAAGCCCGCAGTCATAACAGACCACGGGTTTTTAGCTTATATGTATATTTACTCCCACAGATTTAACGGATATTCTCCGTCATCCTTTAATCTCTTTATAGAAGCGCTTACAAGCGGTTTATCCTCCTTGTATGTTACTCCGTGCCATACATCACTCGTAGGAAGCATCTTTGCACTTGCCTTGCCTTCTTTTAACAGCTCATCCACCACAAAAGGAAGGAAGAACTCTCCCTTAAGCGGATTTGCAGGCAGCTTCTCATCAAGGAAACCTGTAAATCTCTTTTCAAGCTCATCAAGGATCGAGTGGGTAAATCCCCACATATTCATGGATACATAGCTCTCTTTAGGGAGTTTTATCCATGTGGCGCCGTCATCTTCGGTATATTCCGCATCATCCCCATGCTTTTCTATACGGGTGCGCTCATTTATTCCCTTAAGGAAACCATCAGCATCAACCTCGCATACACCTCTTGCAACAGAACCGTTTTCCGTAAGAGTATTGTGCAGTTCGTATCCTACAAGAGCATATCTGTACTTATCATCATCCTTAACATCTCTAAGAAACGCAGCTATCTTTTCAAATGCGCCTCTTCCGTAGAAATCATCCGCATTTATGACTGCAAAGTTACCCTCAATGGCATTCTTTGCACACAGTACGGCATGTCCTGTACCGAAAGGTTTTTCTCTGCCTTCCGGAATGGAATAACCTTCCGGAAGCTTATCAAGCTCCTGGAAAACATATTCCACATTTATCTTCTGAGCTATCTTATCACCTATAGCTGCTTTAAAGTCTGCTTCTATAGCTTTCTTTATGATAAATACAACTTTACCGAATCCGGCTCTTACAGCATCAAATATGCTGAAATCAATGATTATATCACCCTGTTCATCGATCTTGTCGATCTGTTTAAGTCCACCGTATCTTGAACCCATGCCTGCCGCCATAATGACAAGCGTAGGTTTTCTTAATTCCTTCACTTCTTCACTCACCTGTTTACGATTGCCTCCATGCTTGCTGTTACATCATCGACCACAGCAAAGTAAACTCTGTGATCAACATATTTTTCCAATAGCCTTATCTTGAAATCAGCCCAAATGGTCCTTCCTCCGAATACAAGACGGCATATGCTCTTACCCATTGTATGGTAATCAGTCGTTTCTTCAAACATTGCCCAGAATCTGTCCATATCATCCTTATGAACCGCATTGTTGAAAGTATAAGGACTGTTGTAGAAATTCTCTCTTCCGCCTATTATCTCATACATACTGTCAGATGCACGTATGACTCCAAGTTCCTCTCCTTCGCCTTTATCAAAAAGCATATAGCAGGAATTCATCTCAAGGATGGGTTCGCAGTCGGATCCGACACTGTCCCACCAGTCATCGGGATTGATTACCGTCTCATCAAAGAGTCTCTCTATCTCAAGCTTTACACGTGTGCTCTTTGTCTTCATGTATGTGACAAAATCATCTTCAGGCATGGGCTTTGCATAGTAATAACCCTGAACCATTGTACAGCCCAGACTCTTTAAATGCTCTACCTGCTGAACTGTCTCTACGCCTTCAACGATGGCCGGTATTCCGAGCCACTTTGCCATATGTATAACGGAAGCAAGAATCCTCCTTGCTTTGTTACTGTTATCCTCATCCGTATGACTCAAAAACTTAAGGTCGATCTTAAGTCCGTCAACGGGCACGTCCTTGAGCACATTAAGAGCAGAATAGCCTGAACCGAAGTCATCCATGTCAACTTCCATTCCGTGCTCATGGAACTTATCCATGGCATTCAACATCTGCTGTGTGCTTTCAGTATATGCACTCTCCGTGATCTCAAGTTTTAACATCTTGGGATCGATCGCATATTTTCTGGTAAGACCGACAAGAGTCTCCACAAGATTGGGATTATACAGATCTATCTGCGATACATTTACGCTTATAGGCGGAACATCTATGCCCTTTGCCTGATTCTCGCTTATGAATCTGCACGTCTCCTCCCAGACATATGCATCAAGTTTCATGATAAATCCGTTCTCTTCAAAAAGAGGTATGAATTTATCGGGAGAGACTACACCCTTCTCGGGTGTTATCCACCTTACCAGTGCCTCGGCCCCCACTATCCTTTCATCATCAAGGCTGTGTTTGGGCTGGTAGTATACCTTAAACTCCCTGTTTAAAAGTGCAGCGTTCATCTTTGCGGTTATCTCTACTTCCTGGACCGCCTTGTCACGCATGCTCTCATCAAAATATGCGATATGATGCATGTAATTGCCCTTTACACTTCTGAGGGCAAGGTTTGCTCTCTCGCACATGCTCGTTATCGTAAGATTTCTGTCCTTTACTTCATATACGCCAAAAGACAATAAAAGATCAACACTCAGTTCTATACTGAGCTTCTTTATCCTGTCTTCTATCTTGTCAATATATGATTCCACGAGAGATCTCTCGTAAGGACATGCAAAAGCGAAAAGATCTGCCTGTACTCTGCAAATGATACTTAAGCCAACCTCTTCAAATATGTTCGTAAGAACGCCTGCTATGGTCTTTAAGACTCTGTCGCCTTCCCCGAGTCCGTACATATCGTTAATCATCGTAAGACGATTAACTTCCAATTCAACCAAACAAAAGTCTGTATCCGGATTGTCCCGGAACATCATCCCTGCGTGCTCAATAAAATAATCTTTAGTGTAAATCCTGGTCAAAGCATCAATGTGCTTATCTTCCGCGCCTGTAGTAAACATACTCTTCCCCTCGGCAAACAAGATTACTTAATTCACACCTTTATATTCCCTCACTTATATCATACATTTTGCACTAAAGCTTGTCAAGCGACAAAAGCCTTTTGTGCAAAATGTACTATCAGTAGTTCTTTAGGACTATATCAATGATGGAATAGTCTTACACCGTTACATACCATAGCCATACCGTATTTGTCGGCACATTCTATTACCAGGTCATCTCTCACCGATCCGCCCGGCTGAACGATATACTTGACACCGCTCTTCTTTGCTCTCTCGATATTATCGGAGAACGGGAAGAATGCATCTGAACCGAGTGCCGCACCGTCCATCTGTGAAAGCCATGCGTCCTTTTCTTCTCTTGTGAATACTTCCGGCTTAACCTTGAATATCTTCTGCCAAGCACCTTCCGCAAGGACATCCATATATTCATCACCGATATAATTGTCTATCGCATTGTCACGGTTTGCTCTTCCCAGATCATCAACAAACTGAAGATCAAGTACCTTCGGGCACTGTCTTAACAGCCAGTTGTCGGCCTTCTGACCCGCAAGTCTTGTACAGTGTACTCTCGACTGCTGTCCGGCACCTATACCTATTGCCTGACCGTCCTTTACATAGCAAACAGAGTTTGACTGCGTATATTTAAGAGTTATAAGTGCGATCTTAAGATCGATCTTTGCACTTTCAGGTATCTCTTTATTCTTTGTCACAACGTTTTCAAGAAGAGAATCATCGATCTTAACCTCGTTTCTTCCCTGCTCAAATGTGATACCGAACACATCCTTATGCTCAATAGGCTCAGGTTTGTATTCGGGATCGATCTTTATAACGTTATAGTTTCCGTTTTTCTTTGCCTTTAAGATCTCAAGCGCCTCAGGTTCATATCCGGGTGCGATGACACCGTCGGAAACCTCTCTCTTTATTATCTTTGCAGTAGAGACATCACATACATCGGAAAGAGCGATAAAATCTCCGAAACTGCTCATTCTGTCAGCTCCTCTTGCTCTTGCATATGCACATGCCAAAGGACTTAATTCTCCAAGATCATCAACCCAGTATATCTTAGCGAGTACATCGCTTAACGGGAGTCCTACTGCGGCACCTGCGGGAGAAACATGCTTGAATGATGTTGCTGCCGGAAGACCTGTTGCCTCCTTTAACTCCTTTACAAGCTGCCATCCGTTGAATGCATCCAGGAAGTTGATATATCCGGGTCTGCCGTTAAGTACTTCTATAGGAAGTTCACCGCCGTTTGCAGCATATATCCTGGCGGGTTTTTGATTGGGATTACATCCATACTTTAGTTCAAACTCTTTCATTTGATACTATCCTTTCCTTATTTGTTCTTATTTACGATACGGGTCTCATATTTACCTGTATTGATGTCAATATATCTTACAAACAAAGATACCTTGTTGTCGTCGTTAAGATTGTTCCAGAGCATATCCGTGAACTCATCTATGTCCTTGTCGATCTTTACCCACTTGGGTTCGCCCTCAAAACTAGGAAGCGGATCGCCGTCCTGCATATATGTGTGGATGAAGTGGCCTTCTCCGGCTACCGGATCAGTATATGCGAATGTGTATCGGTTGCATGCATCGGGATTTCCGTTGTTGCTCTTTAAGATACTCATAGCATAGTTGAATGTATTGTTCTCGATATGCATGATACCTGAAATACGGGGTGTATAGTTAGGGCCGTCAGGCTCAAACTCCCTTGTTCTTAATGACTGTTCGAAAGTGAGCTGCTTGTCCATGCCGTCATATATAGTATCAGTCTGGTCACCGTTTGTCACTATTGTCTTGTTTCCGAGTACTCTGACCGGTGCATAAATGATAAGTGACGGATCACTTAACTTGCTGGGATCAAAAGCCTGCGTTCTGATACCCTCACCGTCTTCAACAAATACCCTGTTACGGCTGTTAACGCTTCTTCCCATGATAAAGTAAGCGGTTACGGCATATTTACCGTCTGCTGATTTACCTATCACTATTCCTCTTCCGGGATAAGCATTGGATGCAAGTTCATTGGCAAGATTTCTCAATTCCATTGTGATTCTCCTTCTAAATAATCTATTTTCTGATCTTTTCAAGTGTCTGTCTTATTGCAACAGTCGATGTAAGATGCATATGTCCGGGACCGCTCGTTATTATTGCATAACCAACGTCATTGTCCTCAAGTCTGTGAAGAAATGATTCAAGTGACATCTCTTTGTATCTGTACTCACCCATGTACTGGAATCTGTCCGTATAGAGCAGATATGCCGCCTGATTGTGATTGATGAACATATCCTCTCCGTCTATGAGAGTGTATGTCTTTATCCTGTCAAGCTTCTGAATGACTATACCGTCTAGTACAGAGTACATGGCCATCAAGATATCAACACGTTCCTTGTTGCCTTCTGCGTTTGCCCTTGGAAGATAGTTCTTCTTGATAACTTCCGAAAGATAGCAGAGCTCTGATAATGAAAGCTCCTTTATGATATCAAAATAATCCTTAACATTCTCATAATCCTTAAGAGGGATCCTGTCTATCTCGTCTTTTCTCTCTTTTGTAACAGCATAGGGATCCTTAAACTTATGAATCGGCATGGGATTAAAGGTAACCGGTACCTTTCCGTCCTCACGCTTTTCCATCTCCTCTTTCATCTTTGTGCTCATTATGATGGTTATCTTTGAAAGATCATAGTTAAAGATCTTCTGCAGCCATGGTATGGTTGTTCCGAGTGCAATATTGGGATGACCCGGATTGAAATCAACATACATGATACCAAGATGGGCAGCTATCGCACAGATCGTCTCAAAGCTGTTCATCTTCTCATTAGGAACAAGCTTTGCAAGAGGATAAATACCGTCAAGTATCTCGAAATTATTCTCTTCCACGAACTCCTTTGCATACTCATATGTAGAGAAGCAGTAAAGAGCTTTTCCCTTTCCTTCAAGCTCTCCCACATAAGGAAAGCTGAATCCCTTTATCATGTTGGCCTTTACGGTCGAAAGAAGGACATACATAGTGTTGCCCACATACTCTTTCACTATATTAATGGCCATCTCTTCGCTTAATTCTTTTTTATCTTTATCTTCCATGTCATTGCCTTTCTGTCAGCTTATATATCCTTCGGATCTAAGCCTTTCACGCTCTCTTCTGACATCCTCCATAAACTCTCTTGAAGATATCCTGGCAGCGCCCTCTCCGTATATTATGACCTGTTCCAAACGGTCACTCGTAGCAACCATTATATCATAATTTTTCTTATGTGCCATCTCATGAACGGTTTTTTCTATATATTGATCAGCCGTTTCAGCTTCTTTCGTATATACTATGTGAATATTGTTGACTTTTAGGACCGTTCCCGGATTGCCTTTCACCTTGTATGCATCAAATACGAGTATTAGGCTTATACCCTTGCTTCCCTGATAATCACAGCAGATATCTATCAGGGCATCCCTGGCAGAATCTATATTGTCATTTGCAAGCTTGGATAATCCCTCGTCCGCAAATATGACATTGTATCCGTCAACCAAAAGATAGCTGTCTCTTTTAGCTACAGGCTTATATACATATTCCTTCTCCGGCTTCTTATAAGACACCTCTTTTTTGAAATATGACATATCCCTGTACGGCAAAAGCTCCTCTCCCGACTTATGATATACACTCTTATATATCTGTTCTATCTCTTCTCCCGATATGGTTCGCTCCCTGCCTGTGTAATCGGGAATGTTCCTTACAGGAGACATTGCCTGTTCGTTATCTTCCATTAATGCCGATCCGGTCATCTTGTTTATCTTATCCGAACAGTCCACATGGGCATAGTCCTTAACCTCATACCATGGAACTATAAATCCTGCGCCGTGAGCACAGAATACCGATGATGAAGGATCGTTTATATCCGCCTCCGGATCATAAGCTATCGTTTCCATCACTTCCTGTGTATTATGGCATTCCCTGTATCCGGTGATATTAACATCCATACTTCCGAGGCCCTTGCTGTATGAACTGAGTTCTTTCGAATAATTGAACATCGTCGCAACAGGTGCACATCCCTTTAAAACACTCATATCATTTTCTGTAAAGGGTGCCTCGAAACTTCCGTCATAACGCTGTATATCAGACATTGCTCTTCCAAGAGACTCACTCGGTACTCTTAAGACAAATTCCATATACGGTTCAAGAAGGATCGACTGTGCGCTCATAAGACCCTGACGCAAAGCTCTGTATGTGGCCTGTCTGAAATCCCCGCCTTCCGTGTGCTTGGTATGAGCTCTCCCTCCAATTACGGTTATCCTTGCATCTGTAAGCAGTGAGCCCGTGAGCACACCCCTTATCTGTTTTTCCTTAAGATGAGTAAGTATAAGGCGCACCCAGTTAAGGTCAAGTTCATCCGTGGAAACATCCGATGCGAATTCAAGCCCGCTTCCTCTTTCTAAAGGTTCTATGAAAAGATGTGCCTCGGCATAGTGCTTCAAAGGTTCATAATGTCCTATTCCCTCAACAGGGCCGGCTATTGTCTCCTTGTAGACAATACTGCCTTCGCTTATCTTTATTTCCTTATCATATCTGTCATGATAAATGCGTTTAACGATATCGGTCTGAACATCACCCATCACACTTATATGTATCTCGCTGTGGCTCTCCTGCCATGATACATTAAGCTCCGGAAGCTCATCCGAAAGTGCACGTAGCCTCTCAAGACATGCGTTAACATCCTCGCTATCATCCGGTGTGACCTTATATGATAAAACAGGCATCAGCAAAGGCTGCTGTTCTTTTTGTTTCGTCCCGTAGATCATGCCTGCTTTGCTGTTTTTTATGCCGCTTACAACGCATATCTGGCCTGCAACAGCCTGCGATACATTTTCATACCCCGAACCGTTATGTATCTGTATACGGTCTGCCTTTTCTTCCCCCAGCCTGTCTTTTACGTTAAGCGTTCCTCCAGTGATCCTCATATGGGTGAGTCTCACATTGTCCTTATCTCTAGAAATCTTATATACCCTTGCACCAAATTCGTCCGAATAGGTCTTTTCGGATTTAAGATCAATTATCAGATCAAGAAGTCTGTCTATCCCGTCAAGTTTTAATGCGGAACCGAAAACACAGGGAAACAGTTCACGCCTTTCAAATGCATTCTTTATGCTCTCATCGGATACATGAGCATTCTCCAGGTATTCGTTAAGCATATCCTCATTGCATAAGGACAGTTCCTCATAAAACTGCTCTCTATTATCCGAATTTTGGGCATAAGAAAAATCCACGATATTATCAGAAAGCCCTTTCAGGCTCTCATATATCGCAGATCTGTCTGTTCCTATCAGATCCGTCTTGTTAACGAATATAACAGTCGGGATCTTGTAAGTATTAAGAAGTCTCCACAGTGTAAGTGTGTGACCGGTTATTTTGTCATTTGCTCCGATAAGCAGCACTGCCGTATCAAGTATGCCGAGCGTGCGTTCCATCTCTGCCGAGAAATCCACATGTCCGGGAGTATCAAGCAGTGTTATATCAATGTCTTTATATCTGACAGATGCTTCCTTGGCAAAGACAGTTATACCTCTTTCTCTCTCGATATCCCTGTCATCAAGGAGTGTGTCGCCGTGATCCACTCTTCCTAAAGTACGCTTTTTGCCGCAGGTATACAAAATACCCTCGGCAAGAGTCGTCTTTCCGGAATCAACATGGGCAACAAGTCCTAGTGCAAGTGTCATAAATCACTCCATTGTTATCAGATGCCAAGCAGATTGGTGGCGATCTGAAAATAAATAAGTAATGAAATCGCATCAACGATAGTCGTGATAAACGGGGATGCCATGACCGCAGGGTCAAATCCCAGTTTCTTTGCAAACATCGGAAGCGTACATCCTACTATCTTTGCTATAAGCACAACGCAGACAAGCGTGCAGCAAACAACGAGCGCCACGCTCAGTCCCACCTTGTCAAGCAGCATAAGTTTAGCAAAGTTACACATGGCAAGCGTAATACCGCAAAGTGCGGCAACCCTTACCTCTTTTCCGATGACCTTTATCATATCGGCAAACTCTATCTCATCAAGAGACAATCCACGGATTATAGTAACCGAAGCCTGTCCTCCGGCATTACCTCCGGTATCCATCAGCATCGGTATAAACGCTGTAAGTATAACATAAACACTGAGCGCATCCTCAAATGAAGATATGATCTTTCCTGTGAATGTCGCACTTATCATCAATAATAACAACCACGGTATGCGCTTCTTGTACGTTTCAAAAACTCCTGTACGCATGTAAGGCTTATCCGTAGGCACGATAGCTGCCATCTTTTCGATATCCTCTGTAGCCTCTTTTTCCATGATGTCGACTACATCATCGACGGTGATGATACCGACGAGTCTGGATTCGTTATCTACAACAGGCATGGCCGTGAAGTCGTATTTCTGGAAGGTTCTGGCAACTTCCTCCTGGTCCATGAGAGTATTTATCGAGATGACATTCTCATGCATGATATCGCCGATAAGTTCATCAGGATCAGTGAGCAAAAGATATCTTAATGCAACGGTACCGACCAGTTTTCTTCTGCTGTCAAGCACATAGCAGATATTGATAGTCTCACTGTCCACACCGACTTTTCTGATACGGTTTATGGCCTGTTCCACTGTAAGGTTCTCTTTAAGGTCAACATACTCGACCGTCATTATAGAACCTGCGGAATCCTCAGGATATCTCAAAAGATGATTTATATCTCTTCTGGTCTCCGGACTTGCAAGCGCAAGCAGACGCTTTACCACATTGGCAGGCATCTCTTCCAAAAGGTCTGTAGCATCATCGGCCATCAGGTTATCGATGATACCGGCAGCATCCTTATCAGACAATGATGAAATTATATATTGCTGATTGTCTACATCAAGATAAGAGAAAACATCGGCGGCCATGTCCTTGGGCAGGATCCTGAACAGCTTTAACTGTTCCGCATCTTCCAAGTCTTCAAATACCGCAGCAATATCCGCCTCGTTCATCTCGGACAGAGTCTGTCGAAGCGTGGTGTATTGCTTGTTTTCCAAAAGATCGCGTACTTTGGTTAATTCAATGATCTCTTCCATAGCAATTCTCCTTTTATAGTGATCTTCATTCTACTTCGACCGGGTATCGAACCATCTGGACTACCTGATTTATTCGTCATGAAAACCACCACCTTTCTTTGGAGTATCGCTATGATACAGATTCTCGGAAAGCCTTGCTATCCGGCTTTTTTATGATACTTTTATTTACCGGGCATGTCAACCCAAATCACGAAGCATCTTTACTACCGTGATGACATCTTTATGCTTAAGATGTCTGGGTTCAAACCTGATCAGATTATAAACAAGCTGCATGACAAGCCCTGCTCCGAATGTGCTGATGAGAGTCCCTATACCGACAGGGCCTCCAAGCAGATATCCTATGAGCAGGACCACCGCCCAGAGTATTATCTCCACTATGCCTATAGGTATCCTGTTCATTCTTTTTCCAAGCCCTACAAGGAGCGCGTCTCTGGGTCCGCAGCACTGGCATGAGCTCATATATATCCACATGCCAAGCGCCATGAACACAAAGCCTGTTAACATTACAGCTATACCGATCAAAAGACTGTTGTTTTGAGGAAACGGATTTAAGTTATTGAATAACTGTACGATATTACCCGTTAACAGTGCATCTATTATCGTTCCGAAACCTATCTTTTCTTTTAAGCCTATATCTATCAGCACTATCGTTACCGCCAGTATCGTCATTGAGATACCGTAGTTAAAAGGTGTGTGTGCAGCTATCCCCATTCCGAGACAGTCCCAGGGTGCAAGACCTATATTTGCATATATTGTAAGGTGTACACCAAAAGCAAATACCGCCAGTCCCAATATGATCTTTATCCATTCCAAAATAATAGTCTTTTTCATCGTGTCTTATTATGTATCAGTATTACAACGCTTTCTTTGATCTTTTGAACTTATAGTCAACGATTTCAAAGCGCTCATCAAAAGCATTTTCACAAAGAGTCTGAAACTCTTTCCACCAATATGATCCCACATCGGATCTGTTTAAGACCTTTCCTGTATCACATATGATATCCGTTATCTTTTTATAATCTGACCTGCTTCATGTACCACAGTGCCGTAAAAATCGACAAAGAATGCTTTAACCATTTATTACTCTACCACCCAAGTCAGTTCTTTTGCATTGACCTTTACATATTCATCCGGTCCGCTTCCCACTCTCAGATATACGTTTTTGATGCCTGCCTGTATTATCATCCTTGCACAGAGTGGGCACGGCTTAGCTTTATGTACAGAATTGTCTTTTGGATTTACTCCTGCCAGAAACAGATCGGCATCTATTGTCTGTTCCCTCGAACAGTTTAACAGCGCATTAGCCTCGGCATGAACGGCCCTGCACATTTCATACCCCTGTCCCTGATGAAGATCGCGATCAATCCTCGGACATTTTCCGATATCGCAGCAGTTCTCCTCTCCTCTGGGTGCTCCGTTGTACCCGGTCGAGATGACCGCATCATCCTTAACGATCACGGCGCCGTATTTTCTCTTTATACATGTGCTCCTGTAAGCAAATACTTCGGCACAGTTTAGATATGTATCAATCTTTGATACTCTCTTACCCTCTTGTGATAAAACCATTTTTAACTCCCTATTTCAGTTTATCTTCCCATTCCTCTTGCTTGAATCCCGTAAGAACATAATCCTTTCCGACAAGCAGAGGTCTTTTTACCAGCATCCCGTCAGATGCAAGCAGCTTAAACTGTTCATCCTCGCTCATATCTTTTAATCTTTCCGAAAGCTTCAGTTCACGATACTGGATACCGCTCGTGTTAAAGAATCTCTTTAACGGTAGGCCGCTCATCTTATGATACTTTCTTAAAGTCTTTTCGTCAGGATGATCTTGTTTGATATCCATGACTGTATGCTCTATTTTATTATCCTCAAGCCATTTCAAAGCTTTCTTGCATGTGGTGCATCTGCTGTAACAATATACTTTGATCATTATCATATCCTCCTTTTTAAGATTATAACCCATCCTTAAATATCAACAACACAGTTTTGATCAAATTATAAAAAATCCGCTCAAAAGCTTTTATATTTTTTTAAGAATATTGCCGTCAAAAATATGTTATACTGACTTTAGTGGATAACACATCACTCAAAGAAAACGTAAAATGGAGGGTATGGCAATGAGTTTTTTGGAAAATCTTGGGGCAACTATTGGCGGTGGAGCTAAGACTGCTCTCGATAAAGGTAAGGAATTGAAAGATGTTGCAGCTATCAAGACACAGATAGCTTCAATTCAGGCAAATCTTGGAAAGCTTTATAAAGAGCTCGGCAAGGCATATTATGATGAGAACAAGGAAGCCGCTGCTTATTCAGATAAGATGGCTCCCATAAAAGAGGCTCTCGATAAGATCGCTGAACTCGAGGCAAAGCTCATGGATGCTCAGGGCAATGTTAAATGTCCCGTATGCGGAGCTTCTGTTGAAGGCGGTGCTCAGTTCTGTCCCAAGTGCGGAGCTGCAATGAATAATTCTTCAGACAGCGAGATCCCGATAGAATAACCAGACAAAAAAAATACAGGCTTTGGATCGTGTGATCACTTTCCAAGGCCTGTTTTTTTATTTCAATTATTTTGTTATCACTCTGTGCTTTCAGGATTTTCAGCCGCCTGAGCCGCTGCCGCTGCCGCCGCTTCTGCAGCTGCCTGCATCTCCCATGACTGTTGAGCTATTATGGCTTCATGGTTAGGATCTGCGAAGAACAGCGCATCATGTGAACAGCGATGTACTCCGTCTTCTCCTATCGTTCCTCTTGCACCTGTCTGTACTACGGTTCCGTCCGCAGTAATGGTTCCCGATCCCTTTGCAACAGCAGGATCTTCGGGAAGCGGAAGTTCAAATACACCTTCAACCTTGAAAGGACAGTTCTCGCATGCGGGAAGGTTATCATATGCACATATTATACCGGCATAATGCACATCACATGTTGCCGTAGGCACGGTTCCTTCTTCGAAGTACTCCGTCTTTAAACATCCGTCACAAAGTCCTCCGATCGGAAGCTTGCCCGATCTTGAACATACGGTTGCCGTAACTATTCCGCTCGGTGTCGGGAAGGGCTTGTCTTCAAATCCTTCATGCACTCTGCTCATTACCTGCTTCCACATGGTCTTTGCAAGGTTATGTTCCGCATCGCTCTTTAGCTTTGCATCATGATCATAGCCTGCCCATGCAGTAGCTGTATAGTAAGGTGTGAATCCTGAGAACCACACATCGTTATAATCCGAAGTGGTACCTGTCTTACCTGCAACAGTTACGTTATCAAGCTTACATCTCGTACCTGTACCGCTGGTAACAACATCCTTCATCGCTGAAGTAAGAAGCCATGCCGTACTCTGCTTAAGGACCTGATGTGATATCGGAATTGTATTATCAAGTACAACATTTCCGTCATGATCCACAACTTTTGTATAAAGCTTGGGCTTAATGTATGTTCCCTGGTTTGCTATTGTCGCATAAGCGGCATTCAGCTCAAGGTTGGTAACACCGTATGTTATACCGCCCAGTGCCAGTGACTGCTGTATATCCGAATAAACTTTACCGTTTATTACCTTACCTGTCTCAAGTGTCGTAAATCCGAAATTGATCAGATAATCAAATCCAAGCTGAGGAGTTATCTGTGTAAGAGTCTTAACGGTAACGATATTCATACTCTCTCTGATACCGTCTCTTAACGACTGAATACCCCAGTATGTGTTCTTACCATACCAGTTGCTTACCGGTTTACCGTCAGCGTAAGTATAGGGCGCATCGTTCTGTACCGTTGCAAGAGAAAGTCCTGCAGCGTCCAGAGCCGGTGCATATGTGGAAAGCACCTTGAAAGTAGATCCCGGCTGACGCTTTGCGGCCGTGGCTCTGTTAAGTGTTCTTGATGCGGTCTTTTCTCCTCTTCCGCCGACCATGGCAAGAACATAGCCGTTTGACTGATCCGCTATTGTAAATGAGATCTGAGGCTGCGGTGTGAGCGCTACCGTCTCTGCCAGTACCTCGTCTCCTGACCTCATAACTGCAGCTTTGTATTCCTCTATTGCAGCATATGCATCTTCCTGTGATGCAAAGAGCATATTGAAATTGGAATTGTTCTCCTTAAAATATGCCTTGAACATCTCGGTACTGTGATTCGAACGTTCACCATCCGAATTCTCTATCGTAAGAGCATATCTTAACTCCCATGAGATCTTTTCGGGATAGTTATCGGGATTGCTGAAAACATCATCACAGATACTCTGTATATGCGGATCCTGTGTTGAGAAGATCGACAGACCTCCTGTGTAAAGAAGTGTATATGCCTGCTGATCTGTATAACCTGTAGCCAAAAGATCCTCATATACCGCTTCCGTTACCGCATCGTCAAAATATGAATTAACAGTTGTCTCCTCAACAGTGTTGTTATTTACCTGTATACGCTCATAGACATTGTCCTTCATCGCGGAATCTCTCTGAGCCTCGGTGATATATCCCTGCTCACACATGTTACGCAGGACTTTATCTCTTCTTTCCTTGTTCTTTTCAGGATGAGATATCGGATTGTATCTGCTGGGGTTCTGTGTGATGGCAGCTATTACCGCACATTCGGAAAGTGTGAGCTCCGATACATCTTTCCCGAAATATCTGAGTGAAGCAGCCTGTACACCAAGAGTGTTCTGTCCAAGGTTGATCGTATTCATGTAGTTCTCAATGATCTTATCCTTGTCCATGACTTTTTCAAGTTCCATGGCAAGATACTGCTCCTGGATCTTACGGGTTACTTTGTCTATAAAGCTGTTCTCTTCCGTCCAGCCTTTGAATACATTGTTCTTTAAAAGCTGCTGGGTTATCGTGGAAGCACCCTGCATGCCGTCAAGACCGTTCTTAACACCGTCAACTCCGGCTCTTATGATACCTTTGATATCTATACCGTTATGTACATAGAATCTCTCATCCTCGATAGCAACAAAAGCATGTGTCAGATTATCCGGCACCTGGCTTAAAGCTACCGGAATACGGTTTGAATCCGTAGCGACCAGCTTTGCTGTCTGATGTCCCTCGCTGTCATATATAAATGTTGAAAAACCTGTAGGTGAAACATCTATATTTGTGATATCGGGTGATGAAGCTATGACGCCTTTAAGTACACCTGCAGCCGCACATGCTCCCATGATAGCGGACGCAACCATAGCGATGATCAAGAAACTCACAAGATAAAACACGAGCTTTTTGCCCATCTTAGTACTGAAAGAACGTATTTCTCTTTTTCTTTTTATAATGCCTTGTTTGGAATAATTCATTACAATCTCCCAAAATCATGTGCCCGAATCCCCTCTGGACACAAACTCCCCTTTTCTCCAAATCTGTATTATACCAAATAAACATAGGAAGATAAAGAACATTCAGAAAATCTTAAAAAATGTGAACAATCCACACAAACATCGTCTGTTAAGATCGACGCCTTTAAAGTCTGAATCAATCCCCCATAAATGCTTTCATCGGATTAACCTGTTTAGCCAGGGCATAGATAGAATCCTGTTCATTATCTATGTAATCCTTAAGCTGATCTATCTCTTCGCGGTCAAAACCCTTGTTGCTTAAAAGCTTTCCTCCGGGAAGAGTAAATTCAGCAGTCCTGTCTCCGTCCTGAAAAAGGATATATACAGCTTTACTGTCATTTGTACGCGTCATGGAAGACACGCTCATCTTTATCTCACTATTCATAGATACCACCCTTATATCATCTGTTTTTTGTGTGCCGTTCCATGATCCGTGATACGCTCAATATCTTCTTTTTCCCTGATGTCATTTTCTTTGCTCTTGATATACTGAGCCGTGGCATATCCGCTGATAGCAGAAAGTACACCTACTATTGCAGTTATTGCAAACTTTCCGATCTTTATCTTTCTCATCTTATTCCCTCCGTTAACGTCTGCCTATGATCTTATTAAGGAATCTTAAAAGACAAGCCATTATCCAGTCCATCAGTACAACAAATGCAAATATCGCTATACCGACAGGCCATCCCCAGTTTAAAAATCCATACCAGTCATTTGTATCAGGCCATACTCCCTTACCGTTTATCAGAATATTCATGCAGTAACCCGTCCCGTAAACAAGTGCGAGTACAGCTGATAAAAAAGTATATCCGAAAGGTATCTGTTCAGTCTTTATAAGCACAAATTCTATCATCGCTATTATCGGAACGATAAGATGAAAGAACAGATTTCCGCCCTTATACAGATTAAGATCTGGATACAGAGGCTGCAAAAAAGCAGCTATTATGATAAACGTCAGCCCCGTGGCGGATGCCGCCATGAGTTTTACAAGAATATTCAGCTGTTTGTTCTTGAACTTTAATATCAGGAAAAAAGCTGCCACTATGCCGCAAAAAACATTTGAAATGACCGTGAAGTATTTGAAATTCTCAATCCCTTCAGAAGTAAGTCCTGTGGCTGAGTCATGGTTATTTAACATGACGATTGTCCCTATTAATACAAATATCACTATAAGAACATTTAAAGTTATAAGGATATATTCTCTTTTTTCTTTAACCGCTGTATTCTTTTCATTTATGTTCATTAAACTTACCCGAAATATAATATAAGACTCATAGAATCATTATAACATAATCCCCTCATACAATTTTTATATATGCTTTAACGATTTCTTAAAGTTTGATTAACAAAAGAAAGATCGAGGTGAACAACACTCACCTCGATCCAACTTAATGTATAGGGTTTATTCAGGGATTAGTATAATCGGTGTTTCTCTCGATTACGTTTACAATATAAAGCAAATGTATGACCAAACTGTGTTCAAAAAATAAAGTAATTATGATTTTTCGATTAAGAAAAACCGATATATGATGCTCAAACCCCCGTATTTTCGCTATTTAAGCAGTTTTGAAAACTCTAAAGCCTTTCCGATATCGCCGTCAACTTTTAATTTTCCTGTCGTGAACGCAAGAACAGGATCAAGTTTTCCGTCTATGAGTTTATTGAAGTTTGTAAGATTCATGGTCACGGCACAACTTCTGTCATGATAATCATAAGGCTCAACATTTATCCTGCCGTCCTTGACCTCAACATAAAATACTCCGTTTTCCTTGCCTTCGATATTTACCTGCACAGCAAGAAAATCTCGGCCGCTTGCATCAACGTTGCCTGCTAGCTTTCTTACCTTTTCCACCAGTTCATTGAATGTCATATCCTAATCTCCTTTGGGTGCTCATTTATGTATATGATCATTATATCATATAAAAAAACAAACAAAGGAAACCTTTTTGGTCTCCTTTGCTTTATCTATACAAGTTGAATTTCTTAGTCTTTTTCAATCAAAGTCCATGTCATCCGTTTCATCAGCAGGTCTTTTTCGATCTTCCTCTTCCATCATGGAAACTATCATGACGTCGTCTTTCCAGTCTGTCTTTCCGTCCATATTCATATCGATTCCGTAAACACTTTCATCAAAATATCCCATATTGATCCTCCCTTCTGTTAAGCAGACCAGTGTTTCTATGATACTATAATAACCCATAACCAATTCAGAATAAATGACTGCAGCTGCAAAATAGGAGCTTTTAATATGGCAATATCGATCTATTACGGATTTTTTGTCTCATCCAGAATGCTTTTGATATTTTCCTCTATAAAAGGAGCCCACCATTCTTTGTATCCCTCCAAAGTAGGGTGGATAGGATCTGCCATGAACCGTTCATAATCCTTACTGCTCACTGTATTAAATGAGGGTTCGTTCCAAAGATCGATAATGCGTATATCCCACTTGTCAGCAATCTCCTTCAATAAGGCGACCATGTTTTCATAAGCACGTGAATTATATCTGGTACCTGTATAAAAAGCCATCGGGCATCCCCATTTTTTTGTAACATAGGCAAGTATATATTCTATGGCTCCGGCTACGGTATTCACATCAAACGAATCCATATCCCTGCTTTCGGATATACTTCCCAGAGGATTTTTATACGACGCATCATTTGTCGATAACTGGCAGATAAACAGATCCGCCCTGTCAGTATCGATCGATCTCAGCCTGCTGACGTATGACCTGTCATCCTCATCAACGAGTGTTGTCCCCGAGACCGCCTCCTTGATCATCTCATATCCGTTCTTTTCACATATGATATCGGCAAAAGATACTCCGCCGGAAGCTGATCCGTAAGTAACTGATGAACCTAAAAAAATAATCCTTTCAGACATATATTCCTACTCCGTCCACTCAACAAAGAACTCAACCGTAACCTCACCATCTCCAAATACATTAAGAAGCTCTTCTTTGGTTACATCATCTATGTGTCCGATTTTTGTAAGATCCCAGGTATTCTCATCATAATATACAGATATCTTATTTCCCTGATACAGTATGATATCACCGGGAACTGTTGTGATCTTTTCATCATTTGTCACAAGATCCCAAGGAAGCTCTCCGACTTTTTCAAAATTTCCGTAATCCTGCATCTTAACTGTAACAGAGCCTTCTTCCTTGATCTTTTCACGAAAAGCCTCGGCGGAGCTGTTATCTTCAAAATCAGGAGAATAATACTTATCATTGATCCTCATGCAAAATATAGCCACAGGCTCCATGCTGTAATCCTCGTAATCCTTTTCTATCTCTCCTGTCCAATCGATGATACCCCCGAATTCATAAACATTGTTGTATCCCATATCAAAGAGTTTCTGAGCGGCCTCCTTGCTCCTTCTCCCGCTTCGACAGTAGACCAGTATCACCTGATTAGAATCCGGCAGCAAAGACGGCATCGTGTCGGTTATGCTCTCGTTTGGTATACAGACGGCTCCCGGTATATGTCCCTCATCATACTCATCCTGCCTGCGGACATCCACTATAATGTGACCGTCGTCTTTCTCCATCATCTTTTTTGCTTCATCCTGGGTTATCTGATTATAGCTTCTTACCATGTCGTCACCGTCAAGGACCTGTCCCTTAAGAGCACAGCCTCCGCATATGATCAGCACAAGAACACCAAATATCAGTACATACACCTTCATATGTTTCCTCACATTCCAAGTTCTTTTGTCAGATTGTCAAAACGTACCTGTTCCTTTTCCTTGATCTTTTTTGAGGGATCGTTAAGGCAGTGGGATATCACATCCGCATCCTTTAAGAGTTCATCCATCTCTCCATCCGTAACGAGTTTATCGTCATGATGATATATGGCTGAACATAGCATATCAGTTTCGGCTTCATCGGTAAGCTTAAGTTCATCAAGTATTTCTCTTGCAAGATCCGCCCCTCTGTGTGCATGGTCATCGTATGAGCCGCTCTTATATGCATAAAGGTCATGAAGCATTCCTGCCATGGATGCGAGCTCCGGATCAAGTCCTCTTTTCTTTGCCAGTATGGTCGCTGCCAGTGACACGCCGTAAAGATGAACGATCGCACTTGTTCTTTCATCCTTATCCTTAATCTGATCCAACTGCTCATTTATGTAGTTTCTAAGTTTTTTTAATCTGCTCATTGTTTATCCCCTTAATTTCTGTATATGATCATCCTCTGAAATAATCGCATCTTTCTCTTTGAGGTCTGTCCTCACCCGACTCATAACGAGCTCTGAAGGCCATGTTTATATCTTTAAGCTCTCTGATACCGTCAATATAGTCCTGATACATATCGGCAAGCCCGGACATGCATCCGTCACATGAACCGTTGATGTTTCCTATTGATTCGGCAACTATCCTTTCACGTTCTTCTTTTGTTGTTTCACTTATAAGATATCCCATCACATATCCTCCAAATCTCTGTTAAGCCACTCATTATATGCGGCATTTGCTCTTTCGGATGCCTTCTTATCCTTCCATCTGTCTATATCGCTCTGTATGGCCAGCATCTCATCCACAATCTCTTCAGCGTTATGAGGTCGTGCGCTATAAAGATAGGCTCTCATACGCTGCATGGCTTTTGGGCTTCCCAGTTGCCTTGCTATCAGTTCTCCCAGTTCCTGCGTATGTCCAAGATTCACCATATCCGACACCAGCTCATTTTTTGCCTTTGTCCATTCTCTTTGATATTCACTCATTTAAATCACACTTTTGTTGCAATATAATCTGCTGTTTGCTATAATCATAATAGAACTAATGTTCGTTTAAGTCAATGAGACATCTAAGCTGAAGGATCTAAAAATGTGTACCAGATACTATATTGATGAAGATACTCCGGAATTTGATTATGCAATAGAAAAAGCTCTTAATTCTCCTCTTTATACCTCTATCAGGCATAAATATGCCATGGCACTGCACTACAGAGGCGAGATAAGGCCTACCGATCTGGTACCCGTCATTGCCCCCAACAAAAACGGCAACAGATCCGCTTATCCCATGAAATGGGGATTCAGTATTCCCAAAAGCAAGACCCCCATATTCAATGCCAGGGTTGAGACCGCTTCTTCAAAGGAGCTTTTTTCTGATGCGTGGGAAAAGCACAGATGCATCATACCAGCTTCCTGGTACTATGAATGGGAGCACTTTAATACAAATGACGGAAAAACAAAGACCGGATCAAAATATCTGATCCAGCCTAAAGGTGCAATGAGCACATGGTTATGTGGTCTTTACCGTTATGAAAATGATCTTCCCGTCTTTGTCATCCTGACTCGTGAACCCGCAAAAGAAGTTTTAAAGATCCATGACAGGATGCCACTTATGATGCCCTCTGAAAAGATTGATGACTGGATATGTCCCGGCTCTGATCCAAAGAGCCTGCTCTCCTATGCCGTTACGGATCTTTTTATCGGGCATGGTGACAATATACCGGATATAGATAAAAAACCGGAATGGTGGACAAAATAAGAATTTAAAGAATATTCTCTTTCTATTCTTCCTCTTCGTCCTCTCTTATCTTGTAGCACTCATCCTCTATGATTATCGCACCTATATCTTCAAGTCTCTTAAGCGCATCAAATACTTCATTCTGTGACATATTTCTCGGAATAAGTCTGCTTATTCCGCCGATATCTATTGACTCATTCTTGTGAATGGTCTTAAACAGACTTCTTTCGGTTGAAGACAGTTCTTCGGTTATGCCGAATGAAGCAAAGAACTCGTCATCCTTACGCTGTTCCTCGGCTCTTCTGAGTTCATCCTGTTTGCGCTGTTCCTCAACTCTCTTAAGTCTCTCAAGTCTCTTCTGCTCTTCCTCTATCATTCTCTGATTGCTTTCGATAGTCTCAGGATTATAATCGGCAAGAGTCTCGATCTTAACTGCTGTACCTGTCATGGATACCATAACAAGCTCGCCTATTCTGCTGCTTTCAAAACTAACACCGATCAATGCATTTGCACCAAGGTTCTCAGCTTTTCTTATAACTCGATACTTCAGTGCCGCTTTTACCGTATTGAGTCTCTCGATCATCTCAGTAGCCTCTGTTCCGGTAAATGAAGATATCACATTGTCAATCGTTGATGTTAATCCTTTTTTAAATCCAATTCCCACTAATAACTCGTCAAAGATCACATCAATATACTCTGTAATTACATATCCTTCCAAATTATGCCCAGTAGTAAGTATCATTGTTTTCTCTCCTTTAGTTTTAAAATGGCTATTGCATTGATATTATTATAGCAGATTTTTTCCGTCAGATATAATATTTTTATCATACTTTCCAAGATATGCTCTCGGAATATATGCTTCAATCAAAATATCGCTCTCTCTGTAGTCCTCACTAACGATATTTGCGTTCCTTCTTAATGCTTCCACATCTCCTGTCTGTGAATACGAAAAAGACATTTGAACAAATATTCTATCTTCCCTTAAGACCTTTTCTATCTCATCAAGCACATCAATCGCACCTTCTCCGGTAAATGCAGAGACACAAAGTGTGTGACCGGCTTTGATATCCTTTATGAAACGACTCGCTTCCCTGCTGTTATCATTAAGTTTATCTATCTTGTTTAAGAGAGTGATAACAGGTTTGTTCGCAGCGTTTAATTCGTCAAGTGTCTCATACACAGTCTTCATATGCGCTTCAGCATCAGGATCCGATACATCCACGACATGAAGCAGTATATCGGCGTATCTTACTTCCTCAAGTGTGCTTCTGAACGCATCTATCAGATTATGAGGCAGCTTATTTATAAAACCTACCGTATCTGTCATAAGGATGTTCTGTCCGCTTGAAAGCCTGCAGATACGCGTCGTAGGATCCAGTGTGGCAAACAGCATGTCCTCAGCCAAAACACCCGCTCCGGTAAGTCTGTTTAAAAGTGTTGATTTTCCCGCATTGGTATATCCTATCACGGCTACCACAGGGATGCCTTCATTCTGTCTTTTCTTTCTGTTTGACTCTCTTACCTTCTTCATCCGGGCTATGGAACCCGACAGGATCGATATCCTTTTTTGTATCCTTCTTCTGTCCGATTCAAGCTTTGTTTCACCGGGGCCTCTTGTTCCTATACCTCCGCCCTGTCTTGAAAGTTCTTTTCCAAGTCCGTGAAGATGTGAAAGCCTGTATTTTTGCTGAGCCATCTCAACCTGGATCTTACCTTCATTGGTTGTCGCATGAGAGGCAAATATATCGAGTATAAGTATGGTTCTGTCTATAACCTTTACTTCGAGGATATCGGTCAGGTTTCTGATCTGAGCGGGTGAAAGCTCATCGTCGCATATGACACCTGTAGCATCATGAAGATATACAAGGCTCTTTATCTCATGAGCCTTTCCGCTTCCGACATATGTCGCAGGATCGGGATAATCAAGACGCTGGGTAACCTTGCAGACAGCTTTGGCACCTGCAGTGTCAAGGAGAGCCTCAAGCTCATCAAGCGATCTGTTCTCATCAGCATCGGCACTTATTCCGACCAGTATATAGTTTTCCGTGATATTTTCATCTGTACGTGTAAACTTTTCCATATGGATCCATGATATGACAAATCTTTTGTCACATTAATCTCTTGTATATATCCAGCATGCTTTCTATCTGATACTTTAAAAGCCATGCGGCAGAGTTATATTCAGGTGTTGCTTTGACGGTTTCAAGAAGCTTGGGATAATACTTTTCCGTTTCATTGATCATTCGATAGATCTTATCACGGCTAAGCCCCCAGGACATGGTCGTCAGATTGTTGCACCTGTCCATGCACTTTATAAGTGCAGCCTTGGGATTGCTTAAAATCCCTTCATAGTACTGGGTCAGTATATGCTCCCTGTCGCTGTCCGTCGTCTTCTGACATGTTAAAAGTCTTACAAGTTCTTTGGTCTCATCATTTACCGGCAGGTCTTCCAGTTTTCTGCCACAGTCCTCTATAACATCATGAAGCATGCATGCCGCCAGGACCTCATCCTCAAAGATATCCATGGAAAGGGCATGGCAGGCAAGGTTTAACGGATGATATATATACGGAACGACAGATCTTTTTCTTTTCTGTCCCTCATGTGCCTGCACCGCATAATCCACTGCCTTAAGCGTATTCTTTAACTTGTAGTTCTTGGCTGTGGTCTTCACATATGTCTTCATATGTTCCCAGTTATATATAGCCTCTTTGGTCTTAAAGGCCTTATGCTTCTCTTCGGCGATAGCTGACACGGATACATCAAAAAGCTCTGCAAGCTTTATTAACTTATCCGTATCCGGTCTGTACTCATCTCTCTCCCAGGATGAAACAGCCTGAAAAGTGATACCCAAAGCTTCCGCAACCTGTTCCTGCGTGAGCTTTCGTTCTTCTCTTAAGCTCCTTAGATTTGTTCCGATACTCATGTTTTTTCTCCTTACATCCTGATATTACAAGAGATCACATATTCATTGTAGCGAGAAGAGGTTTAAGTTTCAAGATATTATTCAAGTTGTACTTGAGTGTATGGACAAAAAAACAGACCGGCCGATAACCGATCTGCCCTTATGAAATTCCCCCTGTTAAATAAACAATTCAGCCCAAGATCAATGCATTTATCAAAAATGCCAATCCCAATATGATGATCGGGATTAACAGCAGACAAAAACCTATGGCTCCTGCCCCGTATGTCTTCTTTCCCCGTACCCTGCATATGATCCCGTAAAGTATCAGGATGATACCCGGAATGCTCGCAGTATGCGGGATGGTTGCGGAAAGCATAAGCTTCTCAGCCTGCCATTCAATGCTTAATAGTATCTCAAGTATTGAAAAAACGACTGTTGTTGCCGCAAATGTGTAAATGATAATCTTATGCCTCTCATCAAGATCGGCTGAAGCAACTCTCACAACATCACTTATGGTTTCTTCCATCTCATTTACAGCTGTTTCTTTTACCTCTTTTTCTGATCTCATAAGTTCGACTATGGATAGATCCAAAGCCGCAGCAAGATCCTCTATGGAATTGATATCCGGAAATCCCAGTCCTCTCTCCCACTTGCTGACTGCCTTGTCCGTCACTTGAATTTTTGCGGCCAGGTCCTTCTGAGTCATATTCAGTTCTTTTCGTCTCTCAGCCACAAAGCGACCGAATCTGTCTGAATCCATAACTATCACCTCCGATAGCAATCCTACTATCTGCGAAAGGATAAAAACAACCGACGAATCGTTTACCTCCATGAAAAGCCCCGGATTCAGCCTTTTTCGTCATGATCGTTCTTGCTCTTTTTATTGATCAGAGTCTGCATGATCCATGTCATTAAGCAGCCGATGGCATACATTATGATATCTATCCATGAAAACTGAGTACCTATTATAGTTCGTGCAACTGCCTTGTCAGAGACTCTTAGCAGACCGACAACATTCACAAACTGCAGGATCTCGACAATAACAGCAAAGATAAAAATATACAACGGCAGCAAAACCACGCCTTTCGGAACAAAGCTCCTTACTGTCATATAGATCAGGATCACTACCAGAAGATCTCCTATATACGGTCTTACTATCCTGTCATGTACAAACACTGCGATAATACACTCTATTAGAAAAAGGATAAGGGCGGATATTATATAAAATGTTCTTTTTTTGCCGGCCATATACTAATTTTTCAATCCCGGTATCATGTCTGTCAGGTTGTTTAGCAATCCGCTGTCTTCAAGTATTGATGACAGTATATTGCCTGCCTGTGTTTTCTCTCCCTTTAAAAGAGCAATAGCGGCTTTCTTTGTATCGGAATCGGCATTTCTGTATAACTCAACCAGCTTCTTTTCTGTTGCGGTCACCTGTATCCTGCTTCCACTCGTTGATGTCTTCTTTGCGGTTGCAGGCTTTTTTGCTGTTGTCTTCTTTGCGGTGGTTTTCTTTGCCGAAGATGCTGTAGTCTTCTTTGCAGTAGTCTTTGCTGATGTTTTTGCTGTAGCCATAACAATTCCCTCCATAAAACTGATAAGTTATGATTCACATGACTCTGTTATATTTTACGGTCTTGTATCCGTATAGCATATGACAGACTTATCCTCATTTTCACTGACAAAGAATGATATTGTATCACCCTTATGCCATCCAAAGTTCTGTCTTGGTTCATCGAGCATCTCTCCCTCAAGGCAGTGTTCTCCAAGTCCTGTTATCCTTACGTGACATCCTTCATCTTTAAATCCGTCTCTCATAAGATATACGAGTACATCATCTATGAACACCTTATCCCTGCTCGCATCCAGAAACGGCATTGTACGGGTATTCTCTATATCTTTTGATGCATCATATGCACTTAGCTTTTCTATCTTTTTCATATGCTCTTTGCTAAGGCCGCCGTCATCTTTTATAAGATAGCACTCATCATCTTCTATATTGTTGACCCTTATCGTTGATGATATGGAATCATTTCCGATGGCATACTGAACCTTGCCGTTTGAAAATCTGGCACCGCACAATACTTCCATGTTAAGTCCGGACTGTCTGTCATAATATCCGTATGTAACGATATAATTTGCATCCTCACATCCCGGAAATCCCTCAAGAGCTTCCTTTGTCCTTTCAGTGACCGGTACAGCCACAAACTGTTTATAGAATCCCCTGAATCCTGTTTCAGAATACTTCATATACTTTTCTCCTGTATCTTTTATATAATCCTGTTATCACTTTCGAAGAAGTGATATTATCTCATCCTGTGTCTTTTTTGATAACATCTTTTTAGAAGCGGTATGTATCGCCCCATCTATGTCAGACTGCGTCTCAAGTACAAATTCACTGCTAACGGGCGAGTTTCTTTCCACAAAGAAAATATAACCTTCGATCCAGGCATCGATCCCGTTATCCCTTAATAATGTCGAAAGTATATAGATCTGTCTCTTCACCTGCTTTATGGGATTGTTCACGGTTGTCTGATATATCGAACCCGAAGGGGTTATCTTGTTCTTTATCCATTCACTGTCATCTTCATTTCCAAAGAGCTCTCCATGGTAGTTCTTTGCTTCAATTATGAATACCCCGTTGCCGTTTATGATGACATTATCAAGTTCCGTCTGTTTGTCATCGGCATATATATGCACATTTGTCAGCAGTTCATCATCTTTATGAAGCGTCTCATAAATGAGCTCACTGACAAAACGCTCTCCCATCCTTCCCGCTCTCTTTTCGGGTGTCTCGATATGCGAACGCCAGTAAAGAGCCTTAAACAGAAATATGAGAAAAAAGATCGAAAACAGGGTGACTATTGATATTATTATCTGAAACTCAGTATCATTCATCTATTCATCCACCTTAAGGATCACTGAACGATCTTTCTTAAAGCTTTTATGTAAGAATCAGTTTCTTTATTTATCTTTTCGAGGATCTTTTTCTCTTCCTCGCTTGTCACACCATCATCTTTTTTTGATGCGATATAGCATGTATTTTTGAAGTTCTCGGAAATCTTGATCTGATTCACTATCTGCATTTCCATCCACGGATTTTCTATTGCCACTTTTTACTCATCCCCTGACATTCTTCTTTTGTACACAGCATCTGTACAGACGCTTTTCCAGGCTGTATCTTGTCATGATCTCTTCATTCATAAACTCGATATCAAAATCCTTAAAGAATTCTCTGATATCAGCTTCATCGAAAAATCTTTTTATTGTATGGGACTCGGTCTCAAAGAGATGATGCTCGATCTCCTTTCCCTGGCCCGCACCATGATTGATATCATTTATCGAATTTACCCTGAAGATCAGATGTCCGCCGTTTGCAAGTATCCTGTATATCTCTTTAAGAATTTTTCTTGTATCATCTTCTCTGAAGTAATGAAGACAAAGATCTGCGATCACTATCTCAAACGATCCGTCTTCAAACGGAAAGCCGTCGAGCATGTTAAAGCATTTCGCATCATATACTTCCGGAAAGTTTTTTATGATACTCTGTATGGCTTTTGGAGACTGATCGCATGATATGACATTTTTACCCTTATCGATCAGATACAGGGTATCATTTCCGCCGCCACATCCCAGATCAAGTATCGGAGATGCGCTTGCCTCTATCAGATCATCAAATCTATAAAGCCAGTCGTCGGTCTTTATATCCGACCTTTTAACATCCTTATGTGTTTCGTTCCAGTATTTTAAAGAATTATCTCTGTATATATCAGACATATGTTTTTTCCAAATATAATCTTCAGTTTCTCAGATATTCTCGGTATATCTGCAATCCGGATATCCGCCACACCCCCAGAACGGGCCGAATCTTCCGTCTCTTTTTTTCATGACAGAACCGCATCTGGGACATTTCTTTACCGCTTTGGCCGCTTCGGAAGGATTCTTCATCTCTTCTTTTAATGCCTCATAGAGTTTCTGAGTCATACGACAGTCGGCCAGCGCCCTGTGAGCACCGCTTGGATCAACATGATAATGTGCAGCCAGATCACCCAGTCTGTGTGAATGAAGTTCAGGCAGATATGTTTTGGAAAGCGTGAGTGTATCCACATAGTCATTTCCCGGAATCTTATCAAAGAATCTGTTTGATTCACGGTATATGAATAACAGATCGAATGTAGATATGTTATGCCCCACAAGCACCATATCGTTTGCAAACTCAAAAAAATCTATAAGCGCCTGCTCAAAGTCCGGTGCATCCTTTACCATGCTGTCATCTATACCTGTTATCTGCGTTATCCTCCATGGTATGGATATTCCGGGATTTACAAGAGTCGAAAACTCATCCACAACTTTTGAACCGATGACTTTTACGGCAGATATCTCTATGACATCATCACAATTACAGTTTATTCCCGTTGTCTCCAGATCAAACACAACATAATCCGGTATGTATTCGTTTATTTTTTTACCTTTATGATCAGTCAACATTTATCTATACCATTCTGATCAAAGGATGATGCTGTCCACATCCTTGTGAGGATTGACTCTCGAAAGCCCAATACGTGTCACCTCTGATAGAAACGGCGAGAACTCATCCTGCACAAGCTCAAGAGTTTTAAGCATCTGTTCCTTTGTCAGTGTCTTTCCTATTGTAACATGAGGCAGCCATGAGCCCGGCTTATAATACCTGCTCACAGAAGTCTCAGGAATCTTTGAATACTCATCAAACACCGTCTGAGATAACTCTCTTAAATAATCATTTAATACAGGTGTGATATAAAAAACATAAGGAAACAGCTGACCCGTTGATACAAACTGTATCTGCCCTCCTTTAAGTCTTCCTGCAAGCGTTTCGAAAGAAGGCTTTAACACATCAACATTCCTTGCCTCTATTGCAGACAGTGTCATATGCGGCGGCACCTCATGGTCTGTCATAAAGGTGTTTCCCGTAACCTTTGCGACCTTATCGATATAGCGCTGCAGTATACTGTTTGTTTTTTCATCAAAATATAAAGATATCAGATACATATCATTCACAGGTGTATTCAGGTTTCTTATACAGATACTTTTCATCAGGGACTATATCCTTATCCCAGACCTGTTCCTTCCAGTCTGCAGGCTTATAATCCTTTATCGCTACGGATACGCTTGAAAGATTTACATTAAGCACCTCCGCCACGGTCTTAGCCACCTTCATGGCGCATTCTTTCTTAAGTTCGTCGCTTCTTCCCTCAAAGCATTTGATCTCTACATGCGGCATATCTCTCCTCCCCAAAACTATCTCCATTATATACTACAGTCTTATCCGTGTCATTTTTTTGATAAGAAAAAGGGTACCCCCAAAGGCACCCCTTGATTCATTGGATCTTAGGCAGTACGGAGTCTATATATTTCTTTATTTCATCCGTTGCTTTACGCAATCCGTCAGGTATCTCATCACCATATATAAATGTATTGAACTGCTTTCCGCTTATGCCTTCCGCACAGTATCCGATAACATCCTCTTTTACCTCATCGGATTTCATTCCCGTGGGGAAATCTATCTTTCCGTTACTGTAATCTCTTAACTTTGTCTCTTCGACCAGCCTAGTGATATTCTCATAAAAGTCTTCAGGTATCACTGTGATATCGGATATCTCGGATTCTTTGGTCTCCTTATTCCATACAGATCTTAAATAGTGCACAGGACGTTTGTCTTCGTCATCATCCTGTGTTCTTATGGTCGCGTACCAGATGCTGTACGGCCATTTGTGGATCTTAAGATCAAACCTGGCGATCTGGCGGTCCTCCTTTGGCGGCAGCATGTCTTCTATCCCGTGTCTTACCAGTTCATCACACAATAGCTTTTTAAGATCCTTGCACCAGTCTGCATTGGGATTTCCTGGGATCGTAAACGAGAGTGTCTCTCCCGAGTCATACTCCACATCCATCCAGTACGGCTGATATTCAGGCGGAAGTCCGTTAACATACTCAACACTGCCGTTTAAACTCACCAGCGAATTCTTTTCTATTATCCTTTGAACCTCTTTTAGAAACTCCTCGTTTGTTACGATATCATTTCTGTCTTTACATGACAGTATAAGTTCAGTCCCGTCTTCGCTTTTCTTTACAGAGATATTAAAGGCCTCGTATCCGCGACCGTTTATCCCTGTATATACCCAGAAATGAGTATCAAACCCAACAGGTTTTTTTGATGTGATCACCTTTGGAGCATTGGGATCACTGTTGTTAACATGTCCACCGCGAATTACGCTTTTCTTCATATGTTCTCCTTATCGATCGCTGTTATCCTTTGAGATAACGTCGGATGTGAATAATCAAGAAATACCTTTAAGGGATGAGGATTTATATCTCCCAACGCTTCTTTGTTAAGCTTCTTTAAAGCATCTATCAGATTGTTTCCGTATCCCTCTCTGGCTGCAAAAGCATCCGCCTGATATTCGTTTTTCCTTGAAAGGCCGTTTCCTATGGCATTGATCACTATTGAGACCGGCCATGTGATTATCGAGATCAGCATCTCGGCAAACAGATAGTTGACTCCGTTAAATCCAAATGCCGTATAAAGCGAAGGAATGTTTAAAACAATCCCAAGAGCTATAAAGACGATCAGTGTGCTGCATACCGAAAACGGAAGTGTCTTTAATGTATGTTTGTGTTTTGCATGACCAAATTCATGTGCAAAGACAGCAACTATCTCATCTTCGGCAAAGTTCTTTACCAGGTTGTCATCAAGAGAGATCACCTTATGCTTTCCGTAACCTGAGAAAAAGGCATTTGACTTTGTAGTCCTTCTGCTCGCATCCCTGACCAGTATCTTTTGAACCTTCACATCATATTTCTCACACAGCTCAAGTAGCTTATCCTTAAGTTCACCATTCTCAAGTGGTGTAAACTTGTTGAATATCCTCATTAGAGGGACAATTACGAGCATCACAAAAAGTATGATGACAAGTATGATGACAGTCCCCAGGATTATGGCAAGGTTTCCGAATCTTTCAAACAGGATCTTCATCAGAGATATCAGCAGAAATGAAATCACCGCTTCGATAAAAAAGCCCTTGATGACATCCAGTATAAATGTCTTCTTTGTGGACTTGTTCATACCGTATTTCTCTTCTATGACAAATGTATCATAATATGAAAACGGAACTGCTATGATCGTATTGATCAATCCTATAAGCATGATCACAGAAAGATACTGAATATATATATTTACATTTTCAAACAGTCCGAACAGTTTTGCATACACATCAAATGCCAGCAACAGTACCATTACAATGACCTGAACTATATTTTCAAAAAGGCTTATCTTTCCGTTTTCAGCCTCATACGACATCCATCTCTTGTACTCTTCCTCGTTATATACGTCCTTTACGTTTGAAGGGAGCTCTCCTTTTAAGTGTGCATGATTGAGATATTCGATCACGGCACCAAATGCTTTCATCAGAATATATGAAAGGATTATCAAAGCTTTTATCATCTCTTTTGACCTCATAATTTATTTCTTACATTCCCGATTATATACCATTGCCGTATCCGATGTCATCAGGCCTGCTTTCTCTCAACGAACCATAAATTGTTGTCCTCATAGTAGAGATAGCTCTCCTTTCCGTATATCATACAGGTATACCTGATACCTGCACCGCCTGCTCTTAAACTGGCAGCCCTGCAGACATCTTTTATCCTGTCTATCTTATATTCGGATCCGTCTGTCCATGTGATGCTTAAAGGTATCAGCCTTCCGTCCTTCGAAAACTTTGCCTTTACGTCAACATATACTTTTACACTTTCCATTATCCTTCTCCTTATCTGAAATATCCGAGCGGATGCACGGTATGATCTTCCTTTGCATTAACGTCGGATAATCCTCTGTCAATATACATAAGGCCTCTCTGAACACAGTAAAAACCGAATCTTTTTCTTAGATCATCAAGTGAGGCATCAAGCTTCATGCATTTTTGTCTGTACTCATAACTCGTAAAAAGATCAAGCTGTTCCCAGTAACTGTCATTTACAAGGTCTGCACCTCTTACTCCGACACTCCGGATCGGTTTATCCCATCTGTAATGGGTCTTGAAAATCCTAAATGCTTCATCCGCGATCTCACCTGTGATATTTGTGGCATTCTTTATCTTATGCTGTCTGGTAAATGAAAACAGATCATTGTCCCTGATCCATATTTCAATAACCCTGCATCTGAAGCCGTGCTCCCTGAGTCTAGCAGCCACGCTCTCCGAAAGGATATAAAGAACGATCTTTACGTCCGTATCGTTTATGAGATCTCTTGGTGATGTCACACTGTTACCTATGGATTTTATGGGAGCCGAAGATTCCTGTGCCCTTACAGGAGTATCATCATATCCGTTTGCAAATCCCCAAAGGATACTTCCCATCTTGCCGAGTCTATCCACCATAAACTCCTCTCGCGCATTTGCGATATCACCTATTGTATTTATCCCCACTCTCTTAAGCTTTGCATTCGTGCTCCTTCCGACATATAAAAGATCGGATGCTTTCAGAGGCCAAGCCTTAGTCTTATACTCATCACGATACATTGTGGTTATCGCATCGGGTTTCTTGTAATCCGAGCCCAGTTTTGCAAATATCTTATTGAACGAGACACCTATGCTGACTGTTATTCCAAGTTCTTTCTTTATCCTGCTGCTTATCTCTGTAGCTACTTTTAATCCGTCACCTTTTATGCTTACACTGTCTGTTATATCCAGCCAGCTCTCGTCTATCCCATAGGGTTCCTGAAGATCGGTATATTCGGAATATATCTCTCTGGCCATGCGGGAAAATCTGAAATATCTGTCCATATGAGGCGAAACAAAAACAATATCAGGACATAACTGCTTTGCCTGCCAGAGCGCCATACCGGTCTTAACGCCAAACTTCTTTGCCTCATAGCTGGCAGTCATTACGATCCCGTGCCTTGCCTCGACATCTCCGCCTACTGCCACAGGTTTTCCTCTCAGATTCGGATCATGAAGTATCTCTACAGAGGCATAAAAACAGTTCATGTCGCTGTGAAGAATCGTTCTGTCTCCCATAATCGAACATCCTTTCTGGTTTCAGTATAGGATCCGGTCTTAACGTATTTCAATAGACACTTTGGTAGATTCAGAGAGATTTTCATAAAACGCTATTGAATATATGTTCGATTTATGGTAATCTAAATCCACAAGCAATCAGAACGTATGTGCGGTTTCTAAGGTGGTGATCATGTGGCAATGAAAAATCATATCAAAGCCAGGCGGCTAGAAAAAAACATACTTCAGGCACAGCTTGCCGATGCCATAAAATGCGACAAAAGGACAATAAGCCGCTATGAGACCGGCGACAGGGCTCCGTCTTTGGAGATAGCCTTTCGTATGGCGGATTTTCTTGAAATTGATGTTGATAAACTGTTTGAACTGGATGATAACAGCTGAAGGGAGGTTTTCATATGCCCGAATACAAGATTATAGCAGTCGACTTTGACGGCACTCTCTGCTACAGCTCCTGGCCTGAGCTTGGCAGTCCGAATGTTAATCTCATAGAATATTTAAAAAAATGGAAGGAAGCAGGAAACAAACTGATACTCTGGACCTGCCGCGCAGGTGAAGCGCTTGAAAATGCCATATCCTGGTGTGACGATCAGGGACTTAAGTTTGATGCCGTAAACGATAATCTTCCGGAGATCGTTGAGATGTACGGTAACAACTCAAGAAAGATAACCTGCGATTACTACATAGACGACAGGGCCCTTTTGCCTGAAACTGTAAGCGCATAAAAACAGCACCGGTCGGTGCTGTTTCACGTCTATACATATATATCATTCTCTGATCAGTGTGGCTCTGCAAGGCGATCCGTCACAGCCTCCCAGATTAAGAGGTGCGGCATGAAGAATATACACACCTTCCTCAACATCCTCAAGTCTGATACCCTCAAGCAATACTATCTGAGCGCCAAGCATTATAAGATGTACTTCTTTTGGAGCATCTTCAGGACCTACCGTCTGCGATTCGTTGCCAAACAGTCTGATCTTTTCTTTAGCAAATACTTTTGCCGCTTCAGCCGTAACTGTGGCATTTCCCTTTATAAGTATTCTTTCTACAGCTCTTTCATCACACTCTTTTGCTTTCTTCAGTATGGCTTTTGCATCATCAGAATCGATATCTCCTTCATGCTCTGCCACATACACATAACCGATAAACCTGTCAAGGTCAACCTGGTCTATCTTCTTCCCGTCATCTATAAAATGATACGGTGCATCAACATGCGTCCCGTTATGGGCACACATCTCAAATGCGGTAAGATTGCAAACATCACCGTTTTTGATACTTAGCATTGTTCTTTTCACAGGACTTGGATCACCCGGGAAAACCCTGCATCCGAAAACCTCCTGTGAGATATCATAAATCTTCATATCAATCCACCTTCTTATCAGTCTTATCCTTAAGTATCGGACGTGCAACATGAACATTGAAAAACTCTATGAGCGGCCCCATAAAGAAAGCAGTTATTATGGTTCCGACTCCAGCTATTGTAGGTATCATTGATACACTTCCGCCTGCCAGCAAAAACAAACCCACTCCAAGTATAACACAAACAAGATCTGTTATTATCCTTACATACTGAAACTTGCCCTTCTTCCATGTATTGCATATGATAAGCGCTATTGCATCATATGTAGATACACCCAGGTCCGCTGTCATATAGAATGCCGATCCGAAACATATGATGACAACTCCCACCACAAGACAGATAACCCTGATCACTATTGACGGATTTACGATGATCGTCTGCAGATACTCATATGTGAACTGTGTTATATATCCTAGCAGGAACAGATTTATGAAAGTCGCTATCCCAATGTAATGTTTGTCAAATATAAGAGCAAACAGCAAAAGTACTGCATTGGTTATGACATACAGTGTTCCGAAACTTATCGGTATCATATCGTCAAGGCCTGCCATAAATGACTGAAACGGGTCCACTCCAAGAGCTGCGATCTTAAATATCCCTACACTTATCGCGCATATGATAACACCAAAAAGCGACATTGCTATCCTTTTTATCAAAATCTCTTTTTTCATATATACCTTTCCTTTTCTTTCTTCGCATTACATGAAGATGATATCATCCGTATAAATTCATTACTTATCATTTTTTGGAATGCGAATGATATTTTTTTGTTATCTGAAATAAAAAAGTGCGCTTTGTTGCAAGCACACTATTACTCTATATAAGTCTTTTTCGTCTTCTTCTCTTCTTTTTGGGTTTCAGATTTGCAGCCTTTTTCTCCTTTTCCAGAAAGAGTTCCAGCTTTTTTTGAGGATCAGACTCCTTTTCTATGGCTTTTTGAAATTCTCCCTTGCGATATTCCTGTAAAATCTCCTCTATTTTCGTATAATCTCTTTCAAATAATATCCTGCTTATCTGTTCGTTAAGCTCATTAACCGAAAACTTTTCAGGTATCATGCCACAGATCTTATCTATGACAAAATCCTTGTTCTTATCCTTGTATTTTGGCATACCGAAAAGCATCTGTATCTCAAAGAGCTCCGGTCTCCACAGAATACTAAGTTTCTTTTTAAGCTTAACCTTTGAATTATTGTCAGGCTGTCTCAATATATAAAAATCCAGAACACCTTCAACCTCTTCGACAGTGATTATCCCCCAGTAGGGCGGAACATGTTCTTCGATATGCAATGCGTGTGTCGTTCCAACGACAACGATGTTCTTATCGAAATACCTGTCATAATCCTTTACCTGTCCGGATAATCTTACGTATGTATCGGCATCGCTTTTTATTTCTATACCCGTCAGGATATCGTCAGTGATCATAACGATATCCGCCCTGGATGATCCCACTGTATTTTCTTCGATTATTCTTATCTTCCCGTATGTATCTTCGAGAAATTCGAATAACGGTCCCCTGATATCTTTGTCTTTCAGCATCTTAGTTCTTTTCGTAAAATACTATATCCATCCGTTCATTAATGCGTTCTGTCTTTCCGGTCTGATGATACCCTAACTTCTCATACAGATGAAGATTACCTTCTTCCTGAAGAATAGTATCAAGGCACCAGTTGTCCGATCCGTATATCCTTTCAGCTTCCTTTATCGCATCTTGAGCATATCCTCTGTTCCTGTACTCTTCCATGATCCATACAGGAGATATCCTTTTTCTGCTTCCGTCTTTTTTATCTATTATACGGATCACTCCCACTCTTTCTTTTCCGGAAACGATAAAATAGTATGTTGTCCATGGCTGCTCAAAACGGGCAAGTACCTTCTCGAAAGCTTCCGCTCCCGGAGAAGTATCATAATCCTGATATTTCTTTAAAAGCCCTGAAAATGCCTCTGTTTGCATTTGCCAGACTGTTTCTATTTCTTCTCTTGTAACTTCTTTTAAAGTTATGCTCTTTCCGGGATTTATGATCCTTACAAAATACTTTTCTTCATTCTCGTAAGCTATTCTTCCGCCGTTATTTAACATCACTTTAAGCGAAGCGGGATTATCCTTGTTCACACGCAGATAAAACTCCTCTTCGGGTACAATGTTTTTTGCGATCTCTAAAGTCAGTTTCAGCCCCTGTGTTGCATAATGCTTTCCGCGAAACTGCTTCCCGATATAATAACCGATATGACCCGAACCTTCTCTGAGTGCATCATTCAGATAATGCCTTATCCTGAACTGACCTACTATGACATCATCATCCCAGAGAAACAAAAATGTTTCCGGAACCAGCCAGTCCTCCAGTCCGACTCCCTTTGAATAATCAAGCATCTGAGGAAGAGCCCTGTTTTCAAAATCTTCTCTTGATATACCGCTCCATTCATTTGTAAGGCCGTTTTCATCCTCAGGCATATCTTTGACAAACAGCCATTCTTTCTCGATATCCTCAAAATTTGCTTCTTTTATATGTATCATTTTCTTATCCTTAACACTCTTCACTCTTTTTAGATGTGGCAGCCTTTACAGCCCCCATACAGTGTATCCTTACTACCCTGTTTTCATCATTCTCTGCTATCTTCCGTAACTGCTCAATATACGGAGCCACAAACTCAGGTCTTCTTTTACCAAGAACACGAAAGATCTCCGGTGATTCCATCCTTACTCTGTCATCAGCATCATACAAAAGCTTCTCAAATATCTCCATATGCCCCTCATAGATATCGGGAGTGTTTGTTGCGATATTTTCACATGCCCATATAAAACTTAGTCTGACCTTTGCCACCTCATCGGATGCAAACCCCAACAGTCTGATAAAATATGGTTTTATCAACAGAAAATCTCCGCGTCCTATCCTACCTGTCGCATTAACGGCACGCTCTCTAAGGACCGCATCTGTACTGTCAAAAAAGGATGTGATCATATCCATATCTTCTTTTAAAGCCATTGGATATATAAGTCCCATCTCACCGATAAGCCATAGCGCCTTGGCTTTTATCTTTACGGAGTCATGTGTAAGTAAAGACAATACATAAGGTATGCTCTCTTCCCACTCATCCTTTTTATCTGTTAATATTCCCAGTTCTTTATAAATCTCTGCTTCGTTCAACACACCATCCTCTACTACTTAACCACAACCTCGGTCTGTCCGTTTTTCCAGTCAAGGATGATCCGTGCATCGCAGTGGAAAAGTTCTTTTGGGATACTGTCCCTGTCAAAGAATCTGTGCTCTAATACTTCATCACTTGTGTCGGATATCTCACCGGTATATTTATTCGTTATAAAGATCACTGCAAGCGAATAGACAACATCCAGATTCGGATAATGTATCTCTCTTTCCTTTCCGGAATACAATCCGAACAGTTTAAGATCCGATATCTTTATCCCGACCTCTTCAAAAACTTCCCTTTTTGCGGCTTCCTCATAAGTCTCTACTGGTTCAAGGGCTCCTCCGGGGATGCACCAATCTCCTGTATCACTTCTTTTTTGCAAAAGCAAACGTCCCTTATCATCCTCAATGAGCACTCCGCATCCGACACCCATTATCAGATCATGACCGATCACTTTTCTCATCTCATTTATGTAATTCATGATTCTATCCTTCCGATTATTGTAAGTCACCAAGAAACTTCTTAATCTATTACATACTCATTTTACCGTCTGCGACTTTAACGGCTATCTGCCATTCATCCTCATATACGATCCTGCCCACAAAATTAGTGTATACAACATCATAAGGTTTGTTGTACTTATCCAAAAGATCTATCGCAGGTTTAAGTTTTTCAAGCATATGCTCTATAGTGTCACATTTAAAGAATGTTATGACCATCTCGTGATTCTTACAGGGCTCCGGTTCCGGAAGATTATCTTTGAACCAGTCATCGATCGAGATGAAAAGCTTTTCTTCCTCATCTGTTAAGATCTTATCTCTTATCATGTTCCAGCAAAGGCTGAAAATACCTTTCGGATACTTTGTTATATAGGAATCTTCTCTTCCCTGTATACGCATATATTTATACATTTATCTCTCCCCTAACATCAATCTATATACCAATAGGAATGAAAACCGTTAAGGTAGGTTTTCGCCCCCTTCGGCATCTGTGTGATCGCATTGAAAACATTGATATAATCACCAAATCCCATGCTTAAGCAGAAAGCTCCTAACATTCCTGCCAGGATCATATCCCGATCGATCAAAAATAAAACAAACGGTATCAATCCGAAAACGATATTCGGTAACAGGCTCATAAATATGAATCTGCCCTTACTCATGCTCTCTGTCCCATGCACAAAGATCAGAAACTTGGCAGGATTCATGTACATATATACATCCTCCTTAAAACATGCTGCATGCAAAAATTCATGCGGTATCAGAGTAAGCATTGAGAGTAATGCACCGCTCCCTATATTTTTGAAAAACAGCTGTCTGTCATAATCTATCATGAAATATATAATTACCAGCAGACAAATCCCCAGTATGAGACAGCCGACATTTGCCACAAGAGCAAAAACATTCTGAGCCGGTTCTTTAAATGAAACTGCGCCTTCGGGATTCTCCCTCTTTGACTTTAGATCCTCCTCGCTTTTGTAATGCCCTCCATAGTGAAACTTCATAATATCCTCCCCTCTGTATTTACCATACAATGTCTTTTCACTGTTTTAACTCACTTTTATACTCTTCTCTTAAGATGGAATACCAGCTTGCATCACATATCCCCGTATTATTCCTGTCTGCTGCTCTTCTTGTCCCTTCGTACCTCATCCTGCAATGTTCCATCACCTTGCCCGAATTTGGGTTGTTCGGATCATGATAGGAACAGATACAGTTTGCACCTACCTCATTAAAGAAAAAGTCGATCGCGGCCTGTGCAGCCTCTGACATTATTCCCTTATTCCACCAGGCTCTGCCAAGACAGTATCCGATCTGTATAAGTTCAAGATCATCGTTCACCTGACCGTGGATCGTTCCTATCGGCTCGTTTTCGTTTTCTTTTAAAGTGATAACCCAGTGATAATAGTCTTCTTTCTCATAAAGCTTAAGCCATGATTCAAGAACATTTTTAGATACGTCAATACTTGTATGTGTCGGCCATGTCAGAAACCTTGTCACTTCAGGATCTGACGCCCAGTTCTTATAAAAAGCTTCCGCATCCGATTGCACAAATCTCCTTAATATCAGTCTTTTGGTCTCAAGTTTTTTTGTTCCGCAATGATTCATGGATCACCTTTTATCCCAATGATTTACAGTAGAAATATTTACACAGTTTAGGGTCTTTATCTTCTCTTACAAACTCCAGCTGATATCCCAGTTTTTTGTAAAACTCGGGGGCCTGGAATCCAAATGTCGTCAGAGTTATCTTGTCATATCCCTTATTCTCATAAGCCTGCTCAACCGTCTTTACAAGTTCTGATCCCAGATTGAGTCGACGATGATCTTTGTCTATTATCAGATCCCCGATATGAACTTCGTTATAATATGCTCTGCCTGTGATACTTCCTATTACCCTGCCCGTATCATCTTCTGCTATAAAACAGTATTCCTCAAAGTTTAAGGCAACCTCATTCTTGATCGCATAGTCTGTAAAAGCCTCATTTATGAAATCATTGACTCTTTCATTATCATCTTCCATATTTAATCTTATTATCTTCAATGTTTTATCCTCCAAAACAGATCCAATCTGCAATGATCATGCTTCTATTCATGACTCTCCAGCCACTGATGCATTCCACATCCAAAGTTCTCATTCGGTCTGTCAATGAACCCAAACTTCTTGTAAAACTCTTCCTTGTTCTGTGCAGCCAAAAGACTTACCATTATCCTGTATCCGGGTTTTAAAAGGCTCCTTATATGATCCATGATGTTTTCCATGACCATCCTGCCAAGACCGCATCCCTGGTAGTTGGGAGCAACGATAATATCAGCGATAAGAACAGAGTATCCATGATCCCATATGATCCTTCCCATGGCAACGGCTCGGTCTTCATCCCTGATACAGACAACATATGAGTTATCAAGTCCCGCTTGTGCCTCTTCAACGGGAAATATGCTCCATCCTACCGCTTTTCTCAATCCAAGATATTCTTCCGCAGCCATCTCATTAGTTACATTCATTACTGTTCCCCCCATTTGAACTATCCTATCATGTGTACTATCTCATCATACACATATGTCCAATCCTTAAGATCAGTATCCTTTATCAGTTCTTCTACTTTTTCTATCTGTTCCAAGAAGCTTTCTTTGCTGATCTTTCTTTCATAGCTTGTGTCCTCAAACAGATCATTCTCACACCATACATATTTCTCATAAAATGTTCTATCAGATGCGATACCCCATTCATAGACTTCCAATGGCCCGCAGCTTTTCATTGAAATCACAACGATCTTTCCATCTTTGTTTGGTTTTGATTCGGGTTTTGAATAGATCCACCTGTCTATAAAAAGCTGTCCCGAAATAACCTTTTTCTCATCATTCATTATCTCTACCTTTTTTCTGTTACAGATCAAGTCCCATACATAATGATTCCGGCATATCCGCATACGCTCCGTAATTGGGTATCTTAACAAAACCCAGTTTTTCATACACATGACAGGATTCTGAGAGCAGTTCTCCGGTTTCCAGGATCATCTTTTCATATCCCAGCTCCCTTGCCCATTCTATCAGTTTGGAAACAAGCAAAGTACCGACTCCCCTCCCCTGCTGTTCGGGTCTGACAAACACTCTCTTTAGTTCGACTGTTTTTTCATCATAGAAACGTATCGCTCCTGCCGCGACAGGTTTATCATCGCGATAGATAACTATAGCCTCATTGATCTTATCAAGCATGTTAAACTGAGCATACTTGTCACGTTCTATCACTCTTCCGACTCTTCTATCCAGATCCATATCAAGCAGTCTGCAGTTTTCAATAAAATCCTTATTGTTTCCGTCACATCTTACACAGACAAGATCACTCATATGCACCTCACTTATTTAACATTTTCTCTTTCAGAGTCTCAAAGATTGTTTCTGCCGCCAGTCTGGAACCTTCAGGCGAAGCATGTCTCCTGTCCTTGGCATACAGATCAAGAGCCGGGTCTTTATGTATCTTATCCCACCATCTTTCTCCTACCTCAGCCACAAAACAATCATGTTTTTTTGCCAGCATTCTGTAGCGTTTTGACATTTCTTCCTGATAACTCTCATTATCCTCTTCTGCCCATGTCATGAAATAGCAGGGAATAGCTTTTGTCTGTCTTATCCATTCCATTATCCTGTCAGCACCTTTTTCCATAACCTCATAGTCTCCCATCGGATGTGCCGTATGCTGAAGGATAACAAAATCATAATCACCGTAAAGGATATTAAACCTTGTCTGCTCATTTTCGGCATGATAATCAAGTCCCATGCCGCCCTTTGTCAGCATGGTCACATGCATATCAATACCGTTATCCTTGCATATATCCTTAAAGATCTTTGGCATGTCATTAAAATATGTATGGCTGTTACCTATAAAAAGTGTTCTCATCATATTTAACCTTTACTCCAGTCCCATTATCTCGCCATAGATCATTACGGCGTTTCTGACACATTCCTCACACGGACATAATGGCTTACCATCTGTCATGGTCTTAAGATCCTTGCACTTTATAGCACCGCATCTGTCTTTAAAAGTCTCCTGCATCTTCCTTGCAACAGGTAATGTTCCATTTCCTTCAGTCTTTGATCCTGCGATCATCACAGCTCCTATAAGGGCTCCGCATGTTGCCTCCAGATTTCCCATGCCCGCACAGAAACCTGCAGACACCTGTTTTAACTGTTCCTTTGAAAGGCCTGTCTGGTCGGCAAGTACAGCCGTCACAGCCTGAGAACAGTTATATCCACCGACAGTTTTTAATTCCACTGCTTTTCTTGCTCTTTCTTTTATATCCATATGTTTTATCTCCATAATATTGCTCTTTTTCGCCTTATATGATTGTATCAGTTTAGAGAACACCTTTCAAACACTCAAAGAAAAAGAGTATAGATAATTCTATACCCTTCTTCTCTCTTATTTATTGGTTTTATAATATATCAGTCTTTTTTATGATGCCATACATGCTCAGGATGCCTTTTATAATAGTCTTCCTTGCTCTCATACATTCTGGAATCCGCTTTCTGCATGGCTTTGAGGATATCCTCAACCTCATCTATATGACAGCAGCCGATCGCAAAATGAGCTCTGTCTGAACGTTCCGATTTAGAGATAAGATCTTCTTTGATCTTTTCAAATTCATCACCGGTCTTACCGATGGCGATGATCATAAACTCATCCCCGCCTACACGATAAACTTCCAAATTGTCATATTCAAGTTCCTGAAGCGTTGATGCTACATCTTTTAAGAGATTATCTCCTGCCAGATGTCCCTGTGTATCATTAACAGCCTTTAAGCCGTTAACATCAATAAAGAATACTCCGTATGGCTTATCGATCTTCTTTTTGCCGTTAAGCTCATCGCTTATCCTGTTGTTCATCGCATTACGATTAAAGACGCCGGTAAGCAGATCCGTTGAGCTCATAAGCTTCATCTTGCGTATGTTCTGTTCATTTGCTATCTCAGTCGATAAGATGAATGCTGTCAAACTCAGTGTCTCTTTGATCATAAGAGTATTGCTGGGATCAAAATTTCCTGCCCATATGTAGCCGATCGTCTTGCCATCTGAACGAAGAGGAAAAATAACTATACTTCTGACCTCATCACTTCTTAATGAATCGATCCATTCCGGTGCGATCTTATGTGCCTCCTCCATATCACTTTCATCAGCGATGATAAAGCAGTCACTCTTGTTCATCAGTTTTGGCCAGGTCTCTATAACCCTGTAAAACTCTTCCTTAAGGAAAGCCGTCATAGGAATCTGATTAGGATCTCCGCCATAGTCTTCACATAACAGTGTATATTCTCTCTTCTCAAAATCCGTAAGAAGTATGCTGCACCTTTTGGCTCCGCACTGATGACGTATATCTGCGATAACCGAATTCATCGTCTCCTGGAAATCATCGGTCTCACGAAGTTTAAGACATGTCTTCACAACATTGGTGGCTGTCCTTGAAGATATATCGGTAAGCTTTTCTATCTCGGCTTTGGGATTCATCTCATATGAGAAAACAAGCATCTTTGTGTTCGGATCATCAGATTTTAAGGGTGCTAAAAACACCTCCATCCAGGCATTGTATAACTCAACATCAAAATATGTATGGATAGGTCTGTCAGAAATGGCACATTTATCACACAGATCTTCAAAGTTTGCAGCTTTGGGAATATATTTTGTATACGGGACATTGGGTACAAAGTCCTCTATATTCTCTACAACGGTATTTTTGTAGGCATCGTTTGCTTCTACGATCAGATACCTGTTGTCGCCTTCTTCATTTAGATTGACCGACATAACACAGGCCAAACGATTAAAAGTTTCCAAAAAAGATTTATAATCCATGATCTCTCACCCGGAATCACACAAATATCACATATTAGAATAATACTCTTCAAACCGTAATAAATTTTTTAACCTGCAGATTCAATAAAAAGAGACCGGTTATCATCACAACCGGTCTCACATACTAAAATTCATACTTTCTTATCTATTTTATCCCGTAATACTCTTCTATAGCCACCATCCAGACAGCAAGGTATTCATCTTTGAACATATCTGAAGAATACTCTGTTGAACCGTTATTCATAAGAACTGTACGTTTTGAGTAATTAACGGTCCATGTATCATCCTTTCCGAATGCAGTGAGCTTATACACATAATCGGAAGCATTGTTGGCATCAAGATAGCATTCCTTTATATCAATATCCGTATCATGAAAGTTGTTTGCCATTGCAAGTGCCATGATCATATTCTTTTCTATATAGCCTATGTCAGAACTCAAGTCTTTATCGACCAGCATTATTGAGAGGATATCATAGAAAAGATCTCTGTTGATCGTACGTCCCTCTTCAAGAACAACTGAATCAACATAGTCAAGGAAACCGTTTATATCCTTATCCGAATATAAGACTGTAGATCCTGTCAGACCTCCGTTTGGTATGACCGTAATATCATTTCCCGTTCTGTAAACATCCGTGTAACTGTACACCGTTTTATCCCCCTGAGGCTCATCCATTGACTCATCATTTACTTTATTTTCCTCTTCAGGTTCAGAGTCATTACCGTTATCAGAGGTAAGATCAAGATTTTTTATGTTATCAGCCGATTTATTCAGCGCATCCAGATCTATGTCGGTATTAAGATCATCTGCTGATGTATCATCAGTTTCCGATACTGTCTCAATATCCTCATCGTAATCAAGCTCTTCCTTCGAACAAGCGGTAAACACCATGCTCATCATAAGAGTCAGGACTGATATTACCGCAAACTTCTTTGCAATAGTTTTCATCTTTCATTTCCTTTCATATACTCTTCTTTTTCACACAAACGCACACATTATACCGCAAATGTCGCAAAAGTAAAAGCATATCTTAATTTGACGATGAAGATGAAGACGATGCTGCAGAAGAAGCCGCCTGTCTGTCACGGATCATATGCTGCAATGTTATCACTATGGTAACCACTATCTTTTCGTGTTCAGGCTGATATATATCTATACAGTACTTATCATGCAGCGAAAGCATCTTCTGACTGATAAGTGCAACCACCCTTTCTTCATCATCGTAAAGGGCAAAATTAAGCGCAAGAATGTTCCCTACAAGTCTCCAGCCTAAGCCCTCTATGTTGGTGATATCATCGACCAGATGAAAAAGTTCGTTTGATACTTCAAAGTCCTGTCCGTCTTCCATTGATACATAATGCCTCTCATGCAGACTTAAGAGCTTTCTTTCGATATGTGCAACATGTCTGTCTTCCGCATCATATATATCCGTCTTATCAAGTATAGAAAAAAACTTTGTCCCGGCCAGATATACTACATTCCCGGCATCATCCGTAATATCTATCTCATGATGCAGAGTCAAAAGCCTGGTAGATGTATATAGAGATCTATAAGGTTCTCCAAAGTTTTCCGTATTTACAACATTAGGTCCTTCTCCTTTTTCATGATATCTGTGAAGTTTTGAAAATGTTCCCATATATTCCCCTCTCATATATCGCTTAATCCAAAGTTTTCTTACAGTTTTTCACCGCAATTCTGACAATATCTGCCATGGTTTCTGTAAAGAATCCCGTCGCAGAACGGACAGCGAAATGCTCCGTTTATCATTGCGACTATCATAACGACCAATTCGCTGATAATCCCTACAGGAGCAAGAAAGCTGATAAATCCGTAATTTTTCGTTATCTTCGTCAGTATGCATCCAAGGATCACTGGCACAAAAAGTGAAAGCAGCATGATGCATACATATCTTGTCCTTTTCTTTGCCGCATTTTCACGAATCTCTTTCCTGTAATAGAAAAGCTTGTTCTCCTTATCGGCCAGTTCTTTTCTTATGTCTGCCATGTCTTTTTCTGAAAACTCATACCTGCAGATTGGACAAACCTTTAGATCTTCACCGATTGGTTCATTGCATTTAGGACAATTGATCATTTTATTATCTCCTTTGCTGAATTCATTATAAGTATGAATGCTTGTATAATAAATGAAAATAATAACAAATAATCAGATCATATTTTCACCTGATGTTGCAAATACATGCTCATATTTTAAAGCAAAAAGCGATCATTAACAGTAATTACCACTTTTTCATACGCAGTTACTTTGCAAATATATTCCTACAGGCAGTTTTTAATCAGCCAGGCTGCTACACCGTCCTCATCATTGGACAGAGTCACTTCATCAGCGATCTTTAAAACTTCTTTAACAGCATTTGCAACGGCAATCCCCTTACCGCACAGTTTTAACATCTCCATATCATTGCTGTCATCTCCGAAAGCTGCGATATCATCAGTTTTTATCCCGCTTATCTGTGAAAGATACTTTATCGCCACGGTCTTTCCTGAATCTTTGGGCATAAACGAATACCATCTCTCACCGCGGTATCCCTGAAGTTTGCAATCTGCTTTATCGGCAATCATTTCTGCTAACTTTTCATCAGGAAGTTCCGCTACTATCTTGTTCGCACCCACATTAAGTGCTTTGGAATAATCGTTGTAAACTGCTTTATAAAGCTTTTCGGATTCGGATATATGTTTGCTGTTCCAGAATACCTGCTTTCTGTTAGCCACTGTTATCTCTGCATCGGGCACTGCCTCAAATATCGACTTTATGATCTGATTCGTATCATCCACGGAAAACTCACATGAATAGACACATTCATCATTTGAATGTATAAGTGTTCCGTCGGTTGTTATCTCATAGTCGGGTCTTAGCTGTTCTATATACTTTTCTGCTCCTATCCAGTACCTTGCAGTCGCTATGGCAAACAGAATACCTTTTTCTCTGCATTTAGAAAGGACTTTAAGAGTCTTATCAGATATGGTCCCATCCTGCCTTAACAAAGTGTGATCCAGATCCGTAAGTATCATTTTTATCATTTTAATTTCCTCATGCTATAAAGAAATATCGATTCACTTTTTCTTCGGTGCGGGAAGCTCATCATACATGGCTTCAAACAGCTCTTTAAGGAATACTCTGTTTTCGACATCATCTACCATAAGCATCTCCTTAGCCCCTTCATAAGGCAGTTCAAGATTTGCTTCAGGCATCTTTTTTGCAGCCGATTTTACGTTCTTAACGAGAAACCTGTCATCATATATCCCTCCGATAACCTTACCTCTGTAATAGATTATGTATTCTCCCATCATTGCCCTGCAGCCTATATCATCCAGTAAAGAGAGCTGTTCAAGTATAAACTCCATATATCTCTTGCTCGATGCCATTTTCATACCCTTTCATCAGTCACTATATGTTCTATTCCGCTATGTTTGGAACATAAGAAATCCTTCATAAAAGAAGGAAACGCTTTATATTTATCCAGTTCTTCTATGGGGATCCAGTACATGTTTTCCCTGACTCCCTGAGTATAGCTGTTGCTCTTAAGTTCCCTTGTACCCTTAGGTTTCATCACATAATAGAATGCTATCTCATGGCAATCCATATTCTTTAGAGCACCAATGTTTTCATTAAAGAAATTCTCATGGATCACGGCAAGATGGTCTATCTCATATCTTATGCCTGTCTCCTCATACACCTCTCTTATCACTGCATCCTGTGCCGATTCTCCCATATGAACGGCACCCCCGATAGAATAATAGTAATCATCCTTTTCATTTCCCGCAAACAGAACATATCCATCTTCCACGATGATCGCCGCTGCACGGTATCTGAACCACTTATTATCTTTTGTAAATCCGCAATCGTATTCCATAAAACCATTCCCCATGAGCTTTTCTTAACTATATCATATGACAGATTAAAAAATATAAAAAATTATCCGGCTGAATCATCAATGATCCTCTGCCGGATAAAACTATACCCTCCAAATCTTTTCTGGCCACCTGAATAATACCTGATCTAATATCATTGAGCATTATCCAAGTTTTTCAGATCTTTTTCTGTAGCCATAAAAGATCATACCATCTGCCAAATTTCTTGCCAACGCCCTTCATATGTGCCACTTTCGAATATCCTTCCTTAAGATGGAATTTATAACTGTCATGCGAAAGATACTCATCCTCCTGTTCGCAAAAGGCTGCCCCTGCCAGAATATTCACTATTCCCTGTGCCTTTAATCTTTCTTCAAGTTCTTTATAGAGCATCCGGCCTATTCCCTGTCTTCGATAGTCTCTGTCAATATAGATCGAAGTTGCTACAGTCCAGTCGTACGCTGAACGAACACTGTAAGCGCTTGCATAAACATATCCTACTATCCTGTTATCCTTTATGCTGACCATATAGGGATACTTTTCGTTTATCTTTTTGATCCTATCCTTAAACTCTTCAGCCGAAGGGACTTCATATTCAAAAGATACAGCCGTGTTAAGAACATAGTAGGAATATATCTCCACCAGTCTTTTAGCATCTTCTATACTTGCATCTCTGATATAGAATTCTCCCATTTTTCTCCCCTTTGTTTGAATATATCTCGGTTTTGTCAGATCGGTTTTGTCAGATCGGTTTTGCCAGACAGTCGGCTCCGCTTTTTACCTTGTCAATAAATTCATCTATCGGCAACGGTTTTGAATAGAAATATCCCTGGAAACTGTGAACACCGTAAGTTCTTATGATATCACGCATTCCTGAGGTCTCTATGCCTTCCACACATACATCGGCACCGAATATACCTGCCATCTCAGTAAACTTATTCAGTAATCTCTTTTCTTTTTCATCCTGTTCGATATGCTGAACAAAGCTTCTATCGATCTTTATCGTATCAAAGGGAAGATCTTTGATCAATCCGATGGATGAATAACCTGTTCCGAAATCATCCAGCGCAAACCTAACACCGCCTGCGCGCAGGGTAACTATAACATTTCTTAAAAGATCCATATCTAAAAGTCTGCATCTTTCGGTTATCTCCAGACACATATTCTTTGGGTCATAGTCTGCCTTTTCTATCGTATCCCATACAACGTCCGCAAAGTCAGATCTTTCCAGCTGAGCATACGACAGATTGACATTTATTTTCAGATCTGGAAGATATGTCTGAATCTTCCTTGCATCATCAAGTGCCGTTTTTATGATCCATTCTCCGAGTTCGGGGAAAAGCGGATCTGCCTCGATAAATGGAATAAACATATCCGGTGGAACCACACCGTATTCATCGTTTTTCCATCTTAAGAGTGCTTCCGCGCCTATAACTTTCTCTGTATCTGCATCAACAACAGGCTGATACAGAAGATAAAATCCTTTAAAGCCTTTCGTAATGGAAGCTCGTATCGCATGAAGCATTTCAATCTTTTTTCTGCTCTCGTTTGTCAGCTCCGTACGGAAAGCCACCAGATCTCCGTGTTTATTGCTCTTGGAATCCTGATATGCAAAATTCAGGCATGAATATACTGTCTGATCGTCTACATTGAATTCATCAAGGGAAAGAATACCGGCATTGAGTTCAAGAATGATATCAAGTCCATCGATATTTATACCTTTGCGGAAATAAGCCCTTATCTCCTCATATGACTGTGAAAGTTCCTCTTCGCTCTGAACAGTGGATATGATCGCAAATCTCGATCCATCCAAACGATACGTTCCTCCCCTGTTGGCAACATTATCCATAAGAAATCTTCCAAACACCTGGAGAATCTGATTGCCTGCATGGTATCCGTATACTTCGTTGATCTCAGTCAGTTTTCCGATACCTGCCATTCCTATGCGAATAGGGGTTTTATTCCTGATATAACTCTGCAGATCAGAAAAGAAGCCATACTGATTACGAAGTCCTGTTAAAGTATCTATCTGACTTCTCTGACTGTGATTTCGTATAGATCCGCAAAAATATTCGGGTATACCTAATTCATCTTTTAAAACGGTTCCGCGACAGGTACAGATATCATATTCTCCGTCAGGACGTTTTGCTCTGTACTGCATATCATGTCCTGCCTGCTTTCCTGCAAAGATAGCATCCATGCCTTCATGATATGCCTGTCTGTCATCTTCATGAATATATCCCTCCCAGATATCTCCTGCGCCATACATATATTCAGAGGGTAATCCAAAAGATTCCACCAGATTCTTAGACCATCTTGAGAAGTCATACTTCATATCACATATGAACACAAAGGTATCATCAGCTATGATAGAATAGCTCTCAAAAAGCGAGTCTAATCTCTTTTTTGCATCCTCAGTGATCCTGTTTTCCACCATACTTAATCCCACTCCAATTACATTCCTTCATATCGATCAAATATCATCACAGTTCATGATAATATGGGCAGATATTCTCATAATGACCGTCCTTCATCCTGAACCCTCCGGGGATGGTACCAAGCTGGACAAATCCCAAACGTTCATACAGATGTCTTGCGTGAACATTGCTCTCAACCACCGCATTAAACTGCAGGACCCTAAATCCAAGTTCCTTTCCCTTTTTAAGGCAGTCAATCACCAGCTGTTCTCCGATATGTTTCCCTCTTGCCTCAGATGATACGGCATAGCTGGCGTTGCAGATATGGCCGCATCGTCCAACGTTGTTGGGATGAAGGATATATAGTCCATAGATCTTGCCGTTTCCCTCCGCTACTCCCGTAAAACTCTGAGATGCGAAGAACTCGGCAGCACTTTCCATATCAAGCGTATCCTCCTGCGGAAAGGCAATCCCTTCTTCAACTACTTCATTCCATATTTTCATGATCTCGTTAAGATCATTCTGTTCGTATTTTCTGATATTCATCGATATTATCTATCCTTTAAACATTATTCCAGCGGCATTGTATCCCTTGAGTAATGTCTGTTTCTGACTTCACTCCACTTGCCGGATCCGTCTTTATTCCATATCTGGGTAAAGTCATTTCCACCCGCGTATTCAAACTCATATTCTGTTCCTTCGTTATGAACACCTTTTGAGATTATCTCATAGTGATCCACATATATGGTATCCGTCGGGTTATTGACAGTTATCCATTCATCATCGGAGATATAAATATAGAATCCATCGACTCTATCCATATTAGCATCTTCTGCGTAACAAATAGTAAGATATACTTCCCCGTTACTTTTTGTTATATATAACCGTACGAGGATGAACGGAAGGTATATTGTTCCTGCATGCAAAAATCTTATCGTTTACAGGTATCAGACTGATCGCATATCTGGCCATTGCACCAAGTGCTCCGCCAAGAGCCACGTATAAAAAATTCATCTTATATCCTCGTTTTCGTATAATACTTCCAAAATCGCTTTTTAAAGAATACAGACCATTATGTATTCGCAATCATTCTCATCAACAGTTTTAAATCCGACCTTCTCATACATTCTTACGGCATAATTGTCTTTCTGTACAGCAAGTGATGCCTTTTTGTATCCCTTTTGCTTTAAAAGTTCAAGCATTCTTTGCATGAGTACGGTCCCGATGCCTTTCCCCCTGTACTCTTTATATAAAGATATCGCAAAAGAGGGAGTATCATCATCCACATGTCCGTAGTCATTCATTATACGTGTCCAGACTGCTCCTATTACCTGACCTTCATCATCAGCAACAATGCAATGATCTGCCCTTCCTTTTCCAAAATCTTCAAAATAAAGCTTTAACTCAGGCTTATCAACAATGTCTTTTGGCGGAGGCTCAATTCCTTCAGGTATAAATATGGCCTCATACAAGAAAGTCCTTAATAGCTCTGTTTCGTTTTCCTTAAGTTCCCTGATTCTCATCATCTGTCCTTTTTCACTCATCAAGATATCCCGGTCTCCTAAGACACGGTTCCATGAATATGTATTCCGGAGTTATAAACGGATACTTGATCTCATCCTCGTAATACCACGGATCATCTTCATGTTCTTCATTTATCAGAACATGAAACTGCTGTGCGGGCATATATCCCTGCGCAAGAAGAAAAGCCTTCTTTCCGTCCTTTTCACAGGTATCAACAACCATCACGACATGTCCGGGGGAGCCTCCCTTTATAAAAATATCACCTATCTTTATTTGTGATAAATCTATTGGTTTTGATTCTTTTTCAAGTGAAAGGGTGCTGGCATAGTTGAACACGGTGTTCAGGTAATTTTCAAAAGTCTCATCAGATTCAGAATATCCCGCAGAATCATTCCATGAAACATCATTGCCGTTAACAACGATACGCTTTCCGTTTTTGTAACTTGTCCAGTCACACAAAAATCCGCTCACAAAATGGAATGCTATCTTGTCTTCCTTAGAACTTGCACGCATATATTCCGCATAAACACGCATCACACTATCCGCGCACTGTTGAAGGTCCTTATCTCCCAGATACATATCAAACACACAGACAGCCGAGTCGTTAGCTTTTATGCTTCCGTCATACATTAGCACAGGACTCTTGTCAGGTAAAACAGCATAACTTCTTAAAAACTCCCCCAGGCTTTTCTCATCTTCCTCAGTACGCTTATATCCCTCAGGTACACTTATCCTTGCTTCAAGAGTACTGCCATCAGCATTGATCAGAGATACCTGCTCTCTAACAGGTTCTGTTGGATCAGATACTTCATCTGTCGTCTCTTCGGATCTTATGTCCTGATCTGTGATCACAGGCTGTGAGATCACCTCTTCATTGACCTGATCTTCATGCTTTTTATCTTTGCATCCGCATAAAAGTATTAATGATGATATTAAAATTATCTTTACATATTTTTTCATAAATATTTTGGTTTTATCCCCTCTAAATATTTTAAACGAGCACATAAAAATGGTCAACAAAATGGAGCCCTCCATTGGCAGTATGGAAGGCTCCTGTATAGAGATTATGGGAATATTCCCTAAGGTTGACATTATTCTTTTAGTATTTCATTTCCTTTGAAGGTAGTTTTAAGATGCAGTATTATTCCGATGACTGTAACAGTGAAAACAAATACTGAAATAAGACCAAGTAAAAAGATGATGATGATCGCTATACTCATATGCTACCTCCTTTTCAATTTTAAAAAACCTCCTGTCTGTTGTTCTGATCATATGATATCTTTTTTGACAGATCATTTAAATGACAAAAAGAGCAAAATAGACTGCTCTATTCTGCTCTTATAACTGTCTTTCCTACAATCTGATCTCTTTGGGGAATGCTTCTTTTCGCATTATCCCCCACATTTTGTCTATATATGAAAGAGTATAGAAATTCTCATAGTAATGATAATAAAATGCTCCTTTATAAGTAAGCGAATATATACCGTTTTCTTCCCGTATATATCCTAAAATCTTTGCAAGCTTAAACTCAGCCCCATAGTAATCATCAAGAGATTTTCCAAAGAAATCCTCAAAGCTTTTTGGATCAAGTCTTGTGCTGTACATGGTCCAGAACAGATAATATACCATCCTCTGCCTTTTTGAGAAACGTATGGTCAGTGATGTCGGCAGTCTGCCCGAATCTATCCTCCTGCAATACTCATCAACATTGAATGTGTTTATCTTGAAACTGTCCTTTAAAAGTGTTGTCGCAGAACAGCCAAATCCAAGAAAGTTGTCTCTGGTCATGGAAGAATAATGCGCATCCTTATTAGAAGAAAATGTCCATATGCTGTTTCTTGTATAACCTTTTTTATCACAATACTCGGTTATACTGTCAAGAAGCTTCCTTTTCTCCTTTTTAGGCATTGTTTTAACTTTGCTTGCGGTAAATGTGAAATCTATGAACGGGTATATCGCCACATGATTGGCACCTATCGCAAATGCTCTGTCAATATCTGATCTTAACTCCTCATATGTCTGATCAGGAAGCGCAAAGATCAGATCCATTGAGACCGTTTCAAAAGATACTTTACTTAAGACACTTTGAAGTCTATCCGCTTCAACGCTCTTTCTGCCCAGGATACTCTGATATTTATCATTAAAAGACTGTATCCCTATGCTTATCCTCGTCACACCGGCATCTCTTATCTTTAAAAGAGTCTCTACATCAATATCATCAGGATGAAGTTCAAGGCCTATCCCGTCTGTTATAATGAAGTGTTCTTTTATGACTGATATTATCTCAGAGAGCCTGTCCTTTACCAGTGCGGGAGTTCCACCGCCAAAATACAGACTTGTGACTTCCTTTCTGCCCTCATGCTGTTTTGAGACCATGTGTATCTCTTTTATCAGGGCATCTATATATCTGTCACATTCTTTCTGTTCATATCTCACCTTACAGTACGGACAGAAATTACAGATGCTTCTGCAAAAAGGAATATGAACATACAGGCCAAGGTTTTTGCACTCAGAAAAAGGCAGTATCTCATCATACTCATTTCTGAATATGAAAGGTTTTGTTGCACGGGTAAGCCACATCCTTGTCAGCTCGGTTCGTATACCCATCATTCCTCCTAAATATATCTCAAATATGTCCTAAGCATCTCGGACATGATCTTAATGTTTCCTCCAAACAGCAGCGTATACTCCGCCACAAAGAAATATCCGCATTCTTCACACAGTCCTTCTACATCTATACATCTGCCACAAACTGAAATCTTTCCGTTTTCCATCACCAGACACTGATAACACGGCGTAGGAAAACTGTTATTTATAAGATAAGGGAATGCACTCTTAAGGTTAAATACGGGTACATTCTCCTTCATCATCTGTGTGATAACATCACAGCATTCCTTCTTTTCTTCTTTTGAAAGAGCCAGATTTCTGGTATCGGGATACGGAGTATGAAAATTAAAAGAGACTGCTCTCACATTCTTTGTATCACGAGCAGTCAGACATACATCGCGTATCGCATCCTTATTTATCTGATTGATTGCCATATAGAAACAGATATTATCAGAAGTGGAATTCTTTATATTCTCCATTATGGTATCATATGTGTCCCCTCTAACCTCATTATGGCGTTCTTTGTCTCCATCAAGGCTTAAAAGGATAAGATCGGCTTCGGGAAGGTCTATGGGATATGTACCGTTGGTAACAACATTAACGATAAGAAATCCCATCTGCTTTGCCTCTCTGACAAGGTCTTTTAAGGTGATATCACCATCTTTCCAAAGGAAAGTCTCTCCACCGCAAAAGAACAGTATCCTTACTCCCATATCATACAGCTGTTTCATCTCGCTCTTTATCTGGGAATACGGATATACTACTGCCGTGATATTATTAACAGAACAATGTTTGCATTTAAGATTGCACTTATCCGTCAGTATTATAGTCCCGAGTATAGGATCTTTCTTTCTGAAAAGTACTGTTTTTATTCCAAAAGAGGCAAGTTCAATAAAACTTGATATTCTCATTTTATTTCTCCGCTGTGATCTTTTTCACAAGTCTTATGAGCAATTGGTCTTTATTGTTATATCTTCCGTTACGTAATCTTCTTTTGTCTTTGCATAGTTGTCATACACGGTCTTAATGTCTCCTTTGTCAAACTGTTTGAATATCTTATAGAGAGCTTCTAAGCTCATACCGGCTGCACACATGCTCTCTATGGCATTCGTATCTTTCTGGTTCATATCATTCCCTCTTACATTTTTAATCCTTTTATTTATTCAATATCTTTCTTATCTCATCAGGATCGTTTGGATCGTCAACAGGCGTTATATCACCGAGACTTACACTTAAGTCACTGTTTATCTTTATAGAAACAATAATTTCCATTGCCTGATCATAATCGGGCATCGGTATATCCTTATAGATATAGCCGCTTGGTGCTGACAGATAGGGCTTTTTATCTATCATTTTTATCTTTATAATGTCTGACCATATGACATCCTCAAGCTCTTCCTGTGTATCGATCACCTTTTTGTATGTCAGAGTCTTTTCATTTTCTATCGTAAATGTCACTTCCTTGGTATCATTATCGAACGTATGAGATATTCTCTCTTCAAGTATTTCGGAAAAGTATCTTCCGTCATAGCGATAGAAATCATAATCAATGCCATTCTTCTTTAAGATGCAAAGACCGTACACACAAAAACCTGTTCCGTTACCTTCACACTCTGCGATCAGATAATCATCCTTTCCGTCATCATTTACATCGCATTTTTCGATATAGGGTCCGTACGGTGCCATGGATATCTCTACTGGCATCTTATCGTTTCCGTCTATGATGGTGGCGGTCATATCGGTGTAGTTAAGTCTTATAGCCACATCCTCATTCTCGGAATAATATGTCTCGATATCGGCATCATCATCAAATACCTCATCAATCTCTTTGTCAGGTTCTTTGGGAATCTCTTCCTTTACTTCTTCTTTTACTTCCTCCTGATCTTTTTTATCTTCTTCAATTTTAACTTCACTCTGTTCAGTCTTTTCAGGCTCTTTTGGAATCTCTTCTTCATTCTTTGCACAGCCTGCAAATGTTAAGAGCATTGTCAGAGGTATGAGATATTTAATTATCCTTTTCATTATGTATTTCCTTTTTTATATAAATTTACTCGTAAATATGTCTGGGAATGAAGATATCCTTCAGTCGCTTTAATCTTTTATTTTCCTTTGGAGGATTATCTATATAAGCTCGAAAGTCAAAGTTTGCCTTTACTTCATCATCAGGATAAAGATATTTTTCCAATAGCCTTGATCCTTTATCCTCCTGTGTGAGTTCCTTTAACTGCTCTATTATCTCTGTCCGATCGACAGCTCTCCTTATTTCATAAAACTGCTTGTTAAACCAGCCTGCAACGGTTTCTTTATTGCTTTCTCTGTCGGTTATCGCAAGCACGACCCAGATAGCAGTCTTTTTATCACCTATAAACGGCGGTAACTTCATCTGTTCGTCTATATATTCTTCCTTTGAGGAATACTTTTCCATGCCTAAGAAACCGTCAGCCCAACAGTACTGCGCACCGTACCTGCGTGCATTCATATCATGTTCATTGTATATGTCCTTATCATGCAGAATATAGGCCCACTTTAATATCTCGTCACGCTCAAGCGCAGCTTTAATAAAGGTTTCGGTATCTCTCCCATAGTCACTGTCTTTTATAAATATGAGATTCCCTCTCTCCCTACTCATTGATCACTCACTTTCTTCTGATATCCGTGAGATATAATCCCTAAGTTCATCCCAATGCTTTACTGTAAGAACATCATCTTGAGCATCGTACGGCATATCTATCGCACCTATATACCATACAGGAAACATTCCCGCATTTCTGGCGCCGATAACATCGCACTTATACTGATCCCCGACATACCATATCTGTGATGGTGAAAGCTCAGACTTCTCGATCGCCAGATCAAATATATGACGATTCGGTTTTCGAAACAGATATTCACTGGTAGCAAGAATAAATTCAAAATCATTATCCGGAATGCAAGTATTGATCCTGTCTGCAACTACTTTACCCGAAAATGAAATGTTGCTGATAACCGCGGTACGAATTTCATTATCTTTCAAAAAAGAAAGAAAATCCGCTATCCCGTCTGTTGCCGTTCCGGGTGATGCCGCATTCCAGAATACATTGTCTATTTCTTCCGGTGAAAGTGCGATATCTATTCCCAAAGATTCATAGAGATATTTTGTGAACATATGATTAGGCACTTCTTTTTGAAACAGATGAATATTTGACCTGTCAAAACGTCCGATCTCATCATTGAGCTCATCAGCATATGCCTGAACCTCTTTTGCCGACTTATTATACTTATTTTTTACGGCATGTTTCAGTACTTCTTCCGTTCCCTTTATTCCATTGAACTTTGCTTCTCTTATGAGTGTCTGACCATAGTCAAACATGATCATTTTGGGTTTATTCATAGCATTTTTCCTAAAGCTTTAAAATTCAAAAGCCGATACTAACCAAACACTTCGTCAAACAGGATTGAAATCGAACCTTCTCTGTAAAAATCCCGTACGGAATACCCTATGTTTGGTGCTTTATAATTCACATCCGCACCTGCATCCTTTAATGCCTGCAGGACCTTTTTAAGATCATCGTGTAATTCATCAGTAAATATCCGGTTATCCAATTCTTTATGTTCCACATAATTGTATGACGGAAGGATCTGACTTGCCTGTAATCCGAATCTGTTCAAGCCTGAATTACCAAATGAATCAACTGCATTTACATCCGCTCCAAAATCAAGCATTTTCTTTAACAGTCTGAGTGCTTCTTTAGCCCTTTCCTCTGTGGAATAAACCTGAAATCCTCTAAAGCTGTCATTTGTATTCCATCTGCATAACATTACGGCACAGTTGATCGCATCATGTAAAACCGGTGTCCTCCATGAATTACAGCAGTTCTCATCCTCGATAAAGTTAACGTCTGCTCCCATATCGATAAGATATTCAGCTATATTTGTATTTCCCGTTTTGAAAGCCACCTGAAGCGGAGATTGTCCGTCATCCTTTTTGGGCGGCTGCTTTGCAACACAGTTAATCAGTTCAGGCTTATTTTCTATTATCTCTTTAACAGCATCCAGATTGGCATCTCTTATCGCTTTGAACAGTTTTTTCATAACATGGCCCTCTTTAAAGATCAAGTTTAAGAACTATCTCTTCATCATTCATCTCACCGGTATCCATAAATCCCGCTTTTCGATACATCGATAATGCACCTGTATTAGTCTCTTTGGTAGATAAGCGTATATTGTTTGCACCATGATCCTTAAAGTACTGAATGATCACCTTAAGGGCTTCCGTTCCGTATCCGTTCCCCTGCATATTTTCATCGATCATCAGTCTCCACAGCCAGTATCTGTCAAAAGGATCCTCATACTCTTCATCAAATGCAAACATGGTAAATCCTACCATTTTTCCATCGCAGTATATAGCAAAAGGTCTGGCAACATCTTCGTTCTCTTTTGCCGCATTCCATGACTCCTCATTGGAAGCTATATACTGCATCTGTTCCTTTGCAACTTTAAGCTCAAAACACTGTTTCAGATTTTCTTCTGTCAGTTCTCTAAGTTCGATCTTCATTTAATGATCCCTCGTTAATTTAACAAATCTTATCATTATGCCTCTCCGGTTTGATCGCTGTGTCTGATCATGTTACAGCTTTTTCTCCATAAGATCAAACTTTCCTTTTCTCCAGTTTGCATATCCTCTTGTTTCATAACCGTTATGAAGATACAGTTTTTGTGCAAACGGATTCTCAGTAAACGTATCGAGTCTTACAGATTCATATCCCATCCCTTTGATCTGTTCCTCGATATGCCGTAAAACTTTTTTTCCTATGCCCTGATTTTGAAAACGCGGTGACACACAAAACCTGTGCAATACATATGCGGTCTTTTCATCATATTTCCATTGTGCATTACCATACTGCTCATCACAGTCACTGCTTATCACATATAATGCAGCTAGCGTATTTCCAATGTATGCCAGATAAAGCGTATGCTCATCAATGTCTTTTTCAAAGTCATCTCTAGCCGGATAGATATCATCCCACTGATATATGTTATTCTTCTCCATCTCACCTATTGCCTGCTGTATAAGCAGACATATATCATTAAGATCCTGTTTTGTCCCAAGTCTGTATTCAATAGTCTTCATTTTCTTATGATCTGATCTCTATTTATTTCCAAATCCATTCTATCCGAATATCAATCCAAGTATGATCGGCGCTAATATGACCGCTGCGGAAATTATAAGACATGCTCTTGCTTCTGCAATGCCGGTACACGTCGTATAGTCATAATCAGTACAGTTTTCATTTGGATCATCCGGATTATATCTTACCTTTATCTTATCCTTAAAACTGACGGCCGATACTTCACCATAGCCTGTATAATCTTTTCCGTTAAGAGAAAAGATATATCCGGAATACCTTTTTTCATCCATCTTCTGACTTGGTGTATCATATCGTTTCCAGTTTGGATCCAATTCTTTTGTCGTTTCTGCTGTCAGTACTCTTGCCGTAGTTTTTCCTTTCATACACTTTAATTCTTTTCTCTTTTTCTTATGTATGTCAACACCAAGAAACCCCAGTGCCAGCAAAGCTCCGCCCGCGGCGATTATCGTATCAAAAATGATCATTCCCTGACTTATCATCCGTTTGCTCCCAATACCGATATAACCATCTACTCATTATTGCCTTCCCAGACATATAATCCTTCTGATGCTGAGATCTCCTTAAGAAGCTTTAACAGATCATCATCAGGATCAAACACTGTCATATGTGTATCATCGGGCTCCGAAAGAATCATAGCATCCTTGAGCATTATATAAACATATCTGTCAGATATTATCTCCTTTATACGCTCCGGAGACGGATTGATCTCGTCATCTATGGAAATATCCATATAGCAGTTTAGTTTAAGTATCACATTCAGATGCTTCTGCTTGATCCGATCACGCTGTTCATTAAGAAGATAATTTTCAATAGTAAAATACTGCCCAGGACTGTCTTTTGGAACCTGTTTTGGCAGAATATCAATGATCCAATATGGTTTATTAAGCAGTTCTTCTATTTTATTCATTATACTCATACATTTACTTAAGTTCCTGTTTATACATATGTCCATTTAAAAAATGATGATCTGTATCCCATGTTCCTGTTGACTTTATAGATCCTGCCGCATGTTTTACATTTGACTGTGACATATTGGGAAGGATCAGCAAATTCATCCATTGTTTCATAATCGATAGGATCATCTCCCAGTATTTCAATGTATTCATTTAACAGGGGACTGTTTGGTCTGTCATCAATAAACAAAGAACATACACAATCCATAAATAACGGTTCTCCGTCATTCGAGCGGATCTGCTTTCGTTCTTCTATTGATATCTGTGAAAAGAAAACACAATAGTATCCTTCAGGATAATCATCCAAAACCGTAACATTTCTAAGATTCACTTCTCCATCCTTTTTATCAAACAGCAGACAGACTGAATCAAAATATCGGAATATAACAGCTTTTCTCCCCTTATAGATCACATTGTATTTTTGATTATTCAAATCCATTTGCACCTCGTTAACAGGATAACCTGATGATACAGTTTTATCATTTGGTTTTATCACTATTGCTGCCCTGATCCCTGTATCTGTTTATAAAAAAGCAATTATCCAAGTATGAATAATTGCTTCTTGTTCCATATATAGAGTTCCTGACTCAGACATCACTTTCCACAACCAGCGAACAACTCGCAGCATGTGTATATACGCTGTCTTCACCGATCGTATCCATGTCGTATGGCGTGAGCTGATAAACGTAATAATTCAACCAGTTAGTATAGAGAGTGTTGGCATGAGCTCTCCACAACAGCTTCGGTTTCTCATTCGGATCATCGTTAGGATAATAATTCTTCGGTACCTTGATATCCAGTCCCTTACCAACATCTCTTCGATATTCATTTTCAAGAGTTCTTCTGTCATACTCAAAATGACCCTGGACAAATATCTGTCTTCCGTTTTGAGCTATGCACAAACAGGCTCCTGCTTCATCCGATTCCGCAAGCACGGTCAAAGCTTCACATGCGTGTATATCCTTGCTTGATACTTCAGTATACCTGCTGTGAGGAACCCAGAACTCATCATCGAATCCTCTCACAAGCGGAGTTCTTCTGTTTAATACCCTGTGTCTGTAAAGTCCTGAAAGCTTTTCCGGAAGTTTCTGCTTGTTTAGGCCGTAATGATAATGAAGAGCAGCCTGAGCACCCCAGCAGATATGGAATGTGCTCGTAACATTGCTCTTTGTCCATTCCATGATCTGACACAGCTCATCCCAGTAATCAACCTCCTCAAACTCCATGAGTTCAACAGGAGCACCGGTGATTATCATACCGTCAAACTTTCTTGACTTTATATCTTCAAATGTAACATAGAACTTGTTTAAATGATTTGCAGATGTATGAGTGGATTCATGTGATGATAACTTCACAAATGTAACATCCACCTGCAAAGGAGTGTTTGACATCGATCTTAAAAGATGCCATTCGGTATCCTCTTTTACAGGCATCAGATTAAGTATGGCGATCTGCAGCGGACGGATATCCTGATGCGTCGCTCTGTCCTCATCCATAACAAATATATTTTCCGCCTCAAGTATTTCTTTAGCGGGAAGATCGCTCTGAATCTTTACAGGCATGTTTAAGCCTCCTGATCTTTGGCTGATTTTATCAACCGCATTTTCCAATATATTGTACTATAAAATGCACTTATATGCCATATGTTTGTGTCCCGGTATCACCTGACCATATCAAGAAGCTCTGCTTCCGATATGATCCTTATTCCGAGTTCCTGAGCCTTTGTAAGCTTGCTTCCTGCTGCTTCTCCCGCAACCAGAAGATCTGTTTTCTTACTTACCGAGCCTGTCACCTTGCCGCCGTTTTTTTCTATAAGATCAGATACCTCTTTTCTTCCGAGAGTCGGAAGAGTTCCGGTAACAACAATGGTAAGACCCGAAAGCTTATCTGTCGCTCCCTCTTCTTTCAGGGCATTAAAATTAAGTCCTCTGTCTTTAAGCTTTGTTAGTATCCTTATATTGTCCTCATCGGAAAAGAAATCATGTATGCACTGTGCGGTTATGCCGCCTATATCATCCACTGTCTCGAGTTCGGCCGTATCCGCTCTCATAAGATCGTCTATACTCTCATACCTTTTCATAAGACCTTTGGCTGTTGTTGCACCGACATTTCTTATTGCCAGGCCCGTCAGAAGCTTATATGCATCATTTGCCTTTGATTCCTCAATGGCATCCAGTATCTTGTCCGTATTCTTCTCTTTACCCATGATGCCTTTTTCTATGAGCTCATCACGGAAGTTCTTAAGATCATATATATCAGCATAATCATGAATATATCCTTCTTCAACCAGTGTTGCGACATAGGTCTCGCCGAAGCTCTTTATATCCATCGCATCCTTGCCGGCAAAGTAAGCGACCGTACGCTTAAGCTGTGCGGGACAGCTCGGATTAGTACAGTAAATATCGCAGGTGTCCTCTTCCTTTGTAAGCGCATGTGAACATACAGGACAGACACTCGGCGGGATATACTCATTCTTTGCAGGTACAGTCACCCTGACTATAGCCGGTATGATCTCACCCTGTTTTCTGCATATTGCCTTACAGCCTTCTGCTATGTTCATGCTCTTTATAAAATCAGCATTGTGAAGAGTTGCTCTCTGCACATTTGTTCCGCAAAGTCTTACAGGCTCTTTAAACCTCGCTCTGAAGGTCATCTTTCCGGTTCTTCCCGTATCTACTTCGATAGCTTCTATCTCCACTTCTTTTTCTTCCGGAGGATACTTATAAGCTATGTGACCGGCTGAGTACTTGCTGGAACCTGAGAATGTATCTCTGTATTCTATGTGATCTATCTTTATTACAGCACCGTCAAGATCGTACTCAAGATCCCCTCTGCTCTCCCCGATCTCATCTATGGCATCAAGTATCTCCTGCTCTGTTTTACATAGTTTGTGAGGTACAACAGCAACCCCCGCCTTTGAGAGCATATCAAGGCCTGCACAATGGTCAATCATGAGTCCTTCGCTTCCGTCATGTGCATCCTGAACATTGAACACGAACATGCGAAGACCTCTCTCCTTTGTTATCTTGCTGTCCAGCTGACGAAGCGTACCTGCCGCAAGGTTTCTTGGATTTGCAGCAAGTTTCTTACCCAGTTCCTCCTGCAGAGCATTGAATCTGTCAAAATCATCATGAGACATGTATACCTCGCCTCTTAATTCAACATATCCCGGAAAATCTATCTTCTTAAGGACATCAGGTATTACAAGAGCATTAAGCGTTACATCCTCACCCACAAGACCGTTTCCTCTTGTCTCTGCCAGGATAAGTTTCCCGTCATTATATCTTAATGACATTGACAGTCCGTCAATCTTTTGTTCAACCGAAAAGTTTGCATCGGGATACGTATTTCTGACATCCCTTACCCAGGCGATGACATCTTCCTTTGTAAACACATCCTGTATGCTTAACATAGGAACATTGTGAGTTACCGTTACTCCGGCCTCACGTTTTGTCGTACCGCCGATCTTTTGTGTCGGTGAATCCGGTGTGATCCATTCGGGATGTTCCTTTTCCGCCTCTTTAACTTTAAGCATCAGATTATCATATTCATAGTCAGATATCTCGGGGGCATCGTCATTGTAGTATCTGTTCATATGGTAATCTATTGTTTCACACAGTTTTAAGTATTCTTCTTTGTTCATATCCATTCCCATTGATAGTTTTTGATCTTTTGTATGATTCACATCCCCAGACTTAAATACAGTTCTTTTAGTTCCTCAACCGATAATCTTCGATATGTTCCGGGTCTTAGCTTGCCAAGTTCGATGTTTGCGACTCTCGTCCTTTGCAGGGCACTGACATTATATCCCAGTTCCTTGCACATCCTTCTTATCTGTCTGTTAAGTCCCTGCGTAAGGATTATCCTGAATGTATACGGACCTATGATATCTACCTTGCAGGGCTTTGTCTTTCTGTTTAATTCACTTAAGAATACTCCCGCTTCCATCTTCTCTTTAAAATCAGGTGCAAGCTGTTTTGTTACTCTGACGTAGTATTCCTTCTCATGATCGGCACTGCCTTTCATAAGTCTGTTTATAAGTTCACCGTCATTGGTCATCAAAAGTAGGCCCTCACTCTCCTTATCGAGTCTGCCTGCATAAGTGACCCTTATCGGATAATCAAAAGCATCTTTTAATGTCTTATCCGCAAACTTATCCTTTTCCGTGCAGGTTATACCTATCGGCTTATAATATGCCAGCACGACCTTGTCATCCTTTTTTCCGAGCTTTCTTCCGTTGCAGACGACCTCGTCTTTATCTGTTACTTTTAATCCTGGATCTGCTGTCTTTCCGTTCACCGTAACCTTACCGGCCTCAATGAGCTTATCGGCTTCCCTTCTTGAACATATACCGCACTCAGCTATATATTTGTTTAATCTCGTTGGTTGCATCATATTTGAGTCTTATCCTCCGGAAGTTTTAAAAAGAATGATAAGGTAAACGGTATGCAGATAAAGAAAGTCACGATATCCGCTATCGCCTGCGCTATCTGTATCCCGAACAGACCAAAAATGTAATTCAATATCAACAGTGCGGGTATAAAACATACACCGTTTCTTAAAGTAGATAACAGTGTCGCATTGAATTTATATCCTATGCTCTGGAACATCATGTTGTTACATACATGGAAAGGCACAAAGAACAATGATATACACTGCGCATGCATGGCTATTATACCTATCTCTATGACTTTGGGATCATCCCTGAACACCCTTATAAATTCACCGGCATTCATATATACGGTAACAGCGGCAACACCTAACAGTATGGTGCCGAATGTTAATGTAAAGAAGAATCCCTTCTTTACTCTTGAATACTTTCCCGCTCCGAAATTGAATCCTGCAACAGGCTGGAATCCCTGTCCTATTCCAAGAGCCACACTGAAAATGAACATGCTTATCCTGTTAACGATACTCATTGCCGCAATGGCTGCATCTCCGTATACACCTGCGGTATTGTTTAACAGCATTGTCGATATTGATGCAAGTCCCTGACGGGCCAGACTAGGAAGTCCGGTAGTCACTATATCTCCCACGGTCTCAAGATCAAATCTTATATATGATAAAGCAAACGAGCTCTGCGTCTTCTTTCTTATGAACATGCTCAAAAGTATGAACCACGATATATACTGGCTTATCGCGGTAGCCAGACCGGCCCCCAGTATACCCATTCCCATATATTTCATAAAAAGAGCATCAAGGAATATATTTATGATACCGCCCGATGTGAGACCTATCATTGCAAAGAATGCTCTTCCCTCATATCTAAGGATATTGTTCATAACACAGCTTGAAACTAAAGCCGGTGCCGCAAACAGTATGCAGCTTGCATATGTTTTTGCATACGGCAGTATCGTATCCGTGCTGCCAAGAAGCTTCATAAGAGGCGTAAGGAATGTCATAGCCAGTATGAGTATTAAAATACCCGCTATCAGTGCCGAATAAAAACTGGTTGCAGAGAACTTTCTTGCACTTTCTATATCCTTTGCTCCAAGCTTTCTGCTTATGATACTTCCCGCGCCATGACCGAACATGAATCCGATCGCCTGAAGTATAGCCATAAGTCCCAGTACTATTCCTGTGGCTCCGCTGGCCGATGTGTTTATCTGACCGACGAAATATGAATCGGCCATGTTATATATACTGGTGACAAGCATGCTTATGGTAGTCGGAAGTCCGAGCTTAAGTATCAGACTCTCCACCGGCTGCTTTGTCATCATGTCATATTGTGAATCGTATTTTTTCATCTTTCCAACCTTTTAAATCATCCAAATCATTATAGCACATATGCCGGAATTGTTTTATTATAAAAGCATGAGAAATATTATAGGTATAGACATAGGTACAACCAATATTGAATATATCCTGGCAGACGAAAAGAAAGGACCTATTTGTGATCTTCTAACTCCCAATCCGCTGTCAGCCTTCGGTCTTGATGTCATGACAAGGATCTCCAAGGCAAATGACGGCAGGCTTGATGAGATGACGTCTCTGTTAAGAGTGACGATCAAAAACGATATCATTAAACTTATGGATGACTGTTTTGCAAGATCCGGTTTGCAGATTTCCATCGTTGATATCGCAGGCATCAATATAGCTGCCAACACGACAATGGTCCATATTCTTATGAATTATGACTGTTCAAACCTTGGAAGTTATCCTTTTTCTCCGGTCCATATCGAGGCAATTAAAACAGATTCAGACAGTCTTGGCTTCACAGCCTCTGTGCCCATACCGGTAAACATCACTCAGGGGTTTTCCGCTTTTGTAGGCGGTGATATCTACAGCGGTCTCAAGACCCTCCCCGACTGTGATGATTACCTCTTTATAGATCTGGGTACCAATGCAGAAATGGTCCTTTGTCTGGGTAACACGGCATATATAACGTCTGCAGCTGCGGGTCCCGCATTTGAGACATGCTCAAAAGGTCATGCGACTGATGCGATAGACGGTCTTATATATATGCTAAAAAACGGTATCATGGATGAGACCGGTCTTTTAACAGATGAATTCTTTGATTCAGGTTATGACTGTCTGGGAATGCATTTTTCACAAAAAAAGATCAGGGATATGCAGATGGCCAAATCAGCTGTCAAAACAGGTATTGATCTTCTGATCGATTCAGCCAAAAAAGAGCTTTCAATCGATGAAAGCTTTGTCTCAACCCTTAAAGTCTTTATCGCCGGAACCTTCGGGTACAACCTTGATATCAACAACTGCATAAAACTCGGTATGTTTCCTGAATGGTTTAAGGATAAAGCCACAGCGGTCGGCAATACATCACTCAAAGGCACCCTTATAACAGGGATTGATCCTCAAAAAAATATCAGAGAGATCTTTCTTGCAAATCTCCCTGAATTCAATGACTGTTATATCAAAAACATGTACTTTACATAAAAATCACCAGTGATCATACGGACAGGATGCGTTCTTTTTGACACATCTTAGTTCCACATAACAACCACAGGCGCCGCAAAAAGCGTCCTTCAGATAAGAACAGCGGCTGCATATTTGCAGCCGTTTTTCATATGCTTTATTATCTGCTTTTTCGCTCTTATCCATAAGATCGATAAGCTTTTTTATCCTTGTCTCATACTGTACAGGATCTATATCCTTTAACAGGCACTTGATACAAGGCTTCTTTTGCAATCCTTCTTCCATGAGACAACCGAAACTATTATCCCTTTACTCTGATACCTGTTACCGAACAAGCCGGTAAAACAACTTTGATACCCTTATCGGTTACAGTGACATTCTCAAGCTTTTTAGTCGTTACCGCTTCAGCATCATCAAATGTGTTATGAGCGTTCATTGAACCTGTTACCACAGAAGCTTCTACAGAAGATACTTTAAGATCATCAAAGTTTATTTCCACTTCCTTATCACTTTCAAGCGAGAGATTGTTAAGAGTGATATTAATGGTTCCATCCTCGCTTACAGATACCGATTCGGTAACCTGAGGCACCTTGTTATCGTCACCCGTACCTTCCTCTTTCACTCCGGTAATGAAGCTGTTTACAAGCTGTGCTCCCTGATGATACTTGAACATGCGGAATACATGATAGGTCGGTGTAAGTATCATCTTCTTTCCTTCAGTGAGTATCACTGACTGCAATACATTGACGGTCTGAGCAATATTAGCCATCCTTACCCTGTCACAATGCTTATTGAAGATATTTAAGTTGATTCCTGCAACAAGTGCATCTCTCATGGTATTCTGCTGATATAAGAATCCGGGATTTGTTCCCTCTTCGACATCGTACCAGCATCCCCACTCATCAACAACGAGTGCTATTATCTTCTTGGGATCGTATTTATCCATTATGTTGCTGTGCTTTGTTACGATCTCATCCATCTTGAGAGTCTTGTAAAGGGTTGTGTACCACTCCTCCTTGGTGAAATCCGTGGCACTTCCCTTATGATCCCAGTCATGAGGCAATGTATAGTAATGCAATGAGATCGCCTCGAGATTTCCGTGAAGGTGATCAAAGCATCTTGTGAACAGTCTGTTTAAAAGCTTTTCTGTCCAGTCATAATCAAAGTCTGAAGGTCCGCATGCGATACGGTTTATCGGCTTCTCCTTGTCATACATCTTTACAAATGACTGATATCTTCTGTATACATCGGCATAGTACTCAGGATGCATATTTCCGCCGCAGCCCCAGTTCTCATTTCCTACTCCGAAATAATCGACTCTCCAGGCTTTGTCTCTGCCGTTCTTTCGTCTCTCATTTGCCAGAGGAGACTCTCCGTCAAATGTCATATATTCAACCCACTCAGACATCTCCTGAACGGTACCAGAACCTACATTTCCGTTTATATATGTCTTGCATCCAAGCTGATCACAGAGTTCAAAATACTCATGAGTACCAAAGCTGTTATCTTCGACAACCCCGCCCCAGTTTGTATTGATCATCTTCTTTCTGTTTTCCTTGGGGCCGATACCGTCTTTCCAGTGATATTCATCGGCAAAGCATCCGCCGGGCCAGCGAAGAACCGGTATCTGCATATCCTTAAGTGCCTCGACTACATCCTTTCTCATTCCCTTATTATTGGGTATTTCGGAATCCTCGCCTACAAATATGCCCTCATATATACATCTTCCAAGGTGCTCTGAAAAATGTCCGTAGATCTCCGGATTGATAGTTGCTTTCTTTTCATTCTCATGAACTGTTAATCTGATCATTGATATGTCTTCCTTCTTAAGTTGATTGATATACTAGATAATACCAATAGTTAAGGCTTATGAGAACCAAATGCATAAAAATGACAAACAGGCGCGTATAATTAATCGATCACATTCTTTACGCCAATGATGTTGTCATAGCCGACATTATATACAACGATTCCCTTTCTGGGATTTGCAGCATGCACTATCTGTCCGTCTCCTATATATATACCGACATGAGTACATTTGCTCTTTCCGTAGCATATGATGTCTCCGGGCTGAGCTTCATCCAGGCTTATGCTCCTGCCGTTACTTGAAAGCTGACCTGAAGGTGTTCTGCTTAGTCCGTATCCGAACTGTGCGTATACAAGGCTTGTGAAACCTGAACAGTCCGTACCGTTTGTAAGGCTGTTTCCTCCATGCACATACGGACATCCGACATACTGAAGAGCAAAGTTAACTATATCGGAACGAAGATTTCCGCTTGCCGTATAAACAGGTTCACTGCTTGCTGCGGGTATCTCAACATTTTCCGGAGTCTGCTTCTCATCTTCCTTCTGACGTTCAAGCTGTTTTGCCTTCTTTTCCTCTTCTTCACGTATCTCTTCTATGGTCTTGGCGTATATGAATTCTTCTACAACCGATATATAATCTGCAGATACATATCCGCTCTTATCATCGGCATAATCAACATGGATCCAGTCACCATCATACTCATCTTTGTTGGAAAGCTTTAGTTTTTCACCGCTAAGCGCATAACCGATCCTCTTAGATTCAATATCGGCTTCCTGTCTTATATTAAGGCGGTCAGCTCTTACTATCGCATATCTGTCAACATAGTCATCTATGACATCCACTGCATCCTGGCCATATATAAAGTATTCAGCCTTTATATATCCGGTCAGATTTCCGGAAATTACCATAAGCCATGTTCCGTCCTCACCCTCTACTTCTTCCTGTATCTGGGCAACGGCACCGTCATACATCCTTCCCACTATCTCGGAATCGGTATTCGGAGATGTTCTGACATTAACATAGTTGTCAACATCGGCTATCGCAAAATCGCTGTATTCTTCATTCTCCTCATTGTCCTCCTCAGTTTTTACCTCCTGTGAGGCAACAAGGTTCTTCTGCTTATCTCTAAGGTCGGCAAGCTTATCCACTTCTTCCATGAACTCTTTAAGATCTTCTTTTGAATACATGCTCTCAAAGCCGGCCTTTACATTATCCTTCCAGTCCGTGGACAGCTCAGCTGCCTGAATATCAGCACCCGTATTAAGTTGTACGATGATGAACGCAATAAGCGCCATCATAAATCTGATACCTTTTCTTTTCACAGACTTATCACTCTTCTATCTCTACTATGTATCCCATCTTTCCGGTATATCCGGGAATGAGCTCAAGAACATCGTTCTGAACGTCATTAAGTACCCATTTCTTTTCAGATTTAGAATAGAACATATCTACATACTGTTCGAATGTTCCTGTCTCCTTATCATAAAAAGTGGGTTCCTTATCCAGCCAGTAATCCAGATCATTGATGCTGTTACCGACAAGGTTGCCGGTCTGATCCGCCCATTTATAAACAGCAGGATCTTCCTCTCTCCTTGCACCTATCCAGAAGATAGACTTTCCGTAACCACTCTTTTCTATAAAATCAGTCACATAATCGAATTCCTCTTTGGTATTGATATGCAACAGATATCCGCCCTCAAACATTGAAGCCTCAAAGAGCGCCTCTTTCCATGTCACATCATCTATGACTATCTTATATGTATGTATTCCCTCGGGATCCTTAACATCACTTCCGGGAATATCGGAATATACCACTATGGGAGTCGGTGTGATCTCCGGCTTTACCTCCTCGGTAACAGCTGCCGCTTCAGGTGTGGGAGTCTCCACAACCGTCACAGGTTCAGTGACTTCGGGTGTGACATCAGCCTCATCATCATCCGGATCATTTTCGGTCACAACAACCGGTTCATTAACATTCTTCTTAAAAAGTCCAAGGGCTGCGCATACGATACCCGATACCAGCAAAAGAACGGCAAAAACAATAGCTGCAACCTTTAATACAGACACAGGCTTTTTTTCATCACCGGCAGGCTTATCAACAGTTTCTGTCTCAACGGCCTTTTCCTGTGTCGCAGTGATCTCGGCTGTTTTTTCTTCTTCAGTCACAACAGGTTTATCCTCTGTTTTTTCCTCTTTGGGCACAACAGTGTCTTCATCTGCCTTCTGCTCTTTTAAAACATCTGCTTTATCATCCGTCGTCGGTTCATCCGGAGGATCAAGTCTCTTTCCGCATCCCACGCAAAAAAGAGCATTTTCGTTTTCGATTTTCTTTCCGCAGTTTCTGCAATACAGTTGCCTACTCATGGACATACCCTCACCATTTTAATATCCCTAATGTTATAATATACTACTTTTGTCAATTAAATGCAAAAAAGAGAGTCTTGCGACTCTCTCTTTCTTACTTTGCATAATCCGTTACACGACTCTCTCGTATAACATTAACTTTTATCTGACCGGGATACTGAAGCTCTGCTTCGATCTGCTTTGATATATCTCTTGCAAGCAATACCATGTCAGAATCGGTAATCTGTTCCGGAACTACCATAACACGAATCTCACGACCGGCCTGGATAGCAAATGATTTGTCTACACCTTTGAAATTGTTAGCTATATCTTCTAATTGACGAAGTCTTGTTGTATAAGTCTCGAGAGTCTCTCTTCTCGCACCCGGTCTGGCCGCACTTATAGCATCGGCAGCCTGCACGATACAAGCTATCAGACTCTGAGGTTCAACATCACCGTGATGAGCCTCTACAGCATTGATAACAAGAGATGATTCCTTATATTTCTTACACAGATCGGTTCCGAGCTGTACATGTGATCCTTCCATCTCATGATCGACAGCCTTACCGATATCATGCAATAATCCGGCTCTCTTGGCCATACGCACATCCAGTCCCATCTCACTTGCAAGCAGTCCTGACAACTGAGCAACTTCGATAGAATGCTTGAGTGCATTCTGACCATAACTTGTTCTGAACTTCATCTTACCGAGAAGTTTGATCAGTTCGGGATGGATACCATGTACTCCGACTTCAAGTACAGCAGCTTCACCTTCCTCTTTGATCATGACCTCAACTTCACGCTGGGCCTTTTCAACCATCTCTTCGATCCTGGCCGGATGGATACGACCGTCTACAATAAGTTTTTCAAGGGCTATACGAGCGACCTCTCTCCTTATCGGATCAAAACCTGATAAGATAACTGCTTCAGGTGTATCGTCGATTATAAGATCAACACCTGTAAGTGTCTCGATAGTTCTGATATTTCTACCTTCTCTACCGATTATCCTTCCCTTCATCTCATCGTTAGGAAGCTGAACAACCGAAATGGTGGTCTCTGAAACATGATCTGCCGCACAACGCTGTATAGCATTGACAACATACTCTTTTGCTTTCTTATCAGCTTCTTCTTTAGCACGACTTTCCATCTCTTTTATCATGACGGCTGTCTCGTGCTTGACATCTTCTTCAACAATTTTCAGTAGATAATCTTTTGCCTGGTCGGAGGTCAAACCTGAGATTCTTTCCAGTTCCTGCACGCGTTCTTCATTAAGCTTGGAAATAACTTCTTTCTGTTTGTTAAGGCTTTCTTCCTTAGCATTCAGAGAAGCTTCCTTTTTCTCAATGGCTTCGGTCTTGCGATCGATGTTTTCTTCCTTCTGCTGGATACGACGTTCGTTGCGCTGGATCTCATTACGGCGATCTTTGATCTCTTTATCAAGCTCATTCTTAGCTTTGATAGATTCTTCCTTGATCTCCAGTAAGCCTTCACGCTTCTTCGTCTCTGCAGCGACTAAAGCTTCATCAATGATTGCTCTTGCCTTTTCCTCAGCATTGCTGATCTTTGAATTGGCGTTATTTTTCTGATAATTAGTTGTTATCAGATAAGTAACAGGAGCAACGATCACAAGAGTGGCCAAGACAGCTAATATATAATATAGCATGTCAGGAGCACCTCCTATTCATATTTAATTTTATGTATCATCACCAAAAGGTTGATTAAACCTACTTTTAGCAATCTACAACAAATCAATTCTATATGATACGCCAACTTATGTCAAGTTAAAAAATCTCCCTGATGACCTTCGAAACAGTATCCGAAGAAAAACCTTTTGAGTATAAAAATCTGAGTGCTGAAGCGGTCTCTTTGCGGTCTGCCGTCTCAGGATCATAACCCCTTTTTTTAAGCAGTTTTCTAGCCAGTTTCTCCTCATCCTCCAGCTCGCCGGTTTCTTTTAATCTCTCAGTTTCTTCACGTATAATATTCTTATCAACACCTTTAAGCATGAGGTCGTTCATAATACGCTTTAAACTTTTTTTGCCGCTGTAAGTCTCTATATACTGCACGGCATACGCATGATCATCTATATATCTGAAACCTTTAAGATAATCTATGGTCATGTCTATGACATCCTGAGGATACAGGCCCTCCAAAAGCTTCTCTCTGAGATCCCGTTCCGTATATGGTCTCTTTTCAAGAAGATGGATGGCTCTTGATCTGGCTCTTGCAGGTATGATCTGTTCAACTATCCTGTCGTATGTTTCCTTGCTTATCTCTTCGCCCTGTTTGACCTTTAATTGACGAAGTTCGCCTTTGTATAAAACAAACGCGAACTCTTCATCAATAAAAATCTTATATTTGGCCTTTGAGAATTCCGAAATATCAGTTATCCTCATTCTCCTCACCGTTCTTTTCAAAATCATAATAAGCGCGCACCTTATCCTCGATCTCCTGACAGATATCGGGATGTTCCTCAAGGTAGATCTTGGTGTTCTCTCTGCCCTGACCGATCTTGTTGCCCTCGTATGCGTACCATGCACCGCTCTTGTTGATGATATCAATGTTTGATGCAAGATCGACTATATCACCGACCTTAGATATGCCCTTACCAAACATTATATCAAACTCAGCCTCTTTAAACGGAGGCGCGATCTTATTCTTAACGACCTTGACTCTTGTTCTGTTACCGATGACCTCTCCGCCTGATTTAAGAGATTCTATCCTTCTTACATCAAGTCTTACGGAAGAATAGAACTTAAGCGCTCTACCACCTGTTGTTGTCTCCGGATTACCGAACATTATGCCTACCTTCTCACGAAGCTGGTTGATGAATATGACCGTACAGTTTGATTTACTTATGACTGCAGTGAGTTTTCTTAATGCCTGAGACATGAGTCTTGCCTGAAGGCCCACATGGGAATCGCCCATATCACCGTCTATCTCCGCCTTGGGAACAAGTGCTGCAACAGAGTCTACTACAACTATATCAACAGCACCCGAACGGACCATTGTCTCTGTGATCTCAAGAGCCTGCTCACCGTTGTCGGGCTGTGATATATAAAGATTGTCTATATCCACACCGATATTCTCTGCGTATGTGGGATCAAGCGCATGCTCCGCATCTATGAATCCTGCTATACCGCCGCGCTTTTGAACTTCAGCGATCATATGCAGTGTTACGGTTGTCTTACCTGAAGATTCCGGTCCATATATCTCAATAATACGTCCTTTGGGTATGCCGCCGAGTCCGAGCGCGATATCAAGACTCAAAGAACCGGTCGGGATCGTCTCAACGTTCATCTGTGATGCAGGATCACCGAGTTTCATGATGGCACCCTTACCGTACTGTTTCTCAATATGTGCTATGGCTGCATCCAATGCTTTTAATTTTTCTTCTCTTTCCATTATGTGTCTCCTTTATATCAGTCTATAAAAAACACGACATTTTGAACGTATGTTCTGTAAAATATATTAAAACATATGTTCGTATTTGTCAACACGTAGTTTACATCTATAAATATATTTCTTTATCTGTCCGTTTTATTACCCTTTTGAAATAAATTTATTCGCATGAACACTCAAAATGCCCATGCGAATATTTCAAGTACATTTATTCTTTTCCAAATGTGTTCTCACTGACATACTCTAGGAGACATTCTCTTAAGAGTATGAGCGCATTTGCGACCGCACTCTCTCTTACCTTTGCTCTGTTTCCGTTAAGATTGAGTTCTCTTATAACCTTTACGCCTCCGGCTATGCAGCACACATATACGAGTCCGACAGGTTTTTCCTTTGTTCCTCCGTCAGGTCCCGCAATGCCGGTTGTTGAAATGACAACGTCTGCTTTGGTGAAATCCTTAAGACCGACAGCCATCTCTTCGGCGACCTGTCTGCTGACTGCTCCGTATTTTTCAAGAGAAGACTTCTTTACATTCACAAGCTTGCGTTTTGCTTTGTTCGAATATGTTATAAATCCCGTCTTGAATACCTCTGAAATTCCCGGAACATTTATAAGCCTTCCCGCCAAAAGCCCTCCGGTACACGATTCAACAGTCGAGATGGTAAGATTGTTTGCCAAAAGAAGCTCAGCTATAGCCATCTCTAAAGTAACCGAATCATCAGTGGTATATATGGTCGTTCCGAATCTGTTCTTTAATTCTTTTACAACGGGTTTTAACAGCTTCTTGGCCTGTGTCTCGTCATCAGCTTTTGCGGTTACTCGAAGATGAACTTCCGCCGTCTTCGCATAGGTTGCTATGGTAGGATTGGTCTGTGCGTTGATCATATCCTCGATCATCTCTTCAACCCTGCTCTCACCTATACCGCAGATCTTAACCGTCTTTGACAATATGATACCGGGGAGCATGTTTGTGATATAAGGCACAACCTGATCCAGAAACATCGGTTTTAATTCGTTGGGAGGACCGGGAAGAAGGATAACCCTCTTTTCACCGTATTCGATGATAACACCTGGAGCCGTTCCGTTAGGGTTGTGAAGCACAACGGAATCATCGGGTATCATGGCCTGTTTCCAGTTATTGTCCGGTATGACCTTGCCCTTTTTTGCAAAATAATCCTCAATATGCTTCTTTGCTTCCTCATCGAGGTGAAGTTCCTTTTCGCATACTTTGGCTGCGATCTCTTTTGTAAGATCATCCTGTGTGGGACCAAGGCCGCCGCCAAGGATGACTATATCCGATCTGCCAAGTGCAGTCTTTAATGTCTCGGCAAGCCTTTCAGCGTTGTCTCCCACAACTGTCTGGTAATAGCACGACAAGCCAAGCTTTGCGCACTCACATGATAAGAATGCCGCATTGGTATTAACGATGTTCCCTAAGAGTATCTCCGTTCCGACGGATATCAATTCTACTGTCATTTTTCACTCCATACGTCTCAGACCACCACATGACTCATACTGTCACTTAACGATGTAACCTTATCGTTTAGCGTATCAGCCTCAGCAGCAAGTGCTACCGCTGTATCAAGCTGTGATGATATCGAATCCGTTACACTCCTTGTTACCGCCGCAGTCTCTTCCGAAACAGCTGCGATGTTCGTGATAGAACTCAGTATCATCTCTTTTTCCTTGACCATGGCTGTCATGTTCTCTGCAATAAGGTTAAGTCCGTCAACCATATCCTCTACACAGGCTGTGATATCTGCGAATACTTCCGTGGTATTCTCAAGCGCCTCACCCTGCTCGCTGATATAGGACGTCGTTCTGTTGGCAGAACTTGTAGCCTTTTCACTGGCGATCCTGATGTCTCCCAATATGCTGTCTATCTGAGCAGATGCTTTCATTGATTCATCTGCAAGTTTTCTTATCTCTTCGGCAACGACCGCAAATCCCTTGCCTGCTTCTCCGGCTCTTGCTGCTTCTATTGAAGCATTGAGCGACAGGAGGTTTGTCTGATCAGCTATCTCATTGATCACTTCAACGAAATTGCTGATGACATCAGTCTGTCTGATAACTTCCTGTATCTCTACGACAAGCTGCTGAACCAGTTCAGTGGTCAGTGCCGTCTTCTCATTAAGTGACGATATCGTTGTCTTGCCATGATGTGTTGAATCAAGCGTCTTGTTTACCGTCTTCTCGATCTGGTCTGTACTGTTAACAACGCTTTCAACCTTATCGGAGAATCCAGCCATCTCATTTGCACATACATCGGCATCTTTTGCCTGAGACTCGCTTCCTTCAGCAAGCTGATCGAGCTCAGAGCATATATTCTTCATGATATCTCTCATGCTGTCGCTGGATTCATAAACCTTGTTTGCGGAATCCGTAACGTCACTTCCGAATCCTCTGACATTCTTCATGAGACCGTTTATACCTTCTATGGTCTCATTGAGAGTATCCGTAAGAAATCTCATCTCATCTTTTCTCTTGGTGTTAAACTTTCTTGTAAAGTCACCCTTTGCAACCTTATCGAGATTGTTGCAGACATTGCTGAGAGTCATGCTTATGCCTCTTGCAAGTGCCATACCTATTCCAAGAGCTACGATTATACCGATTATAACCATTATAATGGTGACATTTCTTATACCGGACATTTCCGCGGTGACATTGTCAACAGGTATCAGTGCACAGAGTGAAAGACCTGTACTGTCTATGGGCGTGAAGTAGAAATAATAGTCTCTGCCATCAAAAGCAACTGTATTTCCCGATATCTTCTGACCTGCCTGAACTGCCTGCACATAGAAATCCTTGTCGCGGAAGAATCGACTTCCCTCTTCCATGAACTCAAATACATCCTGGCCGTCCACTACCTTCTGGACCATGCTCAGTTCATTCTTATCCATAACGATACCGGCATAGCTGCCGTCACCGAAATTCAGTGTCTCAAGCGTCTGCATGAGATTCTGCTTGTCCATATCGATGATAACGACACCGTCGTTATACATGAACAGCTGAACATACGAGAACACGTATGAATCGGGATCACCGAACCATACCTCATCCACAAAAGGATGCTTTCCGAGCCAGCCGTTCCTGACGCCTGTCGAATCATAATCTTTTAAGATGTCGGAATCCTCATGATCCCAGTATTCCTTGAATCTTCCATGCTCGGATTCTCTTATCTGGGTTTCCGATCTGTTATTGTTCATGACTGCTCTGCCGTTCTCACCGATGATGTAGCAGTCCGAAACATAATCCGTAGACTTTACGTAATTACTAAGATCATTGTAAAGAGAATTATATGTCTCATCCTTTTCCTTGCTGATCTTCTTGTAAAGCACCTTGTAATACTTTGTCAGCTTCTCGTTTCCGTTAAGTGTCTGAGCCTTGTTCTCCATGCTCGCGCAGATCATTGACATGTAGTTTTCCGTAGCGGCCATTGCACTCTCTACACTTGCGGAATACTTTTCAACGATAACCTTTGAAGCCGTATTATACGAAAAAAATCCCAACAGGATGATGAGAATGACAGGAACACAATATGCTGCGAGCAGCTGTACTCCAATCCTGCCGTACTTTTTTGAACCAGTCCTTACCTTCACATCCTTTGAGACTTTTACCTTGCCTTTTTTTTGTAATCCCATACGTAACCTCACTTTGCTAAATCCCTTTAGATTCTATATTTTATTGTCCTCCCTCATAACTTCTTTATTCTTCATTATATAGTCTATCAGTGAAATGATAGTCAGTGCAACCGAAACATACAAAGCTATGATACCGAGTATCTTAAACAATATGAAATCGATATCCGCTATGAGTATTCCGATCATGATCATCTGGCTGACGGTTTTTGACTTACCCCACATACTGGCTGCGATAACAACGCCGTTATCAGATGCAACGAGCCTGAATCCGGATATGATAAACTCTCTGCCCATAATAATGAGCACTGCCCATGCAGGTATACGTCCCATGTTCAAAAGACATATAAGAGCCGAACATACTAAAAGCTTATCAGCCAGCGGATCCATGAACTTTCCGAAATTGGTGACAAGATTGTATTTTCTTGCTATCTTGCCATCAAGCAGGTCCGTTACGGATGCCAATATGAATATAAAAAGTGCGATCCAGTCACTTAAGATACCGCAGCATCCCGTCAGCATTATTATAACGAACGGGATGATAAGCACTGTTCTGAGGATCGTAAGTTTATTAGGTAGATTCATACGTCACTCCAATAGATGTCATCTATAAATATAATACTACTTGATAACCTCTCCCACAAGGTCATATTGTTTCGAAGATATAACTTTTACTTTAATAAAGTCGCCGCTCATAAGTTCACGATCGCATTCAACAAAGACTTCTCCGTCGACTCCGGGCGCATCCCTGTATGTCCTTCCGACATATACATTGTCTTCAACAAGACGTCCCTCTATCATGACATCCACAATGCTTCCTGACATGGACTCGTTTTTCTCGAATGTAATCTTCTGCTGAAGCTTCATTACGCGGTCTCTTCTGCGTCTTTTTATTATCTCTGGAAGCTGACCTTTCATATCCGCAGCTTTTGTCCCCTCCTCGCGTGAATAGGTGAACACACCTAATCTGTCAAAGCCGATCTCTTCAACAAATTCGAGCATCTGCTTATGATCTGATGAGGTCTCGCCGGGGAATCCCGTTATCATGGTCGTCCTTAATGCTATATCCGGAATTTCCTCTCTCAGTTTGGCTATCCTTTCCGTGATCTCTGCCCTGGTGGTCTTTCTTGCCATGCTCTTTAAGACTCTGTCTGACGCATGCTGTATCGGGATATCCAGGTAATGACATACCTTGGGTTCATTTTTAATGGTATCTATAAGCTCGTCTGTGATCTCTTCCGGATAACAGTACAAGAGTCTTATCCATCTGATACCGTCGATCTGAGAAAGCCTGTTAAGCAGTTTGGGCAGTGTTTTTTCGCCGTAGATGTCAACACCGTAAAGTGTTGTCTCCTGCGCAACGAGTATAAGTTCCTTTACACCTCTGTCAGCCAGTCTTTTTGCCTCATCAAGCAGTGTCTCCATCGGTATGGAACGGTAATTGCCCCTGACATAGGGTATAACGCAGTAAGTACATCTTTTATTGCAGCCTTCAGCTATCTTAAGATATGCAAAATGACCTCCCGTTGTTAACAGTCTGTCATATCCGCACAGTGCCGGTGACTGTATGTCCTTAATGATATCAATAGCTTTTTCGTTTCTCTTTAAAATGGTATCAAGACAGTCTGCTATCTCATCCCAGCCGCTTATACCTAAGATCGCATCTACCTGCGGTATCTCTTTATGGATATCCTCGGTATATCTCTGTCCCAGACATCCGGTTACCACAACGGCTTTTAATCTGCCTTTTTCCTTAAGATCGACCATCTGGAGTATGTTATCTATCGATTCCTGCTTTGCATCACCTATAAAACAGCATGTATTTATGACTGCGGCATCGGCATCCTCATCGCTGTCGGTTATCTCATAACCCCTGCTTGAGAGTATGCCTAACATCATCTCGCTGTCTACGGTATTCTTATCACACCCCAGTGATATAAAAAGTATCTTCATAATCCCGCCTTAAAAAATAAAACCCGTTGCCGGGTTTTATCTTCTATTCCTCATCATCGCTGATAATGTGTATCTTTGACTCGTTGAGTTCGTCAACCGCAACCGAAAGGGCTTTTCTTCCCTCCGCATCTACCAGTGCATCATCACCGGCAATTATCTGTCTTGCTCTCTTGGATGTTGCCATCACGATGGAATATCGTGAATTAACAACCTTTGCCTCTCCGGGTTCAACCTCGCTGTTAACTACCTTCATTAGATCAGAATAAGATGGATGTAACATGTTATCTCCTTTCAACTATCTTCAGATATTCTTCAGATCTTCTCTTATTTTCTTGATAAATTCACTGTTTCTTGAAGCCTTTAACTTGGCTTTCTGTATGATATCATGCATATCCTCTATGCACGTTTCAAGGTCGTCATTGACTATGAGATATTCATATTCCTCGATACCTTCCGATTCCTCGGCTGCTCTTTTGAGTCTCTTAAAAATCACTTCCTCAGTCTCGGTACCTCGACCTTTTAATCTTTCGATAAGTGTCTGTGCATCCTTGGTCGTCACAAACAACAGCAATGCTTCGGGAAAACGCTTCTTTATCTGCAAAGCTCCCTGTATCTCTATCTCTAACAGAACATCTTTTCCGGCATCAAGCTGTTCGAACACATAATCCTTTGGAGTCCCGTAATAGTTTCCGACATACTGGGCATGCTCGATCAGTTTTCCGTCTTCGATATTCTTTTCAAACTGCTCTCTCGTTATGAAAAAATATTCTCTCCCGTCAACCTCGCCCGGTCTGGGAGCTCTGGTAGTCATTGATACAGACAGGGCATAGTTGTCATACTTTGACAATAACCCCTTCATCAGTGTACCTTTTCCTGCACCGGAAAAACCCGATACAACAGTCAGCAGACCTTTTTTCTCCATAGACATCACCTGTTATCACTAATAACTACTCTATATTCTGTATCTGCTCTCTTACCTTTTCTATCTCGGTCTTAAGCTCGATACCCCTGTTTGCTATCTCAAGATCACTCACCTTGCTTAAGGTGGTGTTTGCCTCCCTGTTCATCTCCTGAGCAATGAAGTCAAGCTTTCTTCCAATGCTTCCACCTGCAATAAGAACGGATTTCATTGTGTTGATATGGCTTCTAAGTCTTACCATCTCTTCATCAACACATATCTTATCCGCAAATATGGTGACTTCCTGCACGATACGGCTGTCATCTATATTTGCATCGTCTAACATCTCTCTTACCCTGTCGATAAGCTTTGCCCTGTAATCCTCAATGATAGTGGGACACTTGCTCTCTATGAAATCGACAACCTCGAGCATGTGGTCAAGTTTTGCGATGATATCTGTTCTTAAGTTCTCGCCTTCTTTTATCCTTGTCTCAACAAATGCTTCGCAGGCACCTCTTATGGCCTTGTCGAGCATTCTCCAGATGCCTTCCTCGTCTATCTCAACATCATCAAGCGTGAACACTTCGGGATATCTCGAAACAAGTGAAACCCTTACATCATTCTCAATACCAAACTCCTGAGACATCTGATTGAGATACTTAAGGTATTCGGCAGCAACTTCGGGATGATACTTGATCGTAACATTGTTCTCCGAATTGTCCTCATACGTTATAAAAAGATCTATCTTTCCTCTCTGCATGTATTCCTTTAAGAGGTTTCTTATAGATGCATCGAAGAAATTAAGCTTCTTGGGCATCTTGATGGATACATCCAGATATCTGTGATTTACTGATTTGATCTCTACGGTTACTTTACGATTCTCTTCGGCTATCTCACACCTGCCGAAGCCTGTCATACTCTTGATCATGTTATTCCCCATATTTTTTCTATATGCGCATTTGCATACAAAGTAGATTATAGTCCAAAACCTCTTGATACGTCAATACATATGCTCTTATTCTATACGCTGTATGTCAGAGATATCCGAATCTATGAGCATCGAATAATTCGTATGGTAAATGACGAATCCCACCGGCTGTCCCGGAGATTTCTTAACATGCTTCTTCTGTATATAGTCTATCTCTATCTGGCTTTCGCCGTCCGCCTTGCTGTAATGGGCCGCAAGCCTTGCCGCCTCTTCAAACGTTCTGTCAGGCAGTTCTTTGTTTTCGCTCTTTACTATCACATGACTTCCCGGTCTCTTCTTTGCATGGAACCACCAGTCATTTCCCGTTGCGACCTTAAACGTAAGCTCCTCATTCTGGTAATTGTTCTTTCCGACATACATATGAAATCCGTCCGAGCTTATATAATGAAAAGGCTTGCTTGCAAATCTCTGTTTCTTTGCAATACCTTTTTTCTTTATGAATCCGCTGTCTGTTAGCTCTTTTTTTATATCGTTTAGATCTTCTTCCTTTTCGGCTATATCGAGGGCGGTCATTATGGATTCGAGATGATCTATCTCATTCTTTACCTGTACGGTAAGTCCCTCTAAAGCTTCCTTTGTCCTTTTCAATTTACCGTATCTGTCAAAATACTTTGCAGCATTCTCCATGGGAGTAAGGTCAGGATCCAGAGGTATCGTTATCTTATCTCCCGTATAGTAATTATCCGCCTCATAACTCTTTGTACCTTCCGGGATGTTATATCCGTAGGCATGTAGCAGTTCTCCGTAGACTTTGTATTTATCCATCTTTTCAGTGTCTTTAAGCTGTTTAAGCTGCAGATCGTATTTCTTTACATCCCTTTCAAGATGCAGGCTCACTATCTTTCTGAGATCGACACTCTTTTGTCTGATCCGGGTTATCTTCTCCTTTTCGGCATAAAATGCGATTATGAGTTTTGAAGCACTCTTCATGTGCTTTTGATCCTCTGGGGCATAGCTGCAGACCGGTACCATGCAGAAATCCTTCGGGATACCTCTCTCATAAAGGATCACGGGATCATATTCGTTTTTCTTTATCCTATCCATGTAGGAGTCAAACACTTTATAAAGTCTGTGTTTATCATCATTGGTAAGTCTGTCCGTAGCCGCATCCGCATTTTCGATACGTGAGCATATCTCGTTTGCCATCATCGGTGACAGACCGGTGTAAGTAGAATAGATAGCCTTGAATGTCTCCATCGGTTTCCCTAATGCGACGTCAGTGAATTCTTTCTCATCGGTCTCAAGAGGATTTAGCTTATCAAGAGTCTTTGGAACAAAATATTCTGCTCCCGGCAACACCTCTCTTACCGAGCTTACAAGTCCCGATATATGCTTAATGCTCTCAAGTACTCTGTTCTCATCATCCGTAAATATGATATTGCTGTATTTACCCATGAGTTCGACAATGAGCTTTTTATGCTTAAGGTCTCCCATCTCATCAAGATGCTCTATTTCAAAAACGATGATCCTTTCAAAATCCGGCTGGTATATGTCCACTATGCGTCCGTTCTGTATATGTTTTCTCAAAAACATGCAAAATGTCGGTGCCACTTCGGGACTCACCTTGTTATCATCAGTTATGTAAACCAAAGGAAGGGACGCATTGGCACTTAAGACCACTCTTACCTGTGCCCTCTTTGTCGCAATCCCGTCTGACCCAAAATCGCCGCCGTTTTCACGGCGGCTTGTCTTTATTGTCAGTAATATCTCATCTTTTTCCGGCTGTGCTATCTTGTATATCCTGCCGTCCAGACAGGTCTCTTTAAGATCATGCACAATGGCTGATATCGTAATGCCATCGAATGCCATAATAAAATACTCCTATTAAGGTATAACGGGTGTCCAGTACTTCTGGTTGTATATATCCGTAAACCTGTATGTTGCCTGTGTGGGTGAACCCGCTATCTTTACATTTGATATCTGCGTGTTTGATGTAAGTGTGATCTTTGCATCAAGAAGATAGCTGTCAGAGTATTCACCACCATATGTGTAGTAATCGCAGATGGGTTCTATAACATCACCCGCTTTTACTTCCTCTATGTTCTTTGCCACTGCCTCAGTCTCTCCCTCAGTGTAAACAAAGCGTGCACCTGAGATATATCCGTTCGGATTTGCACTGTCAAAGGTGAGCAGAAGCTCTGCTCTTTCACCGTTTAAGAAGCAGGGTACATAACCTGTGATCGTATATGAATCGGAATAATCAACCGTATCCATGTGATAGTAAGGAACAACCTGACCGTCTATCGCAAGCCAAGTTCCGTCATATTCACCGATAAGATTTCCGTCATCATCAAACTCAAATACGTTGTCCATACCAAGGTCTATATAGCCTTCACCGTCATCAACGAATACATTGAGTTCAACATCCTGAACAAGATCCCACTGATCATCCGACATGACGATCTTGTTTGTACCGCCTGCTGCTGTCCACTTAAGGTTATTGATATCAAGATAGTTGTTCGAGATATAATCCGCAGTTTCCTGATCGCTTATATCACGTCCCATGAACAGATCGAGCACCGATGCATCAAATCCGTATGATGCTGCAGATCCGCTCGATGAGCCCGAACCTCCGAGCATTCCGGATAACATTGACATTATCGCATCGGAACTTCCGCCAGAGGGTGCATTAACGCTTCCGCCGCCAAGTAAAGAACCCGTCAGTGAAGAATAGGGATTGGATGTACCGCCGGCTGACATCTGTCCCGCTGTTTCTGTCGATGCAAACTGCTGGATACACTTTGAATACTCACTGTCCATTCCTATCTTCTTAAACAGATTCAGTGCATTGCTGACCTTGCCTGTCTTCTGATAAGGGAAGTAGATAGCAAGCCCGTGAGCATCTGTCATGCTTGAAGATGTTCTGTTGTATTTGATCGCTCCCTTAAGAGCATCAGCCAGATCCTTGCCTTCCTGGTTTCCTATATTCTCACAGAAATGCACAAGGTCTATCTGATCGATCTTTGATGACTGTGCGAACTCTCTTGTATTCTTTCTGGCGTTTGATACCTTCTTGTATCCGTCATTCTTTATAAGGTCGTTTGTAGACTTTGCAAACTCAGTAAGCTGATCAGGAACTGTCGCTTTAAGCTCAGCAAGGTCTACAACCGATAATGTGGTCTTCTGTCCTCTGCATTTCTGATTACATACATCCACAAAATCATCTATTATGTTCTTTCCTATCTCAACCGTTGACATTGATGTATTGGCTGAAAGCTTTGTAAGCCAGTCGGTATAATACCAGCCGACACCGGGTTCCGTCTCTTCTGATGCGATCATGTAATCGGCATACTTCTCGAGCATGAGACCGTTTTCAACGGTAGCCATAAGACAGGTATCAAAACCTATGAAATCATAGTATATGCCGGCATTGCTTAAAGCCGTATCCAGTCCCGCAAGGTTCATCGAACCTGCTGAAGAATTCTTTTCATCATATCCGTAACCTGTGATAGAACCGCCGCCGTGATCCCATAAGATAAGATTCATCCTGTCTGCGGGGAAGTTCTTCGCACCATAGTTGATAAATGATGTAAGTGTAGCGGGATCTACCATTGCGCCGTTTCCCATATCCTGCTCCAGACATATGAACTTTCCGTCCTTTATCTGGTAGATCTGGTTCTTCGAAGAACTTATTACATTATTCTTCCATGATTTACATCCGCCTGTATATACGATCAGGTTCACCTTATCGGAGATATTTGCCTTTAACATCTCATTAAGGTCATTGGTCGCCATGCCGCTCTTTGATTCAAGGTCGGTTCCGCACATATATACCATTATGGTAACAGTATCCTGTCCGTTACCCTTAACGGTAAATCTCTTGTCTCTTGCGCCTTCGGCCACGGTCATATCAGCCTGAGTCGTATTTGTCGAAGTTGAAACATAGCTGTCCTGAGTCTGTGTCTGTCCGGTAAGATCAAAAAGATCACTCTGACCTGTTGATACTCCTGAATCTCCTCCCAGGAATGACTTAATGAGGAAAAATACGATCAGTACGGCAACACCGCCCATACCGAAACCTGCTCTAGTTCCGGCTCTTTTGCCGCTTCCGCCTCCTGATAACTGGGTATGAGTACCCGACTGAGAGCTGTTTGAATGCGAGTTCACATTTCCGACAGGTCCTGTTCCCAGTCCGCTTCCTTTTTTATTTACACTGCTCGAGCCTTCTGTGACATGTTTCTCACGGCCCGTAGGTCTGTTCTTATCCATAACATCCTCCATTCTTTAATAACCAACTCACATTTTATCACTTATCAGGCATCAAAAAAAGTCCCCTTTGTGTTAAAGGGGACTCTGCTGCTCATCTTATTCGTACCATGCTCCCGTGTCAGAACCGTTTAATACAGTTTCCATCAGAGAGAGGAATTCCTGCTTGTATTCATCATCGGGATCGATCTTCTTAACATTCTTTATTGCCTGTTCGATAGCTTCTTCTCTTGACATGTCCACAAGATATTCGCTGTCTGTAAGTGCCATTGCATATTCGGCAACACTGGTTGCGAAGATGAAATCATCTGAAGGTCTGCTGGTATAGTTGTTTGCACTTATAGGGAACTCAAGATACTTTGATTCATTCTTGTCTGGATCCTTGTATGCTATTGAAAGTGTGCACCACTCATCCTTTGAGTTTCCTTTTTCAGATATAACGCTGTCCTGATACTTGAGATCTCCGCCCTTTGAACTGCTGTCTGCAAGTGTTATCTCGTAAACTGCCGTTACCTGATGACCTGCACCGAGCTCACCGCCGTCCTTTGTATCATCTGTGAAATCCTCTGCGGCAAGTGCTCTGTTCTCGTAACCTACCAGTCTGTACTGTGAAACCATGGCGGGATTAAACTCAACCTGGAGCTTTGTATCCTTTGCTATCGTATAGAGTGTTGAATTCATCTCTTCAACAAGGACTTTTTCTGCCTCTTTTATTGAATCGATGTAAGAATAGTTTCCGTTTCCTGCATCAGCAAGTGTCTCAGCTGTTGTATCATTGTAATTGCCCATTCCGAATCCAAGAACTGAAAGGAATACACCCGAATCCTTCTTTTCGCTTATAAGATCATTAAGATCGTCGCCTGAGCACTTTCCGATATTGAAATCGCCGTCGGTTGCAAGGATGACTCTGTTGTTTCCACCCTTAATGAAGTTCTCTTCAGCTATTTCATAAGCAAGTTCGATACCGCCTTCACCGTTTGTTGCTCCACCGGCTTTAAGCTTTTCAAATGCTCTGTTGATCTTTGATGTCTGATCACCGGGAACGCCTTCAAGTACAACATGTGTGCCGCTTGCGTATGTTACTATCGAAACCCTGTCATTCTCTGTAAGGTTCTCAACCAGAAGCTCCATTGCATCCTTTAAAAGAGGAAGCTTGTTTGAGCTATTCATGGATCCTGATATATCAAGAAGAAAAACGATATTTGAATCGGGCTTATTCTTCTCCTTAAGATCCTTTGTGTTGACACCCAGGATCATGAGCATGTTGTTCTTGTTCCAGGGACATTCGGAAACGACTGCATCCACACCGAATCTCTCACCGTTCTTGGGTGCTGAGTAATCATACTTAAAGTAGTTTATAAGCTCTTCCGCACGGATCGAACCCTTCGGGAAGTTGTATAATCCGTAACCGTCATTTACGAATCTTCTCATATTTGCGTAGCTTGCCGTATCCACATCTGCCGCAAATGTTGAAAGAGGATCGCTCATTACACTGTTGAATCCGTTCTCGGGATTAAATGTGTATGTCTCTCCTGATGCATCATTGTTCTGTGCATATCTTCTTTCAGGTACCACTGACTTCTTTGCCGAAGAATCATCATAGTCATACCATGCTTCTCCTTCCGCCTCCACCATTGCCGGCTCGTATTCAACCGCATATGATGCATCACTTGTTGCTGCGGAATTTACCGAGCTTTCTGTTTTTGAATGTGTACCGGTATCAGCCGGTGCCTCGTCAGCTGTTGCATAAGCTTCTGTAGCTGTTGCATCCGAAGTTTCAGCTGATGAGTTACCGCATCCTGCTACTGTTGTCACTGCCATTATTGTTGCAAGTAATAAAACGACTATTCTCTTCTTCATAAGTGATTCCTCCCAATAAATAACTTTTTCAATTACATCCTCAAGGTTTTTTCATCCCCTGTTATTATATATACGTAACAGCATTTAATTATTTATGGTATTATTTTTAATTTTTTTAAAATTTTTTTATTCGGTCTTGTTTTCTTCGTAAATGACCTCTTTTGTATCATCGTTTTTAATTACGGAAAGCAGTTTTACAGTACCGTCATCAGCCTTATTTAAGCAGATCAGATATTTATCATCAGTAGCCTCATCCGTAAAGCTGTATATGAGTACATTTTCATCTGTTTTAACAGCATGGTTTAGTGTAAGCTCTTCAGCATTATCAACAGCTTCAAACTCCACAGGGTTCTTTATTCCCGCTATTGAAAGCTGTAATGCTATCTTGGTCGCATCGGATGCATCGCACTCCAGTGCTTCTGATATAACACTTATCATCTGATCATCAGCTACAACACCTTCTCTTGCCTTGGCATATTTATTGTCATCTGTTTCGGCACTGAGTGTAGCACTGTCACTGTCCACGCCTTCATACTCTTCAACCGCTGCTGCCGGTGCCTCATCAAATTCAGCGTTTTCCTGTATGGCAGCCGCTTCATTTGATTCCTCTGCTTTTGTATATGAAGCCTCATCTGAAGCTGCTTCATATGCAACCGAATCGGAAGCCTCATATGCCGTTGCCGTATCAGCCATCGGAGCGGTTGATGCGGAATCTTTTGAACCGCCTATCATCCTGAATACACCTACCGCAAGGATAAGACACGCTGCCGCTGCCGCATATCTGCTTATAAGTGCGATTGTTTTTCTTCTCTTTATCTTTTTGATCACAAGATCTTCATCTGACTCTGTTTCTTCTTTTTTATCGATATATGCTATCTTTTCATTTTTTTTGTTTGCTTCGTATTCGTCTACACCTGCTTCTATCCTGCTCCAGAGATCCGGCAGTTCTAAACTTATGGCATCTCTGTATTCAGTTTCAAGACTCTTCATAATAGCCGTACCTCCTTAGTTTTTTTATCGCCTCTCTGTAACGCCAGGTGACCGTTCCCATCGGTATGCCTAACATCTCAGAAATCTCAGCAAATGTCATATCTGATAATATCTTCATATTTATGATCTGCTGCTGCTTGGGATCCAGCATGCTTATCGCTTCTTTTATCCCAACAGATTCGATCACTTCCGATTCGGTATCATCATCCGCAACCGGTTCCAAAACGGGAGTTTCATCATCTTCTTTGGTGAAGCTGTCCAAAACCTCCCTTTTTCGCTTTCGCATATGGTCTATCGCCATATTTCTGGCAATGGTAGCCAGATAACCTTTGTGTCCGCTTCCTTCTTTATACCTGTCGGCACTCTGCCACAGCTTTATAAAGAATTCACTGGTGATATCTTCCGCATCCTCGGCCTGTCCAACAACACCGTAGACAACCCTATAGATATAGGATAGATATTCATCATAGATATCCTTTAATCCGCCTTTATCACCGTCAAGTATCCTTTGGATGCAGGCACTGAATGCCTGATCAGTCAATGTGTGCTCCTTTCGGGGCATATCATATCTTTGATACAGATACGATCATAAGCCCTAAATTTATGGTGTATTTTTACGAATTATTACAATTTTATCATATTTTCTTTTTTTCAAACAGTTTTTACAAAAAAAGGGACCGCCAGACAGCGATCCCTTATAGTCCATAAACTATTTTCTTAATGTTGCCGCAACACTTGAAGCCACAAAGAAAGATATAACTGTAAGTACAGCATAGAGTGCTACACAGGCCAGTATCTTTGCAACATTGTTCATCTTCTTGTTTGATGCGATAGTTGCCGATACAACCGCACCTATAAGAGATACGCATGCACCGACTGCTCCGCCCATAATAAGGAAGAAGTTTACTATATATAATACTTCGAATACAAATGCCCACTTCGGTACGTTTATGATCTCGTAAGGCTGACCGTTCTCAACGTTCTTTCCGTCATAGACAAGAGTAAACTCTTTCTTTCTCATGCACAGTTTTGCTACTTTTCCGTCACCAAGATCCACATCATAAACTGCCTCAAGGATGTTGCTCTCTTTTGATTTTAACTTTGCGATCTTAACAGGCTCGCTTCCGTTTACCGAAATAAGCTTGTTCTTCTCAAAAACAACATTGTAGGTGTTCTCACCTTCGGTAAAATTCCATTCCCTCTTGTTTGCCATCTTAATATACCTCCCAAGTATACACACACTTAGCGATACCGATAAAGTAACGCATTTTCAAAACAAACAGATTATATCCGTTTGGATGATATCGTGTCAAGAAAGACCTGACAGACAATCATTTATTAAGCCAGTATCTGTTCAAGCTTCCTTATCTGGACCTTCTTTGTCGCAGCGACTATTACCTTGTCGCCTTTTTGTATCTTTGAATTGCCGGAAGGTATTACAAGTCTGCCTTCTCTTATTATTCCTGCTATTAAAACATCCTTTTTAAGCTTGAACTGTTTCTCTTTAAAAGCCACATCGAGTTTTGAGAAGCTCTCATCGGCAACAAAATCCATGACTTCCGCTTTTCCTTCTGCGATGTTGTAGAACTTGCCTATATCGTTTTGTGCATCGCCCATCTCATAGTATCTGATGAATCTTAACATCTTTAATACGGAAAGCTCAGTTGTAGAAACGGTTATATCCATATTTACCTTATGAAGGAGTTTTACATGTCCAGTCTTATCGACTCTCGTGATTATGGATGGAACATTCTGTGACCATGCGAACATGCTTATTACAAGGTTGGTCTCATCATTATCGGTAAGCGATACTAAAACATCCTTCTTTCCGATATTCTCCTCTTCCAAAACCTCCGTGATATCACCTTCAGAATATGAGACCTTGACTGAAGGATACTTCTCCATTAGCTGTCTGCATCTGTCTATGTTGTTCTCAAGTATGGTAAGATTCTTCTTATCCTTAACAAGCATATCCGTAAGATATTCGCCGGTTATTCCGCCACCGACTATCGCTATGCTCTTTGCGGGTTCGACTATGATACCCAGTTTGTCGAGTATGTCATCTATATCCGATTTTGCTGCAACGATTCCCACCTGATCACCTGTCTCTATGACAAATGTTCCGTCCGGCACATGGAGTTTACCGTCTCTTATGACCGTACATACGAGCATGTTAAGGTTGAGTGACTGTTTGATCTCAACAAGAGACTTTCCGTTCAAAGGCGAATACTCTAACACGGACAGATTTATCATCTGAACCTCATTGCCAAAGAACCCTTCCATCTTTACAAAACCGGGAAGTCCGATATTTCTGTATATCTCTTCGGCTATATCAAGTTTAGGCTTTACGAAATAATCTATGTTGTATTCTTTACCAAGTGAATCCGATTCATGAACAAAATCAGGCAAGAGCAGTCTTGCCGCAGTCCTTCTTGTTCCGAGGGATTTAGCCTGCATGCAGCTTAAAAGATTTATCTCATCAATATGAGTCAGTGCAACAAGAGCATCTGCCGTATCGGCACCTGCCTTTAAAAGAGTCTCCTTGGATGCTCCGCTTCCCACTATACCGTTAACATTGTACTTGTCGGTTGTCGCATCTACCAGACTCTTGTCCGTATCAACAACGGTCACATCGTATCCGTCATTGGATAATACTCTGACAAGATAACTTCCCGCTCTTCCAAGTCCAACTACTATGATCTTCATACTTTCTCACCTTTCATGACGGATTTTTTTAGGATCCTGTCTGCTTTATGCTTTTCCAGTGCAAAATATACCTTTTTTACCGACAATCCCTGAACAAGGACCGTAAAGAATATGGTAAGATATGTGACATTCATGAAAACATCATTTATCTCCGGTTCAAGATATTCTGCGGTTCCTATCGCCAGTGCAAGAGACAGGCCCCCTTTAAGAGCTGACCATGTCATAAGTGTAGTAAATTCCATCAGGTTATAGTTACCCGGGATATGTTTGCCTGTAAGTATGCTGCTGACTATGACACCCATTGCTCTTGAAAAAACAAGTATCAGTATGGCTGCCGGTATTAATATGTATATATATCTGCTAATCCTGAGATTAAGCACCAGCATGCCTATCATAACAAAGAGGATCGCATTTAACATGCTCTCGAGTATCTCCCAGAAATCCTCATAATATTCTCTCGGATCTATGACTTTGACTCTTCTCTCCATCTTATCCATTGAATATGAGAAGAACATACCGCATACAACCGAAGCGATAACGCCCGAAAAGCCCATGTGCTCACATATCATATATACCGCAGATACATCAAGAAGCGATATCAGGATGTATCTTATGGGGTCTCTGGTCAGTTCCATAAGCTTAAAGAGAACAAATGACACTAAAAGAGCAACGAAAACCGCACCGACTATCTCTTTAAACATCAGTTTCGCAAAGTTGCTGTCTCCCGTATGTATTATTATCGATCTTACGAATATAAACAGCGTAACACCGGTTCCGTCGTTAAACAGGGATTCGTTCTCTATTACAGAGCAGACATTCTTTGAAAGGCCTATCTTGTTCAGGATACCCGTAGCTGCGATCGGATCTGTCGGTGATACGACGCATCCAAGAAGTATGCACATCCATATATCCATCGGGATATGAAAAGCCGATGCCACAAGAAAGAATATCGCACCGTATAAAAATGAGGATATCAGAGTCGTTAAGAGTGCAAGAAGACAAATGGGACGCAGATTCTGTCTGAACTTACCCATGTTGACCTTGCTCGCTCCGGCAAACAGCATAAAGCAGAGCACGCCATCCATCAGATACTCTTCAAATCCGAAATCCCCCAGATTATCAATAAACAGTCTGAGTGAGTCGATGGGAAACAAGATTCTTAACCCCATCAGTATCAATGATATGATCAGTGAAAAAAGTATAAGCGCAATATCACTCTGAAGATGGAACACCTTTTCGTTCAGTATTCCGATCAGTACGATAAACGCGAGAATGATGATAAGAAATAAAAGAATATTCACACACGATTCCCCCTGAGATAATTTTTCTTACCAGAAATAATAATATCACAAAACCGTCCCCATTAACATAAAAGAATTGACCTTTGGCTCTCAAAAGGTTAGAATTTTTAATAGTGCATGTTCTTTGTGACTGCACATGCATGATCTGACAGTGATTTTCATCTGTCAGTCTTTAAGCTTAAATAATGTTGGGGGTAATAATGGGCAAGAAATCTGTAAAAGAAAACAAAAACATATATCATATCAGCCGTGAAGAGACCGGTATGAGCCGTGAAAAAGCAAGCGAAGCGATGGGATTCGTATCTCCCGAAAGAATCGAGAAGATCGAAAGCGAAAAATCTCTTCCTCATCCCGACGAGGTACTGGCAATGTCTCAGTGCTACAAAAAAGCACAGCTTTGCAACTACTACTGCTCTCATGACTGTCCGATTGGAATAGAATATGTTCCCGAGATACATCTTAAGGATCTGTCACAGATAGTTTTGGAGATGCTCGCAACTCTAAACTCTATAAATGATGATAAAAACCGTCTGATAGAGATCTCTGCCGACAGCACGATAACCGAAGACGAGTTTATCGATTTTGTAAATATCCAGGATAAACTCAATAAAATATCAAGAACAGCCGATTCACTTCAGCTGTGGATCAAAAACATGATCGCCGAAGGCAAGATCGATGAAACCAAACTTAAAGAAGCGAAGTCTTAACTCCGCTTCTTTTTCTTTTCTTGTTAATTTACTTTTTCAAATACCAGAGGAAGCTCGACTCCCATTTCTGATATTGACGCATATGAATCCATATCCACATCGTTCATCTCAAGCTTGTCATCCTTTATATCAAACTTGTCTACATTGCCCTGAGTGTTTGTTGCAATGATCTGATCATTCTCGATAACATATGTGAATTCCATTGACTCGAATGTATCTCCGAGATCCGCTTCAGCCACATAACTCTTAAGATATTCCTTAAAGCCCATTCCGTAGTATGACTTAAAGAGCTTGTCTATATCCTTTTCTGACATGCCATACTCGGTCTTATACATCTTAAGAACACTTTCAACGGCAATATCGATAAACTTGTCCATGTTCTCCATGAATCCTTCTTTATCGATATACATGCTTCCTGTCACATCGTCCTTGAATTCAAGTGTGCAGACGATGGGGAATTTAAAGTCTGATTCATCGGATGTAACGCCCACCTGTCTTAAGAGCGCAGGACCGATCTCTATCGTGCATTCCCACTTGCCGACAACATCAGGTGAGATCTTTGACTCGCATTCCTTGATCTTATCCTGAGCCGTCTCGAAGTTTTTGTCACTCTCTATTACCTTTGCGTAAAGATCAAGAGCTTTTTCATAGTCTTCCTTATCAAACGCCTTGTTTGCAGCCTCAAAGTTGTCCCTTGATTTCTTGAGCTCCTCGACTTCCTTTACCATCTCGTCGAAATCGCTGTTACCCTTAAGGACGCCTCTTGAAAGAACATCGATCTCTTTGCTTACCTCATCGTAATCCTTCTTGCCTGAGATATAAGCCTTGCACAGATCCTTGCCGTAATCAAGCATCTGTTCCTCAACATCCTCTTTATCGTCATCCGACAGCTTGTCAAAATACTCGTCTACAGTCTCGATATCATCTGCTTCTATGGCTTTGTTGACCTTGTTTATCGGTCTGTTCACCCAGTAGAATGCGAATCCTCCGCCTATTACCAGCACTGCAACTACTACGGCAGCTATTATTATGGGTAATCTGGACGGCTTGCTGTAAGCAGGTCCCTGATCGTTATTTTTTGACATAATAGTTCCTCCTCCCATTATGGTGCATTATGTAGGGATAATTATACTATCGCTTGCTTGTAATAGTCAAATCATTATTCCGCATATAAAAACTCCCGAAGTTAAACTCCGGGAGTCAGTAAGGGAAAGGAATTATATAAAGTCGGTTAATCGCTATATGGAATTAACCTTCAATATTGATGTATTTCTTTTCTTCTTCTACCTTTACAGGCTCGATCTTGGGAACGAACAGCTGAAGGATACCGTTATCATATTTAGCCTTTATATCGTTCTGTGTAACATCTTCGCCTACATAGAAAGCTCTTCTGCAGGTTCCGTAATATCTCTCACGTCTGATATACTTCTTATCGTCAACAACTTCATCTGAGCCGTTCTCTTCATTAACGGTCTCCTTCTTAGCCGTGATGGTAAGATATCCGTCCTTAAGTTCTGCTGTAATATCACTCTTTGCATATCCCGGAAGTTCAATATCGAACTCATAACCGCCTTCGGTCTCCTTGATATCTGTCCTCATTGAAGGTGTCTGCACCTGAGGAAGTACCTGAGGCATGTTCGCAAATCCGTGACCCTTGGCTGCGCTTCTTACAGGTCTTGTGAAATCATCAAAAAAGTTATCAAAAAAATCTTCTCCGAAAATACTGGGCATCAACATAATCTTATCCTCCTTATTAACATGTTCTTACTACCCTCTTTTACTTTTCTTGGTTCGTTTTTTTTGAACCTGATTATGTTTTACACCCTAATCTGGCACTCGTCAACGCGGAGTGCTAATTGTTTATAATTGCTTAATAACTTTTTATTTTTAGGAAATAATCTCAACATAGAATATACAGAAATGCATATTTTTGACATCACTTTTGTTTACTTTTAAAATTGAAAGAAACGCCCGATAATCGTATTATGATTGGTGTTTAACTCACGGATACAGGTCTGAATATGAAAAAGAACAAAACACTTGTAATAGATGAAAAAACTCCATTACTGCTGATAGCCGGTCCCATGTTCATGGAACTCTTCCTTAATATACTGCTAAACAACGTGGACACCATGATGCTAAGCCATTATTCGGAAAACGCAGTCGGTGCGGTGGGAAACGCAAATCAGCTGATGTTTCTTGTGATAATTATGTTCAACATCATAGCGACCGCGACCAGCGTCGTTGTTGCTCAGTATCTGGGTGCAAAGCAGTTTGACAAGATGAACATGATCTACACGCTCGCAGTAGCGTTCAACTTTGTTATCGGAGTCGTTTTGAGCGCATCTTTGGTCCTTTCACGTTTCAAACTCATGAATATGTTAAACGTTTCAGCAGAGATGATGCCATACGCAGCAACTTATATAGCCATTGTCGGCAGCTCCATGTTTTTACAGGCATGTACCAATGTAATGCTGCAGATACTGCGATGTAACGGATACACCAAAATAGGTATGTATCTCTCGCTTATCATCAATGTAGTAAACATCATAGGTAACTACTCTTTCCTCTACGGTCCGTTAAAGTTTTTAAACCTCGGAGTTGCCGGCGTTGCCATATCAACGGTCACATCAAGGACGATAGCTTTTATAGTTGCTTTTGTATTCTTCTATAAAACCGGAACAGGAAAAATATCACTTAAGCTATTAAATCCTTTCCCCGCAGACTTCCTATTAAAGATGATAAAGATCGGTCTTCCGAGTGCGGGCGAGAACTTCTCATACAGCATGTATCAGATGGTGCTTTTATCCTTTGTAAACACAATGGGTAACGATTCGGTAAATGCCAGGGTATACTGTAACTCCATAATCGCCTTTGCAATGGTATTTTCAAACGCCTCCGCCATGTCGACACAGATAATAACAGGTCACCTGGTAGGTGCCGGCAAGGAAGATGCAGCCTATAAACGTGTATTTAAGACACTTGGTACTTCTCTTCCCATAACGTTTGCACTTGCACTTGTCAACTGGCTGATATGTCCGTTTACGCTTAAGTTCTTTACATCAAGCCTTGTTATCATTGCTCTTGCAAAAAAGATCATGTTTGTTGATATTTTCATAGAGCTTGGAAGATGCCTTAACATGACATTCGTAAACAGCCTTAAAGCCGCCGGTGCCTATATCTTCCCGCTGATAGTCGGAATGATAACCATGTGGGGGCTCGGAGCGACCGTGGGATACGGTCTTGGTATCGCTGCAGGCTTCGGAGTCGCCGGTGTATTTGCCGGTACCGCCTCGGATGAATGTATCAGAGGGCTGATAGTCATGTGGTACTGGTATAAGAAGAAATGGTACGGAAAGAATCTGGTAGAAAAGAAATAACCTCCCAAACTATAAAAACGGCACTGCCCATTATCAGGCGGTGCCGTTAACTCTTTTATCCTTTATGCTCCGAGGTAAGTCATAACCTGTTCGAGCATCTCAGTGAAACTCTCTATAGCGATCTCTCTTGTTCTGCCTGTTATAGGGAAGAACTCTCTGTTGGAGATCATCTCCTTAAGTCTTCTGAGTTCCGAGATATCCTTCATATAGAACTGATTGATCGTAGCTCTGTCATATACAACAAGGAATGCCTTTTTGATCTTGTAGATATCCTCGAGTGTACTCCTTCTTAAAAGCTCCACTATCCTGTCGATAGAGATGAACTCAGTGAATGAGCGGTGCTCGATATAGTAATCCTTCTTGTCTGTACAGTTCTCCATGAACTTGTCTGCGCTCTCATACTTGTTGTTATCAACCGCAGCAGCGATATTGATCTCTCTGTTCTTCTCATCGATACGTGCTTCGATAGGTCCGTAGATCTCCATATAGAGCTTTCTTTCAGCTTCTGATACGAAGGTCCTGGGCATCTTACCGATCTCCTGGCATTCCGTTGCCTGATCGATAAGGTCAAGCATGGTCTTTTGAACATCCTTGATATCTCTGTTATAGAGCTTCATCCTGCTTAGATAGATCAGAAGATCGATGATGTTCTGATAATCCATGTAAGAGTATTTGCCTTCTTTAAGCTCATTTGTGAGCTTGTTTGTAAGAAGTTCAACTTCCTCATCGGATTTGATCCTCCAATCCTGGAGTTCCGATAAAGCCTTACCTGTTGATTTGATCTTCTTGTTCCTTAAGCTCTCCTGCTCTTCAAGATTTATTACCTGTTTTGCAGACTGATTGAATGCCTGATCATCCCAGAATGTCTTTGTGATCCACTCATCAATGAATCTGTGACGCATTATATGCTCATTCTCTTTTCCTTCAAAAACGATGTAATCAACATTGAGTCCGGAATTCCAGGGAGCAAGCTTCTTGTTCTTTCCTATAGCACCTGAGAGCCAGATACTGTACTGAAGGAACGAATCAACAACATTCTCGTAAAGCTTTGCGTTTCCGTAGTATTCCTTTGTCTTCTTATAAATCTCATTGTACTTGTCTATCCAGCGAAGGAAAATACGAAGGTTTCTGTTATCCGTCTCCATGAATGATTTCTCGATCCTGTCGATATGATCAAGAAGGAACTTTCTGTAGGTCTCATCCTTTACATATGCCGCTGTTCCTACGGAAGGATCACCGTTTATAACCTCCAAGATCGTCTCCTTAAGGCTCGGATAGTAAGGAAGAGTCTTTCCTACAACCTTTTCACGTATATCTTTGTAAATATAGTTTACAGAGTAGACATTCTCATTTAATTTCTTAAGATCATCAACGCTTATCGCAGATATATCCTTCTTCTTCGAAACGGGCTTGCCCTCGTTTTCCTCTGGCTCGTTTAAAAGACCCTTTCCGCCGATCAGCAGTGAAAGATACTTAAGCTCGAGATTGCTGTTGGTATAGATCTTTCCGATATTCTCCTCATCTGCAAGGATTATTATCTTGCATCCGCAGTGCTCGATAAGGTTATCGATAAATCCGAGTACCTCGTCAACCGGTATAGTACATCTTTCCAGGTCATCAAAACATATGACAAAGTTCTTAACCTTGCTGAGTTCCTTCATCGTACTTGGCTTGCTCATATCCATAGCGACCATATCGTTTATTGATACCGATACAGCCTTGCTTGCTATTGCGAGCATGCCGTTCGCAGCATTTAACATATCTCTTGAACCGTACTTCTTCCATTTCAGATGAAGCATGAAATTTGTCATGAGCTGCTTTGCCAGCGCATCGATAGTAGCTATTCCGTAAAGAGAGATATAGATATTCTCTTTGGGTGAATCATTCACCGCCGTTGCAACCGCATCAACAAGATGATGCTCATACAGATAGGTCTTACCTGATCCCCAGGGGCTGTCGATCAGTATGGCATACTGTGCCATATCATCCCTTACATAGTCTCTCACGCACCTAATGATCTCTTCTCGTGTCATTTACTCTTCCCTCCGATTATATATTTTCCTTCAATTTATTTATTATTCTGCATTCTGTCATAAATCTCATCGAGCCATTCCCTGTTAAGCTCTGTGTTGTTAAGGATAGTAACCCTGTCAGGGCGAGTTGAAGCCGCCCTGCTCCATATTTCAAAGAACAGATCCTTGTCTATCCCGTATGAGGCAGGATCTATATCAAGTCCGTATGCCTTGCATACCTCCAGCATCTTAAGATCGTCTCTGCCCTGAAAGTTTGCAGCACCTACGCTTCCGAGTGCGACAGCCATACCGTGACTTATCTTTATCTGCGGGTAATATTCCTCTATCGCATGACAGAAAAGATGCTCGCTTCCGCTGCACGGTCTCGAAGAACCGGCTATCTCCATTGCAAGTCCTCCCATTACAAGCGCTCTTGCAAGTGTCCTTAAAAAGGCTGTACTCGTTATATTCTTCTCATCAAAATGAGCTATCGAGTCATAGCACATCCAGGCGATGGAATAAGCAAAGTCATCAACCGGTTTTCCTTCCGCTTTTGCCGCCATCATCCAGTCATAAACCGCGGTATACTTTCCTATCGTATCACCGATCCCGCCAAGTGTCTGGCTTTTGGGTGCTTTCTGTATCATATCGGTATCAACGATTATCGCTGTAGGTATCTTGCAGGCCAGTGTCTTTCTGCTGCTACCCTCCGTACCGAGCACGGCAAAAGGCGAAGCAAGAGAATCATTGCTCAGATTGGTTGGAAGGCATATATAAACAGCCTTGCTAACATAGGCAGCATACTTTGCGACATCCAGAACCCTGCCTCCGCCAAAGCCTATTACAACCTTTATATCTTCTATGCAGATCTTCTTTGCTATCGTGACTGCCTCATCAAAATCCGCAGTCACTACCTCAAAGACTTCCGCATCGTTATGATCTTTTTGAATCTCGGAAACAATGTCACCATACAGATCATGTAAAAACTTCTCCGTGATGACCAAAGACTTCTTCCCTTCGATCTCGGGAAGATATTGTTTAAGGACCTCATCGGTCCTCGTAAAGACACCCTCTTCGACTACCAGGCAAAGAGGGAGATTAAATCGAGAATGCTGATTCATACCATGCCCCAATAATCAAAACAAACCCCAAACTCAAAATAAAAAATCCAACAAATAGTATAACACATTTTCACATGTGTTCTCAATATGATTTAACCACCTGTTTTACAAAAATATCATTCCTGATCGGCAGTTTTTGTCTTGCCGTCCCCGAATGACAGATCTATCTTAAACAGGATCTTTATAAGCCAGACTATCGCAAAAACGACCAGTATCGGGATAAGACACGAGGTGACTATCATAACCGCTATCGCCTCTATAAATCTGCTTAGCAGGCCCGTAACATAATCGACTATCGTTCCTGCCGCATCGCCTATCCAGGAGATGAATCTTTCAACCGATGATGTATCCTCATCCTGTATGCTGATCTTTTCAGCTATTCCTATAGTCTGCTCAATGTTCTCGGAATAATTCGAATATACCTTCTCGGATGCCAGTATCCCCAGAGGAATGGCAAAATATACTGCAAATGCCACTATGACAAGTTTTCCCGCAAATATCTTTGCCTTTGTCTTTTTGGCTATTATCCCGGCACATAAGACAAGACTCGCTATCGGTATTATCGCACCAAACGAAACATATCCGAGCATTGTCACTAAATATTTCTCAAGATAGAGAGCACTCAAAACTATGAGAAAGTACTTTCCCAGTTCCGCAAACTGCTGAGCTATGGGAGTACACTGGTCATCGGGAAGAAGGGATATGGCAGCCGATGCTCCCGTTGCTCCCGCAGTGAGCTTTAATACACTGTCTATCTGAGTATCTATCATGTCTATCGTACGTGCATGCAGCGCAGGATCCGTTGACAGGGGTGTGATCTTGGAAACAGAAATGAGCGCTATTATAACAAATGCCAGTACGATCGGAATATTCTTTATTATCTTCATCCTGTTCTCCTTACCTGCTAACGATCTCTATCTCATACTCATCGGTATCAACAAGTGAATTAACAAATGAGCTTATTATCTTTTTTGCTCCCTCGTTTGCCTTATCAACAATCCCTTTTGATCTTGCTTTCTCTATAGCGGCGTTTTCGAATTCGATTATCGAATCGTTATACTTTGTCATATCGATCTTGTTCCACAGTCCTTCCTTTTCCTCATATATCTTAAAACTGTCATGATCGATATTTGCGCCGAATATCTGTGCCGAAGGTATAGTGATGGTTATCTTTTTAAGCTCATCATTCTTATCTATGACCACATCATTGCAGTCTATGCCCGCCGTCACAACACCGTCATAGCTGTATGTGAACGAGGCTTTCGATTCAAAGATAAAGACCTTTTTTGAGCTTGAATACTCCTCAACCTGGGTAAAATAATACTCCTCGGTCGTCAAAAGTCCCATCTCCTTTAGCCCGTCTTCTATAATCTGGGTGTTTACAGTGACCACCTCTTCAACTATATCCGCATCATCAAACAGCTTCTTGCCGTCATTTTGCGTCTGGGTGTTTATCTGAACGGATCCTTCATCCGATCTGTAAGCCTTTATCAGTCCTGCGATCAAGCCCAGTACGATAACCAGCATGACCAGACTGATCGACAGATATATGATCATCTCTTTTTTGTATTTATCCATACCGTTCCTCCGTAAATCTTAAAGGCTTTTCCAAAACGCCTCTATATCATCTCTTTTAGCTTCTATTCTTCCCTGTATCATCTGAGAAGATCCGCCTCCCTTGGCAGAAAGTTTTTCTCTCATTTTATCCGCAAGTATTTTTGCATCGGCATTACTTCCTCCGGCATAGTATCTGTAGCCGCTTTCGTCGCTTCCGACAAACAGGCCCGCATATCCGTCTCGAAGCGATACCAGTTCGTTGTATATGTTTTTCATGTTTGCGGCAGAAAGATTCATATCGGTAAACACGCATTTATCATAAACACCTGCTTTTATATCCTCTATGATGATCTTTTCGGTGAGTTCTGCAACCTTAGAATTAAGACTCATGTTATCATCCTTGAGATTCTCTACAAGCTTCGGTACATTGTCGGCATGTGTCGAGAATCCTCTTGCCATGATTTCCAGGTTATCCAGATTGTGCTCAATATATTCAAGAGCCCTTCTTCCGCAGAGTATACCAAGCTGCATTCCGCCCTTAAACTTCATGAATGAAACGATCTTTATGATGCCTATGGCTCCCGTGTGTGAAACATGAGGTGCACAGCAGGCACATATATCGACGGTCTTATTCTCATCACCTATCGTTATGAGTCTTACCTGGCCCGCGATGTCTATCTTGCTTCTGTAATCTATATCCTTAAGCTCATCTTTTGACGGATAAGAATCTCTTATCGGAAGGTTTTCATACACGATCGTGTTTGCCTGCTTTTCAAGCTCTCTTACCTGTGCGGCATCCAGCAATCCGCTTACGACCAGTGTGACCGGCTCATCATCACTCAGATGAAAACCTATATTGTCATATCCGAGGCTGTTATGGATAAGTCCCGACAGTATATGCTCTCCGCTGTGGTTTTGCATTCTGTCAAAACGAGTGTCCCAGTCAAGTTTACATAATACAGCTGTGCCGACTTCGATCTTCTTATCAACCTCATATCTGATATCTGTCTCGCTCTCGGAAGCAGATCCTATCAGTTCACCGTTTATCACATCTACCGTCATGTTATCAAACGTAAGTGAACCCTTATCTGCGTACTGACCGCCCTCTTCGGGAAAGAATATGGTTTCCTTTAGTTTTATGTAAACCTTTCCGTTTTCCTCAAAACAGTCTGTGACTACAGTCGAAAGCTCTGTTTTGTAACTGTCTCTTTCATATATCTTATCTGTCAACTGAGTGATCCTGCCTTTCATTAATACCATTTTTTATTTTACCATTATGAAAGATTCTGCTCAATGACATTCTTTTTTATATGTATGCCGCAATAAAAAACAGCTGCGGAATAAATATACCGCAACCGTCTTTATAAACGTCTAACTAACCCACGCTCTCTTCTATTATCTTTTTTAGCAGAGCGACATATTCCTCAAACTGACTCATACCGGTATCAGTAAGGGTATATGTAGTCTTTGTTTTTTTGTTCTCTATCACTTTATCGGAGGTGATATACTGCCATTCTTCCAGTTTCGTGAGCTGTACGCTTAGATTCCCCTTTGTTGTCTGGGTCAGATCCAAAAGCTCATTAAAGGTCTTGGAAGAAGATACTAAAGAACTGATTATCTTTATCCTTAACTTCTGGCAGAGTGCCTCCGGGATCTCATTCATGTTCATGATTCTTTACCCGTTTTTGCTTCTTCTACTTTCTTCTTAATGAGTACACCTATGATTATATAACCTAAACCGAATACAAGGAAACCAAATATGCCGGAAACTGTTGTATATATCTCATAGCCCGGATATTTTATCAGTGTCGCATGGTCAGTTGTACCGGGCAGGAATGACAGCTCTACCATTGAAATAAACATCTGAACAAACATGATGATCAGGCCAAATATCTTTATATAAGGTTTTCTCGAAATATTTGAGTAGATGATAATTATCATCAGGAACAATACTGCTGCAGACAGATCCCCCGAGTTTATAAAAATATTGCTTGGGTCGCATTGCGGCAACAAGCCGTTATTTATCATGTAATACTGGATCAGGCTTACGATTATTCGAAAAACAGGCAACACGATCGATATCACTGCCCAGGTGTCTATTATGCTTAAGTAAAATCTGTTATTGTAGCTTTTTTCCTTTTTACAGATCATAACATAAGCAGTCAGCGGAACTGCAAAGGATAAAATACGTGTCAGGACTGTGGAGAAAATAAGAAAGTCTGTGGTAACAGCTGTTTTGAATACAAGCATTACCGACAGATACGATGCAAGCGTAAGTGCTATGTTGCATATGCCAAATACAAGGCACAGTTTATACAGTCCTTCATAGCTTATCTTGGATTCCTCCATGGTACTCTTAATGATGCTGATGTTTTCTATTGCTTCATTTGCCGTTGTGTTCATGGTCTTTCCCTTTCATGTGAATCATGATATTTGTTTTATGGTTTATATTTTAAACCTGTTTATAATTTTGTCAAGTAGTTTTTTGAAAAATATAAAAACGGCATAAACAGCAAATGTTTATACCGCTCTTATAAAGACCTATATATTTAAATCATCATCCCTTGAAATCTATATGCTGTCCGACCATCATTTCCTGTTCGGTCATGACACTGTTCATCCTTGAATTCTGGAAATAATCATCTACCTTCTTTGTTAGTTCTTCAACACTGCTTGCATAGATGATCTCTACATCGTCATCGTTTTCCACCTCATCAAAGATGTCGGTCTTTTTGCCCTCGATCCGTTCCTTTTCCTTCTCTTTCTGGGCTTTCTTTTCCTCTGCTTTCTTTTCTGCCCTCTTCTCCTCGCGCTTCTGCTCTATACGTTCCTTCTGAGCATCCGAGGATTTCTTTAAAACAGCGAAAAATGTAGCAGTTCCTCCGTCGTTAATGGTCATTCCGTAGCCTTTTACATCGGCTCCCTTGGAATCCATCTGCTTCTTTAGCTCTGACAGACCGTTTGATGCCTGTTCAATGAGACCTTCGTATTTTGCTCTGAAACTCTCATCCTCTGCCATCTTCTCGATCTTCTCCTCATCGATAAGAACAACTGTCTTATGAGGATTTGCAAAGCTTGAAGCCATCATCCTTGCCTGATCCTTCTTATCTTTGCTCACAAGCACAAAATCCATCTTCGAGTACTTTTTCTTGAGCTCTTCATAATATGCTGCGGCTTTGTCAGACAGTTTCGGTTCTCCGACGGTCTTTCCGTAGTTTGCTTTCTTTACTGTTGTCTCTTCGGTCTTCTTTGCATTTGAAGCCTGATTTGTCGATGACACATAACTGGAAAACGCTTCCTGTGCTGATGATACATTCATCATAACTCTTACCTCCTTGTAAAATTTTAAATCCTTCACTTCCTTTTGAAGGCATTTAATCAGATATAAAACCACCTTAAGCGGGACACCTTTTATACGGTGTCCCGTATATAAATGGTAGCTACAGTTAGGTTTCATGGAGTAATTCGTAAGATTAAAAGATATTCCCTGTACCGGATTCCTTTCCATGTAACCAAAGAAAAAAGAAACAGAAAACACATCCTGCTTCCTTGCAGATAAAAATATGTTCTCTGTTTCTTATATCGGATCTTTTTTATCGATTGTTTATAGTAAATAAGATATTTGTATGCTGACTAGTCGGCCAGAATGAAATCCGAACATATGTCAAACTGCCCTGACAGTGTGGTCACGGGAAATGTTGCCTTCTCACTGTATCTGTTTGTTATATACATACAGCGGTTCGGTATGCCTTCCGGAATTACCATGTCAAAGACTGCAACGCCTCCCTTTACTTTCGAACCCTGATAATCTATCATACCTCCCTTCTCGAATTCATAGGTGGTAAGGTTATAGCTTCCCTCGTAAAGATCTACTACCGTATCATCCCTTAACATGACCACCGCAACTCTATCATTGGTACCTGGATCTACTTCAGACCCTTCAGGAAGGTATTGTGCAACATCCTCGGGCGGGTTTTCCATTACATATGCCATCGCCCCGTAAGGAGCATTATTTACAAACTTTTCCCAGTATGAAGCCTTGCCTGATCTCTTATAGTCAGCAAATGCATACATGGCAGAATCCGAGATATCGGTATCAAAAGTAAATGTTTTGTCATTCATATCCTTAACGGTAACTGACGTTTTGCTTGGATCATACAAAACATCGTATATCTCTTCTCCGTCAGTTGTCCCTATCACATGGCCCTTGAAATTGTAAAGCTCGGCATAATTCGAATATACGGCCGTTGATATATCATCACCCAGCCAGGTCAGATTGGCTCCCATTATCGTCTTTTCTACATTTCCGGTTAAGGTATTTACCAGAATATAGGCACCGGTATGAGGATTTATATGTGTCTCCACAACTACCCAGTCACCGACCTGATACATATCCATGACCGCGTTTGCAAGAGGTGCATACTCTGTTATGTCATACTCCATGCCGTTTACTGTAAACTTAAGAGCATCATAAGAATATTCCTGCTCAATGGTACCTAGATCATACATACCATAGTAAGCTCTGTCGACTTCCTTTATATCAATGATATTTCCTTCTCCATCGGTCCTGAACCTGCACATCAGCAAAGGATATGTATCCTCAAGCTTCCTTTCGTGTAAAAGCGTGTAGGTACTGACATCTTCACTTATCCTGTAAGGCGCGATATTTACATTCTTTTGTACGAAATACCCTTCCGTAAACCTTCTTGCAGTGTACTCATCTGCCGCCTCCTGTGTGTGAGCCTCCATGGTCTGGATCCAGTACTTATAATAGTAATTTTTATTCTCGTCCTTTTCTTTTTCCTGATTCCATATCAGACCATAAAACTCTTCATTCTTTAAAGGCTCAATATCCTTTGTATCACTGCTTAAGCGCCTGAAAACCCAGTCGGACTGAACCCGTACCATATTGAATTTATCGTATTCTTCGTACAGCCTTTCCGTATCCTGGAAAACGTTTTCAAAGATGTAGCTGTCTCCGTTTCCGAGCCATTCAAGAGACATGTAATCCCAAAGATGATTGCTTGATATACAGATCGATCCGCCGATCGTCTCCTCATCACATGTATAAAGATCCAGTTCGGGTATATCTATCCTTGTAATGGGATCCATTCCCGAAAATGACAGTTCGAATCCGGTATATTCTTTCTCCTCAATAAGCTTATCCGTCTCAGGATCGTAGGTCTCATGCTTTTTTACCTTAAAGGTTCCGTCAAGCGCTACCTCGTCAAATCCTCTTGTGAATACACAGTTGCCGTTCTCATCTATCTTAAGAGTCGCATATTCCTTGTCATTAAGGGTATCGACAAGCTTCCATTCACCGGCGATGAAGTACATAATGCTTTCTTCGTTTGTTATATCAAGTACGGCCACCCCTTCTTCCTGCTCGGTTTCAGGCTTTTCTTTATTCTTTTTATCCTTTTTCTTCTTACCGTCTTTATCAGCCTTTTCTTTTTCAATAGTCTCTTCTTCATCCGGCTCTTCTTTTTTTGCACAGCCTGCGACAGTAAATATGATAAGGAACATGATAAGCAGTCTTAAGAGTTTTTTCTTCAAGGCTATATCCTCCCGATTCAATGTTTCATGAGAACATTTTAGCACTGCTTTTATCCTTTCGCCACAGCTTCACTCTTTCTTGCATATCTAAAAAAGAAGAATACGGCAAATACCAGCATTGGCAGCGTATTTAATGGGAATGTCAGTACGCTCTGCGCATGCCATCCGACCGCTTTTTCTGAGTCTATGAAGCATATAAGTATGGACGGACTTACGTTTGATACCGCATGCATTATAGCAGCTGGCCATATAGATCCGCTCTTTAGTGTTATATAAGTCAGTATCGTACCGAGCATTATACACATAAGAGACATCGCAAGAAATCCGGTATACGGATAACCTATATAATCGGTACCGAAATTATGTCCTACATAGGTAAGCGGCCAGTGCCACATCCCCCATACAAATCCCCCTATCAAGACCGCTTTCTTAAAGCCCCATAAGTTTATCATCTTAGGCATCATGTAGCCTCTCCAGCCTTCCTCTTCGCCAAAGGCCGCAAAGGATGTGAATACTCCCGAAATGATAAGCGCTATCGGTATTATCCAGACGTTTGTTTTATCCGGTCCCAGTATCTCTATAAGTGATTCTTTGTTTGGGTCATATACTTCCGGTGCTGTCAGCAGTCTTATGACACTTCCAAGTTCCGTATA
>JAEERY010000014.1 GCA_016286035.1 Lachnospiraceae bacterium
AATCACCGGTAAGGGAATCATATATGACCTCTAATTTTATAGAAGCATATTCCGGATGCGGGACCGACAAGATAATGGGTATATACGGTTCCTATCACACCGACCCCACCAATCCCGATCTGATGGCAGGAAGACTGAGATCTCATTATGGTGCTGCCTTAAGCAGTGTTAAGATCAGCACCATAGCGTTTGGGGAAAACAGACCTTACAGACTTGGCTTCTGTTTCACCGGGTTTATCTTTCTTCTGATGCTTTTTATCCCGAATATATACTGGGGCGCGAAAGCAAAACCGAAGGGCTATGATGAAGCTGCCAAAAATGAAAACAAGATACTGCTTTTACTTGAAAGGACCGGAGAAGTGTTGGTCACTACTTCGCTTTTGATCTTTCCTGCACTCAATCCTTACCTTAAATCGCTTCCGGAGGGCGTGTACTTTGACTGGAAGATCATAATGTGTGTAACGGCACTTATCCTTATGATCCTTTATGAATGCTATTGGATCAAATATTTCAAAAGTGAGCAAACATTAAAGGATCAGTACAGTTCCTTTGCAGGATTTCCTCTGGCCGGAGCTACCCTTCCGGTGATCTCGGTTCTTCTTTTGGGGCTGTATGCCATGAACCTTATCGTGATCGTTTCCGGGATCATACTTGGGATCGGACATATCGGGATCCATTTGATGCACAGCAAAGAAGTAAACGGGATCAACTAGACAGATCATTCCCTCAGTATCAGTTCCGTTATACCGGGATTAGAGCCTTGTCTTATCTTCTTGACCTTTTCCTCACGTCCATAAGAAAACTCATCTTCTATCGCTTCCCGGATCCTTGTGCCGCCATGATAGCCATGTATGAGACGGATGATATAGACAGAGCCGGACGCCTTGCTCACTTCACTTTTTGCTCTTTTCACTGCCTCTTCGGTCCTCAGACCGTGAAGATCTACTTCTATTATCCCTGATGTCAGATTCATTTTAAAACCTTTCTCCCCGTTTACGCGGGATTTCCTTCACTGCTTAAATCCATTGCTGTTTTTCTCTTCCTGTACAGGGTATATGCCTGATAAATGACCAGAACGGATAACGCAATTCCAAGTACAAAATCAGCAATATATTCATTTGTATTTGCAACAGCTTCATTGAAGGTAGCTAAAGAATTATTTATGGTATAAAACTTCTCATCCCTGATCCTGTTGATAAACATGCCGGCTGTATCAAGTATCCTCAAAACAGAAGCTATCGTCAGCATATACACCCACAGCTTGCGCTTCCCTTCTTGTATAAAGAAGCGTAATGAAGCTATTGCGCCAAGAACACAAGGTAAGGCAATTCTACAGATTTTTACTAATACATTCTTGATGATAGTCTGATAATATAATCCAAAATCATTAGCTGCCACGCCGAACTTTTTACTGTTAGGATCCATTAAATACTTGAACTGCTCAATATAATTCGGTACATCCCAATACAATCTGAGCCCGCCATACAATATCAGATGTGCCATAAAAAATACGAACAGTATTATTCCGATCTTCTTTGGTGTCAATGTATCTTTCACAGCATTAAATATACCATAAGAAAAAATAAATACAAAAATAATTCTCTCCAGATTGATTAAAATATTGGCAACACCAAAAGGTAAAAGTTCAAATCTGTCATAAGCATGAACATACAGTAATGCTCCCTCTACAGCCAGCTGCATAAAAACAGACAGCACTATAAATGCATAAAGCACACTTGTAATATTGTTTATCGTCTTGTTTTCCACCACAGGGGTTTTTTCTACCACTTTAGTCATCTCCTTTCCGGATAAAAGGTCGTCAAGGCTAACACTCAATATCAATGATAGTTTTTTTAGTGTAATAATGTCAGGATAACGCTCACCACACTCCCACCGTGAAACTGTCTGTCTTGTTACATACAATTGCTCAGCCAGAGATTTCTGCGTCAAACCTTTGACTTCCCTTGCATGTCTGAGTTGTTCTCCAAATTCGACCATAAAATAAACCGTCCCTTTCATAACTGATCTAACACCTGCAGATGTTGAATTCAGTATCACGCATCAATGTGCTTTTTTCAAGAAAAATACATAAAAAAGCGGGGT
>JAEERY010000015.1 GCA_016286035.1 Lachnospiraceae bacterium
ACGGCGTATATATCTGTTCTTACGGCCATTTCCGTAGAACTTTACGCTGCCATCAGAGATATAAGATACCGCGGGACACTTGATCCCAAGGTCAACGCCCATGATATTGCCCTCATCAGGATATCCGGGTTCAGAAACTTCATAAACTATCTGGGCGACTATCTTACTGCCTTTATATACGATACGCATGGTCCCTAACTTTGCATCAGCCAGTATCTGTTTTTGCCTGTCTGTCAGGGATGTGCGTACAGATATGCGTTTTGACCTGCCATCTATAATAACAGGGAACTCGATGTGATCATCCCTGATCCTGAAATTCTGGTTATTGATATAGCAACAGGGCCGTCTTAGTACAGGGACGGATTGATCCTTTGCACGGATGGCAGAACCTTGTTTTTCGAGTTTCTTATTTTTGGCAGAAACCTTGCAGCATTCCTTATCATATTTTCTGATGATGGACTTTGCATCCCGAATGCACTGGTTTGTCAGAGCAGAGGGAAGGTTGGCAGATACATCAGCAGTTGTATATCTGCTGATAGGCTCAACATTTAGAGCAACAGAAACAAGACTGTTAACGGTCTTTATGTACTCGTTCATAGTCTGGGTGATAAATTCCTTTTGTTTTTTAGTCATGTAGAGTTTTATTGTTTCTGATAGCTGCATATGTTTACCTCATATATATTATAGCAAACATATGTTCTGTTTTCGATATGAGGTGGGAAAGATCACGCTCTCATCCCATGGTTAAAACCGTGGGCTTTCCCGCTTAATAATTGTTGTAAAGCATTTTAAGGGCGTTTTTACGGCGAGGAGCCTTGAGGAAAATAAAAAATTATATTCTAAACATGACATAGAGCTGTCGTGTTTAACATGATAAGATTCATTTGGAGAGCAAAGATATGAAGATAGACAGGCTAATAGGAATACTGTCAATACTCTTGCAAAAAGAGATGATAACAGCGCCTGAACTGGCGGAACGCTTTGAGGTATCAAGAAGGACGATAAACAGAGACATAGAGGCTCTGTGCAAAGCAGGGATACCCATAAGCACCATTCAGGGAGCAGGCGGCGGTATATGCATAACGGACGGGTACAGAATGGACAGGACGATCCTTACATCCAGAGACATGCAGATGATACTCGCAGGTCTTAGAAGCCTCGACAGCATAGACGGGAGCAGTTACTACAGCCGGCTTATGGAGAAGATCCAGGCAGGATCATCACAGCTTATAAACGGAAAGGAATCAATGCTCATCGATCTTTCTTCATGGTATAAGGCATCCCTTGCTCCAAAGATAGCTACGATACAGGATGCTGTTGAAAGCAGGAGGCTGATATCATTTCACTACTATGCCCCGTCGGGAGAGAGTGACCGCATTATTGAACCATATTATATAGTTTTCAAGTGGACAAGCTGGTATGTCTACGGGTGGTGCATTGACAGGAATGATTTCAGGCTCTTTAAGTTAAACAGAATGGATAAAGTCCTTAAAACGGATAAGACATATGAGTGCAGAAAGGCACCACTGCCCGATCTGTCAAATGAGAAGATATTCCCGGGAAATATAAAGGTCAGGGCATTGTTTGACCGGGATGTGAAGTGGAGACTCGTAGAGGAGTTCGGACCGGACTGCTGCAGTGAGACAGACGAAGGCAGACTTTTATTTGAAGCTGACTATACAGATATGGACAACCTGATCACATGGCTTATCACTTTTGGCGAGAAAGTTGAAGTGATCGAACCTAAAGAAGTCAGGGAAAGGATCTATGAGACTGCAAAAGCCATATGCAAAACATACGAAAGGGTATAAATATGAGGTACGAATGGATCGATGAATACCTGTTAGGGAAACAGGGAGTGACAAAAGACCTTCAGAAGGAGTGGAACTGGATAAGGTATCAGATAGGCGGCAAGATGTTTGCAGCCATATGCAGGGATGATAACGATGAACCTTATTACATCACATTTAAGCTTAATCCTCAGGACGGTTATTTCTGGAGGGAACAGTATGATGATATAATCCCCGGCTACTACATGAACAAGACACACTGGAATTCTGTAAAGGCAAACGGAGATGTACCTGACGATATACTTAGGGATCTTCTGGATGAATCATACAGGCTGGTTATTGAGAGCTTTTCAAAAAAGAAACAGAAAGAAATAACGGAGGGAAAGAAAGATGAATGATATGATAAGCTGCTGCGGTCTTAACTGCAGTACATGTTATTGCTTCGGAAAGATGTGCAAAGGCTGCAATGCCTTATCAGGAAAGGTGTTTCATGTGCCTGAGAAAAAAACGTGCGCCATATATCACTGCTGCAGGATTCAAAACGGTTATGATTCATGCGGTAAATGCGATAAGTTTGTGTGCGACCTCATACTTTCAACAAGAGATCCCAACATGACTGAAGAAGAGTTCATGAAAGGTGTTGATGAGCGCATCAAAAGGCTTAAAGGAGAATAGGTGATGGCATTTGATTACAAGAAGGAATATAAAGAATTCTATCTGCCCAAAGATACACCATCTATAGTCACTGTTCCGAAAATGAATTTCATAGCTGTAAGAGGAAGCGGTGATCCCAATGAGGAGGACGGGCAGTACAAGCAGGCGATAGGACTGCTTTACGGCATAGCCTTTACGATAAAGATGAGCAAAAAAGGGAACCGTAAGATCGAAGGCTTCTTTGATTTTGTCGTCCCGCCGCTTGAAGGCTTCTGGTGGCAGGAAGGTCTTAACGGTATTGATTACTCTCATAAAGAGAACTTTAAATGGATATCCGTTATACGTCTGCCTGATTTTGTGACAAGACAAGATTTTGACTGGGCGGTAAATGAAGCGACACAAAAGAAGAAAGCGGATTTTTCAAAGGTGGAGTTCTTTACGTATGATGAGGGATTATGTGTGCAGTGCATGCATATCGGATCATATGATCTGGAGCCCGCTACGGTTGATCTGATGCATGAGTTTATAAAGAATAAAGGGTATGAGACGGACATTACCGATATGCGTATGCATCATGAGATCTATTTAAGCGATGCAAGAAAGACAGCACCCGAAAAGCTAAGGACAGTGATAAGGCATCCTATAAAGACAAAGGAGTGACGATCTTATGGAATATATCAGAGTAACAAAGGAAAATCTTGAAGAGGAACACATATGCTGTGCAATCTCAAACAATAAAGATGTACAGGTTTCATCAAAGAAGGCCTGGCTGTCTGACAGGTTTGATGAAGGCCTTGTATTTTTAAAGAGTGCGGAGAGAGGAAAGTGCTTTATAGAATATATTCCCGCAGAATATGCATGGAATCCGATAAATGCCGCAGGATATATGTATATCGACTGTCTGTGGGTATCGGGTTCGTTTAAGGGACACGGATACTCAGGTGAACTTTTGAACGAATGCATTAAAGACAGCAAAGAAAAAGGAAAAAAAGGCCTATGCATCCTTTCTGCTTCGAAGAAGAAGCCGTTTCTTTCAGATCCGAAGTTTTTAAGCTATAAGGGATTCAAGGTATGTGATGAAGCCGACAACGGTATCCAGCTATGGTATCTGGCGCTTGAAAAAACAGAAAAGATCCCGTCTTTTAAGGAGTGCGCAAAACATCCGCATATAGACGAAAAAGGATATGTTCTCTACTATACGAACCAGTGTCCTTTCAATGCGAAGTACGTTCCTGTTTTAGAGGAGACGGCAAAGAAGAACAATATAGCATTTAAGGCTGTAAAGATAGATAGCAGAACTGAAGCTCAAAACGCTCCGACACCCGTAACAACCTATGCGCTGTTTTTTGATGGGGAGTATGTCACCAATGAACAGATGAACGACAAGAAATTTTTAAAACTTGCAAACGGATCATAGGTTTAAAGACAGTGCTTTGTTTAAAGTGTTTAATACCAGCTTCTTGTTGCCGCTCCAGACAGGGGCAATGAGAAGCTTTTTATCTCCGTCACCCGTCATGCGGTGTATGACCATATCTTTTGGCAGCAGACGGATCGCATCTTTTACTATATCCACATATTCATCTAATGTAAGGCATTCAAACCTGCCCGCTTCATAGTCTGCAGCAAGATCGGTGCCTTTTAAGACATGCAAAAGCTGCAGCTTTATCCCAAAAACACCGCTTTTTGCTACATACTCCACGGTTTTTAACATATCTTCCTTGGATTCGCCGGGAAGACCAAGTATCACATGGACTATCGTTTCGATATCAAGGGCTTTGAGATCATTTACCGCTTTATCGTAAACATCAAGCAAGTAGCCTCTGCGTATATACTTCGCAGTCGATTCATGTATTGTCTGCAAACCCAGTTCTACCCAGACAGGCTTTATCTTATTCATCTCACTTAAAAGCGACAATACATCACTGTCAAGACAGTCGGGTCTTGTGGCTATAGAGAGTATCTCAATATCGGGATGGTTTATGGCTTCCGTGTAGAGTGATCTTAAGTGCTCAACGGGAGCGTAAGTGTTGGTGAAGGCCTGGAAGTATGCAATGTATTTATTTCCTTCACCTATCTTTGAAGCCACTCTTTTTTTACCTGCATTAATCTGATCGGTGACAGACAAAAGAGAACTCTCCGCAAAGTCACCGCTTCCCATTCCCGAACAGAAGATACAGCCTTTTGTCCCCAGAGTACCGTCCCTGTTCGGACAGGTAAATCCTGCGTTTATAGATACCTTGTATATCTTTTTACCGTATTTGTTTTTCAGATAGTCGTTTAACATCACAGCCATAAGAACATCCTCTGATCATGTATTTTAACACACTGCAAACGCTGATATAAGTGGGTATTTATTAACTAAAAATTATAACAATAAACATTATATAAAATAAGGTCTCATCCTATTGACATCCGTGTGTTTTGGGACTATAACGAAGTCAGAACAAAGGAAAAGAGAAGATCCGGATCCAAACCCTCCTTCCCTTGCTCATATAACAGAGGGTTAGTTTAAGAGCAAAGGAGGAATGACCTATGTTACCAAGCATTTTTGGAGAAAATTTACTGGATGATCTTTGGGAGTTTCCATCAGCCAAAGAATGGGACAAACTCGACAGGAAACTTTACGGAAAGCGTGCAGCCCAGGTCATGAAGACCGATGTGCACGAGGATGATAACGGATATGAAGTTGATATCGATCTTCCGGGATTCAAGAAAGATGAGATCAAACTCACTCTTGAGGACGGGTATCTGTCAGTAAGCGCTGCCAAAGGACTCGATAAGGAGAAGAAAGACAGAAAGGGCAGACTCATAAGGCAGGAGCGTTATTCCGGTGCGATGCAGAGAAGCTTTTACGTCGGAGACAGTCTTAAGGAAGAGGATGTCAAAGCCAAATTTGAGGACGGTGTCTTAAAACTCGAGGTACCCAAGAAAGAACCCGAAAAACTGCCTGAGCCGCATACGATAGCGATAGACTAAGAATGTTGCTCAGAGCATCAACATAATCCCCAATAAATAACGGTGCAACCCCAAGCCATAACGGCAAGGGGTTGCATTTTTTCGTGCTAAAAAAAGTGACAAATACTGCCTAAAGGAGTAAAATATTAATACAGTTGCTTAAACTGTATGTGGCGAGATTGAGGGTTTTTTGGTGATTGTTATTAGAGGGTAATGGATATGGGATTTTTAAAGAACAGTTTAAGACGCAGATTGACATTTATCATCACAGCCATGGTTCTTATCATCTTTGTTGTAAATGCAATTATCAACACATCACAGGCCAAGAAGAATTTTGAGAGTCTGGCAGATGAGAAGTACTTTGAGTCAGCAAAATACTATGCGGAAGCGGTAGATAACTGGTTTAGTGGAAATGTGATGATCCTAAAGACAGTGGCAGAACTGGCTGACGACAAAAGAGAAAACATTGTTGCATTAAAGAGGTGTTTTATTAATATTGCGGACTGTTATGACGCCATAGATGAGATCTATTATTGCGGTGAAGATAATTACATGATCTTTGCATATTATGTGGCACCGGAAGGTTTTGTCGGAACTGACAGAGTATGGTACACCGGAGCAAAGAACACGTCCGGGATATATTACTCTGAACCTTATGTTGATAATATCACAGGTGAGTATTGCATAACGATCTCCATGGCAGTGGCAGACGGTGTTGTCGGAATGGATCTGGATATAGGAACACTGATCGACAAACTGCCGCAGCTTGAAAAGGAATATATTCTTATAGCTACCGAAGATAATAACATCATTGTTCATCCCAATGCAGATTTTTCAATGAGTGCAGATAAGATATCAAGTCTGAACGATGTTCTTTCGGGAGCATATCTTACTTCGATAGAAACTGATGAACTGTTTACTGACTATAACGGTGTAGACAGTTACATCACAGCGGAAACCGTTGGGATAAACGGATGGACAGTTGCTGTTGTCACACCAAAGAGTGTTTATGATGCTCCTGTTAAAAAGATGATGAACCTTTTGGTCATCCTTGCTGTTATCTTTGTAATAATAGCGATGATAGTAGTTGTCTTTGTCAGTGTGAGCATAACAAGACCTCTTTTGTTCATGTCAAACAAGGTTAACGGCATAGTAAATGATATCCAGAACGGCAGGGGTGATCTGACGGCTCGTGTGAATTATACATCACAGGATGAGCTTGGAAAGATATCTTCTGGTATCAACAGGCTTATGGAAGAACTTGAAAAGATAATCCCCAAGTCAAAAGAGGCGGCAAACAAGACATTTGCAAATTCATATGAACTCGTTGAGATAACGGATCAGCTGACAACGGCGATAGACGGTATATCAAATGCCGTTGAAGATATAGCAAACGGAGCTACAAGCCAGGCCATGGATGTTCAGGCCGCAACAGAGAATGTCGAACAGATAGGACATGCGATAGACAACGTTGCGGACAGAGCAGACCAGCTCAATGTCATAGCAAAAGAGATGCAGTCTTCTTCAATGGAGACCGAAAAGCAGGTTGAGACACTGCAGGATTCGACCAATTCGATGGGCGAGGGAATCGAAAAGATCACCGAGCATATCAAGCTTACCGGACAGGCTGTAGACAGAATAAGCGATAAGGTATCGGCTATCGGAGATATAGCTAATCAGACAAACCTTCTTTCTCTCAATGCTTCAATAGAGGCTGCACGTGCGGGAGAGATGGGAAGAGGTTTCGCGGTTGTTGCCGAAGAGATAGGCAAGCTTGCCGCTACTTCATCTCAGGCAGCACAGGATATCAAACAGGAGATGGATGAACTGTTAAAGTCTTCTCAGGATACCGTAAGAGAATCAGACAGAGTTCATGATCTCACCATATCTCAGCAGAAGGAACTAGATGAGACAAAGAAGAAGATCCATTCACTTCTTTCTCAGATAGATAAGACTATAGGCAACATCCGCGTGATAGAAGAGGATGCAAAGCAGTGTGTAACATCAAAGGCAGTCATTGTCGATACGATGGATTCACTGTCAGCGATATCCGAAGAGAATGCCGCTTCTTCACAGGAGACATCGGCTACGACCATTGAGATCAATGAGATGATCAAGAATCTCACGGCATGTTCACAGAACCTCAACAGTCTGTCTGTCGAACTCAACGAGAGTCTGAGTATATTTGAGTAGTTTTAAGTTTTTAGTTTTTTAATAATCGAGGAGTATATATGCTGGTTTCGGACATTACACAGGGGAAGGCTGTCCAGATCGTTGCGGCAAGAGGTGTGAGGACCATGGAGTTTTCCACCAATGCCATTGAGACCGATGGACTCATTGTTAAGATCGAACCTATTTATCTGGACAATAAACTTATAGGTTTTGATAATGAGAGCATCATACTGTCCATGTATGTGGTCAGTGATGAGGACAACAGGGTTTATGTATATACGGGTGTCAAGATAAAGAGCTACAAAGTGAGCGACGGTACCGTATATCAGACTGTGGAATGCAGAAACGCAGAAGGCAGGGTCACAAACAGAAGAGGAGCACATCGTGTATGGATAGGCGTCACCGGATCTTTAATGGTAGGCGACAGCAGACATGAAAGACCGGTGACTATCAAGGATATAAGTGCTACGGGTATAGCGTTTACCTGTGATGATATGACAGATGTCACAATGGGTACGCCTATCACATTGAGCTTTACCGATGAGGAGAATCACAAGAGCTTCAGACTTATGGCTACAGTTGTCAGAAGTGACAGCTCCGGATACAAGAGAATGATATACGGATGCAAGTTCAAGGAAGAATCAAATATCCTGTCTCAGTATGTGAACGAGAAGCAGAGACAGAATCTTAAAGCGACCAGGACAATAGATCCCAAACGCAGAGGATATGCTACAAGATAAGGAATAGCTCATAAGATGGATAAAGAACAGGAATTGTTATTTACGGTCAACGGTTTCATATTCGGATCCGAACAGGATGCCGAACTGGCAAAACAGGAACTGAATACCGCCAGATACATTGAGAAAAAGATAGATAATAAATCTCCTGCGACCATGCTGGCAATATACAAGGCATCTATAGACAAAAAGATGTTCCGTACTCCGGTGGGGTATGCCTATCTGCATGATCTTCAAAAGAGGATGGCATCTAACGGAATACCCGGAAGTGATATCGGCGGGATACCGCTTTATCAGATCTTTAACAATCATCATGACGATGAAAAGGCACCTCGTGTAATAAAGGTCAAGAAGAACAATGATCCCCTAAAAAAACGCAATACATTGCTGACTGTCATCAATATCATATTGGTGCTTCTTGTTATTGCCATGTTTGCCATAAGCGTATCGGGGGACAGACCGACAGTACTTAATTACAGAAGGACGATAGAAAATGAATATTCATCCTGGAAGCAGCAGCTTGACGAGAGAGAAAAGGCTATCCGGGAGAAAGAAAGAGAATTGGATATAGTATATGGAAACGAGTAAGATACTGATTGTTGATGATGAAGAGAGAATGAGAAAGCTCGTAAGAGACTTTCTGTCAAACAAGGGATACAGAGTATTGGAGGCTTCAAACGGAGAAGAGGCTGTAGATATATTTCTTCAGCACAAGGACATCGGACTTATCCTTTTGGATGTCATGATGCCTGTCATGGACGGATGGGAAGCCTGCAAGGCGATAAGAGAGTACTCAAAGGTCCCGATCATCATGCTGACTGCAAAGAGTGAGGAAAAAGACGAGCTTAAGGGCTTTGAACTAGGAGTGGACGAATATATAACAAAGCCGTTCAGTCCCAAGATCCTTGTCGCAAGAGTCGAAGCGATATTAAGAAGGCTGGGAAATACCGGGGATGAGACACTCGAAGCCGGCGGAATAAGCATAGACAAGATAGCACACACCGTTACAATAGACGGTGAACAGATAGATTTGAGCTTCAAGGAATTTGAACTGCTTTCGTATTTCCTCGAGAACAAGGGTATAGCCTTATCAAGGGAGATGATCCTTAACCACGTATGGAATTATGATTATTTCGGAGATGCAAGGACAATCGACACCCATGTTAAGAAGTTAAGGAACAAGATGGGAGAAAAGGGAGATTTGATAAAGACTATCTGGGGCATGGGCTATAAGTTCGAAGAATAAGGCTTAAGGGGTTGCTTAGAGGTAACATATGAGCAGAAGGATATGTAACAAAAGAACCAAGATCAGCATAAGCTGGCAGTTTGCCCTTATCTTCGCGTCTCTTACCATAGGTACAATCTTTTTCTTTCTTGTGGTAAACACCACATTCCTTAAGAAATTCTACATATATAATAAGGAAAAAGCATTAAGAGAGGCGTATGCGAGTGTTGAAGCGGCGGCTGTCAATTCGTCGCTGGATTCCGAAGAGTTTGATCAGAAACTGACATCCACGGTCTTAAGATACAACATAGATGTAATAGTGGTGGATATTGATTCCGAAACGGTAGCGTTCAAATGCAAGGACATCGAAGCAATGAAACTTGCTCTGTGGGACAAGGTGTTTTTGGAGGAGAACAAGCCGGATAAGATCGTTGAGCAGACAGAGAATTATATGTTATCCATCACAACGGACAAGCGTACCGATATAGAGTACATAGAGATGTGGGGATATCTGAGCAATGACAATATCTTCCTTATGAGAAGCGCATTGCAGTCCATAGAGGAATCGGCAAGGATAACCAACAGGTTCATGGAGCGTGTCGGACTGCTGGCTCTTATAATAGGTACTATCATCATCCTTTTGCTCTCAAGAAAGATCGCCAAACCCATACTTGAGCTGGCGGATATTTCGGACAGGGTCAGAAAACTGGATTTTGAAGCCAGATATGAAGGAAAACAGAAAAACGAGATCGGACTTTTGGGTGACAACATCAATAAGATGAGCCAGGAGCTTAAGCGGACCATCTCGGAACTGAAAGTAGCGAATGTAAAACTTACGCAGGATATAGAAAAGAAGGAAAAGCTTGATGAGATGAGGAGTGAGTTCCTCTCAAATGTCAGCCATGAGCTTAAGACACCCATTTCTATCATTCAGGGATATGCGGAAGGTCTAAGCGAAGGCATCAGTGATGACAAGGAGTCGAGGGATTATTACTGCAGTGTCATTTTGGATGAGGCCGGCAAGATGAATACCATGGTCAAGCGCCTTTTGACACTAAATGAGCTGGAGTTTGGTCAGGACAATGTCAATATGGAAAGGTTTGACATTGTCACTCTTATAGCCAACAGACTTGCGGCAGCGGATATCATGATAAAACAGAATGATATCAATGTAATCTTTGATGCGAAAATGCCGATATATGTATGGGGTGACGAATTCAAGGCAGAGGAAGTGTTCACCAACTATCTCTCAAATGCGATAAACCACTGCAGCGGTAAGAAAATAATCGAGGTAAAGATAGGCCTGAATGAAGAAAAGGTTCACATCAGTGTGTTCAATACCGGAGAGAACATACCTAAGGAGAGCATAGATCATATTTTTGAGAAGTTTTTCAAAGTTGACAAAGCAAGGACCAGGGAATACGGCGGAAGCGGCATAGGTCTTTCCATAGTCAAAGCGATACAGGATATGATAGGTCAGGGCTATGGAGTATTAAATCGCGAAGACGGAGTTGAATTCTGGTTCGAAATGGAAGCAGCCGGTATAAAGAACGATTAGATATTCTGATCATAAAAAGAGGATCTCTACTATATGAAGAAAAAGGCAGCAATCTGTATAATCATAACAATGACAATGTTATCTCTCAGTGCATGTGACGGAATGACAATACCTGATATGACACAGCAGCAGGAGACTTTGGTGGCTGAGTATGCCGCAGGTCTTTTGATGAAATACGATCCGTTGTATGACAACGCTTTAATGACTGAAGAGCAGCTTGCACAGGCCAGTGAAAAGGAACGCATACAAAAAGAGAGAGAAGAGCGTACAAGACAGCTGGCGGAAGAGTATCTTGCAAAGACAAAGGCAAGCGAGGATAAGAGCTCAAAGAAGAACAAGTCAAAGGATACAACAAAAGAGAATACGAGCTCGGGTCCCGAGACTATCAGTGCCGATTCCATCGGAAGCTTTTTAGGACTTGAAGGACTCAGTGTAAGCTATGACGGATACAGGACTCTTAAATCATATCCGGAGACAGGCAATAATGTATTCTCTGTAGATGCGGCAAACGGAAAAGAACTTGTTGTCACAAATGTCAAGGTGACCAATCCTTCGGACCATGCTGTTGATGTTGATATGTTCAGCAGCAATACCAGGTTTGTTTTAATGCTGGCGGACGGAACTACGGTATCAAACAGTTCAACACTTTTGTTGGATGATTTTTCAATATATAAGGATCAGATAGAGGCAGGTGCAACGGTCAATACCATACTGCTGTTTGAAGTAAACGAAGGGGTGTCGTTATCGGGCGCCGGAGTCGGGATAATGACTTCAGATAAGCAGGGTGTTATCACAGTAGAGTGATAAAGTGAAAAATGCATAAAATGACCATTCGGGCTGTCGTTTGACAGCCTGTTTTTGGCTAATTTGACACATTTTAAAATTTTTTGAAAAATAACAAAAAATGTTCTTGACGAATGCAAAATCAAGTGATACTATAATCAAGCACGCCAAACATGGCGGGCAAAAAACGGCCTCAAAAAAGGTCGATGAACTTTGACAAATAAACAGCAATGCAACCCTGAAAATTCTAATAAAAATGGTCTGGTTTGACCATGAGTTTAGAAATTCAGAACAAAACCAAAGTAAATTTTTGGAAAGCTAACGTTTTCTGAAACAAGATTAAACAT
>JAEERY010000016.1 GCA_016286035.1 Lachnospiraceae bacterium
ACAGAGACAGCGTGTTGCTATGGGACGTGCTATCGTTCGTAACCCTAAGGTATTCCTTATGGACGAGCCTCTTTCAAACCTTGATGCTAAGCTTCGTGTTCAGATGAGAACTGAGATCGCTAAGCTTCACCAGAGACTTGGTACCACAATCATCTACGTTACACATGACCAGACAGAGGCTATGACTCTTGGTACAAGAATCGTAGTTATGAAGGACGGTGTTGTTCAGCAGGTAGATACACCTCAGAACCTCTATGACAAGCCCACAAACCTTTTCGTAGCTGGATTCATGGGATCACCTCAGATGAACTTCCTTGATGGTGTTGTTTCTATCAACGGTGAGAACGTTACAATCAACTGTGCAGGTCTTGAGATCCCGCTTCCTCCCGCTAAGGCTAAGAAGCTTATCGAGGGTGGTTATGACGGAAAGACCGTTACATTCGGTATTCGTCCTGAAGATGTTTATGATTCAGAGATGTTCATCGAGACAGCTAAGGCTTCTTTCGAAGCTACAGTTAAGGTTTACGAGCTTCTTGGTGCAGAAGTATTCTTGTACTTCGAGCTTGACGAGTTCCCGATCACTGCAAGAGTTGATCCTCGTACAACAGCAAGACCTGGTGATACAATCAAGGTTGCTTTCGATGTTGAGAAGATCCACGTATTCGACAAAGAGACAGAGCAGGTTATCACAAACTAGTCTTGATCCACAGGTTATATCAGGGAAACGCAGATTTGCGTTTCCCTTTTTTTGTCCTGATGGATTCCGGGTACATTGTATGTATCATACCTTTGTTCTATAATTGGTTAGGACATTGATAAGATCGGGAAGATAGTATGAAAAGAATGGCATATAAAAGAATAAAAACGATCATCTGTCTTATATGTATTGTTTTTATTATGGGATGTGCAAAAGAGAATAACGATCAGACAGATCATGTGGCTGAAGAAACGATCCTGACAGATACCGTCGATACCCTTAAGGTTACTCCTGAGATATTGAATGAAGTCCGGACTGATATTTCAAAGGAAGATCAGAAAGAAGATAAAGAGGAAACACTGCCGGTTTCTGAAGATGAACCGAATCAATCCCTTAATATCATCATGGTGGGAGATATACTTTTGCATACGCCTGTTGAGGAAGCGGCGAAAGATGATGAGACCGGAGAATATGATTTTGATTTTATCTTTGATCATACTAAAGACAGGATAGCATCAGCGGATATCGCAATAGTGAATCAGGAAGTGATCATAGGCGGTCAAAAGCTTAAGATATCGGGTTATCCAACATTTAATGCGCCTTTTGAGATAGGCGATGCATTAAGTAAAGCCGGTTTTGATGTGGTCTGTCATGCGACCAATCATGCTCTTGACAGGGGAAAAAGCGGAATAATCAACTGTCTTGATTTCTGGAGAGAAACATATCCGGATATGCTGGTCACGGGAATATACGATAATGAAGATGATGCCTCTGCTGATCTGATACCGATCATAGAGAGAAATGGAATAAAGATAGCCGTTCTTAATTACACATATGGGACAAACGGGATAGAGCCTCCGTCCGATATGCCTTATGCTGTGAGCATGCTAAGAAAGGACAGAGTGATCACACAGCTCGATATAGCGGAAAAGACAGCTGATTTTACGATAGTATGTCCTCACTGGGGAACAGAGTACAATCTGGGTATAAGTGATGAACAGAAGAAGTGGACTGAGATATTCAGGGAACACGGAGCTGATGTTGTAATAGGTACCCATCCTCATGTCATAGAGCCGGTGGTTTTCTATGAGGATGAAGATACTGATAACATCACAAATAATCACGGAAACGGTGACATGCCGGTTTACTATTCCCTTGGAAACTTTGTGAACTGGACAGCATCTTCGGGATCCGGTGTGGCAAATCGCATGGTAGGCGGAATGGCTAACATCAATATCAGCAGAAAAGAAAACGGTGAGGTCTCTATAGATGATTTTAATGTTGAATCATACGTGTGTCATGTGATATCGGGAGATAAAAATGTTACGGTTTATCCGCTTGAGGATTACAGTGAGAGTCTTGCTTCTCAAAATGAGATAATAAGACAGGATCCATCATTTAGCAGGGAATACTGTGACAGGCTTGTTGAGAAAGTATACGCCAATGAATGATATGGGCGCAATTGTTTAATTGCGTCCGTTTTTCTTTTGTTTTATACTGTAAATGGTAGTTTATTAAAACTGCGAAAGGTTCAGGGAGGTAACATGATCACAAATCAGGTTATTCAGAGTACGATAGATGATCTTAATGAGATCACCAAAGTGGATTTTGTTGTTTATGATGTCGAAAGCGGCGTTGTCGCTTCCACCTGTGACAAAGAGGTGGATGACAACATGATAGATTCATTCATTGCTTCTTCACTTGACAGTCAGTCTGCAAACGACTGCCATTACATGAAAGTCAAGGATGAGGGTGATGACGTATATGTTCTTATCGCCATAGGATCCACGGAATTTGCATATACGATGGGTAAGGTTGCGGTAAGCCAGCTCCAAAGCCTGATGCTTGCATATAAAGAGAGAATAGACAGGAACAATTTCTTCCAGAATCTGATCATGGACAATCTGTTATTGGTTGATATCCATAACAGAGCGACCAAGCTTCATATAGAGAATGAAAAGAAGAGAATGGTATTCCTTGTTGAGGTTGATAATGACAGGGAAAATGTAGCACCCAGACTTATGAGAAGTCTATTTGTTGAACAGGGTGGAAATTATATCACATCCGTTGATGAGAAGACCATAATTCTTATCAAGGATATGGATGATGAAGAATACGATGAGGTTGCAAATACCATTGTGGATATGCTGGAATCCGAAGCCATGTTAAGAGTAAGGGTTTCATACGGCCTTGCGGTAAACGAGCTTAAGAATATATCCAAGTGCTACAAGGAAGCCAAAATGGCACTTGAAGTGGGAAGTATCTTCCATTCGGGAATGAATGTTCTTTCATATGAAAACCTGGGTATAGGAAGGCTGATATATCAGCTTCCCGTAAATCTGTGTAAGATATTTGTAAAAGAAGTGTTCGGGGATACAAAACCAGAGGATATAGATGAAGAGACGATAACTACCATCAATAAATTCTTTGAGAACAATCTGAACGTATCAGAGACAGCTAGACAGCTTTACATTCACAGAAATACACTTGTATACCGTATGGAAAAACTCCAGAAGATGATAGGTCTGGATATGCGTAATTTCGATGATGCGGTAACGTTTAAGATTGCTATGATGGTTGTGGATTACGTGAATTATCTGGAAAAAATGGATAACTGAAAGATATAAGGATCAGCTGTGATGAGTCATCTCACCACAGCTTTTTTATTTTCAGTGATATATAACAAAAAATGATATATTAAAGACCAATTTATAAGAAGTAATGTTACGGGTCGGATGATACTATGAAATAGTGGGTAAAAGAGAACCGCTTTATGCGAAAAGGAAAAGGAGAAGAAAAGTGCAGACTATAAAATGGGGTGTATTGGGAACCGCGAATATCGCAAGGGGATGTACGATCCCGGGAATGAAACTGGCTAAAAGCTGTGAATTATATGCTATAGCAGGCAGGAATATTGAAAAAGCAGAATCTTTTAAAAAGGAATTCGGCTTTGAAAAGGCATACGGAAGCTACGAGGAACTTGTAAAAGATCCTGACGTACAGGCGATCTATATACCGCTTCCGAATGATCTGCATCTTAAATGGGTGAAGGAGGCGCTTTCGAGCGGAAAGCATGTTCTTTGTGAAAAACCGCTTGCGCTTAATATTGATGAAGCCAGAGAGATGTACGATGAGGCCGAGAAAAACGGCGTTTATCTCATGGAGGCTTATGCTTATCTTCACAGTCCTTATGTGGAGAGTTTAAAAGAGTGTGTGAATTCGGGTCTTATCGGAGAAGTCGATTACGTGGAGTCAGCTTTTCTGACTCAGGGATACAAGGAGGATTTCCGCCTTCATAAAGAACAGGGCGGTGGTGCCATGTATGACCTTGGATGTTACTGTACAACAATGATCCTTTCACTTATAGATTCCAAACCTGAGTTTGTAAAGGCAAGTGCAGAGTTTTCCAATCTGGGTGTGGATCTTATGACAGCAGCCATTATCAGGTTTGAAAACGGAGCAAGAGCATCATTCAATGTGGGCATGATGCTGGGAGTGAATACCAACTCCAGATATGACAGACTCTATGTACACGGAAGCAAAGGCAGCATAAGATCTGAGGTTGAGTACAATCAGGAAGGTGATGTCAGCTACAGGATATTCACAGATAAGGGGATCACAGAAAGAAAAGTATCCATACCTCAGAACTATTCATTGGAGATAGAACAGCTTAACAGATGTATACTTTATGGTGAAAAGCCCCATATCACACCGGAGTTTTCTTTAGAGAACGCACAACTTATGGACTGTGTGTTTGAACAGATCGGATATTATAAGGATTAGATATAGACGGATTAATGATCAGGAGGAACAAACTATGAGCATAGATCTAAGCAGCATGCCCAAACTTGGATTTGGACTCATGCGTCTGCCGGAAAGCGACGGTGAGATAGATATTGAGCATGTGTGCCGTATGGTAGATAAGTACATGAAAGCCGGTATGAATTATTTTGATACGGCTTATGTTTATCACGGCGGAAGATCGGAAGTGGCGGCAAGGGAAGCTCTTGTTAAGCGCTACCCAAGGGACAGCTTTATGATAGCGACAAAACTCCCGGCATGGGAGATAAAGGAATATGCCGATGTAGACAGGATATTTAATGAGCAGCTTGAAAGAGCCGGCGTTGATTACTTTGATTTTTACCTGCTCCATTCAATAGAGGACGGATCAAATTATGATACATATGTGAAATATGACTGTTTTGACTGGGGTCTTAAGAAAAAAGCCGAAGGAAAGATAAAACACTTTGGGTTCTCATATCACGGAACACCCGAGCTTTTAAAGGAGATCCTGGATATACATCCCGAAGTCGAGTTTGTTCAGATACAGTATAATTATCTGGACAGAACGAATCCTGTTGTACAGTCACAGAAGCTTTATCAGATACTTTGTGACAGAAATATACCGATCATAGTAATGGAGCCCATAAGAGGCGGAATGCTAGCAAGTATGCCTCCTGAGATAGAAGAGAGATTTAAGGAAAGACAGCCTCAAAAGAGTGTTGCCTCATGGGCACTGCGTTTTATCGGATCACTGCCCGGGGTAATGACTATTCTTTCCGGTATGTCAAGTGAGGAACAGATGGATGACAATATCGCTACATTCACGGATTTTGAACCGATGGCTAAAGATGAGTTTGAGATAGTGGATAAAGTGACTGATGATCTTTTGAGCATGCCTCAGATAGGATGTACATCCTGCAGATACTGCTGTGACGGCTGTCCGATGAGTATCAGCATACCCGATGTGTTCAGGACCATCAATACTCTGCGTCGTTATCCGGATGACTGGAGATCAAAGAATTTCTATAACGGACTGGTACAAAGAAGCGGCAGAGCTTCTCATTGCATATCATGCGGTCAGTGCGAAAGAGTTTGCCCTCAGCATCTTCCGATAATCGAATTGTTAAAAGAGGCATCTGAGATACTTGATTAACACTTTATATCAGAGGAGGATATCCTTTAATGAGACTTGGAACATCATCACCTTTAAGACATGATACACCCGAAGAGTGGGCTGCTAATCAAGTAAAGCTGGGTTGCGCCGCTGTTGTATTTCCAATTCAGAGCAATGAAAATGAAAGAAAGATCATTGCTTACAAAGAGGCAGCCGATAAAGCAGGCTTGACGATAGCCGAGGTGGGGATATGGAGAAATGCACTCTCACCCGATCCCAAAGAACAAATAGAAAACATGGATTACTGTGTGGAACAGTTAAGACTGGCTGATTATTTAAATGCAAGATGCGCGGTCAATGTAGCAGGTGCGTTTGGTCTCAGATGGGACGGTGGTTATAAGAACAACTTTTCAAAGGAAGCATTTGAAAAGACAGTTTCGATGGTAAGACAGATAATAGATCGTGCTAATGTAAAAAATACTTATTTTACCCTTGAACCTATGCCATGGATGATACCTACCGGACCCAAAGAGTATATGAAACTGATAGAAGCCGTTGAAAGAGACAGGTTTGCGGTTCATATGGATATCATAAACATGATCAACTCGGCTGAAAGGTATTTCTATGCGGATGAGTTCATAGATGAATGCATAGGTATGCTTGGAGACAGGATCAGGAGCTGTCATATAAAAGATGTGCATCTTAATGAGTCCTATACGATGCAGCTTGAGGAGTGCGGACCCGGAGACGGTGAGTTTCCATTAAAGCATTACGTTACTAAACTCAATGAGATCGATCCGGATATGCCCGTTATATTGGAGCATCTAAACACTGATGAAGAATATATAAGATATATGAATTATCTGAAGGAGGAGCTGGATGGCTTATACAAGACTCTCTGATGCAAATGAGATAACAAAACGTTACATGGATTCGATCCTGATCGAAGAAAGGCTTATTGATTCAGTTAAGGCTAATCTGAATACGTTATTTTGCGGTGAGACCTTTTCAATGCCGGTTATGACTCCAGCATTTTCTCATCTGGGTCAGATGAACGGAAGGGATAAAACCGGTCTTGAGGAGTATTCCATCGCTGCCAAAGAGTGTAACATACTTAACTTTTGCGGAATGATGGAAAACGACATGTTTAAAAAAATCGTTGATACAAAAGCAAAGACTGTAAGGATAGTAAAACCCTATGCGGATAACGGTAAAGTAAAAGACCAGATAGCATTTGCCAAAGAAGCGGGGGCATTCGGAGTAGGTATGGATATAGATCATATCTTCGGTATGACAGGATATGATGTCGTTGTGGGTGAAGAAATGGCCGCTCAGACATTTGATATGCTAAAGTCATATGTTGATTCCGTTGATATTCCTTTTGTGATCAAAGGCGTACTGAGTGTTGAAGATGCTGTCAAATGTGCTGATATAGGAGCCAAAGCCATAATCGTAAGCCATCATCACGGACGACTTCCATACGCAGTTCCACCGATGATGATACTTCCCAGGATAAAAGAAGCGTTAAAGGGCAGGGATGTTAAGATAATAGTGGATTGCGGTATTGAAAGCGGAGCTGATGTTTACAAGGCTCTTGCGCTTGGAGCGGATGCTGCGGCTCTTGGCAGATCAATGATGCCACACCTTGAAAGTGACGGTGTTAAGGGAGTGGCGGATTTTCTTAAGAACATAGGTGATGAACTCAGATTTATAATGAGTTGTACAGGGTTTGAAAATGTGGCGGATATAGATTCATCCGCTTTGATAATGAGCAGATAATATAAAACTGCAAAAAGGTGAAAAGAAAGAGAGGGTTACTAATGAAATATTTTGTGGATTGTAAGGCTGCTGTTACAGGAGACGGTTCGCAGTCAGCACCGTTTAAGACTATTTCAGAGGCAGCAGCTGTTGCGGTTGCGGGAGACGAGGTTATAGTTTCGGATGGTATATACAGGGAATATGTTGATCCCAAGAATGCAGGAAGAGAAGATGCACACATCGTTTACAGAGCAAAAAACAGACTTGGTGCGGTTATAAGCGGAGCAGAGATTGTAAAAGACTGGATAGAGGTTGAACCCCATGTATGGAAGACAAGCGTAGATAATAAGCTGTTTGGAAACTACAATCCTTTTAAGACTCTTGTATCGGGTGACTGGTTTGATGCACAGTTTACGGCACATACGGGAGATGTTTTCTTAAACGGCAAATCTATGTATGAGGTAACCGAATATGAAGGAGTTTTAAATCCGAAAGAGAATCTTTCTTCTTGGGATAAGGACTTTACGGTTTATACATGGTATACCCCTTTGGATGATAACAGCAATGAAACTGTCATATATGCGAATTTCGGTGACATAGATCCCGCTAAGGCAAATATAGAGATATCTGTCAGAAGAAACTGCTTCTATCCTTCAAAAGAAGGTGTGGGATATATAACACTTGACGGATTAAAAGTATGTATGGCAGCCACGCAGTGGGCACCTCCGACTGCATACCAGGAAGGTATGGTAGGTCCTCACTGGTCAAAGGGATGGATCATAGAAAACTGTGATATTTATGAATCCAAGTGTAGCGGAATATCTCTAGGCAAGTATTTACAGCCCAATAATGACAACAAGTGGCTTAAGTGGAAGTACAAAGACGGAACACAGACTGAGCGTGACTGTATCTGCCAGGCTCAGATCGAGGGATGGAGTAAAGAGAATATCGGTTCCCACATAATCAGGAACAATGAGATACATGATTGCGGACAGACCGGTATAGTGGGACATCTCGGCGGTGTGTTCTCCGTGATAGAGAATAATCATATACATCATATAAACAATAAGCAGAACCTTGCAGGTGCGGAGATCGGCGGCATCAAGATGCATGCTGCGATCGATGTGATAATAAAAAACAATCATTTCCATCACTGCACAAGAGGTCTCTGGCTTGACTGGCAGGCTCAGGGAACCCGTGTTACGGGCAATCTGTTCCATGACAACGCTCTGCCTTATGACTATCTGCTAAGAAAGGAAAATCTGGCAAACTTAGGACTCGGTGAGGATATATTCATAGAGGTGAGTCACGGACCAACTCTTGTTGATAACAATATCCTTCTTTCAGACAGAGCTCTTAAGCTTCCAACCCAGGGAGTTGCATTTGTTCATAATCTTATAGCCGGATCATTAACTGCTGTCGGAAGAGGAGTCGATAACGGCGCAAAAACCAGAAAGTCACCTAGATACACACCCTATCATCTGCCGCACAGGACTGAGGTAGCCGGATTCATGACTATCCTTCACGGTGATATGCGTTTTTATAACAATATTTTTGTTCAGAGAAAGTTAAGAGAGAAAATGCTAGAGCTGGGCAGAGGCTTTGAGAACGATGAGTGGGATGATGGCAACATGGTAGTCGGAACACTTCCTTACAGCGGTTACATGACTCAGGAACAGTGGGAAAAGGAATTTGAAGGCTACTGCGGTATGGGAAGCGAGCCCAGTGACAGATATTATATACCGTTACCGGTATGGACAGGCGGAAATGTGTTCTTTAACGGTGCAAAACCCTGTGATTCAGAAACCGGTCACCATATAGATAACGAGCATGAGATCAGTATCGAGCTTGTTAAGGACACAGACGATTATGTGGTTAAGACCAATCTGTTTGAGTATCTTCCCTATGATTGCAGTATGATCTCAACTGATACTTTGGGAATGGCATTTGAGCCTGAGCAGAGATATGAGGCACCGGACGGAAGCGACATAGTATTTGATACGGATATGAACGGTAACAAGAGAGAAGAAAAGCTGTGTGCCGGACCCGTAATAGGGAAAGAAATCCGTTTTCATTTATCATAAGATTTTATAACAGCGGGAAAGAGAAGGAAGGTATAGCCTTAAAGGCAGAAAGGAAAGAGTATGAACAATTTTGAATTCTATTCACCCACCTGTTTTGTTTTCGGAAAAGATACAGAGAACAAGGCCGGAGAATATGTTAAGAGATTCGGCGGTACAAAGGTACTCATCCATTACGGTGGAGGAAGCGTTGTACGTTCGGGGTTACTTGACAGGGTTAAGAAGTCGCTTGATGCAGAGGGAATTTCTTATGTAGAACTCGGCGGAGTTAAACCCAATCCGAGAAGCGGACTCGTATATGAAGGCATAGATCTTTGCAAGAAAGAAAACGTGGATTTTATCCTTGCAGTCGGCGGAGGAAGTGTAATAGATTCATCAAAAGCCATTGCGGCAGGTGTGGTATATGATGGGGATTTCTGGGATTTCTACAGAGGAAAGAGGATAGAAAAGGCTTTAAGTGTAGGTACCGTTTTAACAATAGCAGCGGCAGGAAGTGAAGGCAGTCCCGATTCGGTTATCACAAAAGAGGAGGGAATGTTTAAGCGAGGTGCGAGCGGGGATGCCATAAGACCTAAGTTCAGTATATTAAATCCAGCACTAACACAGACACTTCCAGCATATCAGACGGCAGCAGGCATCACGGATATCATGGCTCATCTGTATGAGAGGTATCTGACAAATTCAGAAGAGGTTGAAGTAACGGACAGACTTATTGAAGCATTGCTGCTCACTATGATACATGAGGGACCGAGAGTTATTGAAGATCCAAATAATTACGAGGCAAGAGCAAATATCATGTGGGCAGGTACAATGGCACATAACAATTCATGCGGTGTCGGAAGAAGCCAGGACTGGTTAAGCCATACGATAGAGCATGAGCTTTCTGCTCTTTATGACTGTGCCCACGGTGCGGGACTCGCAGTGACTATGCCAGCTGTATTCACATACGAGATGTCACACAATGTCATGAGATTTGCCCAGGCAGCTGTAAGGATCTGGGGATGTCAGATGGATTTTGCTCATCCCGAAGTGACCGCAAAAGCAGGTATAGAGGCATTCAGAAACTATCTGATATCAATAGGTATGCCTAGAAACTTTGAGGAACTCGGAGCAAAAGAAGAAGACATACCAAAACTTGTTGATGTGCTCTGTCGTGGTGACGGAAGAGACGGAACGATCTCGGGATTCATAACTCTTAATGAAGAAGATTGTACAAAGATATACAAGATGATGATCTGATCATATAAGAAACATAAAACTGATTTACTTGACTGAATTCATAAAAGCAAAGAAAATAGAAATGAAAGATAAGATCAACCCAGCTTTGCAACGCAAAAAGGATGACCGAAATATGGATTACAGTCAGTACGAGATATATGATTTTGATTCTATAAGTGCCTTTAATATGTCTACGGGATATAAGGAGAGAAGCTATCAGATGCACTGGCATTCTTACGGTGAGATAATGCTCGTCGGTCCCGGGGATACGAATATTTATAAGGTCAATCAGGATACATATACACTTGTACCGGGTGATTTCGTACTGATATGGCCTATGGAAATGCATGAGATAATCGATGCCGACAGACAGGAAGCTCTTGTGATCCAGTTTAGCAATGCCTTCATGAATACGCTTTTTGATCTTCAGAGGATAATGCATTTTTACAGGAATCTTCATGTCATTTGCATCAACTCGCATCCACAGCTTGTTGAAAGATTAAAAGTCATTGCCTATAAAATGAAGGATATATTCTTTTCGGACAGTGTCGACAAGGAACTTCGATGCTGCATGCTCCTTATGGAGTTTATGCTTACGCTTGATGAGCACAGAAGCGAGTTTGCTCCCGAGCTGGATTCTGAGGAAAACAACGGATATACGGACGATATCATGCGACGTATGATCGCAGTAACGGATTATATAAAGAATAATCTTACTGCAGATGATCTCTCGCAGGGAACAATGGCTCAGATGGCAGGTATCAGCAAGGATTATTTTTCAAGGATATTCAAAAGCGTTACCGGTATGAATTACAGCAAGTGGCTGAATATGATCAGGCTTGAAAAAGCAACAGAACTGCTGACACTCAACGACAGGACTCTGACAGAGGTTGCGATGCTTTCCGGATTTCAGAGCATACCCAGTTTCAACAGGGTATTCAGGAGCGAGAAAGGCATGGCACCCGGTGAATACAGAGCACTGTTCATCGGAGGAAAGGATTGATCTTATGAAAAAAAGAGCATTGTTCATTGGCGGAACGGGAACAATAAGTACCGCCGTTGTAAAAAGGCTTGTTAATGAACTTGACTGGGAAGTCTGGGTTATTAATCGCGGTAATCGTAACGATGTGCTCCCGAAAGGAGTAAACCAGATCATCGCTGATATAGATGATGAAAAAACAGTTCTTGAAAAGATCGGTGATATGACCTTTGACTGTGTATGTGAGTTTATAGGATTTACGGTATCACAGGTAGAACGAGATCACAGACTGTTTGCAGGAAAGACAAAACAGTATATATATATCAGCTCGGCTTCGGCATATCATAAGCCGGCATCGGGATATATCATCACTGAAGGCACCTCTCTTGCAAATCCTTACTGGGAGTACTCAAGAAACAAGATAGCCTGTGAGGAATATCTTATGAAAAAGTACAAAGAGGAAGGCTTTCCTGTTACGATAGTACGACCGAGTCATACATATGATGAGAGAAATGTACCGCTTGGTGTTCACGGAAAGAACGGATTCTGGCAGGTTATAAGCAGAATGATAAAAGGCAAGCCGGTCATCATACAGGGTGACGGATCGAGTCTCTGGACACTTACGTGGAACGATGATTTCGCTATAGGTTATACCGGACTTATGGGAAACAGACATGCGATCGGAGAAGCTTTTCAGATCACATCGGATGAAACACTTACATGGGATCAGATATATGAAACCATAGCTGATGCACTTGGCGTTAAGTTAAATGCTTACCATGTATCAACTGATTTTTTAAGAGCTGTCGGTGATAAATACGGTTATGATTTTACGGGCTCGCTTCTTGGAGATAAGTCGGTATCGGTTGTATTTGACAATACAAAACTTAAACGTGCAGTCCTGGATATGAGAACCAATGTGAGATTTGATATGGGTGTAAGGTATGCGCTTGATTATGTTTTGTCGCATCCTGAGGAATGTCAGAAAGAGGATCCTGAGTTTGATGAATGGTGTGACCGTGTAATAGAGTCACTTGAAAAAGCAAAGGAAGCAATTTAATATATGTTAATCAACCCCACGTAAAGCGCTTTGCGGTATGTGGGGTTTTACTATGTCAAGAAAATGAGTCAGTTCTTCTTTTGAAAAGCTCTCACATCTAAAGTCACCTATACCTGCGGTATCTTTATAGCTTTGTATGAAGTATTTGCAGTCTGAAGGCAGCCATGCGGCGATATCCTCAAAGTCATCATCGGTATGTATGCCTTTTACGACAGTGGTACGAAACTCATAGTCGATCATATTTTGTGACAGAATCTCAACCGTCTCTTCCAAAAGAGAGATGTTTACCTGCTTAAGACCGACCGCGAGCGCATAGTTGTTCCTTCCGGCTTTGATATCAACAGCAGAATAATCTATGAGTTTATCTTCTATGAGTTTTCTTAAAACCGAAGGGTTAAAACCGTTTGTATCAAGCTTAACAAGATATCCAAGGTCTTTGATCTTCTTTATATATTCCGAAAGATCAGGCTGGAGAGTGGGTTCTCCGCCCGTTATGCATACACCCTTTAAAATGCCTGATCTCTTTTTAAGGAAGGCGAGTATCAGATCATCATCCTCTTTCGGGAACACTTCGGGATTTAATACCAGTTCGCTGTTATGGCAGTAAGGACATCTTAGATTGCAGTTACCCGTAAAAATGGTCGCAGCCATATGACCGGGATAATCAAGTAAGGTTGTTTTTGTGAATCCGTGTATATTCATATCTTTTTCTCATTAATGACAGATAACATGTACGGGTATATTATAACCTCACTTGCATCATTTAAAAAGTTTTAAATATACGTTTAAAAAGATCAGATCGCATTCATTCTTACAGTTACATCGTTGTCATCGACAAAGGAAGCGGTAGCAGATAAGCCGTTAAAGCTCAAGTCGTAATCTCCTTTGAATGCCTTTAATGTTACATATCCCTCAGAGTCGGTCATAACGGTCACATCTGTCCACCACTCTTGTCTTATCAGCTTCTTTAACATTTTGTATGAGGGTTTTAAAGAGTTGTCTTTTCTTATAAATCCGCTCGGCGCCTTGAGCCATGCCCCGTCCCTGTAATCCCAGGTGGTAATTGCTTCAACATAAGGATGCTCAAAAAGTATCCTGTACATTTCCTCTATCTGATCCGCCTGTCTTTTTTCACCATCGGGGGTTGAAGGCCACTCATCAACCTGCCAGTCATTGAGATCTTCGATATAAGCAGGCATGATCTCACCTGAGATAAGGGTATTTTCCGTAAAGTGGATGGGAAGACCGAAAGAAGAGAATCTGTCCAAAACTTCGCTTAGTTTTTCTTTTCCCCAGTATCCCTGATGCTGATGTGACTGTATACCTATGGCGCTTATGGGAACACCTGCATTCAGACAACCGTCGATCAGGATCTCATAATTTATGGATGTATTGAAATCATTCAGTAAAAGTGTGGCATCCGGATTGCATTCATGTGCTTTTTCAAATACTTCCTTAATAAGGCCGACTCTTGACTTACCCTTACAGATCCTCGTGACAGCATTGTCGTACTTGTCAAATATGGGCATGATCACAACTTCGTTTATAACATCCCACATATCGATTATGCCCTTAAAGCCGGTCACTTCCCTGTCTATCCTTTCAAGCTGTTTTTTCATTATGGTCTCATTATCATACTTCATAAGCCAGTCGGCACAGGCTGTATGCCAGCAAAGGGGATGGCCTTTTACCTTAACGTTCTTACTGTTAAGGTATTTTGCCGTTTTCATAAGCTTGTCTGTAGCAGGTTCTCCTTCTTTGGTTTCGAACTGGCCCCAGTAAAAGGGAAGAGTACCATAATTGAATATCTCAAGCCAGCTGTCGGTGATCTGCTTGTGCTCCTCATCGCCGTTCATAACATAAGGAATGAAGTCAAATGCACCGCATCCGAATAAAAAGCTGTGGTTGGTCTGCTTTACGGCAATCTGCTTATTCGCTATCGGATTGCCAAGAGCATCCTCGAAACGTATCTTTTTGGTTACTTTTCTGTGTGAAATATTCATATGGCCTCCTCTCGTGACCTTGGACAATAACGATTTATCTCATGTTAACATCTGAAAAATCACATGGCTTATTATTTTTTTACATGATCGATATCAAATCTTGTCTTTGGTCGCTCACAACAAAATCTGATAAAAGACAGGTCAAATCTTAAGAAGAACAGCGTCCGTAAAAGAAGTATATTACGATTATCATCAACACGGATTGATTGTCGAGGAGAATTATGAAAGATCATACAACAGATATGACCACCGGCGATCCGGTGCGTCACATTATACTATTTGCAATACCTGCTCTTATAGGAAATGTATTTCAGCAGATATACAATATCGCTGATTCGATAATAGTAGGCAGATTTGTCGGTGCCAGCGCTCTGGCGGCAGTCGGAGCGACTTCATCCATTACCTTTCTTTTCTTTGCCTTGTGCAACGGCATAGGGAGCGGAGGAGGCATTATAGTATCACAGTTTTACGGAGCCCATGAAAATGATAAGGTTAAAAACTGTATCGTAAATACAGGATTTATAATGCTTATCATACCGTTACTGTTTGGTACGCTTGGTTTTATATCCGCTCCCTCGCTGCTCAGGCTGCTAAACACTCCTGCGGAAATACTTGGGGATGCTGCCATGTATATAAGGTACATGTGCATAGGCCTTTTGTTCGTATCGCTCTACAACTATCTGGCTTCCATGTTAAGAGCCCTCGGGGATTCTAAGTCTCCTTTGTATTTTCTGATAGTATCCACGATAATAAATGTTTTTCTGGATATACTGTTTGTATACAGATATAACATGGGGATAAGAGGTGCGGCATGTGCAACGATAATATCGCAGTTTACGGCAGCAGTCTGCTGCGGTGTTCATGCATACAGGATAAATCCGTACTTCAGATTAAGAAAAGAAGACTTTGTCATATCAATAGAGATGTCATATAAGATAGTAAGACTCGGTGTTCCGATGTCATTGCAGTTTGCGCTTATTGCGATATCGTCCATGGCTTTGCAGAGAGTAGTAAATTCCTTCGGTACTGTTGTGGTGGCCGCATTTACAGCAACAAACAGGATAGAGCAGCTTATCCATCAGCCTTATACGACCCTCGGTGCCTCGCTTGCTACATACTGCGGTCAGAATTACGGTGCAAGAAAATATGACCGTGTATATACGGGATACAAAAAAGGCATTCTTATCATGGGTATACTGACCGTTGTTATGATGATAGTGATGCAGGTATTCGGAGGAGCGATAACATCTCTGTTCGTGTCGGATCCCAAGGTGATCGCTCTTGGAGCGATGGGACTGAGGATAAACAGCACATTCTATTTTGCACTTGGAATGATATATGTGGTCAGGGGAGTCTTAACGGGTGTCGGAGATGCGTTCTTTGCACTGTTTAACGGTGTGATAGAAGTTATAGGAAGATTCACTCTACCTCTTATTCTTACAAGTTTCCTGGGTCTTGGTGCAACAGGCATATGGTTATCTACCGGATTTGTATGGATACTTAGCGGGGTTACCGCATGGATGAGGTATTATACACATCTTAATTCAAGTTTAACAAAGGAGAACGTGGTTCACAGTCTGCAGTAGGCTGTGGACCTTTGTGTTTCAATATTAAATTATATATGTGCAATAATTGAGCTTTGTCTGTTATAATGATTCTATACGTTTGAAAATTTTTCTTTTTAGGAGTTATTTTGAAAGAAAATCATATAAGTGCCAGAGCCTTTAAAGGAGAAGAGCCGCAGATCGGATACATGAAAGAGGCGCTGAAATTGGCAAAAAGGGCGGCCAGACTCGGAGAAGTGCCGATCGGATGCGTCATAGAGTATAAAGGTGAGATCATAGGCAAGGGCTACAACAGAAGAAAGACAGATAAGAACAGCCTGTCACATGCAGAGATTACTGCCATAAAAAGAGCTTCAAAGAAGCTTGGTGACTGGAGGCTTGAAGGATGCACGATGTATGTAACGCTTGAACCGTGCCAGATGTGTTCGGGTGCAATAGTTCAGGCACGTATACCAAGGGTGGTCATAGGCTGCATGAATCCAAAGGCAGGATGTGCAGGATCGATCATGGATATACTGCATGAGCCTAAGTTTAATCATCAGGTAGATACGATCTACGGAATGCTCGAGGAAGAGTGCTCCGAAGTGCTCACATCATTTTTTAAAGCAATGAGGGTAAGGCTTAAAACAGAGAAAGATATGGAGTCACAGTAAAACAGGATATGTTTGACATATAAGCTTTTTATGGCTTATACTGATTCAGCAGTCCTGTATACAGGGAGCTTGCATAGCAGCCCTTCTTCGGCGGTGTTGAAGTTTGGGTCTTGCGCAATAGGAATCTACGAATCTGGTCAGGGCAGGAATGCAGCAGCCATAAGAAGAATCTCCTATGTGCCGCAAGGGTGCCTGGCGGAGTCGTCAGGGAGGTAACGTGTGCAAGTTCCCTATGTACAGGATTTTGTTATATGGCAAAGGGTAAAAAGCAAAAACTAAAATTGGAGGACCGGTTATGAAATACACATTGGATTGGAAAGAATATGCGACAAAGGCAAGACAGGCAGTTGCTGAAGGCTGTGTGCTTTTGAAGAATGATAATGCCGCACTTCCCGTCAAAGAAGGGTCTAAAGTAGCTCTTTTTGGTCGTATACAGTTTGACTATTACAAGAGCGGTACCGGTTCGGGCGGAATGGTTAATGCTCCGTATGTCGTTTCGATCCTGGATGCACTTAAAGAAGAGAACATTGAGCTTAACGATGAGCTTCTTAAAGAGTATGAGTCATGGGTAGAAAAACATCCTTATAACAAAGGAAAAGGATGGGCTGCTGAACCATGGTGTCAGCAGGAGATGGAACTGTCCGATGAGACAGTAAATAAAGCTGCTTCAACAAGCCAAAAGGCTGTCATAATCATAGGAAGGACAGCAGGCGAGGACCAGGACAACACTCCGACAGAAGGCAGTTATCTTCTTACATCCGAAGAAAGAGATATGATAAAAAAAGTCTGCAGTGCTTTCAAGGAGACCATTGTAGTCTTAAATGTCGGCAATATCATAGACATGAAGTGGGTTGATGAATTTAATCCTTCAGCTGTTCTTTATACATGGCAGGGCGGTTCAGAAGGCGGACACGGTGTTGCCGATGTACTCATGGGAAGAGTTAATCCCTGCGGTAAGCTTGCGGATACCATTGCATATGACTGCAAGGATTATCCGTCTACCGCGAATTTTAACAAGGATAAGGATAAGATAGACAGAGATACGACCGGTCTGTTTAAGCGTGCGGGCAAGGTTGAGATAGAAGATGTAGATGTCTATGAAGAGGATATCTACGTCGGTTACAGATATTTTGAGACCGCTGCAAAGGATAGAGTAATGTATCCTTTTGGTTTTGGAATGTCATATACTTCATTTGATATTGATGCAACCTTCTCTCTTGGTGAAGAAGATAAGGTAGTGATCAATGCTACGGTTACCAATACAGGAAACACTGAAGGTAAAGAAGTTGTTCAGATATATTGTGAACCGCCACAGGGAAAGCTTCTTAAACCTGTAAGGAACCTGGTCGGATTTGATAAGACGGATATAATTAAGCCCGGAAAGAAGCAGCAGCTTACATGGACTCTTGATATGTCGGATATGGCTTCATATGATGACGGAGGTTATACCGGACATAAGAATTGCTATGTTCTTGAAGCCGGTGAATATGTCTTTTATGCAGGTTCTGATGTGAGAAAAGCTGTTAAGATAGGAAGCTTTGATCTTGCTGATACCATTGTTGTTGAAAAGCTGAGTGAAGCACTTGCACCGGTAAAAGAATTTGACAGACTTGTGATACGAACGGATGCGGGAAAAGCTGTGGAGGAGAAACAGCCTGTTCCCACAAGAACTATCGATATTAAAGCCAGAATAGAAAATAACTGTCCCGCAAGCAGAGAATGCACTGGCGACAAAGGTTACAAGTTTGCCGATGTTATGAATGGACAGGTAACGATCGAGGAATTCATAGATCAGATGACAGACCTTGACCTCATACATATGTCAAGAGGAGAGGGAATGTCCTCAAATAAGGTAACTCCGGGTATTGCAGGTTCTTACGGCGGAGTGACAAAAAGACTAAATGAGCATTTCGGTATGCCTGTAGCAGGTCTTTCAGACGGTCCGAGCGGTATAAGGATGGACTGCGGATCTGAAGCATTTGCTATGCCAAACGGAACAGCCCTTGCATGTTCGTTCAATAAAAAACTAGTAGAAGAGCTTTACGGTCATGCAGCCGAGGAGATGAGATTTAACAAGATCGATTCCTTGCTGGGACCCGGTATTAATATACACAGAAATCCGCTTAACGGCAGAAACTTCGAGTATTTCTCTGAAGATCCTTATCTGACAGGAAAGATGACGGTGGCTGTTCTTAAAGGTCTTCATTCCAAAGGTGTGACCGGTACGATAAAGCATTTCGCTGCAAATAACAGAGAGTTCGACAGGAATTTCTTAAATTCGATAGTATCACAGAGAGCCTTAAGAGAGATATATCTGAAAGCTTTCGAAATGGCTGTAAAAGAGGCAGGTGCTTACAATATCATGAGCACTTACGGTCTCATTAACGGAACATATACGGCCGGAAACTACGATCTTAATACGACCATACTCCGTGATGAATGGGGATTTGACGGTATAGTCATGACAGACTGGTGGGCAAGGATAGGTGATGATGGCGAGGACGGAACTATTGAGAAGACCGGATTCATGATAAGAGCCCAGAATGATGTTTATGAAGTAACGGCCGATTCAGAGTCAAATGCAAATAATGATGATTCGGAAGAGATGCTCAAAAAGGGTGTGATCACAAGAGGTGATCTTTTAAGGAATGCCAGAAATATTGTCAGCAGCCTTATGAAGACTCCCGTTGCGGACAGGATTGTCAACGGCGAAGATGATATAACACAGCTTAACAGGCCTAAATCTTCAAGACCTGCTCCTAAGATCATGCCTGCAAAGGAATATACAGGAGGAGTCTTAAAACTGGACGTATCTCAGATCGATACGACAGCGGGACATGTGAACCAGTTCCCGATAAGGATTGACGGAAAAGGCAAATATGTGATGAATATGAAGATCAAGTCTGATCTTAGTGAGCTTTCTCAGACTTCGATGAGCATATCCATCAACAATCTGTTTCTTACTACTCTTACCATTCACGGAACAAACGGCGAGTGGATCGAAAAAGAGGTTGAGTTTGAAGTCTTTGTATCGATAGATAACTATCTGGATCTTGCATTTGCACAGACAGGTATAGATGTTGACAGCATAACAGTGACACTTAAATATATGTATTGATAAAGAAGGGAAGCAATTTGCTTCCCTTTACTTCTGCATGTTATTTCTTTACCGAGTAGCCGAATTTACCGAGTTTATCTCCGAGTAAGAAATATTCACCGTGTGAATAAGCCACAAGGCCGGTTGAGTTGAGTTCAAACTTTCCGCTCTCATCCATATATCTGTCATCAACCGTTACACCCACCACCTCAGCAATGAACATATCGTGACTTCCAAGCTCCTTTATCTCTTTAACCTTGCAGGCAAGACTTAAGGGACTTTCCGCGATCGCAGGTGCATCAACACCTTCTATATTTACGGTAGTAAGATTCATCTTGGCAAACTTATCTATGTCCCTTCCTGATTTTACACCGCAGTAATCCGTAGCATAAACAAGATCCTGCGTTACAAGGTTTATAACGAATTCACCCGTGTTTTTTATGATGGCATGGGAATATCTTTCTTTTCTTACAGATATTGATACCATGACAGGATCCGAACAAATTGTTCCTGCCCAGGCTACAGTTATGATATTGGGCTTTTTTCCTTCTTCTTTACAGCTGACCATGACTACAGGCAGCGGATAAAGCATATTTCCGGGTTTCCAACTGAGTTTTGACATGTCTAATATCTCCTTTGCAAAAGATTTCTATTTTAAAGATGTGAATGAACTGTCCGACCGATAATTCCGATAAGACAGCCGGTAGCGGTTCCCAATAAAACAAGGTAAGGCAGATAAACCGTCGGAGCGAGACTCTCAACAACAAAGCAGGCAACGGCAAGCTGGCCCATATTGTGGGAGACACCGCCCAGGATGCTGACTCCCAAAGGCGAGAGTATTTTTGTTTTTTTGGCGAAAAGCATTATCACAAAACTTAGGATACCTCCCGACAGGCTGTATATTATCGTGGAAAAGCTGCCAAACAGAAATCCCGACAGAACAATACGGGATAACATGATCAAAAAAACCTGTCCCGGTGACAAAAAGAAAAGTCCTGTCAGAGTCACGAGATTTGCAAGACCGAGTTTTGCTCCTGGTATGGGAATCACAAACGGTATCAGGGATTCTATGTAACTGAATATAAGAGAAACGGCAACAAGAAATCCTGAAAGGGCAACATATCCTGCAGGGCTTTTGGGTCTGATGATATCATTGTGAGATCGCATCGACATCGGCCTCCTTTTTGCTGCAGATTTCTATTACGAGTTTATGCGGAAGACAAACTATTGTTTCCTTGTCATATCCGATAGCCGCATGATTGACGCATATCTGATCCGGACAGTCGGCCGATATAACGCTGATCATGCCATCCGATACATGAATGGAATTTATACCTTTGTCTGTAGAAACAGTGATATCGGTATCAGTATCTAGGTCAAGTCTTGCATATTCTTCTCCGTTTACGGTTATTAAAGCGTACTCTCCATCAGTCCTGGATGGGTTTTTAAACACAATAAAAAGACATCCCGATATCAAAAGAAATACGATCAGGATAAAAAGATCGTTCTTAAGTGTTTTATTGTTCTGACCTTCTTTTAAACTCATGATATCACAGACAACCTTTGATCGACTCTTTATTAGTTAATGTAATATACTATTTAAACTTCAGTCAATGCTTTTCACATTAAGGCCTGTATCACAATGTGACAAAAGTCATATCATATTCGTTTCTTTTTTCACTACAAGGTCTTTAAAGTGACTGATATCATGATTACAGTAAGCAGAATAAAGAGTTGAAAATATATGAAAGGACAGACAATGGAAAACATAAATGCAAATGATAAAGAGATCATATTAAAGACAAAAGACTTAACAAAGAAGTATGGAAACAACGTGGTTGTGGACAACCTAAACATTGAGATCAGAAAGGGTGAGGTGTTCGGACTGCTCGGACCTAACGGTGCCGGCAAGAGCACAACGATGAACATGATATGCAATCTTATTAAGCCGGATCTGGGAAATGTCGAATTCATGGGAAAGGATTTCAGAAAGAATAAAAAGGAACTGAGTGCCAGACTAGGTTATATTCCTCAGCATCTGGCCATCCACGGGAATCTCAAGGCATGGGAAAATGTTGAGCTTTTCACTTCCCTGTACGGGATAAAGGGTAATGAACTAAAGTCAAGGATAGACGAATCGCTTGAATACGTTGGACTGATGGAAAGAAGAAATGATTATGCCAAGACATTTTCAGGCGGAATGAAGAGACGATTAAACATTGCCTGTGCGATAGGACATCATCCGGATCTTCTTATATTTGACGAGCCTACGGTAGGTATCGATCCGCAGTCAAGGAATTTCATACTGGAAAAGATAAAGGAATCAAACAAAAACGGTACAACGGTCATATATACGAGTCACTACATGGAAGAAGTCGAAGCGATATGTACAAGGATCGCGATCATGGATAACGGAAAGATAATCGCAAGCGGTACGAGCGAAGAGTTAAAGAAGCTGGTTGTGGAGGATACGTCATCCATTACTTTAGAGGAAGTATTCCTTACACTTACGGGAAAGAAATTGAGGGATTTGTGATGATCAGATATTTGATAAAGAACAATTTCAAGATAATGTTCAGGAACGGAGTTAATCTTCTGATATATATAATAGGCCCGATCCTAATATCTGCTGTACTTGCCAGTGCTTTTTCGGCATTGCTTGAAAGCTATGAAAGTGCCGGAGATTTCAAGGCAGGATACAGCATAGAAGAAGGAAGTGTACTTATCCCGTATATGGATGCACTTAAGGAAGTGGCACAGGACAACGGTATCTATTTTACGGAGTATGAGACCGGGACGCCCAAGGAGATCATAGAAGAATATGGTCTGGGCGGCTTTGTGGAGATAAAAGGTGACAGCTACACTGTATATGAATCGGCTGATGAGAAAGTTAAAGGTTCTACTCTTGAATATCTTATGACAGCATTCTTTAATGCGATAATAAGCGGAGATACAAAAGATATAAAACTGTCAGTCATGTATCCCGATCATGCTCCGAGTGTGGATTCGACTGACTATTACGGGATCATATATATCGCATACTTCGGATGGCTATCCATCATATGTGCAGCAGGGCTCTTATCAAATGAGAAGAAAAACAGGATCACGGAAAGGCTGTGTGTATCAGATCTGTCGTCTTTAAAGACATATCTTTCAAGACTGATACCTTTAGTGACATCGGTTCTGATATCACTGGGAATATCATCTCTTCTGAATGTTTTTCTGCTTGGAGTACACTGGGGGAATGCAGCACTTTCGGCTTTGATAGTTTTTGTTTCGATACTGGCTGCATCGGCATTCGGGCTTATGCTGTTTGAGCTGACACAGAGTATGGTGGCTGCAACATTTATAGCATTCGCGGTGGTATGGACCATGGGTTTTATCGGAGGATCGTTTGAAACATATATGCTCTCCTCACATCCCGAAGCATTAAAGAATCTGATGCCGATCTACCACGAGAACAGAGCACTTGTAGAACTGTCCGGCATGGGACACAGTGATTATGCTGTAGGTGCGATAGTATATGCAGGTGTGCTGGCTGTGATTTTCTCTGTGATAACCGTAGGCAGTGCCGAGATCAAAAGGAGATTAAGATAATGATAAGTATAATAAAATCAACGATGAAACTTCTGTTTAGAAATGTTGTCTTCTGGATATTTCTGATCTTTACTCCTGTATTGTCAACTCTGGTCTTAAGACTTGAAGTGGAAAACTTAGGGGCTTACGAAGTGTTAGGCAAGGAGGAGATAATCGAGATCGGAAAAACAGATGAAAAAGTAGCTTACTACGGAGGTAAAGGAAGATACGTTATCAAAGTTTATGATGCTTCAGACTCTGAATTATCGGAATATATGCTAAACAGCCTTTCTGACAGCGGGATGATCACTGTGGTCAGGATCAAGACACCGGGTATGACGATAGATCAGGTTGAAAAAGAGATGCACTTTAATGGATATGACGACAGGATGGGCGCGGCTATTTATCTTGATAAGGATTTTGATGAGGAAATGCTTAACGGTGACAGCAAAAGAGCCATGAGTGTTTATATCCTCTCGGATGATGAAAGATCAAAGATCCTTGAAAATGAGATAAAGATGTTTATGGGCCGTATAGATATGGCAAAGCAGATGGGGGGACAAAGTGATATCATATCTGTTCTAGATAAGATGAGTGAAAGCATTCCGGACAAAAACGTTGTTTTATTGGATGGAAAAAACAACAGGAATCTAACCAATGCCCAGCTTGATCAGAAGGCACTTGTCGGATATGCGTTTGCATTCATGACGTTAGGTTTTGTATTCGGGGGAGTATTGATAGCATATACGGTAATAAACGAGCAGAAAAACATGGTCCTTACAAGGGTAAAACTGACACAGCTTACCGATAGCAGGTATTTTGCGGCCAAGTTTATCTGCGGTGCGATAGTATCGTTTATGATAACGGGAGTGACAAGCATAGCTGCACTTTCAATAGACAGTGACAAGTTGGGAATGAGCAGGGGCGGATTCTTTATAATGATCTTCTTTTTAGGACTGATATTCTGCTCGATCAGCCTTATGGTAGGGATCCTGTTTGCGGATGTGATGAGTGCGACCGTTTCGGCATTTGTTATCTGGGTTTTGTCATCTTTGCTTTCTGGTTTATACTTCCCGCTTGATTCTGCGAGCAAAGCCATAAAATCGATGTCCTACATGATGCCGTCAAAATGGTTTTTGGATGTTACGGAGATGTTAATGGTAAAAGACAGCAATGTGTATTTTATGATATTATGTATTACGGTAGCTTACCTGATTGTCACATTGGGTCTGGGTAGCATTGGGGTAAAGATCAAGAAGAATGAGTGAACATATAAGAGATAAGTATTTCTTATTGATAAAGCTGGTGCTGCTTATTGTATTCAGCATATACGGGATAATTAACACCGCTGATAAGACAGGGGTATCTGTAAAGATACTCCTGCTTGTTTCGTTTTATATCGGAGCGATCGCGGTCAAAGAATTCATGACAGGGTATAAAAAGGTGATGTTTACCGCAGCATCCCTTATCATTTTTGTAATACTTACATATATCGGCACAGAATACTTTATTCTGCTTGGCTTTTTGAGCATATATGAGATATTGTCTCTTTTTCCGGCTATCGATCACAGGTTTTATTTCGCACCGCTCATAGGAGTTCTTGTGGATTCTCCTGTTGGTTTTCTCAATCTGTTCGTAATAGTGTTTATGATGACTATTCTCTATGTGCAGCAGAATTTTGTTGTCAGAGGATATCTGGAAACCATGAGAAAGGATCTTGAGAAGGAGCAGAATCTTAAAAAAGACATGATATACCGTGAATACTCTGCAAAGGCTGAGTTTAAACAGAGTCTGCTCAATGCCCAGAATCAGATCCTTGAAGAGAGAGCGGCACTTTCGCAGACCCTTCATGACAAGCTCGGTCACAGCATCAACGGTTCGATCTATCAGCTTGAGGGAGTAAAGGTTTTAATGGAAAAGGATCCCGAAAAATCAAGATCTATGATACAGGCGGTAATAGATCAGTTAAGAACCGGTATGGATGAGATAAGAGCCATCCTTAGAAAGGAAAGACCCGAAAAGAAGGAACTTGCGATGATCCAGCTTTATAAGCTGTGTGAGGACTGCAATGATAAGGGTGTTAAGACAGATCTTAATGTTGAAGGAGATATATCGGTAATAACCGATGCTATCTGGGAGATAATCCTGGATAATGCATATGAGGCTGTTTCAAATTCGATGAAGTATGCCAAATGTCATCATATAGATATAGTAATAAAGGTCTTAAACAGAATGGTCAAGTGTTCTGTAAGTGATGACGGCATAGGCTGCAGCAATATAAAAGACGGAATGGGAATATCCGGTATGCGCAAGCGAATGCGAGCTGTTAACGGTACTCTTGATTTTGAATCGGAGGTGGGATTTTGTGTAACGATGCTCATTCCGCTTTAAAGGATATGGAGGGGATATGTTTAATAAGTTTAATGTATTGGATACAAAGGCAAAGATAAGGATCTTTTTATTTGTACTTATTCTGGCATGGTGCGCATACTGCTCTATCGCCTATTCGATAGAGACGAATTTCGGAAATAACTCAGCTACTTATGTGGATACATCGAGTATTGATAATATAGTTGTTGACGGCTCTGATTTTACATGGGCAGTTTTACTGATGGGACATGCCGTTAACGGAATGATCTCATTATTGATCTTTTTTCTGTTCTGTGCATTATTGGTCGCCGAATCGATACTTACCCTGATACCTGTCCTTTTGCTCAGATTTATAGGTATACGAAAGACGACTGAGATAATAAATGAGGAATATCAGCTATCAAAGTATATTTATTATATCGCGATAGCACTTTCCATGATCATCGGACTGATACTCAACAGATTTTCGGGATTATTGAATTTACTGATATTTGTCGGATTATGGGCGCTTATAGCACGAATATATATATCAGCATTAAAGATGAATATGTCGCAACAGCAGATTTCAAATGAAGAGGAAATGCCATGAGCAGGATAAAAGTCATAATAGCAGATGACAGTGATTTCGTCCGTGACGGTATGAGGATCATACTTGAGGTGGATGATGATTTTCAGGTGATGGGCTGTGCTTCAAACGGAAGAGAGGCCATTGAGATTGCCCAAAAAGAGGCACCGGATGTATTTCTTATGGATATACAGATGCCGCAGATGGACGGTATTGAAGCCACAAAAGAGATAGTAAGCAGCTCACTGGGGAAGGTCCTGATACTTACCACATTTGATGATGATGATCTTGTGCGCCAGGCACTTGCGGCCGGAGCAAAAGGCTATCTTATAAAAAATCATACTCCCGAGCATTTAAAACAGATGATAAAGTCTGTTTATAACGGAACGGGCGTGATGGAAGAGAATATACTTGAATCCCTGACAGGATCAGCCTCGCAGCAGTCTTCATCCGCAGCAGGCTTTGATGAATCGGTATTTTCTGCAAGAGAACTTGAGATCATAAAAGCGGTTGCCGACGGCCTTTCAAACAAAGAGATATCTGAAAAGCTGTTCATATCCGAAGGGACGGTAAAGAATTACATCACCACCATACTTGCAAAAGAAGGGCTGTCACACAGAACCGCCCTTGCCGTATATTACCTGACCGGAAAAAAATAAATTCGTTGTAATATGCGCTTTCAGGTAGTATTATTGTCTGTGCAACAAAAATAGTGAGTTCGAGACCATCCTCACTCAAAACAAAACTAGGAGAAAAAAATGAAAAACAAAACAACGAAACTTATCACTCAGGGTGCTATCATAGCAGCCTTGTATGTGGTGCTTTCACTTGCCACATACCAATTCTCGTATCTTGAGATCCAGTGCAGAGTGGCTGAAGCCTTATGCATGATGATCTACTTTACCCCCGCAGGTGTCTGGGGAGTATTCGTCGGATGTCTTATAACAAATATATTCGGAGGATCATGGATCGATATCGTATTCGGATCGCTCGCTACTCTGATTGCAGCTTTACTTACCGTTCCGATAGCAAAAGCAGTTAAGAAAAAGAGTGGATCCACACTTGATATCAAACACAGTCTTTTGATACCCATCCCTACGGTATTAGTGAATGCAATCATCATACCTTTTGTGTTATATTATGGATATGGGATCACGAGCATGGGAAATGCTCAGTCCAAACTTGCTGTTTTGGGTCTTATGGCCTTTTCGGTAGGTGCAGGTGAGATCATATCATGCTATATATTTGGTCCCATACTTGTAAAGGTAATGAACAGGGTGGACAAGAGCCTTCATCTTTCGGATGATGAGCAGTAATACTTAGTAGAAAAGACAGTTATTATGAAGAAGATATATGCGCTGTTTCTTGCAGTTATGATATTTGCCTGTGCCTGCGGAAAAAAAACGGACACGGTAACGTCTATGGACAGCAAGATTGAAGATAGTGAACAGGTAGAGGATAAAAATGATGAGAATAATGAAACAGCCATACCTGTTCATGTATCGCAGGAGACTGTAGATGTTGAAGGTCTTACGCGAGAGTTTAACATATTCTTTCTTGCAGACTCGCATATATCTCTTTGTGATGAGAGAGATAAAGAACTTATGGAAAAAGCATCTTCACGCAGTCCGATGTTTAAGGCTGACGATATTGAGGCCTGGGACAGGTTTGATGCTCTTATTAAGGATTCCGGCAGTGGCGAGAACGATATAGTCATACTCGGAGGAGATATCATAGATTCTGCGATGTATGCATCCATAGATCATGTAAGTGAACAGCTTAAAACCCTAAATGTGCCGTATCTGTATTCAATGGGAAATCATGATTTTGAGTACGGAACGGAATACTTTTCTGCTACAGCCTATGAAGAATATCTGCCAAGGCTTGATGACATACATGGCAGTAAATCGTATCAGGTTAAGGAATACGATGATCTTATCATATTTGCCGCTGATGATGATAACAGTCAGATAGATGCGCCCATACTTGATGCATTCAAGGCAGAAGCGGCTAAAGGAAAACCTGTTGTGCTCATTGTTCATGTTCCGATAGAACCCGTTACGGGAGATGATTCTCTTACAGAAAAATGCAAGGAAGTATGGGGACCGTCGGCTGATGATAAATCAAGAGTCACTATGGGAGTGAACGGATGTTATCCGAACGATACAACAAGAGAGTTTTTGGATCTTGTACTTGCAGATGACAGTCCCGTGGTACTTGTGCTTGCGGGACATATACATTTTTATCATAAAGATATGCTGAATGATAAGATAGTTCAGATAGTAACAGGTGCCGCCTTTGAAGGAGACGCCCTGAGAGTGACACTTAAATAAGGCATGAATACAAAAGTTTTATCAGTACTTGAATACAACAAGATAACGCAAAAGCTGGCAGATTATGCAAGTTCCGCACCCGGTAAGGATATGTGTCTGAAACTTGTGCCTCTCTCAGATATTGATCAGATAGAAGAAGCACAGATCAATACACAGGATGCGTTTAACAGACTTATCCGCAAGGACGGCATCAATTTCGGAAGCAACAAGGATGTGACCTTAAGCATGAAGAGCCTGGAGATAGGCGCCTCTCTTTCAGCCCCCGAACTGCTTTTAACGGCAAAGTTTCTGGCAAATGTCAATCGTGTCAAAGCATACGGACGAAAGGAAAAACCTGATGAGCCGGATGATTCGCTGACGGGATTTTTTGAAGAACTGGAATCTCTTACCCAGATTGCAGAAGAGATAAACAGATGCATACTTTCCGAGGATGAGATAGCGGATGATGCCTCGACAACGCTTAAAAAGATAAGACGGGATATATCTGCGACCAATGATAAGATACACAGTCAGCTGACAAGTATGCTGAGCGGTTCCGTAAGGAGCTATCTTCAGGATGCTGTTATCACCATGCGTGACAATAGATACTGCATACCCGTAAAGGCTGAATATAAGAGCCAGGTTCCCGGGATGATACACGATCAGTCATCTACCGGTTCTACTGTATTTATAGAACCGGCGGCAGTTGTTAACCTTAACAACAAGATAAGGGAACTGCTCATGGAAGAGCAAAAAGAGATAGAGGTAATACTGGCAGATCTGAGTGCAAAACTTGGTGAATATACCGAGCAGATAATAGAAGACCAGAAGATAATGACAAGGCTGGACTTCATATTCGCAAAGGGAAGACTTGCCATAGAACAGAATGCTTCAAGGCCGGTATTCAACACCGAACACATAATTAACATCAGGAAAGCCAGACATCCTCTTTTGCCCAAGGATAAAGTCGTACCCATAGATATAAAGCTGGGCGAGGAGTTTGATCTGTTAATCGTCACGGGACCGAATACCGGAGGAAAAACTGTTTCACTTAAGACTGTGGGACTGCTTTCACTGATGGGGCAGGCAGGACTTCATATACCCGCAGGCGACAGGTCCAGACTTTCGATATTTAAAAAGATATATGCCGATATCGGAGATGAACAGAGCATAGAGCAGAGTCTGTCTACTTTTTCCGCACATATGAAGAACATAGTGGCGATACTTAAGAATGCGGACGAGGACAGTCTGTGTCTTTTTGACGAGCTTGGAGCCGGTACGGATCCTACAGAAGGAGCGGCACTGGCCATAGCGATCCTTGAGCATTTGCATGACAGAGGGATAAGGACCATGGCGACAACGCATTACAGCGAACTTAAGGTATATGCGCTTTCGACTTCATTTGTGGAAAATGCCTGCTGTGAATTCGACGTTGAGACATTAAGCCCCACATACAGGCTTCTTATCGGTATACCCGGAAAGAGTAATGCATTTGCCATATCAAAAAGACTCGGACTTAAGGACAATATAATAGAAGCCGCAAAGCTTCAGATAGAAAAAGACAAGGAAAGTTTTGAGGATCTTATAAGTGACCTTGAGACCAAGAGAGTTGTTTTGGAGCGTGACAGAGAGGAGATCTCTCAGTCAAAGAAACGCATAAAGGAACTTGAACAGGCTCTTGAGAAAAAACAAAACCGCATAGATGAACAGAAAGAGAATATATTAAGGCAGGCAAGGGAAGAAGCAAGAGAGATCTTACAGGATGCCAAAGAGACGGCGGATGATATGATCATGTCTCTAAACAAGGCAAACCAGGGAATAGACGTAAGAGAACTTGAGAAAAAGAGAAGTGAATTGAGAGGCAAGATAGGCCAGACAAATTCAAAGCTTTCTCTTAATACGGAAAAACCAAAAAATAAATCTCTTAAACCGGAAAAGCTAAAACTGGGTGATGATGTCAAGGTTTTATCAATGGGTCTTAAAGGGATCGTGAACAGTTTGCCTGATTCAAAGGGGAATCTCTTTGTACAATGTGGTATCATAAGAACGAAGGTAAATATATCCGATCTTGAGCTGATTGAAGAAGACAGCATAAAGGAGACTGTTTCAAAGAAAAACAGATCCAACATGAGCCAGATAAAAATGAGCAAGAGCTACAGTATATCTCCTGAGATCAATCTTTTGGGAAGGACTGTGGACGAAGCCATTCATGAACTGGACAAGTATCTTGATGATGCTTATCTTGCCCATCTTCCAAGCGTAAGGATAGTTCACGGCAAGGGAACCGGAGCATTAAGAAATGCTGTCGTGAATCATTTAAAGCGTGTAAAATATGTTGCGAGCTTCAGGCAGGGTGAATTCGGAGAAGGCGACGCAGGTGTAACTATAGCGGTATTTAAGGAGAATTGATATGGCTGTTTCAAAGCAAAGAATAATGATCGTTGATGATGACAACAACATAGCGGAGCTTATATCACTCTATCTTATAAAGGAGTGTTTTGAAGCAGAGATCTATAATGACGGGGAATCTGCACTTGAGGCACTGGATACATACAAGCCGAATCTTATTCTTCTCGATCTTATGCTTCCCGGAATGGACGGATATCAGGTATGCCGTGAAGTGAGAGCCCGCAGCAACACGCCGATCATCATGCTTTCAGCCAAGGGAGAAGTATTTGATAAGGTACTGGGGCTTGAACTGGGTGCCGATGATTACATGGAAAAGCCTTTTGACACAAAGGAACTCGTGGCAAGGGTAAAATCCGTACTCAGAAGATACAAAGCCGTTCCGGAGACTGTCACGGAGACTATAGATAAATGTGTTGAGTATCCGGATCTTATCATCAATCAGACAAATTATTCTGTTATATATATGGGGAAAAATGTGGATATGCCACCAAAGGAGCTTGAGCTCTTGTATTTTCTGGCGGCAAGTCCGAATCACGTATTTACCAGAGAACAGCTTTTGGATCAGATCTGGGGATACGAATATATGGGTGATACCAGAACAGTTGATGTGCATATCAAACGTTTAAGAGAAAAGATCAACGATCACGAATCGTGGAAAATAGCCACCATCTGGGGCATAGGTTACAAGTTTGAGGTAAGAGCATGAGGAAAACCCTCTATCTGAAGCTTATTCTTGCATATATCATATTCGGCATATTTGGATTCATCATGGTATCCACATTTGCCTCTTCAATGACTCTTGAGCATCTTGTCAGGGAACAGGCTGAGAAGATGTATGGTGAAGCTACGCTCATTGCCAATACCTACGCGACTGATCTTTACAACAACCAGACATCTCTCGATGCGGTTCAAAAGCAGCTGGATGCTTTGGATACCTATCTTGATGCGACCATATGGATAATAAACCCTTCAGGTCGTCTTATTGTGGAATCATCTTCCGTACTTGATATAAATGAAGAAAAGATAGTCGAGAATTTTGACTCGACAGTGACCCTCGGTTCATATTATACGACCGGGGATTTCTTCGGTTACTTTAAAGAGGATATGTTAAGCGTATATGCTCCGATCACGACTGACTTCACTGTAAAGGGATATGTTGTGATCCATACATCGATGAGGGATATAAAGGCATCAACGGAATCCTTACTGTCTATCTCATATCTTTTGCTGATACTGCTGTTTTTGCTCTCACTTATAATACTGTTATTCTTTACGGAATTTGTATATGTGCCCATAAAGAGGATCACGGAAGCCACAGAGCATTATGCGACGGGTGATATGAACTATGAGCTTTCGATAGACAGTGATGACGAACTCGGTTATCTTGGAGGGGCCCTTGCCTACATGGCTCACAAGGTTGCAACGGCAGAAGAGGATCAGAAGAAATTCATAGCAAATGTATCACACGACTTCAGATCGCCGCTGACATCTATAAAGGGGTATCTTGAAGCCATGATAGACGGTACGATACCCGAACAGATGCATGAAAAGTATTTAAAGGTCGTTTTAAATGAGACAGAGAGACTTACAAAGCTCACAAACGGTCTTTTGACATTAAACAATTTAAACATGACGGGCATGGTACTCGAAAAGACCATATTTGATATAAATCAGGTCATAAGGAGTGTTGTGGAATCCTTTGAAGGCACACTTCACAAGAAAAAGATCTCTGTCGATCTGGTACTCACCGGGGAGACTCTTTTGGTAGAAGCGGATATGAGCAAGATACAACAGGTCCTTTACAACCTTATGGATAATGCGATCAAGTTCTCTCATGATGATTCGGTCATAAAGCTGGAGACCACACAAAAGAGAAACAAAGTGTTTGTATCGGTTAAAGACAGCGGCATCGGAATACCCAAAGACAGTCTTAAACTCATCTGGGACAGATTTTACAAGACTGATCTTTCAAGAGGAAAAGACAAAAAGGGTACCGGCCTTGGGCTTGCCATAACTAAAGAGATAATAAAGGCTCACAATGAGAACATAAACGTTATCTCTACGGAAGGAGTCGGTACCGAGTTTATATTCTCGCTCTCTGTATATGAAGATGACGAGGATGACGATGTTTGATCATTTATGAAGATTGATATTAGCCGATGACGGTTATATAATAATTTTTTAGGGAAATTAAGGGACATTACAGGTAGGAGACGGTATGAAAATAGGATTTGACAATGAAAAATATCTGAAGATGCAGTCAGAGCATATCAGGGAAAGGATAAAGCAGTTTGATAACAAACTCTATCTGGAGTTTGGAGGAAAGCTTTTTGATGACTATCATGCATCAAGGGTATTACCCGGATTTGAGCCTGACAGTAAATTAAAGATGCTTATGCAGCTTAAAGAGCAGGCTGAGATCGTCATAGTCATAAATGCGGCAGATATAGAGGGAAACAAGATCAGAGGAGACTACGGGATCACATACGATGAGGATGTGTTAAGACTCATGGATGCATTTCAGGGCAGAGGACTCTATGTTGGAAGTGTATGTGTGACCAGATATGCAGGCCAGAAAGCTGCTGATAAGTTCATGGACAGACTTCATGAACTCGGAGTAAAGACATATAAGCATTACAACATAGAAGGATATCCCAGTGATGTGAATACCATAGTGAGCGAAGAGGGACTTGGTAAGAATGACTATATCGAGACCACCAAGCCGCTTGTGGTAGTAACGGCACCCGGACCCGGAAGCGGAAAGATGGCAACCTGTCTGTCACAGCTCTATCATGAGCATAAGAGAGGCATAAAGGCCGGATATGCGAAGTTTGAGACATTCCCCATATGGAATCTTCCTCTTAAGCATCCCGTAAATGTGGCATATGAGGCTGCGACCGCGGATCTGAATGATGTTAACATGATCGATCCCTTCCACCTGGAGGCTTACGGAGAGACCACAGTCAATTACAACAGGGATGTAGAGATATTCCCCGTACTGAATGCCATATTTGAGAGCATTTTAGGAACAAGTCCTTACAAGTCGCCTACAGACATGGGTGTAAACATGGCCGGAAACTGTATCATCAATGATGATATATGCAGACAGTCATCAGATCAGGAGATAATAAGAAGATACTACAAATGTCTTTATGATAAAAAATGCGGTAAGGATGTCAAGGATATCCAGTACAAGCTTGAGCTTTTAATGAAGCAGTCCTCTCTGACGGTAGAGGACCGTGTCGTTGTGAATGCGGCACTGGAGAGAGAAGAAAAGACGGGGCATCCCGCTGCGAGCATAGAACTTCCCGACGGAACAGTCGTTACGGGAAAGACAACGGATCTGCTCGGTGCATCGGCAGCAGTTCTTTTAAATGCCATAAAGGAGTTGTGCGGACTTGATCATAAGCTTCATCTTGTAAGTCCCGAAGCTATAGAGCCCATACAGAAATTAAAGATAGGATATCTGGGAAGTCAGAATCCACGTCTTCATACAGATGAGATACTGATAGCCCTTTCAATATCGGCAGCAACAGATGCAAATGCTAAACTCGCACTTGAGCAGTTGCCGAAGCTTAGAGGATGCGATGCGCATTCTTCAGTAATGCTCTCATCAGTAGATGAGCAGACATTTAAAAGGCTTGGAATGTATCTGACCTGTGAGCCCAAGTATGAGGCAGACAACAAGAAGTATCACAAGCATTGATCTTTCATGACTCCCGAGAGTGTTTACATGTCGGGAGTCTTTTTTTGCAACTTACCATCGGATTTATTACCTGTTACTTATAAAGCATTTACTTTACAGAGAGAATGAGTAGAATGATATCATGAAGATACGGATTGAGCTTGATGACAGCTTACAGGAGCAGGAGATCATAATCAGAGCACCGGAGCTGACACCTGAGATATCACAACTGCAGAAGCTTATCGGCGATGCCACAAAGGCAACAAAATCGTTGGAGTTTTATAAAGGTGATACAAGAGTGTATATATCAACAGAAGAGGTTCTGTTTTTTGAGACTGATGAAAAGGGGATCAGTGCTCATACAGGTAATGACCGCTACGAGATAAGATACAAGCTCTACGAACTTGAGCAGATGCTTCCGTCATACTTTATGAGAGTATCCAAGTCGACAATACTCAACATAAGAGAGATCTTTACGATCGACAGAAGCTTATATGCATCAAGCGTTGTTTCATTCAGAGACACGCACAAGCAGGTATTCGTATCGAGACACTATTACAAGACTTTGACAGAGAGATTGGAAAGCAAAGCATAATGGTGCATGGGTCTGTAAAAGGAGGAAATCCAAGGAGGTAAGTTTTTATGAAACAGGGAAAGAATATTGCATGGGGAATTATATTTATAATAGCCGCTGTGATGGTACTGTTAAACGGATTTAACATAACCATCGGTTTTCCTATCTGGAAGGTATTGATATCCATATTTCTGGTTATGTGGCTTAAGCATGGTTTGGAGCAGAAGGACTGGGCGAGCATCATCTTCCCGATAGTATTTCTTGTATGCGCATGGATAGATGATCTTGGTATATCCAAAGCAACCGTCTTCTTCGCAGCATTTTTGGCAGTTATCGGTCTTTCGTTTTTGTCGGGGGGCAGGAACAGGATGTTTAAAAAAGATGATCTGGAGCGCATAGAAGACAAGAGCATGGGTTCATCCGATGACGGAACAGCAAATTCAAACGACAATGTATTCTCGTTTTCAACTTCATTCGGTTCAGGTGTTAAGTATGTAAAGGCTGATAACTTCTCTGAAGGAAAGGTCAGCTGTTCATTCGGCGAAGCAAAGATCTATTTTGATGATGCACAGATTCACAACGACGAAGCATACGTCTATGTAAACAACAGTTTCGGTACGGTAAATCTGTATGTGCCCAAGGAGTGGTATGTTACAAATGAAGCCGGAGTTATGTTTGGCGGAGTTGAAGAGAGAAACAGGAGCATCACAACCGGAAGTCCCAAGTTAAGGATAGTAGGAAGCGTAAAATTCGGATGTGTTGCTGTTACATACATCTAAAAGATTAGCAATCTTACAGGTCGCGCCTTTAAAGGGGGAGGGTGCGGCCTTTTTCTTTTTAGTAAATAATTCGGGGAAAAATATAGAGTTTGTCCATTGTTAAGCGTCATATATGCTGATAAAATGTTTTTCAGTACGTCTACAATGGGATAATGGGAAGTATGAACTACAGAAGATTTATTATTTTAATTCTCATATGTGCAATTCTTTTGACCGGATGCGGAAACAAGGCATACAAGTCGATCACTGATATTTCCAGAACCATGTATCAGAAAAAAGAATATCAGATCACTCCCGTGCAAAAAGGAGATCTTGAACCGATCCTTAAGCTCAAACTGGCAAGGCAGGAAACTGAAAAGATAAGCTACAGTGTTGATGAGAGCGATCTGGAAATGGAAGAGATCTTAGTCAGTATCGGTGATCATGTAAGTGCAGGTCAGATGCTTATCACATTCAAATCCGAAGATATCAAAAAGAATATAGAAAAATACAGTTCGGAACTGACAAAAAAGCAGCTTCTTTTGGATCATTACAAGCGTATGTACAATGTCGATTATGCCGACAGGGATGAAAAATACGCCGTTATCCTTGAAGAGCTTGAAGATGATGTTGAACTGGCAAAGCTGTATCTTGCCGAGGAGCAGGAAAGATTTGATAAGTGCCAGATCAAGGCGGAACGCGACGGTATCATATCATTTATCAGCAAAAATATTGTCAGCGGAATAGCCGAACCCGGAGAGACTCTTGTTACCCAGATCTGCGGTCAGACTCAGTATACAGCCAATACAAAGGACAGTTTCGCTTTTAATATCGGTGATGTTTATGAAGCTCAGACCCAGGATGCGGACTATGAGATGGAAGTTGTAGATGTGATTGATGAAAGCGATTTCAGCAGGACCATAGTCTTTGTTCCCAGGGATGATTCTGTTGAGATCACAGAAGATATAACAATGGACATAAAGAAAGGAAAGCTTTCTGATTGTGTCTATGTTCCAAAGCTTGTCGTTTATTCGAAGAATGATAAAAAGTTCGTATATGTCGTAAAAGAGGACGGATTTTTAGAGGGGCGCTTTGTAGAAACGGGTGAAGAGATCGATGACTGGGTAGTCATTAAGAGCGGACTTGACGGAACGGAAGAGGTAGCGTTTACAGAATGAGAAGATTTGGCGGATTGATCAGGACAACTTCATTAATACTCACTCTTTCCTTACTCCTTAGCGGTTGTGCCCAGGAGAGGGAGGTTCCTGTTTTGGAGGAACCCGTTACGGAGAGAGAGCTGTTCAGACCTGTCACACGTATGGATGTCGGTGAGTTAAAGGTAAGCATAGGAAATGTGACTCCCATGCCTTACTGTCATTATTTTGAAAGACAGACTATCATCGATGAGATCAACTGTACCGTCGGTCAGTATGTCAACAAAGGAGACGTACTTGTAACAGCCGATACCGAGTCAATGAAAGAGGAACTCGTGGAGATGCAGGCATCATTAAAGCTGCTTGTTGATGAACATGCCGCAAAGGAGCCTTTGCATGATCTGAATATAAAAATACTCAGTTCAAAACGTCAGGAGTGCCTTTACAGATATGATGAAGAGGGCGCATCGCAGTATACCACCGAGATAAAAAAGACAGAAGAGGATCATACATACGATGAAGAACTCTATGCCTACATGGTGGATTATTACCAGTCAGAGATAGCAAAGCTTGAAAAGAGCATAAATGAAAAGACGATAAAGGCAAAAGTATCGGGATATGTAACTTACATAAAGGATACTTCAAAGGGAAGTACTGCCAAGAACGAAGAAGCGATAGTGATAGTAAGTGATTTTGATGACCTTTATATAGAGGTTCCGGATATCACGACAGCGACAAACACATACGGCAAGTACGAAGTAAAGTATGCCATCATTAAAGGCAATGAAGTTCCCATCGAAGAGATGGAGTATTCATCAAAGGAACAGGTATATGCAAAATCACAGGGTAACTATCCATGTGTCAGATATAAAACACTGACGCCTCAGGATCTTAAGATCGGAGAGACAGTGATACTGTGCTTTGTAAGAAGAGACAGGCAGGATGTCCTCACAGTGGGATACGATTCATCAAATTCGGATGAAAACGGTATTTATGTTTATGTTAAAAAAGATGACGGAAGTCTGGAAAAAAGATATATAGAGATCGGCATCACAGATGATTACTATTATGAAGTCTTAAGCGGTCTTGAAGAGGGCGAGGAGGTTTTATACACCCAGGAATCGGTAGCTCCCGTATCATATGAGGAATATACGGTAGTGACGGGAACACAAAGAACATCGGTCCTCGGTTCTAATCTTAAGAAAGCAGAGATAGTCAACACGGCTTATTTCACACCCTGCGACGGAAAGATCGAGAGTCTGAATGCGGATCCCGGACAGGAGGTCCATAAGGGTGATGTTTTGGCTGTGATAGACAGCGGAAGCGGAGAAGCCGCGATCAAGGAGATCGAAAATGAGATAAAGCATCTTAACATGGACTATGAGAAATACGTAAAGGATGCGGATAAGAATATAAAAACAATGACTGTACAGGGTCTGCAGCTTCTTACGGTGATCGAGCAGGGCAAGGAATACGGTACCTTAGGTGAGCATGATGAGGATGCGATCAACTGTCAAAAGGATGTGTTTGATCACCAGGTCAGTATCGCAAAGATTGAAAAGGAAGTAAGAAGGATCGAATACGAAGATTCTCTTGCAAGATTAAACAGACAGATATCCAAGATCAAAAAGAACAATAACGGAAGCGGAAAGATCAGCGTTATAGCAAAAGAAGACGGAGTGGTCTCTTCGCTGTATGTAAAGGAAGGCGATATTGTTAAATACGGAGGAGATAAGTATCTTTTGCTTTCCTGCACCAGATCTGTGGAAGGAATAGGAAGCCTGTCTGTTGGAAAGGGAAGCGAGATCCCGCCTTTAGGATGTTCGATAGAGATATCCATAAACGAATCGGATGATAAATATACAGGTAAAGCCATAAGCTGCATAGTTGGAGGAAAAGCTTATGCATTTACCGAGGATGATAAGATAAGACTTTCGGTATGTGAAAGCTCGGGAGTCAGCAACACCAAGTCTGTTTTGTTTGAACTTGATGACAAGGAATTCTTTGACAAGGTAAAGATAAAAGACTGTGAACCAAAGATTCAGGTTCTTTATGCGGAAGATCTTGTTATAGTTCCGGGAAGTGTTGTTTACAAAGAAGAAAACGTAATAACTTCCAAGATGAGATACTTTGTCTGGAAGATAATGGACGGAAAACCCGTCAAACAGTATGTAGTAAAGGGAAGTACATACGGTATCGGTGATGAAGCCAGCGTTGTTATCCTTCGCGGCTTAGAGCCGGGTGATGTGCTTGCAAAGGAATCAAGTGCGGCAAAGGCAGCCGGTAACGAGGAGCAGTAAGCAATAGATGTTAAATTTTATCAGATACAAGATCACAAATAAAAAGCTATTGAACTGCAGCCTTCTTGTGGGTGTGATAATGCTGGCCGGTTTCTTATGCGTTTACCCTATGTTCAGAGAAGGAAGTTTAAACCGTCTGATACAGACAATGTTTGTGGAACAGGCAAAAGAGACCAGAGAGTACCCATGCGCCATCTATTATACTGGTAGTGTATCCAACGATCGGTTTGAATCCGTGGATAAGATATGCGAAGAGATGGACGGTATAGAGAAAAAGTGGGCCAAAGGTCTTACATGTCCTAAACTTAACAGTCAGCGGATCCTTTATGTCAAGACAGGAAATGCTGATACAACTTTCGGCTCAAAATCAAGAGTTGTATCAATAGGTACTATCCCGAATCTGTATGATTATGCTGATCTTTTGTATGGTGTAAAGGCTGAGGATGCGGCAAACAGTACCAACGATATGGTCAAGGAGGCTTTAGCCGGTGGCGCTTATCCGTGTGTGATCTCACAGTCTGTTATGGACAGATACGGGCTTGTTGTCGGGGAGACTCTTTCATTTAAGTTTAAGATGTACAGCGGAGCCGATACGGCAAGCTTTATCGTAACGGGTATCGTAGAAGAAAAGGAAGACGATAATTACTTCTGGCATAACCGTTTAGAGGATTACAAGGATCTTCTTATACTGCCTTATGATGTATACGATGATGTTGTAAGGAAAAATGAGATCAATGAGACCTTTTACGATCTGGCCGTTATGTATGATTACACATATATAAACAGTGTAAATGCGATATCTTACAGAGGATTTTTGAAATGGCTCAATAATGAAGACAAGGCTGTAAAGAACAACTTCAGCAACATCCTCGGATCATATCTTATACAGGAAAAGAGCATAAGCCTCATACTTTTCGCATTTGAGCTGCCGATCGTGGCTTTGATGCTTCTGTTCCTTTACATGATATCCAGCAGGATCCTTGAAATGGAGACCACCGAGATAGCAATGTTAAAGAGCCGAGGCGTATCAAGAATAAAGATCATCGGTGTTTATGTTTTACAGTCATCGATAATCGCTTTGATAGGCTGCCTTATCGGACTGCCTGTCGGATATGCGATGTGTAAGATGGCGGCATCAACAAATGCATTCCTTTCATTCTCGATAAAGGATGTCAGCATATATGAACCGGTTGTAAGTATGATCCTTTTTGTGATATTGGCATTTGTACTTGCGGTGCTCTTTATGACACTGCCTGTAATAGGCCTGTCAAAACTTACTATCACAGAAAGAAAAGGATTAAGGATATCATCTTCAGGTACTCCTCTGTGGCAAAAGTATTTCTTTGATATCGCTCTCCTTATAGTTTCTGGATATCTTTTATATAACTATTACAAACAGAAAGATGCAATGGCGGTTCAGATCATATCGGGAGGAGCGGTCGATCCTGTCATCTTCCTTGATTCGAGTCTGTTTATCTTGGCATGCGGACTTTTGTTTTTAAGACTGACCGGCTATCTTGTAAGGCTGATATATCATATCGGGAAAAAGAAATGGAAACCTGCGGGATATGTTGCGTTTTTACAGATCATAAGAAATGCCAAAAGGCAGGGATTTATAACGGTATTTCTTGTAATGACCATAGCCATGGGCGTGTTTAATGCAAATCTGGCCCGTACCGTAAATGAGAATGTTGAAAAAAGGACAAACTATAACATAGGAACCGACTATGTTATCCAGGAAAGATGGATTTTAACCACTATCAAGCTTCAAAGCGGAGAGTTTACCTGGAAATACAAGGAACCCGATTACGAGAGATTTAAACTCTCACAAGACTACGGTATAGAGAGTCTGACAAAAGTGATGATAGACGAGAGCACTGATATAAAGGTCGGTGACAAGCTTGAAGTCGGAAACATGTTAATGGCCATAAGCACCAAGGAGTTTGGTGAAACTGCTGTTCTGGAAGGAAATGTGAATGATGAGCACTGGTTTAATTACCTGAATGCTTTAGGCAGGACACCCAAGGGAGTACTGATATCTTCCAATCTGGCTAAAAAATATGATCTTCATGAAGGAGACAGCATACATTACCTCCGTTACAGCCCTCTTGATCCAAAGAAAGCCGATCTTGATACATCAGCTGTGATCTGCGGTATAGTTGATGCTTTTCCGGGATATGAGAGTACGGTCTATGAGACGCAGTCGGATGGAAGCATCGAACCGAGAGAAAGATATCTTATAGTTGCCAACCTGCAGACAGTAATAAACAACAGAAGGATCACTCCTTATCAGGTATGGATGAGACTGTCACAAGATGCGGATACCGAAAAGATAGAAGAGGCTTTAAGAGCCAATAAGATTGATATAAAGAGTGTAAGTGACAGATCAAAGACCATCCAGAATCAGAGAGATTCTTCCATGATACAGATAACAAACGGTATGTTCTCCATAGGATTTATCATATCGCTGTTGATCTGTGCCGCAGGATTTTTGATCTACTGGATACTGACGATAAAAGAAAGAGAGATGCTTTACGGAATATATCGTGCAATGGGTATGAGCATGGGAGAGATAGTCACCATGCTTGTTACCGAGCAGATATTCAGTTCACTGCTTGCCGCACTGTCGGGATTTGCGGTGGGCGGAATCTCGACGCTTTTGTTCACAAAGCTGATATCTATCGTATATCTGCCCAGAAGACATAATCTGCCGATAGAGATATTCATCAAGGCACAGGACAGCATAAAGATGATCATCATTATAGGAGCAGCATTTGCCGTATGCTTCTATATCATAAGCAGGATACTTAAGAACATGAATATAACCAGTGCACTGAAGATGGGAGAGGATTGATATGTCAGAATATATGATTGAGACAAAAAATATCCATAAAAGTTTTCCCATAGGCAACAAGGAGACACTGGAAGTTTTAAAGGGTATTGATATCGTTGTACCCAAGGGTAAGCTTACTATACTCAAAGGTCGTTCCGGCTCGGGAAAGACGACACTTTTAAACATCTTAAGCATGCTTGACGATGCGACCGAAGGGACATTTTTGATCGATGATGAAGATGTGTCAAAAATGGACAGTTCGCTGAAAGAGAAATTCAGACGTTACAATATCGGATTTGTATTTCAGTCAGTAGCTCTTGTTCCGATAATGACTGCATACGAGAATGTTGATTTCGGACTTAAGCTGGCCGAGTACGAGGGCGACAAGGACGAAAGGATAAAGGAAGTACTAGGTATCGTGGGACTCGGAGGCCGTATGAGCCATATGCCTTCTCAGCTCTCGGGCGGTGAGAGACAGAGAGTAGCCATAGCAAGAGCTGTCGCTCATAAGCCGAAAATCATATTTGCGGATGAGCCTACGGGAGCACTTGATACGGCAGCAGGTATTGCTGTAATGAAGCTGTTTAGGGAACTCATAGACCGTGAAGGTATCACGATAGTCATGACTACGCATGACCCGAACCTGATGTCTTTGGGCGATGTGGTCTACAACATGGAAGACGGTATGTGTCAGGATGCAACGATCGTAGAGTCAAATAATTGATGAGGTATATATGTCACAGGAGAGTAATACGGCACCGGATAACATCTTGGTATGTGACGGTCTCGTAAAGATCTACAAAACTGAAGATATAGAAGTAATGGCACTGCAGGGACTGGATCTGGAGATAGGCAGAGGCGAGCTTGTTGCCGTCATCGGAAAGAGCGGAAGCGGAAAATCGACTCTTTTAAATATGATAGGCGGACTTGAGAAACCCACTGCCGGAAGGATATATGTTGACGGAAACGATCTGTTTGCCATGGAAGAAAAGGAACTGGTCAAGTACAGGCAGACCACTGTTGGATTTGTATGGCAAAACAGCGGTCAGAATCTTTTTCCCTACATGACGGCTGTGCAGAATGTTGAAGCACCGATGTTCTTTATGAAGGGAAGCAAGAAGGAACGCCGTGAAAAGGCCATGAACCTGCTTAAGCTGACGGGTATCGATCATAAAGCCGATTCCTATCCGCCGCAGATGTCGGGAGGAGAGCAGCAGAGAGTTGCGATAGCGGTTGCGCTTGCCTGTGATCCGAAAGTACTTTTGGCCGACGAACCGACAGGTGCCGTAGATTCGAAGACATCAAATATGATCCAGGATCTGTTCAGAAAGCTTAATGAAGAACTTGGTATCACGATCATCATAGTAACGCATGATATAAGTCTGGCAAATAAGGTATCGAGAGTTATCATGGTTTCCGACGGCAAGATAAGTACTGAGAAGATCATGAAAGATGAGTATAAGAGAAAGCTGGATGAGCTTTCCGCAGAAAACCTTGCACAGGTTGAATCACATGAGGAATACTCCGTTATGGACAAGGCTCACAGAGTACAGCTCAGCGAGGAATTCCTTGAAATGGCAGGTATCGATTCCAACAAGGTCAAAGTCGAAGTCAAAGACGGTAAGATCATAATTTCCAAATAAAAAATCCCCTTTTGGGGATTTTTTTATTTCATCAGTTTTCGTCCGATAAAGATCAAAAGACATGCACCGACAACGGAAGTGATTATGGTTCCGATTATGTTAGATGCCTGGAATCCTATGATCCTAAACAAGATACCGCCTACAAAACCACCGACGATACCGAGGATGATATTTCTGATCCATCCGCCCTGGCTCTTCATGATCACTCCGGCGATACAGCCTGATATCGCACCGATTATAAGACTTATTATAATACCCAATGTGTTCCACTCCTTTCTTTAAGACCGGTAAGACCGGACTGATTAAGTATAACATATATGCTGTTTCTTATCCAATTTCACTTTATACCTTAAGAGTACGAAGGTATGCCTTCTGCTCATCTGTTATACGATAGCTTTCAACTGACTTTTGAATCGCTTTGTTATGTGTCCATGAAGAAAGTCTTTTATCCTTTATGAAGGGTAGGATGACATCATACTGCTTGGCAAGAGCAGTTGCGAAATACCATGAGATCATCATGTTGACGTAATATTCTTCGGATCGTATCTTTGATATCCTTTCGGGATATCGTATATCAAAATCTTCATCCAGAAAGTGTTCCATGAGCATTCCTATACCGAATCTTAAGGTATAAGTCTTTTTTGAAGTCATCCATTTATCTATCCAAACGAGGAGTTCATCCTTGTGTTTTTTAAAGATCTTCGGGCTCATCTGATCACATGTTGCCCAGTTATCTACAAAAGGAAGAAAAGCATCCACTTTTTCAATACATGTATCATAGTCTTTTATCTCACAGAGAATAAAGGCATGCAACTGATCTTCATCAAAATACTGATGAGGCAGCGTATTTAGAAATTCATCGACATCATCCCGTTTAGCCAGCTGTTTGGCATATTTCCTAAGATCCGGAGTTCTGACACCTATCATGTCATCTACAGTTTTGCCGGGGATGAGTTTTACCTGAAAATCTCTGTATTTTGTATCCTGAAGACGAAATAGTTCATCTCGTATCTCTTCGTTTATCATTTTATCTATCCTTTACAATTTTGATATCATAATGATAGTCATTATCTGCCCGTCCGAAAACATCAACAAATACACTCGCTTCCATTGTCTCAAATCCTTTAGCGAGAAGCAGCAATACTTTCATGTCTCTTATCCTCTGTTATCTTATTTTTTCTTTGACTTTTCGGATTTCTTTTTCTTGTCCTTTTTTGCCTTGCTCTTTTTCTTTTTATCAAGATCTATCGTACGAAGTTCATCCGATTCATACTGACCCTTGAAGTATTCGAGAGCACCCTCGTCATAGAATTTTTCTTCTATGTTTTCTATATCACTGAGATCAGCCTGAGTCATATGTATGGCATCTGCTCTTTTTGTATCGGAAATGTCCGGTGTATCATTATCATCCTCCTGATGCTCATAATTGCTCTTGGGATCTTCCTCGTCGTATGAACCTGATTTGTAGAGTGCAAATTTTGCGGCAGCGGGACCGATAAGTTCATAGAGCACACTTGAAGCAAGTATGATGGTAAGAAGTGCTTCACCCATCTCTCCCTTTAATGCTCTTGCGCCCAACTCGGCAAGACCGATGGCAACACCGGCCTGAGGTATGAGCGCAAATCCCAGATATTTTTGTACGGAAGGATGAGTATGTACCATTTTGCTTCCTGCAAAGCTTCCCAGGAATTTACCTACTATCCTGATAAAGAAATATCCTATCCCTATCCATATAAGCGGCAGCGTTCCGAATGAACCCTTGCTGAAAAGAGCGCTTAAGTTAAACGATATACCAGATCTTACAAAGAAAAGCAGAAGTATGGGAGGGTTAAAGTAATTAAGCTGTTTAAACAGCTTGTCGTCATCTGTCATATTTATGTATACAGAACCCATTGCCATACATCCAAGAAGAGGGGAAGTTCCCAGGATGGAAGCTATTCCGCAAAACGTAAACAGCATTGCTATCGCTATTATGAGTCTGTTGTCGGTACTGTGTCTGTGACGCATGAACAGTACGATGAACCAGCCGAAAACACCGCCCAGGATGAGGACTCCTATATTTATGAAAAATGGTATCAGGCTTCCCGTTAAGCTTACAGTACTGCCTGCAAGATGTGATGTGGCAATGGAAATAGCGACACTGTATGCGATAAGACCCACGATATCATCAAGTGCGACAACCTGAAGGAGGATATCGACAAATTCGCCTTTCGCCTTTGTCTGTCTTATGGTCATCATTGTCGATGCGGGAGCCGTGGCAGCTGCAAGTGCAGCGAGTACCGTGGAGAATGCCAGAGGAAGTCTGAAAACGTAAAGACATAGTATGAGAATAAGTAAAGTTGACATTAAAGCTTCGAGTATGGTTATGATAAACACTTTCACACCGCTCTTTTTAAGAGTATCGAGTTTGAAGAATTCACCGATACCGAAAGCTATGAATGCGAGTGCTATATCCGGAAGAAAGGCCGTAGCATTTATAAATCTGTCAGAAACAAGATTAAGGACATAAGGGCCGATAAGAATTCCCGCAACTATATAAGCCGTCACATTGGGCAGCTTAAGCTTTTTGGTTATCCTTGTTACAAGGAAACCGGTAAGCAGCATGATCGAAATTGAAAGGATGTCTTCCGGTACATTCGACCCGGATGCAAATCTCTCATAAAATGCAGTCATATCAGCTTTATCTCCATGTCTGTTATGACTATATAATACCATATTTTACGATTGTTTATGCTATAATCGGAAAGAAAGGACAGTTGGTTATGGGAATAGATGTATCACGATTCATAAACAAACTGGATGAACATCTTACTCAAGGTGATATGAAGGGAGCAAAAGAGTGTCTTTTGTTCTGGGAAGGTGAGGCAAAAAGACTTGGCGATGAAAGAGGTCTGCTTACCGTGTTAAATGAATCTGTCGGTTTTTTCAGACGCATCGGAGATAAAGATTCAGCTCTAAGTGCAGTGAAAGAAAGCTTCTTACTGGTTGATAAGCTTGATCTTTCAAAGAGTATATCGGGAGCCACAGTATTTGTAAACTCAGCCACGGCCCTGTCTTCTTTCGGTCAGAAAGAGGAAGCGCTTAAGTTATATGATAAAGCTGCTTTATGCTTTGAAAAGGCCGATATGACATTTTCCTATGAATATGCTTCACTGCTTAACAATAAGGCGGCAACCCTCTATGAATTGTTAATGTATGATGAAGCAAAAAAGGACTGGCTTTATGCGATAGATATACTAAAGAAAATCGGTTTCCATGACGGTGAGATCGCGATATCTCTTTTAATGCTGGCGCATCTTACCTTTGACAGTGACGGTATGGCTTATGAGAAGGTAGAATCTTTACTGGATGAAGCATGGGAATATCTGAATTCCGATAACCAGCCCAAAGACTCAAGATATGCGGATGTTTTAAATAAATGTGTCTTCTCGTTTGAATATTTCAAACGTCCGATGGAAGCAAATGCATTGAGGGAAGTTATAAAGGAGATATCATTTTCATGAGATTTCCTCTGTGATAGAATATTAGATCATACGGACAAAACGAAAGGATGGATCAAAGATGAAAGTACTGGTTGTTGTTGATATGCAAAACGATTTCATAGATGCCGCTCTTGGTACAAAAGAAGCACAGGCGATAGTTGAAAATGTTAAGAAAAAGATTAAAGGTTTTAACGGAAAGAAGATCTTTACAAGAGACACGCATAAAACTGATTACCTTAATACTCTTGAAGGAAAAAATCTTCCTGTAGAGCATTGTATCAAGGGAAGCAACGGATGGCAGATATCTTCGGTCTTACCCGTATCCGATGATGACATGATAATAGACAAGCCCACATTCGGATCAAAGGAACTTGGTTTATATCTTGAAAATCTTGCAAAAGAAAACACGATAGATGAGATAGAAGTGATCGGTCTTTGTACGGATATATGCGTTATATCAAACGCACTTCTCATCAAGGCGTTCTTACCTGAGATACCTGTAACGGTAGATTCCTCATGTTGTGCGGGAGTAACACCAAAGAGTCATGAAACGGCACTTGAAGCCATGAAGATGTGCCAGATAAATATCATATAAGGATGAGGTATAAGGATATGTTTGATGCTAAAAAAGTTAAAGATGAATGTGTTGCGTGGATAAGAAAGTTTTTTGAAGACAACGGGCCGGGCTGTAATGCGGTTTTGGGAATAAGCGGAGGAAAGGACAGTTCCGTTGTAGCGGCTTTATGTGTTGAGGCTCTGGGAAAAGACAGAGTTGTTGGCGTTCTTATGCCTTGCGGTGATCAGCCTGACATAGACATGTCTTATCTTTTAGTCAATCATCTTGGTATAAAATACTATGTTGTGAACATAAAAGATGCGGTTGAAGGACTTAAGTCAGCCATTCCTTCAGACCTTGAACTCACAAGTCAGACAATCATAAATCTGTCGCCGAGAATACGAATGGCTACGGTATATGCAGTCTCACAAAGCTGTAACGGACGAGTTGCGAATACGTGTAATCTTTCTGAGGACTGGGTGGGATACTCAACCAGATACGGTGATGCAGCAGGAGATTTCAGTCCCCTTGCCCATCTTACCGTTCAGGAGGTTAAGGCTATCGGAAGAGAACTGAAACTCCCCGAAGAACTGATAGAAAAGGTTCCTTCGGACGGACTCTGCGGAAAGACGGATGAGGACAATCTCGGATTTACCTATGCCGAACTCGACAGATATATCAGAGAAGGAGTGATAGACGATCTAGACCACAAGGCGTTAATAGACAGAAAGCATAGGATGAATCTGTTCAAGCTTCAGATCATGCCCGGATTTGATCCCGGTATAGAAGAAAAAGCAGACAGATAAGATAAACAATGCAATTGATATGCATTAAACCAGACGGATATATCCTGGTTTTTGTATTAAATGATCATATTTTTTTCACAGAAATTTAATTGCTTTTAGATTTTTTAATCTCTATAATTGTATCATGCCGTTTCAGGCATGATACTTTCGTTTTGAGGATAATTTTATGAGCGATATAGAAGGAAACAACAGATATAATTCCGGTGATTCCGAACAGGGAGGATACAGCGGAAGAAACAATAGCAATAATAACAATAACAATGACAACGGAAACAATAATCAGGGCAACAGGAATAACAGCAACATGCCGCCCAAGAAACAGAGCCTGCTCTTTCTTGTAATAGCGGTGCTTCTTACCCTGATAAGCATGAGTCTTTTCATGAATCTGTTTTCGGGTGATGCATCTCAGGAGATCACATACGACGAGTTTTTGCAAAAACTTGATGCTGGAGAGATAGCTACCGTAGAAATAAAGTCGGATACATTAAACATCATTCCTAAGACGGAAGGTGATAATGCTCAGACTACAAAGGATCCTCTTCAGGATCTGTATACACCTGCATTCAATCCTTTTGGTGCGGAAGCTCCTCAGATCACATACTACACAGGTATAACCGAAAGCGGTGATGTACTGGTGGAGAGACTGACCAAAGCAGGTGTTGAGATAAAGACATATATTCCGGATAACTCAGGATGGATACTGTCAATACTTTTGACATATGTGCTTCCGATCCTTCTTATCTGGTTCTTACTCTCGTTTGCATATAAGAAGATGGCAGGAGGCGGAGGTCCCATGGGAGTGGGCAAGTCAAATGCCAAGGTATATGTTCAAAAAGAGACAGGTGTCACATTTGACGATGTTGCGGGTGTAGATGAAGCCAAGGAATCATTGGTTGAAGTGGTTGATTTCCTTCATGATCCCGGCAAGTATACCAAGATAGGAGCCAAGCTTCCAAAAGGTGCATTGCTCGTAGGCCCTCCCGGAACAGGTAAGACTCTTCTTGCAAAGGCTGTAGCGGGTGAGGCACATGTACCATTCTTTTCACTTACGGGTTCTGATTTCATAGAACTTTATGTCGGTGTCGGTGCAAGCCGTGTTAGAGATCTTTTCAGGGAAGCCAACAAGAACGCTCCCTGTATCATATTTATAGATGAGATAGATGCTATCGGTCGAAGCCGAGATTCAAAATACGGCGGAGGAAATGAAGAAAGAGAGCAGACTCTTAATCAGCTTTTGAGTGAGATGGATGGATTCGATCCCTCAAAGGGTGTTTTGGTACTCGGTGCGACAAACAGACCGGAGATCCTTGATAAGGCATTGCTCCGTCCGGGACGTTTTGACAGACGTATTGTTGTTGAAAGACCCGACGTCAAAGGCAGGGAGGCAATCCTTAAAGTTCATGCCAAGGATGTCAAGATGGATGAGACGGTGGATCTTAAGGAGATAGCACTTGCCACAGCCGGTTCCGTAGGTTCGGATCTTGCAAATATGATAAATGAGGCTGCCATCAATGCAGTAAAGGGTAAGCGCGAGTTCGTAAGTCAGCAGGATCTTATGGAAGCAATAGAGCAGGTAATGGTCGGTAAGGAGAAGAAAGACCGTATCATGAGCAAGGAAGAGAGAAAGATCGTATCTTATCATGAGATTGGTCACGCCCTTGTCACAGCTCTTCAAAAGAACACGGAGCCTGTCCAGAAGATAACTATCATACCAAGGACCATGGGAGCTCTCGGTTATGTCCTTCAGGTACCTGAAGAGGAGAAATATCTGGAGAGTAATGTTGAACTCAAAGAGAAGCTTGCCATATATATGGGCGGTCGTGCCGCTGAAACGATCGTATTTGGAAGCATAACAAGCGGTGCTGCAAATGATATCGAGCAGGCGACCAATCTTGCCAAGAACATGATTACCAGATTCGGTATGAGTGAGAGATTCGGTCCGATGGGTCTTGCCACGATCGAAAATCAGTATCTGTCGGGAGGAGCACATTTAGAGTGTTCAGATGTGACTGCAGCTCAGATAGACGAAGAAGTCAAGAACATGCTCAAAGAAGCATTTGAGACAGCGAAAAATCTTCTCGAGGAAAACAGAGAAGTCATGGATAAGCTGGCTGAATTCCTTATTGAGAAAGAGACTATCACAGGCAAGGAATTCATGAAGATATTCAGAGAGCTTAAGGGAATACCGGAACCTGAAGAGGAAAAGAGTGAAACTTCTTCTGAAACAGAAACCGATGACAAGAATGAAACTGTTAAAGAAGCAGATAGCGAAGTGAAAGAAGACACTGACGAGGTAGAGTCTGAAGAAATAAACGAATCATCAGAGGAAACGGCTGATGGAGAAACTGTTTGATATACAGGAAGAATTAAAGAAACTCCCCCATGAACCGGGGGTGTACATTATGCATGATAAGAGCGATGCGATCATCTATGTGGGTAAAGCGAAAGACCTGCATAGTCGCGTACGCTCTTATTTTCGTGAGAATATCGGAAGAGGCCCGTGGATAGACCGTATGGTCAGGCTCATTACATATTTTGAATACATAGTGACCGATTCCGAACTCGAATCCCTTGTGCTTGAGAATAACCTTATAAAAGAGCATCGTCCAAAGTACAACACCATGCTCGTGGATGACAAGACCTATCCTTATATAAAAGTGACGGTTGATGACGAATTTCCGAAGATCGTGCTGACAAGAAAGGTAAAGAAGGACAGAGCAAGGTATTTTGGACCATATACGAGTGCTCTTGCCGTAAGGGATACTATAGAGCTGGTAAACAAGATATATAAACTGAGGACATGTAACAAGTACATCAAAGAAGGTCAGGTAAATGACAGACCCTGTTTAAACTATCACATGGGTCTTTGCATGGCACCTTGCAGGGGAAATATATCAGCAGGCGATTATTCAAAGAGTGTGGATGAGGCATTGTCTTTCCTTGGAGGAAATGTTAAAGACGTTCTGGCAGATCTTGAGAAAAAGATGTTAAAACAGTCTGAGGATTTATTGTTTGAAGAGGCGGCCTCGACCAGGGATCTGATAGCCAGTATAAAACACACGACCCAGAAACAGAAGATAACCGACAGCGACCTTGATGACAAGGATGTGATCGCCATGTCAAAAAGCGAATCGGATGCTGTTGTCCAGGTATTCTTTATCAGGGCTGGAAAACTGATAGGGCGTGAACACTTCTATATGAAGGGTGTGGAGGACAGACAGCCCCAGGGCATAATGGAAGACTTTGTAAAGCAGTTTTATGCGGGTACCCCGTTCATACCAAAAGAGATCATGCTTCAGTACGATATAGATGATGTCGAACTTTTGGAAAGCTGGCTGAGTGATAAAAGAGGCAGCAGGACATATATCAGGATACCAAAGGCCGGAAAGAAGGAAAAACTGGTCGAACTTGCCGCTAAAAATGCGGATCTTATACTTTCGAGAGATAAAGAGAGGATAAAGAAGGAAGAGGGCAGAACGATAGGTGCCGTAAAGGAGATCGAGGAAATAACCGGTATAAAAGGCATCAACCGTATGGAAGCATTTGATATATCCAATATCAGCGGATTTGAAAATGTGGGTTCCATGGTGGTATTCGAAAAAGGCCGTCCGAAGAAGAGCGACTACAGGAAGTTTAAGATTAAGACAGTCAGCGGTCCGGATGATTACGCCTGCATGAGAGAAGTCCTTACAAGACGATTCCTTCACGGCATGGAGGAAGCAAAGAACATCGAGGACAGTGAGTACGGAAGCTTTACGAGATTTCCGGATCTGCTACTTATGGATGGCGGAAGAGGACAGGTGAACATAGCGCTTCAGGTTTTGGGAGAGCTTCATCTGGATATTCCGGTATGCGGTATGGTAAAGGATGACAATCACAATACCAGAGGGCTTTATTACAACAATGTCGAGCTGCCGATGGATACCCACAGCGAAGGATTCAAACTGATAACAAGGGTGCAGGATGAAGCACACAGATTTGCCATAGAGTTCCACAGATCATTAAGGAGCAAGGATCAGGTAAGGTCTGTGCTTGACAACATACCCGGAGTCGGAGAGACAAGAAGGAAAGCTCTCATGAAGCATTTTGACAGCATAGATCAGATAAGATCGGCGGATGCAGAAACGCTCTCAAAAGTGCCCGGGATACCCAAAAACGTGGCTCAAGATATATATTCTTTTTTCCACGACGATATGTTAAAATGATACTCGTAGGCTAACTTTCATATCATTTTCTTAAGGGAGACATATATGGCAAGTGTAAAATTAAGTGAGATCATCGAAAGGATGAAGCTTGAGAATCTTACACCTGAGATAGATATCAGCAAGTCTAAGATTACTCAGCCGGATATTAACAGACCTGCTCTTCAGATGGCAGGATATTTTGAACATTATGAAGCGACAAGACTGCAGATAATCGGTTTTGTCGAATATACCTATATGCAGAGTATGGAGCCTGAGATGCAGAAGGACATATATGACAAGCTCTTGTCTTATCCCATTCCAGCTATCATCTTCTGCAGAGAGCTCATCCCCGATGAGCTGTTTATAAAGACTGCAAAGGAAAAGGGAGTTCCGCTCCTTATGACAAAGAAGGCTACCAGTGCATTTACCGCTGAGATCATCAGATGGTTAAACGTAAAGCTTGCACCCTGCATCACTGTTCACGGTGTTTTGGTCGATGTTTACGGCGAAGGTCTTCTCATAACAGGCGAGAGCGGTATCGGTAAATCCGAGGCTGCACTTGAGCTCATCAAGCGTGGACACCGTCTTGTAACAGATGACGTTGTTGAGATAAGAAAGGTATCAGACGAGACACTTATCGGAACCGCACCTGCAGTAACAAAGCACTTTATTGAGCTTCGCGGTATCGGTATCGTAGATGTTAAGACTTTGTTTGGTGTATCCAGCGTTAAGGAGACACAGAACATCGACCTGGTCATCAAGCTTGAGGACTGGGATAAGGATAAGGAGTACGACAGACTTGGTCTGGAGGAAGAATATATAGAATATCTCGGTAACAAAGTTGTGTGTCACAGCATACCTATCCGTCCGGGACGAAATCTTGCGATCATCTGCGAATCTGCAGCTGTTAATCACAGACAGAAGAAGATGGGTTACAATGCGGCCCAGGTATTGTATGAGCGTGTTCAGGCATCTTTGGCACAGAGACGAGAGGAAGAGGATTGATGAAGAAATATGTATTCGGTGTTGATGTAGGCGGCACCACGGTTAAGATCGGACTGTTCAGTCCCGAAGGAGAGATCAGGGAAAAGTGGGAGATACCGACACGAAAGGAAGACAACGGAGATCATATAATCGCCGATATTGCCGACAGCATTAAGGATAAGATGAATGCTCACGGTATTGACAGAACGGACGTCATAGGTATAGGACTCGGTGTTCCGGGACCCGTAAAGGAAGATGGAACCGTATTGCTGGCAGCAAACCTTGGATGGGGCAAGAGAAATATCGCCATGGAACTCTTTGATATCATAAAGATCCCAGTTATGGCGGGCAATGATGCCAATGTAGCAGCACTCGGAGAGATGTGGCGCGGAGGCGGAAGAGGTTACAAGAACATGGTTGCCGTAACACTCGGAACAGGTGTAGGCGGCGGTATCATCATTGGCGGAAAGATCTTAAGCGGTGCTACTGGCGCAGGCGGAGAGATAGGTCATATCCACCTTGATGACAATGAGACTGATACATGCGGATGCGGAGGACACGGTTGTCTTGAGCAGTATGCTTCTGCAACAGGTGTAGTGCGTATCGCGAATAAGAAGCTGGCCGGAACCGATAAACCCAGTCTTTTAAGAGATACTGAAGTATCTGCAAAGAGTGTCTGGGATGCCGTTAAGGAAGGTGACGAATTGGCAATAGAGGTTGCGAATGTTTACGGAGAATATCTCGGTAAGGGACTCGCAGCAGTGGCAGATGTGGTAAATCCTGATGTATTTGTTATCGGTGGCGGAGTTTCCAAAGCCGGCGATATCCTGATTGATTACATGAAGCCATATTTTGAGAAATATGTTTTCCCCGGAGCAAAAGGAGCAAAATTCACACTTGCGCTTCTGGGAAATGACGCAGGAATATACGGAGCAGCAAAATTGGTTCTTGAATAACGGAGTAATATGGTAGATCCGGCAATCATCGAACAGATCAAATGCATAGTGACCCCCGAAAATGTCCGTATTGACGAGCCGATGAGCTTACATACGACTTTCAGGATAGGCGGACCCGCAGATGTCTTTGTTGAGATAATCAACGAACATGAGATCTCGCGGCTTATCGATCTGCTTAAAAGCAAGGATGTGCCGTATTTTATCATCGGGAACGGAAGCAACCTTCTCGTATCGGACAAAGGCTACAGAGGTGTGATCATTGAGATAGGATCAGGTTACAGCGGTTTAAGGATGATGGATGACATCATAGTCGCCAAAGCAGGAACCACCATGTCAAAACTGTCGCATTTCGCTATGGAGAATGAATTGACAGGACTTGAATTTGCAGGCGGCATACCCGGAACTGTGGGTGGCGGTATGATCATGAATGCCGGAGCATACGGCGGAGAGATGCGCCAGGTCGCATACAGAGTAAAGGTCATAATGCCTGATGGACAGGTAAAATATCTGACAAATGCCGAGATGGGGTTTGAATACAGGAATTCAAGGGCAAAAAGGGAAGGCTATATCGTACTTCAGGCGGAATTTATGCTTCATCACGGGGACAGACAGGTGATAGAAGGCATAATGCGCGATCTGACCGCAAAACGCAAGGAGAAGCAGCCTCTTGAATATCCTTCTGCAGGCTCCACATTTAAGAGACCTCAGGGTTATTACGCAGGTAAGCTCATATCAGATTCCGGACTTAAGGGCTTTACGATAGGAGGAGCTCAGGTATCGGAAAAACATGCAGGCTTTTTGATCAATACCAAAGATGCGACGGCAAAAGATATGTATGATCTTATCGCGAAGGTTAAAAAGGAAGTTCACACCCGTTTCGGTGTAACTCTTGAGCCTGAGGTAATATTCCTAGGGGATTTTGATTGATATGTCATTTTCATATGATGTAAAAGAAGAGATGGCAAAGCATACGAGCAGTGCCAGACATTGCCAGATAGCGGAACTGTCCGCTATCGTCGCTTTTTGCGGAAACTTAAGGAAAGAAAACGGCAAAGATGCTCTTGTGATAAGCATGGACCGTGAATCTCTTTTCAGAAAATGCTTTACTTTGCTGAAGAAAACATATAATATAGATGATGCGTCTGCCAGAGTATTACCCGGCAAGGGAGATTCGAACGGCAGATATGAGATAGTAATAACGGATTACGATAAAGTCTGGGATATATTCAAAGGGCTTAAGCTTATAGACAGGGAATCCCGTTTTCTTGGATTTTCCCACAGTACGGATCCCTTACTTATTAAGAATGCCTGTTGCAGAAGATCATATTTAAGAGGAGTATTTTTGTGTGCGGGCTCGATGAGCGATCCGGGCAAAGGATATCATCTTGAGATGGTCTGCGAGAGCAGTGAGCAGGCAAAGCAGATAGCACAGGTACTGTTAACCTTCGAAATTGAAGCAAAAACCATTTGCCGAAAGAAGTATTTTGTTGTATATATTAAAGAAGGTAGCGCAATAGTTGAGTTTTTGGGACTGTGTGAGGCACATGTTTCCCTGATGGAATTTGAGAATCGCCGTATTTTAAAGGAGATGAGCAATTCCATAAACAGAAAAGTCAACTGTGAGACTGCGAACATAGCAAAGACAGTACGAGCAGCGAACAGACAGGTAGAGGATATCCTCTATTTACAAAAGGTATATGGGTTTCATAAGTTGCCGGGCAGCTTAAGAGAGATGGCACAGGTCAGATTGGATAATCCTGATGCCACACTACAGGAATTGGGTAAGTTACTGGATCCGCCGGTGGGTAAGAGCGGTGTGAACCATAGGTTGCGAAAGCTAAGCGAATTAGCAGATGAGAGGAGAAGTTATGATCAGTAAGGAAATTACCATCCGTCTGGAGAATGGTCTTGAAGCCAGACCTGTGGCCCTTCTTGTCCAGGTAGCGAGCCAGTTTGACAGTTCCGTTTATCTTGAGACAGGAGACAAGAGAGTCAATGCCAAGAGTATCATGGGTATGATGAGTCTCGGTCTTGATCTTGGTGAGAAGGTCAACGTAGTGGTTGACGGCGCTGACGAGAGCGATGCACTTACAGGTATCGAGAACTATCTCAGCGGTCGATAGGATCATATAAAAATAAAGCAGGCATTTGCCTGCTTTATTTTTGTCTTTATCACAGCTCCAAAACCCAGCGTTCATGTAGCTGTTCGTTTATCGTATATCGTCCGCATTCGCGGAAACCCAGCTTGTCAAGAAGCGCTATGGAAGGCTCATTCTCAATTCTTACGAATGAGTGGATGCGCTTAAATCCATGTTCTTTCTTTCCGTACTCGATGGATGCACTGCAGGTTTCATAAGCATACCCGCGTCTCCATTGTTTCGGGTCTATAACAAATCCGAGTTCGGGATCCTCAAAGCCCGGTCTGTAATTAAATCCAACCCTTCCTATCAGATTTCCGGAGAATTTATCTTCTATGAGCCAGGTCCCGAAGCCGTAGAAATGATACATGTTCTTAACATAATCCTTGATATAATCAAGTTCATGCATACGGTTTTCGAACAGATCCTCCGTATACTGACATATCCGTTTATCTTTGTACAGATCATACAGATCATTAAGATCATCGGGACACATTTCACGGATCTTGCATCTTTCGGTATCCATCACATGCCAGGGAATATCCGCATAGCGCTGCCAGTATTTTATAAAGTAATGCCAGTCGACTTCAGTGAAGTCTTCAAGCGCATATCTGATGGAAAAATGAGCATCCTTGTTATCACGATGGAATATCGCGACAACATAATATCCTGCATTCAAAAAAGCATGAGCCAGTTCCGGAACATCACAAAGGATAAGGCAGTTTTGTGGTGTCATATTCTTGGGAGGCAGGAACTTTTCTATTGAATGATAAGGGACCTGGAATATCTTTATACCGTGATAAGCCAGATCGGCAATCAGTTCCTGCGGTATCGGAACAAAATGATCTATTGTGACATAGTATATGGCTCTTAACAATTTTGAACGCATTTTTCTTTAAAATTCCCTTTTTATAGGTTAAAATCAAATAAGTGACAAAGGTTAAAACCTAATAACATAATAAATCAATTAAAGACGAAAGGAAATAGAAATCTATGGCACAGAATCCTATAGTTACTATCACGATGGCAAACGGAGATGTTATGAAGGCGGAGCTCTATCCCGAGATCGCACCCCAGTCTGTTAACAATTTCATCAGCCTTATAAACAAGAAGTTTTATGACGGACTTATATTCCACAGAGTCATAAAGGGATTTATGATCCAGGGAGGATGTCCCGACGGAACAGGTATGGGTGGTCCCGGATACAGCATAAAAGGTGAATTTGCACAGAATGGATTTGCAAATGATCTGAAGCATACTGAAGGCGTTCTTTCAATGGCAAGAGCAATGCATCCCGATTCTGCAGGCTCACAGTTCTTTATCATGCATAAGACTTCGCCCCATCTTGACGGAAGCTATGCAGCATTTGGTAAGATCACGGAAGGTATGGATATCGTAAACAAGATAGCCGAGACTAAGACCGACTGGAACGACAGACCGCTTGAGGATCAGAAGATCTCAACGATCACCGTTGAGACTTTCGGTGTGGACTATCCCGAAGCAGATCATGTATAGGATTAAATTGCAAAATCTGACATAAACAGCAAAAAAGTACGGAAACAGGCGCCTTTCGGGGCGCTTGTTCATATTTCGTTAACAATTAATTAACGGTAAGTTAATTAACATAACATTATTTAGACAAATTCCTACTTTACAATACTAACTATAGAGAGAGACATTCACAGTTAAATAAATAACTTTTTCATAATAAAATGCCAAGTACACAGAGTGTACTTGGCATCCTCCCATTTATGGGGGTTTTTTTATTTTACGGGATAATCTATAATACTTGTGTATGAAAAAGGAATCTAAGAACAATTTTATCCTGCAGGCAGGCATAATGGCCGCAGCAGGTATCATAGTCAGGATAATAGGCATATTGTATAGGAGTCCGCTTGTAGCCATCATAGGTGATGAAGGCAACGGATATTACAACACTGCCTACAATATCTACACCATAATCCTTTTGGTGTCTTCTTACAGTATCCCTTCGGCAATATCAAAGGTCATGGCAGCCCGCCTGGGCCTGGGACAGTACAGGAATGCCCACAGGCTTTTTATAGGCTCGCTGATCTATGTATTTATAGTCGGCGGCATAGCATCGCTGTTTTGCTTTACATGTGCCGATAAGCTTGTCGGTTACAATTCGGCCATGGTACTCAGAGTATTCTCACCGACTATTTTCTTCTCAGGATTCTTAGGATGCTTAAGAGGGTATTTTCAGGCGCATAAAAGTCTTGTAGAAACTTCGGTGTCACAGATCATAGAACAGATATTAAATGCGATAGTCAGTATTACTGCCGCATATTTTCTGATGGCTTCCGTTATTGACAAAACCGATACCGTAAGAGCTATATACGGAGCAATAGGCAGTGCACTCGGAACCGGAAGCGGCGTGTTGATCGCACTCATCTTTGTTTTTGCCGTTTATCTTCACAGAAGAAAAGACATAATGGAACGCATAAAGGAGGACGAGCATGCCGAAGTTCTCTCAGCTGCTCAGACTGCAAAGATATTGATAAGCATGGTGACTCCGATAGTACTAAGCACATGTATCTACAATCTTTCAACAGCATCAAATCTGAAGATATATCAGACGATCACTCAGAAGTATCAGGGCATGGATGAGGCAACATCTACGACTCTTTACGGACTGTTTTCAGGGAAGGCCATGCAGATCATAAATATACCTGTAGCTATTGCTACGGCGATGTCGTCTGCACTTATACCTGTCATTTCCTCATCATACGAACGCAAGGAATACGACATTACAAGAACCAGAATAGCAAGTGCCATTCGTGTGACAATGCTGATCGCCATACCTGCATGTGTGGGTCTGTTTGTGTTATCAAATCCGGTGACAATGCTTTTATATCCTCAGAAAGCATCGCTTGATACAGTATCTCTTCTTATAAAGGTGCTTGCAATAGCCGTAGTGCTTTACTGTCTGTCAACTTTAAGCAACGGTATGTTACAGGGAACGGGGTTTGTTAACAGGCCGGTAGTGCATGCAGCGATAGCGCTTGTCGTTCAGGCACTTCTCCTTGTATTCATGTTATTTAAGACAGATCTGGGACTGTATTCCCTTTGTCTTGCAAATGTTATCTATTCGCTTTTGATGTGCATAATGAACGGAAGATCATTGAGGACACAGCTCGGTTACATACAGGAGATTAAAAAGACTTTCATACTTCCCTCGATCAGCGCTCTCATAATGGGGGTTATTGCATGGGGGATAAATCTGATCGGAAGAAACACATATCTTTATCTGTTTAAAAAAGATGAACTAAACTGGTATGCAAATGCAATGATCCTGATAGTCGTTCTTTTGATATCTGTACTGATATACGGAATTCTGCTTATAAAACTTAAAGCGCTTGATGAAGAATCCATTGAAGAACTCCCCAAAGGAAAGACTCTGATACGCATATTCAAGAAGATGAGATTACTTCAGTAAATAGCAAATAAGTGTGAAAAGGGTAGATTTTTTGAGCCGATAGTTGTAAAATCATTTAGAATAGCTATCTATGTAATCTGTCGGTAGCTAGGGAGATAGATCGAATGTCGAAGAGATTAAGTATACTTGCCGTACTGGTGATGGCGCTTGTGCTTTCAGCATGCAAAACACCGAAGGAAGCGGCAGAGGATACACAGCATACACAGGAAGCCGAAGTTACAGCACAGGCTACCGAAGAAGTAAAACAGGAAACAGAACAGCCGGATGAAGAGATATACAGCTACTTTACCGGTCTGCCGTGTACCGTTGAACAGCAGCAGCACAGACCTCTTGCTGTAATGTTGAACAACATCAAGGAAGGCTGTCCTCAGTCGGGAACGGCACAGGCATCAATAATCTATGAATGCCCTGTAGAAGGACGTATTACGCGTCTCATGGGTATATTCGAGGATTACGAGCACGTGGAGAAGATCGGCTCAATCAGAAGCTGCAGAGACTATTTTGTATTCCTGGCAAATGAATACGACTGTATATACTGTCATTTCGGCCAGGCGACACCTTATGTGGGCGATTACCTCAATTCGGACGGAGTCGATAACATAAGCGGAGCCGTATCCGGTATCGAAAGACCGGCTACAAATACATTTTACAGAGTCACCGAGAGAAAAGCTCCTCATAACGTGTATATCGATCCCGAAGGTCTTATGACCGATATTGAGAAGTTCGGATACAGAACTACCATCAGGGAAGGTTATACTCCCAAGTTCACTTACATAAGAGGAGATGAGGATCCTTATAAGGATGATGCTTCTGCAACCGTATTGTATCCCGGCGGCAAGGAGACCGGTAAGGCTAACGGTTTTTCAACTGTTCAGTCAAGATTTGAGTATAATGCCGAAGACGGAAAGTATTACAGATTCCAGTACGGTGATAAGCATATCGATGAGATGACAGGCGAACAGCTTGCTTTTGATAATGTAGTGTTCCAGTATTGTCACGGTGAAGTAAGAGATGAACATGATTATCTTGCATTCGGATGTCACGGAGACAACGGATATAAGGTTCAGGTGTTTACCAAGGGCAAGATGAAAGAAGGAACATGGAAAAGGACTGAAGATACTGTTCCCGCAAGTTATATCGATGCAGACGGTGAACCGATACCGTTGACACCGGGTAAGACCTGGGTATGTATCATATGGAATGATTTCGCAGACGATGTAGTGATAGAGTAAAGGATAGGTATGAACGCAGTTTTTAGAAGTTTCGTGCTTGCTTTTTCAAAATATTCGATAAGCCCGAAGGCTCGTTTTAAGGACCATGAAGATGCCGAAAGCAGATTCATCCTGCTTTTCGTGCCTTTTATCGGCTTTATCATAGGCGGCCTTATATTTATATGTTCACAAGGGTGGCCTTATCTTTGCAATTATGAATTGCTTCCGGCAGTTGTATGTGTTATCCTGCCGATCATCATATCGGGTGGCGGACATCTTGAGGGATTCATAAAAACGGTCGATGCTCTTTGCGCACATAAGCCCAGAGAGAAAAAGATGGAGATTTTAGCTGATTCCCATGGCGGATATTTTGCTATTATCGTATGCCTTAGTTATTTTCTTATTGGCATCGGCATATGGAGTGAGATGCCTATAGACGGAATACCGATACTTGCCATCGGGTTTGTGATGTCAAGAGCTCTTTTCGGACTTTCGATACTTACACTCAACCATGCAGATGAGAGTAAGTGTGTTTCATATGTTCCCGACAATCCGGTATTAAGGATGGCAGAGATCATTATTCTTGGCGTGCTTGCAATGATCGGGGCATATTTTATGGTATTCTTTAATGCTTCGGTTGGACTTGCCTGTGTTGTGGGAGCTCTTTTGACATTTCTGTATTACTGGCTCGTTACACATAAGCATTTTGGTGGTATCACGGAAGACAGCGCAGGATTTTTCCTTCAGCTTTGTGAGATCATCATTCCTCTTGCAGCTCTTCTTGCTTACAAGAAGTGGTGGTAATATATGGAGTCTAAAGTAAAAAACAATTTGGGCTACAGGCTTGCCCTTTGGCTTATCATTGTCATATCCATGATCATAGCGGTCCTGTTTTGTAATATGAAGCAGGGCTTTCATTATGATGAGAACTATTCCTATTATTCAACAAATTCAACATACGGTCTGTGGCCGACGGATCACGAATGGAAGAGCACCGAAGAGATAAAGAGTGAGTATATGGTGCTTCCGGGGGAATCTCTGTCTCTTGGTATGGTAAAGACCAACCAGGGTTATGATGTCCATCCGCCGCTGTATTATTATGTTTTGCGCATAGTCTGTTTCTTTTCCAAAGGCGTTTTTTCAAAATGGCAGGGTCTTGCCATAAATCTTATCTTTTATTTCATATGTCTTTTATTGCTCTACAGGATCACGGATATCGTTTCGGGACATGACATATATGTAAATCTGTTCACCATGGCCTTGTTCGGACTGTCTCCGGGATATCTGAGCACAGTCACATTTATCAGGATGTATGTAATGCTGACGATGTTTTGTTTTATCCTGCTTCTTATAGCGCTCAGATGTGTAAGAGACGATACATGGAACTTTAAAAGAGCATATATACCGACAGTTATTGTGACCTGTCTGGGATTTCTGACACATTATTACTTCATGGTGTTTGCTTTCTTTGTTGCAGCATATGTGTGCATTTATCTTGTTATTCGCAGCAAAACAAGAAAAGCGGCATTTATATACGGAGGAAGTGTGTGCCTTGGCATGGCAATGGCTGTTTTATATTATCCGGTATGTTTAAGTCATATCTTTTCAGGATACAGAGGTACCGAATCAACGCAGGCTTTCATGGATATGTCGAATACCGTGGACAGATTTGAGTTTTTTGTCGGTATGCTAAACGATTATACATTCAGCGGTATGTTCTACATCTTAATACTTGTAGGTCTGCTTCTGTATATGTTTTATTCATACAGAAGAAAGGTTAGATGGGCGGGTCGCATGACCGGTGAAGCCGGTGTGTCAGAAGATGAGAAAAAACCGGTTGAGATCAGAGAAGATCCTAAACACCAAAAGGCTGTACTGGGACTTATGATCACAGTTACGATAGGATTCTTCCTGATAGTCTGTAAGACAGCGATGACACCCAGTAATCCCGCCGAAGCATTGAGATATGAATGTCCGGATTACGGACTTATCATCATGCTCATTGTTTTGGGCATAGTGAGAGTTTTCGAAAAGGTCATGAATAAAAAGATGATCGCTGTAGCCGTTCTTGTCATCTCGGTTGGATGTCAGGTTTACGGACTGTGTGATGACAGGGTATTCTTTATCTATGAGGGAGCACAGGATTTTGTGGCATTTGCCAGAGAACATAAGGATGCCGACATTGTGTATATCTACAATCCCAACAACGACTGGATGATATGGAATGACGGTCCCGAGCTTATGGAGTACAAAGATATATACTTTGTTCCGTATGATACATCGACCGCGATAGATGATGAAAGACTTTTAAACAGCAGTGATATCTACGTATATGCATGCAGAAGTGACGAGACTGATGCTATAATACAGAGTATAGTGGATGAAAATGAGAAACTACAGGGATATGAAAAGATATCCGAGAGAACATTTGTTGATGTCTACAGACTCAGATAACGGGGGGATCTACTTGAGGAAGAGATTAATCATATCATTTTTTATCTTGATACTGCTTATATGCGGATGCGGCCATGATGATGATCAGGGGCAGGATCAGGTTGATGTGCATATCATAAAGGATCCTGTTTCGGAAACCGTAAAGAGTGGTACATCATCGGGAAGTGAGAAGATGAATGATGTAAACAGTAAGTCCATAGGAGCATGGATAACATACTGGGATCTGGATACGGCATACGATGAACTAGAGCTTTTGGGAGAAGATCTGGATACTCTTTGTTATTTTGCCGCTTATTTTGATAATGACAGCGAACCTTTCATACCCGAGGGAACACTAGGGACTATGGATAAGCTTAAGCAGGATGGAAGTTTTGGAAAGACCGTAAATTATCTTACATTTGTAAATGACAAACTTCTCAATCAGGGTTCATCGTTAAAGGATACCGAACTTTTATATGATCTTATCGGGAATGAGAAGAAAGCAAAAAAACATGCCGAACAGATAACGGACATGACGGTATCATCAGGTTTTGACGGTATAGAGATCGATTATGAGGCGATAAAAAAGGATTATGAACTTTGGGAGCATTTTCGTGATTTCGTAAATATCCTTGTTCCCATGGCACATGAAAAGGGACTGAGTGTCCGCATCCTTTTTGAGCCGGGTGCACCGATCGAGAAATATGAATGGCCATCTGATGTTGAATATGTAATGATGTGTTACAATCTTTATGGATACGGAACCAAGCCGGGGCCCAAGGCTGATAAGGAATTCCTAAAAGAGATGGTCACAAAGATGGAAACGCTGCCAGGAACCGTAAACTTTGCTTTAGCGACAGGCGGATTTGATTTTACATCTGACGGCAGTGTTATGCAGATAGATACCAGGACAGCCAAGGCCGTTGCGATGCGCTATGAAGCTAAAGAGCGTATCGATGAAGCCAGCGGAGACCATGTCTATGAATATACCGATGAAGACGGCCTGTCACATGAAGTGTGGTATGCCGATCAGGATACTTTAAGACTCTGGATACAGACGATCAAAGATGAAGGCCATGAACGTATCACCATATGGCGTATTGGAGGGAACATATGAATATAGCGGAGGTATTGAAGGAACTTGATTCTTTGGAATACAAGGATTTTGAGGGGTATCTGCTTAAGATGATGAAGCAGGCTGATCAAGAGCATGATATGGGATCAAAGATCACGCTGCTCAATGAGATGATAGGGTTTTGCCGTGACAGCTGTCAGTTTAACAAGACAAAGATATACAGCAATGAACTGCTTACTCTGCTTGAGGATGAGAAACTTAAAGGAACGCAGGCCTATGCCACATCGCTTTTAAATATCGCAAATGCTTACAGGGCAAGCGGAGATCTTGAAGAATCACTGGATTTTTACAAACAGGCTTATGCGATATATGAAAAGGAGTTAAAACCCGGTGATTTTCTGTTCGCGAGCATAAACAACAACATGGCTCTTCTTTATCAGGAGATGAAAGACTTTGAATCTGCATGTGTTTGTCTTGAAAAGGCACTGGATATAATAGAGCTTTATGATGATAAGATCATAGAGGAAGCCATCACATATACGAATCTGGCCCAGTCAAGACTAAGGCTTGATGATATCGATGCGGCAAAGGACAGCATCGACAGAGCGATGTATATATTTGAAAACGGAAGACAGGGTGATTATCATTACAGCGGAGCACTTTCCGTCAGCGGTGAACTGTTTTTTAAGCAGGGCGAGTATGCAAAGGCGGCGGAGCTTTATAACAGGGCGATGCAGGAGCTTAAAAAACATATAGGAAAGACCGGTAACTATGACATAATCATGGAAAACAGGGATGAAGCCATGAAGAAAGCAATAGAGTGCGGACAGGATGTATCGGAGCTGACAGAGACTATAAAGATATGTGAATCTGATGATAAAGCCGTGAAGGATGGAGACAAAAAGGCTATGAATGAGACAGAGAAACCTTTAAGAGGTCTTGACATCTGCAGAAAGTATTATGAAGAGGTCGGAGCACCTATGATCCATGAGAGATTCCCTGCGTATGAGACAAGGATATCCGTGGGACTGGTCGGAGAGGGATCTGACTGCTTCGGATTTGATGATGAGTTTTCAAGAGATCATGACTGGGGACCGGGCTTTTGCATGTGGCTTGACGATGTCACATATGATGCGATAGGAAAAGAGTTGCAGGCAGCTTATGATGAACTGCCGGCTCAGTTCATGGGATATAGAAGGATGACCACCAGAGAGGCTCAGGGACGTCTCGGTGTCATGCGTGTAAAGGATTTTTATTCCGAGCTGCTGCGCATGAAAAACGGTATACCGAGAAATGATGATGAATGGCTTGCGGTGGATGAGGCAGATCTGGCAGCAGCCACAAACGGTGCCATATTCAGAGATGATGACGGTATATTCTTCAGTTTGAGAAATGATCTTTTAGCATATTATCCGGAGAGTGTATACAGAAGAAAACTTGCTTATGAGATAGTACGCATGTCTCAGACGGGACAGTATAATTTCGGAAGATGTCTGGGCAGACAGGATAAAGTAACCGCTCAGTTATATCTTTCGGAATTCATGGAGCATACACTCCATGTGCTCTTCCTTATAAACAGAAAGTATGCACCGTATAAAAAATGGCTGATGAAGTCTGCAGCCACAAAACTTCAGATACTCCCTGAAGTAACGGATATACTTATAGCGATATCCGATATGGATATATATGACGACAACATCAAAGGCAGTATAGAGATAATAGCAAACCTTATATTAAATGAACTCAAAAACCAGGGACTTGTGGTAGCATTTAACAGAAGAGACCCTTATTTCCTTGAGCCTTACGGACATGAGATATTAAACAGTATCAATTTCCTGCCTGGTGAAGCTTCAACCAAGGCCGATAGTGTCAAGAATAAGCGGGCAAGACTGGTCGATGAGGTTGTCGCTGCCGAGTGGGAAGCTTTTGACAAGGTTAAAAACGAGGGCGGAAGAGCCGACTGTCAGGACAACTGGGAGACATTCTCAAAGATGAGAAAGAGCCAGTACATGACATGGAGCATAGAGATGCTAGAAAGCTTTCTTGATGACATGAGACAGGCACAGGCAAAAGGCTGGAATCTTATAACAGAGAAATATGCGCGTATGGAAGAAAGCACCGCTCCCGAAGAGTATGCCAAGATAGCGGATAAACTTCCGCAAAGAGACGATCATACAAAAGCCATAGTTGAAGAGATAGTTAAATTCCAGGTAGGCTTTATGGAAGAACTTGCCGAGGATTATCCAAAGGTCGCAGGTACGGCAAGAGCTATTCACACTTACGAAGATACGCCTTATGACACCAGTTATGAGACATACCTGAGAGGAGAGCTGTTAACATACTCAGAAAGGACACTTTCACTGTACGGTCAGTATGTTGTGGATCATGTAAAGAGCGAGAAGAATCTCGCTATCGAGATCATGACAAATACAGCACTTTTATACGGATATAAGTCTCTTGACGATCTAGAGAGCAAGCTTGATTAAATACGGTAAGGATATATTGTTTTAAATGAGGAAATATTTTATTTGTCTGCTGATGTGCATGCTTATCGGCATATCGGTTCTTTCAGGGTGCGGTTCTGAACAGGTAGTTGAAGAAGCTGCACCGGTAAAGATAAGCATATATACATATGACGGGATCCTTGACAGTTCCATGAAGATGATCTTTGAGAGTAACGCCGACTTAAATGACAGGGTTGAGCTTATTGACATACCTAAAGAAGAATATGCTCAAAAACTAAAAGAGGCACTCTATGGAGAAGAAAAGCCTGAGAATGAAAAACAGACAGACTCGGGAGAGGTAGTTGCCCCTCCGGTTTATCCTGATATATTCCTGGCCGATATAGATGAACTGTACGGATACGTGTCTGATAAGACGGTTATATCCATGAATGAACTGGGATTGACCGAAGAAGACATATCACTGATGTATCAGTATACAAAAGACAGTGTGACCGATAAAGACGGTAACATGTGGGCTCTGACATGGAGTCTTGATCCGACGGCCTTTGTATATAACAGGGCTATCGCAGCAGAGTATCTTGGAAGTGATGACAGAAGGGATGTGCAGTCCTACATAAAGGATGAGCATACCATAGAGGATACTTTGTTTGCCATAAAGAAAAAGTCGGGCAAGGATTACAGGATACTTAACAGTCTTTCACAATATCGTGATGACAAGTCAAAGACAACCGTATTTGGATTTTACTGCGACATGGACGGACTCACGGGTGAGTTTGCGTCGGATATCAAGCTGAACATGAATGACAAGTGGGGTGTCTGCAAAGGGATTAAAGATGAGATGACAGCGGGCCCCTGGCTTATGGTCACCAAAGACTGCAAAGATAAGGAACTTGCTCTGAATGTGATAAAAGAGCTCTGCCTTAGCGAGAGCATTCTAAAAACAAAACAGGAAGAGAAGAATATTTTTGTAAACAATACAAGGATAATGTCCAATGCATTCAATACGGGTAAGGGAAAACTTGATGTTTTAGGTTCGGATGACTGTATTGAAGTATATGATGACAGGGCAAAGAAAGCCACCCCCGTAAACTGGGATGATCTTAAGCCCGAAGAGATTCAAGAGACGACAGATGGCGAGTAAAAAAGTTGAAAACATACTTTGTGCCCTGGATGAGGCATACGGAACAGAATACAGATGTTATCTTGATCATGACAGTGCATGGCAGCTTTTGATAGCAACTATTTTGAGTGCGCAGTGCACCGATGCCAGGGTCAATTTGGTGACAAAGGATCTGTTTTTAAAATATCCTGATGTCAATGCTTTTGCATGCGCTGATCTTAATGAGCTTGAACAGGATATAAGATCCACGGGTTTTTATCACAATAAGGCAAAGAATATCATAGCCTGCTGTAAAAAACTTGTGAATGATTATGAAGGAGAAGTGCCTTCTGACATAGAAAAACTGACTTCGCTTCCGGGAGTTGGAAGAAAGACTGCAAATGTTATAAGAGGAAATATATATAATGAACCGAGTATCGTTGTGGATACTCATGTCAAACGCATATCAAATCTTTTGGGACTTACAAAAGAATCGGATCCTGTGAAGATCGAGTTTGATCTGATGAAGAAGCTCCCAAAAGATCACTGGATCATATACAACATACATATCATCAGACTTGGAAGAGAGATCTGTATCGCAAACCGTCCGAAGTGTTCTCAGTGCATGTTAAAGGATTACTGTTCACACTGTCTGGCAAATACCAAAAAGAGATAAGAGAATATGAAGATAATCAACAGGCTAATATTATCGATCGGAATAATGATATCAGCGCTTCTGATCCTGTATTTTCCGTCCCGTGCGGATATGGGGCCCAAACCGAGCATCAGCCTGGTCTTGGAGAATGCACCACAGGATTATTATGTCGGTCTTCTTGTTGAAGATGATAAATACGGTAAGGCCGATGTATCTTTAGACGATGAGATGAGTATTGAAGAGTTCAATGCTCTTTGCACACTGACAGGCTATGACAGTGACGGATGGATTTACTGGGACGGTAACCCGGTCACCGGCACACGGTTTAAGTCAAATGCAAATCATAAGTATAATTTTACATATATGGTGCCTTCAACTTTCAGAGTCATTGTCGTTTCGCTTGACGGTCAGACCTATATAAGCAATAAGATTAAAAAGCAGAAATTCAATGCGGAGTGTACATATGATCTTGCGACAGGTCAGATAAAAGAAAATGTACTGGCGGGTACCGGGAAATATCTGATATTTGTGCTGGTCTGTTATCTGGCCACTCTGTTTTTTGAGGGTATCATGCTCATTTTGTTCGGACTGTTTAACAGAAAGAATCTAAAGTGTTTCTTTATGGCAAATACGATCACCCAGGTAATGTTAAACAGCGTCATTGTATATATGGATTATAAGGGAATGGATATTCTTCTAGTACTGATATGGCCTCTGGCAGAATTAGCAATAATAATTGTGGAGAGCCTGATCTACAGGAAGCGACTGATTAAAAAGGATGGAGAGATCAGTACAAAGAGAAATGTCGGATATGCGATAGCAGCAAACATCTTCAGTATTGTGGCCGGTCTGGTAGCGCTGATGGCAGTTTTTTAATAAAATATACTTGGCAAGCTAACATGTATTCTAGTATACTAATCATGGAAAATATTGATACGTAAAAGGGTACACATTATGAAACAGTTTATGGATAAGGATTTTTTACTTAACAGCAATACTGCATCAAAGCTTTTTCACGAGTATGCAGAAAATGCACCGATAATAGATTATCACTGCCATATCAGCCCAAAAGAGATCGCAGAGAACAGACACTTTAATAACATAACCGAAGTCTGGCTTGGTGGAGATCACTATAAATGGCGTTTTATGCGTTCATGCGGCATTGAAGAGAAATATATTACAGGCAATGCGAGCGATGAGGAGAAATTCTTTAAGTGGGCAGAATGTCTTGGCAAGGCCATAGGCAATCCTTTGTATCACTGGAGCCATCTTGAACTGCAAAGATACTTTGATTTTAATAAGCCTTTGAGCTCAAAGACTGCCGGGGAAGCATGGGAAGTATGCAACAAAGTTCTTAACAGACTCGATATGGGTGCCAAAGATATCATAATGAGATCACATGTTAAGCTTATCTGCACCACTGACGATCCTGTCGATTCCCTCTGTTATCATGATGAGATTAAAAAGGACAAAGACTTTACTGTCCAGGTATTACCTGCGTGGCGTCCGGACAGGGCAATGAACATAGAAAAGCCGGATTTTGTCGAATATATTAAAAAACTTGCTGATGTCAGCGGTGTAAAGACGGATACATTTGCTAACCTAATCAAAGCTCTAAGAATAAGAATGGATTTCTTTGAAGAAAAGGGATGTGTATTATCAGATCACGGACTTGAGTTTGTGATGTATGCCCCTTCATCCGAAAAAGAAGTGGAGGATATATTTGCATCCAGACTGGCAGGAAATGCTGTTACTCGTGATCAGGAGCTTAAGTACAAGTTTGCCTTCATGCAGGAACTTGCCAAGGAATATGTAAAAAAGAACTGGGTCATGCAGCTCCATTACGGATGCAAGAGAGACAATAACAAGTCAAGGTATAAAGAACTGGGTCCCGATACGGGATTTGACTGCATAAATGACAACACGCCTTCAGCTCAGTTATCCGATTTTTTAAATGCTCTTGAAGAGAATGAAAGCCTTCCGAAGACTATCCTTTACAGTCTGAATCCTTCGGACAATGCAGCGATAGGGACAATACTTGGCTGCTTCCAGGATTCTTCAGCCGTCGGAAAGATCCAGCAGGGAAGCGCATGGTGGTTTAACGATCATAAGATCGGCATGACTAAACAGCTTAGTTCGCTGGCTTCTTTGGGCAATCTGTCAGGATTTGTCGGCATGCTTACTGATTCAAGATCTTTCCTGTCATATACAAGACATGAGTATTTCAGAAGAATTCTGTGCAACATGTTCGGTGAACTCGTGGAAAACGGGGAATTCCCCGAAGACTACGATATCCTTGGCGGGATCGTCAAGGATATCAGTTACAATAACAG
>JAEERY010000017.1 GCA_016286035.1 Lachnospiraceae bacterium
ATTTGCTTATTACTAATTCCATTAGGTGTACTCGGATATTCACCTCGATAATACAATTCCACGCATTTTCTTTTAAATTCAAAACTATAGTGCATAAAAAACCCTCCTTCCTAGTTGTCTAGGAAAGAGGGTACATATCACATTTGCGCAGGCTTTTTTTATGTCATACGATCAGTAGATGGTATACCATTTGTAGCTGCCTCTGATACTTCCCACAGATATTACATTATCTTCAAAACTGTCTGATGCTGAATTGATCTCATTTAATCTGTTGTGGATATCTTTGCCCTCAACATCCAGTAATATATCGGCGGTATCAGGTCTTTCATGAACGGCAAATACATAGACCGTATAGTTGTGAGCCCTTGGCGGATATGGACCTATATAACCTTCCTCCAAGCTTGAACAGTCACCGTATTCCATGGTTGTTCTGTCTACCGTGGTATACCAGTGAACATGATTTCTGTCGTCCTCATCAATCATCAGTATTGTGTAAAAACCTGCACCTTCTACCGGATCCCATTTAAGCTGCGGAGAGCAGTCTTCATATTTAGCACCTATCTTCTGTTCCCATGTTCCGTTCTCAATATTATCCGAAGTGAGTGTTAACGCGGGGATGTCTTCGATATATACCGTATGAGAATACGGTTTTTCTTCCGGGAATGCACTGTCTATCTCTTTAATGCTCATCGTAACAAATCCATCACCGAAATTTAACTGCGCGCTTCCCTTATCGCTCGTAAGTGTAAGGATTAGTTCGCCGTTATCCTTTATGCTTCCCTCAGAGAGCTTGAAGACTGTCTCTTCTCTTGTATCACCGTTTAGATAAATAAGAGTTCCGCTTCCGTTTGTTATTATGTTTGCCTCATCTATTGATGTGTCGCTCTCTTTCTTTGTTGGAGAGATATAACCTACATTGCCCTTAAAGCGAAGATAGATATTTCCGTCATCCGAAAGGCTCTCATTTCCCAAGATATCCTTGGCAGCTTTTATATCACCGTTTGCAAGCTTCCATGTGCTTCCGGGAAGATTTGGGCTCTCGACTGTCCAGTCTGTTCTGTTTGTTTCCTTTAATGACCATTTTTCCCCTGTCTTATCCGATACAAACACGGCTTCAAAGCTTATTGTCTGCATGAGCATCCCGGTTGGATTAACGGGTATGGCTTCTATCATGACCCTGTCTTCAAATCCGTCCTGAACCTCTTCAACCGTATGGCTTACAAGGCTCACCTCCTCGTAAGTATCCTTTAGACATTCACTTACTATCAGATCTTGACTTGCTTCAACGTTGTAGACATCATAAGTTTCCAGGACCAGACATCTGTCGTTTATCTCATGTTCTTTTCCTGCTTCGATCTTTTCAACACTTATCTGCCTGGCCTCTACAGTCTCAACATCCATCTGCGCCGGTGCGCTCATTTCACTTGTCTGTGTTACGACTTGCGTTCCGCATCTGTTTAAGATCATAACCGTTGTAATAAATGCAGCTGTTAAACCCAGTTTCTTTTTTATCGATTCCTTCTTCATATGCATCTCCTCTCTCAGACAGTTTTCTGTCTTGTCTGATCTAATCATATGTTTTTTTGAGGGATGCACTCTATATAAAATCTGCACTATAAATAGTAAAATCTGCATCAGGATGCAGATTTTCTATACTCGGTGGGATTTACACCCGTATTCTGTTTAAATACCTTGGCAAAATAGTTCGGATCCGGATATCCTACCCTGTCTCCTATCTCTCCTATCATAAGCTCTGTTCCCTTTAGCATGAGCTTTGCCAGATCTATCCTCATCTTTGTGAAATAGTTCATGCAGGTAGTGGATGCCTTTTCCATGAATATCTCGTTTAGCTTGTTTCTGTTTATTGCAAGCTCCTTTGTGAGCTTTTCAAGTGTTATGTGCTCGCTTATGTGCTCGGTGAGATATTCAACGGTCTCATTAAAGTAATCCCGCTCCTTAGTATCAAGTCCTTCGTTTTCCGTATATATGAACGAATAGTTTATATAGTAGAGGAGCTCAAAAAGATGCGATCTGCTCCTGCAGGGCCAGAAACCGTCTCTTTGTTCATCCAGTTCCTTTCCTATATGGGCTATTATCTCCTTAAATCTTTTGACACCGCCGATTGGAAGTTCATATTCCTTCTTCCTGTCACCGAAGCAAAACGCTCTTATAAGGGAATAATCCTGATATATGCTCTGCCCCATGGTATCTTCAAACTCTTTTGATTCAAGGCGCTTAAGCTCAAACTCATCCCTTATCGCCGTGGGCTTGAAATATACGACCGATATCTTAACGGGTTTTCTGTGTGTGACGCTTATCCTGTCTTTATCTGACAGTATCTTAAAATACGGAACAGAGATCTTCTTCTTTATATTGCCTTCAGTTATATCTATCTCACCGTCTTCAAGAAAGAAGATCTTGTATGTATTCTCATCGTTTATATCTTCCAGTGCCTTATTACCGTTTATGACAACGATATTGACTATCCTGTCCCAGTCGGGCCATTTGCATTCAGTGAATAATTCCATACCCTTACCTCTCAGATCCCTTCATCATAAAGAACATTAAGATCAGCTTTTTTGCCCGGTGTAATGCTTCCGGTCTCATCTATTATCCCTATCGCTCTTGCCGGATTACATGTGCATGCCATAAGAGCCTGATTGATCGGTATACCCTGTGAGATGACATACTTAAAACAGTCAAACAGGCTGCTGACACTTCCTGCAAGCGTGCCATCGGAAAGTGTTGCACGTTTTTTGTTCTTGTATACGGTCTGATCACCCAGTCTGTATACACCGTCTTTCATGCCTGTTGCCTGCATGCTGTCACTTATCATTATAACATGCTCACCTGCTGTCCTGAATGTATTTCTGATGACCGAGGGGTGAACATGTTCTCCGTCACAGATAAGTTCCAGATATACATCACTGTCAAAAGCTGCTCCGACAACTCCGGGGTTTCTGTGATCGTATTTAGTCATCGCATTATAAAGATGTGTTACCTGACATGCTCCCGCGTTAAAGGCTTTAACGGCTGTATCATAATCGGATACGGTATGTCCCACGGAACAGACAACCCTGTCCTTGTTGTTTCTTATAAAGTTTATGGCACCATCAGCTTCGGGTGCGATCGTAACGACCTTTATCCTTCCTTTCGATGCCTCAAAGAGTCTTTCAAATATCTTATCATTTGGAGGAATGACATTTTGGGGATTCTGTGCTCCGCATTTTTCCTTTGATATGAACGGTCCTTCAAGATATATACCTTTTATATCCCCCGACTCATCCATTGCTTCAGATATGCGTGTGCATATATCTAAAAGCTCTTCACTTTTTAAAGTCATGGTCGCAGGACAAAAGGAGGTTATGCCGTTTTGCCTTTCAAAGGAAACCATCTTTAAGAGTTCTTCCCTGGATGCGCTGCATGCATCGTATCCGTTACATCCGTGCATGTGTATATCGATAAAGCCCGGAACTATCAGTGATGATCTTTCAGCCTCATCAAGGTCAGTCTCGGATGCCTTTATCACATCGGTTATGATCCCGTTTTTATATGAGACCTCCCCAAAGGAGAACTCATTATCATCCATAAAGATGTTCCCGCGTATCTTACCTTCTTTATCTGTTGTATCAAGGCATCTTACTTTCATCCTGTCACGTAGTCTGCTTTCGTCTGTTATATCTTCTTACTCTGTTAATGTGTCTTTCAAAATCACCGTTCTCTATAAGAGAGGCAATGACATACTGATCGAGGGCCGGTACGGGGCATTCATAGAACCCGACCTTTTTTTCAAGTCTTTCCTTTAATCTTTTCGGGATGACCATATATGCTATCCTGACATAGCTTCCTATGGTTCTCGTAAAGGTATTGACATATATGACCCTGCCCTCCCTGTCAAGTGAAAAGAGTGTCTCCTCAGGCTTTCTGCTGGGGGTAAACTCCGATTCAAAGTCATCTTCTATTATTATAGCATCTTTTTTATCTGCCCACTTAAGATACTCTCTCTTTTTGGATGCCGATGCCGTGACACCGCTTGGAAAGCTCCTGTATGGTGTTATATGCAAAACATCGGCCTTTGTCTTCCAGAGATCGCTGCTGTCTATACCGTCGCTTCCAAGCTTTAAGAGTTCCAGTCTTGCACCGTCTGATTCATACACCTTTTGTATCTTCTGATAAGAGGGAGACTCTATCCCGTATATGACATCCCTTGTAAAGGTCCTGACTATAAGTCCGTACAGATACTCGGCTCCGGCACCTATGACTATCTCATCGGGTGATACCTTCATCCGTCTTCCTCTTCCCAGATAATCGGCTATAACTACCCTTAACCTCTCGACACCGTTCATGGGCGATCTGCTCATTATCTCGTAAGGGTATTCGCTTAGTACCCTTCTTACTGTCTTGGCATATAAAGAGGGTGAGATGGCAGGCTCTCCTTCTTTGTTATCATCGCTTGTTACCATGCTTTGAGCTGTCTTTTTAATATAGGGAATGCTCTCTTTTGTGTCTGTCAGATAGACATCACTGTCATCAAAGGTAACAAAGTATCCGCTCTTTTGTTTCGGAGTTATATATCCTTCTTCATCCAAAAGCTCATAGGCATGCTCAACGGTGATCACACTGACGCCCATGCTCTCTGCCATGACACGCTTTGAGGGCAGTTTTGAGCCCTTTTCATATCTTCCTTCTATTATGTCTCTTCTTACCTGTTCATACAGGTTCATATATCTCTTGTTCATATCTGGTTATATAAAAGTTTTCAAATCTGATAGTTTTAATGATACCAGTTAAATGATATATTATTTTCAATTTAAAAGCAACACGGCTTAAAAAGGAGTATATTTATGGAAAACAATAAGAACGACAACATTAAAAAGATAGCTTATGCAGGACTTATGGCCGCGCTCTGTTTCGTAGGATATTCGGTATTTCCTGCGATCAGCGCCTCAGGAACGAAGGTACATATCGGAAATGCATTTGTTATATTGGGAGCTCTGCTTCTCGGCGGACTGTATGGCGGACTCGCAGGTGCCATCGGTCTGTCGCTGGCAGACATACTCGGAGGATATGCCGCAAGTGCTCCCAGAACTTTCATCTGCAAACTTGTGATGGGTCTCATAGTCGGACTTATCGCTCACATGATCGCAAACATCTCAGAGAATCATCCGAAGGGTTACATACTCAAGTGGTCTTCTATAGCAGCCGTCGGTGCTCTGGCATTCAACTGTGTGTTTGAGCCCACATTAAAGTATGTATGGTTCACACTCTTGACACCCAATGCGGAAAAGGCAGCATCAGCCATAAAGGCACTTTTGGCAATCACGACATATGCTACCATAATCAATGCGGTGATCAATTCGGTAATAGGTATCATCCTTTACAATGCATTAAGACCTGCACTTAACAAGGCTGACATACTTCCGAAGGTATCGCTTAAGAAAAAAGCAATGAATGCTTAAATAGAATGATTCAGATAGAGAAAATACAAGCGCTGTCGTTTTGACAGCGCTTTTCTTGTGATTGAAGTTCGTAGTATATTCTTTTTTTTCCCATATGATCGGATTCAACCAGATGACTGTCTTATTCATCTATAAAATTCCTTCTGTTTAGGAAAACCAAAATATTCTTATTCATTTAAATTCGGATATAACGCGCTATTGATCAAACAGCATTCCCCATTGAATAGGCTTCATCCAAAGCCTTGTGCCCTTCAATCTCTCCCTGTTCATTTATACCACCGGCAAACACTTTTCCCATAAACTGTGCATTTTCAAAGCAATCAACCCAGCCCTGTACACCACCTGCAGCATTTTTATCAACATATTTTTCATCCTCGGCAGCAACAGAAAGCAAATATACTTCTCTGAATTTGTAATCCCTTGAATAAAGAGAGTTTGCCCTGTCGATCATAGTCTTCATCTGTCC
>JAEERY010000018.1 GCA_016286035.1 Lachnospiraceae bacterium
AGATCACTAAACTTCATGTTATGAATCTCAAGAAAAGCATTCAACATCTTCCATCCGTCTTCATTAAGTTGATTTAACTCTTCTTCTCTTAATATATCCCATCCTCCGCTTTCAGTGGACAAAACCTCACCAATCACACAAATTCCTATTTCCTCAACAGGAACCTGCCAGGGACCGACATTATTAAACGGACATTGTACCGTAACTGATCTATCATCAATTCCTATTACAATATGTGTATCTACTACTATCATACAAGTTAATTCCTATAAAAGTTTGTCATCGCAGATAATGCTTTAATCTATCTGAGATCGATATGGTGCCGGTCTTGCCTTTTTTGAATCCGCATCTATGAAAACATAGGAATTCATGTAAGACTCGTATTCCTGCATAGTGATCTTTTGTCCGTTATATGTGAAATCACTGTTCTCATCATATACATCTTCTTCAGAATCCCAGTATTCGGCATTGATAGTTATTGTCTCTATGACATTTCCGTTCTGGTCATATCTTGTAAGTGTCAGCAGTTTCCTGCCTGCATGAGAAAAGTCACTGTGGCTGACATAGACATGACCGTTGCCTTCATATACACCGCAGGCAGCTGCAGTTCCGTCGCCGCAATCAAGCAGCACAAGCCTTCCGTCTCTTACATCATAGATGTTATAGCCGTAGAACAGTGTTGTAACAAGCAGTTCGTCCTTACCGTCCTCATCAACATCATAGTAGAATGTTGTAGGATCCATATTAAAATCCTCTTGCATAAAGCTGAAGATCTCTGAGAAGGTTTTTCCATCAAGTTCTAACTCATCGTTTATAAACTGCTCGTATATCTTATCATCTGCTGCTAAATCCAAAACGCCTGTGTTTTCAGCAGAAGCTTCTTCATTTACGGATGTCTGATCTTCTTTTACTTCTTCCGGTTTAATCTGGTCTTTTATTTCATCTGTCTCTATGACTGTTTCTTCTTTTGTTTCAACCTGTGTTTCAGTATTTTTAACAGGATCATCAACACTTCCACATCCTGTTAAAGCGGTAATGGTCATGACGGCTGCAAGGCTTGTAATTAATGTATGTTTTCTCATCTTTCTTATATCTTTCCTGTAATTATTTGTATTATTAGCATACCTATCATTATTTCTATATACATATTATATGTTATACCGAGTTAACTCATTTCTCATTTCTATATCTTAATTTGATATTTGAAAAAATGTAATATTCAAATTATTTGATATTTGAATTTGAACAAATTTCGGTTCCATTTCTGAAAATTTTTACACCTTTCAGAAAACCGTATTTATGCATGTTTGAGACCTCTTTTTGTTATTTGAAAACTTTTCCAGCTTTACCGTTGACGTGACATCAAACTTTAACTATATCTACTATGTTGTCGTCTATTTTAATCCCGTTTCTTTCAAGGAAATCTGTGAGCCCATCGATATGCTCAGGCTGACGGACTATTTTCGGTGTATGCGCATCGCAGCCGATCAGAAATCTCGGATTGTACTCAGCCGCCATTTTAAAGAATCTGTCGTTAGGATACCAACGTCCGTCCACGAAGCCATATACATTTATCTCAAGCGGAATATTTAGATCTATCGAGGCTTCGACCAGTCTTCTCATATGACGATAATATGTATCATCATCTCCCGTATAATTAATAAGATCCGGGTGAGCAAGGTAAGTGAAAAGGCCTGTCTTCATACCTTCGATCGTAAAGTCAACATATGCTTTAAGTCTCTCTTCGCTGTCTGTCTTTTCCCCCACATAGAAGCCGTCAACTTCATCTTCTACATAATGCTGTCCCTGAATGATATAATCCAGCGGATATTTCTTTAATTCCTTTAATAACGGTTCAAAATACTTTCTTGTATATTCAACCTCATAACCTATCAGGATCTGTATATCATTTTTATATTCATCCTTCAGTGATACAAGCGTATCAGTATAATCCTCGATCTCAGACATATCCATTCGGATACCTGATACAAAACCTGCCGGATACGGCTGAGGTGTATGGTCAGAGAAGCCGAGGATTTTAAACCCTTCCGAAATGGCGGCTTCTATATATTCACGCTCTGTTCCCACAGCATGCTTACATCTTACTGTATGTGTATGGTAGTTTGCTGATATCATTTACGTCCTTTCCTATCTATTCATGTTAACTCATAATCGCATTAATACTTTGATCCATTCTGCGAACAGTACTGTACCCTGATATGCAAAGTACCCAAGTATGCATCCCGGTATAACACATATCAGAGAAATACCAATATTCTTAAGCTTATTCTCACGTTTATTGAAGGTGACAAACCATAGCGTGATAAAAGTCAGAAATATGCCCAAACAAAGGACTCCACCAGTTAATGTAAAAGGGTAGAAATACGGATGTTTCCAACGTTCATGAAACGCAGCCATACAATACCATTCAAAAAGATTGATCAGACCTGCCATACCGGATGCTCCGATTCCGACAGCATACAATAATAGTAGTTTAAATTGCTTATTTTCTTGTTTTTCAGGTTGTTTTGAGGTATTTTTGTCCTCCATGAGTTTGTCTATTTCCCTTATTGAAACTTATTTTATAATTGTACTGTCGTGACCGTTTTGTATTACTTGTTCTTTGAATGCATCTTCCTCTTGTTGAAGTATATCCGAGATCAGCGTATATACGCTTCCCCTAAAAGCGTTAAAATCATCGTGTACTTCATCTATTTCTTCTGTTCCACCAAAAGCTTTATACCAATAACCTTTAATATCTATAAGGTTTTCCACTTCATCAAACGGCATATCATATAGCGGGACAAACATAGTGTCTTCGGAAATGAATTCCGGACCTGATGGCGGAATGTTCGGGAGACCCAATTCATCTCGATATACATCGTTCAGTATTTCTAAAGATTTCTCCACATCCATAGACTCCAATGCATCCCAAAAATCACTGTTCTTTTCGAGCGAGCACAAATACTCTTTTATATCACTGAGCATGTCAGATATATCCTCACACAAACCGGTATACTGTTGAACCGGAACCAGGGCATCTTCAACTTTATTTATGATCGAATCGATTTTTTCGATCAGTTCATCGGCATCAACTTTTATACATGTCAATACATAGTTATAGTTTTCGTAACCGGACAATAAAGCGCAAGCATCCTCCAATGATTCATATAACTCAAGTACGCAGATTCTCAATTTATCCAAGTCATCACCGTAGAACGGAACTGTAATGAACTTATCAACAAATGAATCGTATATGTTTTCGATCACAGTTTTATCCCTGATTATGACCCCTGCCTCATAATTATGATATGTACCATCAGAGTAGTTTGCTGAACCTACATACAAAATATCTTCAGTTCCTATAAGCTTGGCATGATTCTTAAAACATATATCGATCTTAGGACGGTGAGAGAATGATTTTACATCCAGTCTCTGTAAAGCACTTGTGATTTTATCCTCTAAACTCTGCTCTTCATAACTATTGTAATCAATATATCCTCCAATTTTCACATTTTCCAAACCAGGTAAAGCCAGGATCAATCTTAAATCAACATCGGATCTGAGTTTCCTAAGTACATCTAATTTGTTACTGTACGGCTTATCGGGAATACTATACGTGATAATACGGATTTTCTTTGCTGTTGGAATGCTCTTTAAAACTTCATCGAAATTAGTGTCCTTCTTAGTTCCTACAAATTCTACTGCGTCAACATTTAGAGATATTTTCATAAGAATCCCCTCATTTCTTCTCTAGGTGAACCGAAAACAACATTTGTCTGAATACTATATAGTACTACCTGCTACACATTTTTATGACATTCTTTTAGTAGATGCCACATCAATCTTTCGCCAAAACTATCAATGTGTCATCCTCATTGAACTTTATCTTACTGTTTCGTTTAGGACACGTTATTATTCCGTTATCCTTTAATACATCTGATTTTCTGTAGCCCAATACTATGCAGTCGTTTCTGGAAGCAGACTCGATTATCGTGTCAAAGCATACTTCCTTGTCGATCTTCACAAAGCTGTCTACCGGTCTCATGTAAAGTTCTGAACCTTCTGTTGTAAGAAGCTCATCAAATACTTCAGCTAAAGCTCGGTTCTCCGAGATCTGTGTCGCAAGAAGACTTGTTATGTTTGAGCTAACCACAAAGTTATCTCCACCAATAAGAGCCGCAAGTTTCTGATTAGAGCTCTTCCTTATCTCACAGGTTGTAGCAAATCTGTTTTGTGTTTCTTCCGCAAGTTTCTTTAATTCAATAAGTTTTATCAGTGTATATGAATCGGCATCCTCATAATCGATATCATCGTTTGTAAGAACCAGTACATTGAATTCTTTTCTTTCAGGTATCTTTCTTATGTTCTCAAGAGAGAATTCATCTATCTTCACATATTTGATCTTGATATTGTTATAATCACTGAGCGGATATTCAAGGGAATCGAGAGTATCTACGATCTTTACCACAGATTCCTTGTTAGCGATCATATCGTATTCCTTAAGAATGTCATCAAGTCTCTTGTTCTGACCAAGGATTATAAGATCCATCATGCTCTTGTCTATTGTAGGGTTCTGCACTATGAGATCTTCTTCAATGTTCTTTTCGTTAGAGATCTTAAAGCTTCCGTTATCGTCTTCAAAGAGTATCAGCTTATCACCGTCTTTGATGACTTCATCCATTGAAGGATTTATCAATGACTTATGATCCCTGTATATACCAATAGGGATCTCTGCTTCAAACATATGAAGTACTTCCTTGAATTTCTTTCCTTTAGCTTCAGCTACATCTTCAAAATACAATTCATTATCGGCAAAATCGAATAACTCCTCGAATACACCGCAAAGTCCCCTTTGATTGCATGAATGAGCGATTATCCTTGAGATCTTGTCATTACCGTAGATGATCTGAACTCTCTTTCCTCCTGCAAGTTCAGCCGCATCAACAAATTTCTTTTCCTGAATGACGACAGATACAAACAGGTTCTCATCATAAAGCTCATTCTCTCTGTTCTCTATATATGCTTCTACGGCAAGCATGGATTTGATGGAATTAAAATCATCAATGCCGTTAATGATAACGGTTTTGGCATCCTCAACACTTGCTCTGTCAAGCATGTGTTCCTCATAGGGTTTACCGCTTCGGCATATGACCTTGGTATTCCTAAAATCACTTATATGGCCTTTTATCTCATCTTCCATCACTTCCTGTTCTTCGTCGCCGACAACAACGACAACACACTTATGCGATTCATTGCTGTTTGCTTCTACCAAGGAATCAATGAGTGTAAATACAGTATAGTTATATCCCAGTATTACCACATGGCCTTTTTCAAGGACTTTTGATGTGCCCTTTCTCATTTCATAGAGCTTGTTCTCAAAACTGCTGTTGATTATACCTACAAGAGCACTTGTAAAGAACAGTCCGAACAGTGTCATGATTGTCATGAACACTATATTGGTCTTGCTGTCGAGTTCATCTCCTGCCAGGTTTCCTGCATCCAGTGTATGCATGAAGCTGTCCCATATCCTTGCACCGGGTGCACCGCCGCATATGATATATACGATTATTCCGGCTATGATCGATGCAATTAGAGTGAACAATAAAAGCATCAGGATCATGGTCGCTGTGCCTTTTTCCATTATTAGTTCTATATGGTACTGGATCTTTTCTTTTAAACTCGGCTTTTTCATAAAAATATCCCCTATATGACTACTGTTAAGCATGATTTGCATTGCCTATTAAGTATAACATATAGAAGTAAACATACCAATCACACTATCCCCCTCCTACTATGCAAAATAAAAAGGCCTCAGTTGCTACCAAGACCTTTATCAGCTTTATCCGGTTGTTAATAATGATCATACAAATTGTATGGTTTTCTTTTCCTCCGAAAATTCATCAAAGTACAGTTTTATTAATACCTAATATGGTATTCCTGATTCAGAAGACTCGAAGATGCTCTGGAAGCACATAGATATGCAAGCCACCCAGATAAGGCAGTTGCTATCGTTGAACGTACTGACATTACAGATAAATAAAGTACACACTCTTTCTTATCGCACATCATAAAGATTCTCACATTCCGAATCTAAAGCTATAGCTATTAATCAAATATTATTCCGTATCTCCACATTTTTCCTTCCTGTTCCAAAACATCAAATTTGGTTTTTGTGTAGAACGGATACGTAACTTTTACATCATCCTTATAATCTAACGCAAACAAGCATGCTCCCAGTGCCATTGGCTTTGAACCAATTGTACATATATTTAGCAAAGTATTTCCACTATCCTTTTTAATTCTGCAAAGCAAGTTATATGTATCGAAAGGATTGTTGGCTGTAGTTGTCATCCTATCTGACCTTTCACGACTACTAATAAGGATTTCATTATTTAGCAAACTAACATCCTTCAATTTGGCTGTATATGATGGGAATCCATTTACAACAATAGTCCTTATAATTTCTTTTCCTTCTTCGCCTAATTTCCCATAAACCAAACCAGCCAATCCCCCATCAAACCCTAAGAAAATAGTCAACACCTCTTTTTGATCTTTTCCACTATTAACATAACCAGTTACCGGTGCACACGTTCTATAACTGTTATTTGGATGATATGAATCAAAATAGCCTTCTTCGTATATATAATTTCTTGGTTCAGTGTAATAAACATCCAATGAAGAAACACAACACTTTTTCCTAAGATAGTAAATTAAACTATATACAGCCGGAACACTAAACCCCGTGATATCTACTCCAACCTTACTTAATCGGCCAATACCAATAGAATTCATTTTTCGAAATAATTCAACATCGTTGCTAACATCAAGTATCTCTTTTGAACAACTTGCAAAATCATCATAAAAAGAGTTCTCCTGATCTTCAGATAAACTATTATGGAAATTCTTGTAATCAGCCAGTATAAACTTGCCACATGTTACTTTTCTACGACACCATTTTAAGATGGCTCTACTTCTTTTCTCAATGTTGGGAGCCATAATAAAGTAATCATATTCTTTTTTGTCAGAATTAGAAGAAACCATCTCCATATCATATGTCACTGCATTTAATGCCATTTTTCACTACCTTCTATAAAATCAAAAATACTCATCTGTGAATCATCATCAGCTTCAGGTTTATTTATGACCGAATCAACCTCTTTACACTTCTTTATAAACTGTATCGGCGGAACATTCTCTTTCAACATTTTTCCAAACAATTCAGTCGTGATCATCTGATTATATCCACCTCTAGTTCTGTATGAAAATTGATACAATGGTGCAAAAATGCGATTTAGCTGATAGATATTCCCTCTAGGTTGTCCAATCGACTTTAACTGACGATTTTGTTTGCGGATTATAACTCCTGAATTAATCAAATCAATAAGGTACTCACTCAGTTCTGGATCATTCTTTATACGTATTTCATCTGTAAATGCAAATTGATTCGTTTCAGGATATTTAACTGCAGAATCTCTGTGATACTCTTCAAACGCTCCTCCCAGATTTTCTATAAAACTATACATCTCATTTCCATGTCTATTGCTCTGAGCCACTTTTCTTCTTTGGTCCTCGGCAGTATCTCTTGCACCTAACGTTTGAGTACTAATAGGTATAGTTTTTCCTTTTATCAAATCTTCTATCATGTCCCTGTTTACATATTTGAACGTATTTCTACATAAAGATATAAAATCATTTATAGATCCACTTGATAAGAACACAAAAGTGTTCAAACTATAGTACCATTTAGACTCACCATAAATAGCTCTTAATAAAAACAATAATGCAAGACGATACTTATCTCCATATCCCAATTGATACTTTCGAACATCTCCCTTGGCCTCTATTAACCTTTTTTCATTTCTAAGCTTTATATAATTTCTGCAGTTTTCTTCCACCTCTAAATACGAGTAATCTCCGCGTGAAACAAGGAGGATATTGTACATCTCAAGTAACTTCTCATCATTCGATAATAATCTTACAGCATCTTCAAATTCTTTTTCATCATCAAAACATTTTTCTATTAATTCAAACTGTTTTTTCCCTTTTGCGACCGCTTTTGCCTCCTCATCCCAATCCTCGTTTTTGCCTAATATCTCTCCAATATCTGTTAATTTGTTATCTGCATAAACCTCAACACTACCTAATCTTTTACGAGAAACCTCAACCACAAATTTTTTATACTCTTTAGAATCACTAAACACTAGTTTTCGTAGAATATAATCTCTATCAACTTGTAATCTTTCAATTCCAATCCTAGTCGCATTATCTCCATCCATACCAGCTGGACGCATTCCTATCCTATATGTAAGATTGCAAGTCTCATCTACTTGTTTTATAAGAGTGTTTACAATTCTTTTAAACACACCTAAATTTTCATACTCATCCAAGACTACAGAAAAAAGAATATTTTTCCAATCTTTAACACCTTCTGTAATTCTATTGACTAAATTATATATATAGTCCTCCGTCCCGAGCAAGGGTTGAATATCACTTTGCCAAGACTCCTCATATAATGACTCATTTATTATTGAATCCATTTTCCATAAACGCTCATTAATGCCGTCTATAGCACTATCAAGCGATTCAACTTGTAACCCTATTGCAGTTGAAACTGCTTTTATCATTTCTGATGAAGCCTGTCCTTCATAAACATAATCTATATTTTGTATTATTTCTCGTGCAACAAACATCTCAAAGTAATGTTTAAATATCTTATCTTTTAGGGTTTGTTTACAATCTAATAATTCAATGAGATTACAAAAATCTTCTTTGTATCTAAAATATGATCCAAAACTATTCTTTTTTAAATAACTAAGTTTTTCTTCTACTGTCTTGTTAGCAATAAACTCTTTCTGGACAGGATATGATAAGTACTTCAAAATCATTGTCTTACCAGACCCTCGAATCCCTTCAATTACTATTGGGGTCCTACTCAAAAATAGCTCGCTTTCATTTAAATTGTATAGTGTGAAAGGACTGCACCAATACTGTCTTACTTCATCAAACTGCATGTCTCTGGCAGTACAACCAACAAATGGATTCTTAATAATACTTTCGCCCATCTATCGCACTCTCCTTCCCACTTCCGTATATTTTTTCATATCTTTTAAATATAGCTTTCCAACCACTACTTGTACCCCAAAAAATCGGTAATGAATCGTTTGGTGTATTATACTCAAAACCAATCATATACTCTCCGTTTTCATACCCTAAAGGATACTGGTACATGTATTCATCATCTTTTACAGCTATCTTTCCGTATTCAAGACAAAACTCCTTTGCATACATCGTAATGTCTTTTACCTTTTCATCTGAAAATACAAATGAATCACTTGAAAAAGTTTGATCTCGTTTATCCAATACCATAGTAGCTACAGGAGTTATATTTAAATCAGATTTCGTTATTCTATTTATAGCCTCTTCCGTAGCTATAAGAAAACCAACATATTTATTTTCCGCATCTATTTTATATTTTTCTAAATACCTACACGCCTGAGTTCCAGACATTGAAACATCATCAATAAATATAAGGTTTTTATACAAATGTCCGTCTTTCGGTTCGAAACAATTCTTTGACAATCCATTCTCTTGTCTAAAGAAATACAAGATTGTCTTTCCACTCTCACTATCATTTCCCAACCCTACAAAAAGGGTATCATTTAACAATTCATCTAATACCTCATCAAAAGACCTCCTATTTAAATTCTCAAGAAGCTTCTGATGTAATATTAGATTAAACAAATCCTTGCAAAGAATGCGCACATCATCAATTGAATAATAAGTAAAATGAGCAAGTAACCATAACGCTAGCTTATGTTCTATTTCTATTGAGGAGAAATACCTACCTGTAAAATTACCTAGCCATTTATCTATAGCTGCCTCTGATACGCTATTTTCCCATGCAACACTGGAAGTCTTTAAAATGATTGTTTTAAGCCTTTCTATGTTAAGTCTATCTTGAATTATTTGCTCTACCTCATTCTTAGTAAACATTTAAACAAATCTCCCCTTTGATCCCGTAGCGTATTCTCTTTTTATTTCTATACTCATCCAGTTTCGATTCAATGACTCAGCGACTGCACCTGTAATATTACTACCAGCAAATGGATCAATGACTAAATCGTTCTCATCTGTTAAAAACTTTATAAAAAAATTCGGAATATCATCAGACATTCGAGCCGGGTGTATTTCCAAGTCATTTTCCTTACAATAAGAAAAATAAGAGCCAGAACCAGCTGTATTTGCAGCAATAATGACATTCCCAGGTATTGCGCCTCCATTATCCACAAAAAAAGATTTTTCTCCTATAACATGTTCTGATGGTCTTTTGCCCGAATTGTAGAATTTTCTTTTAATCAGTTTTTTCATTTGCTCACTATATTCTGTCAAGACTTTGCGATTATCCGCCTTAGGATTCGGGCATTTAGCTAGCCACCAAATACGAGTAAACGAATCTTTAACTCTCACACGTCGTTTATTAACCCACTCAATTGGTGCAGGCAACGCTGAAGGGTTATAATTTATAAATTCTTGACATAGGTAAAGTCCTCCCTTTTCCTTAAATCTAAGTAGCGTTTCTATTGGCAGAGTTGAATGAACAGGATTTCCTTTTTCCCATGCACTACCTATTTCAATAACTAAAGACCCATCATTAGTTAAGACATCAGAAAAAAGTGGAGCCAACGATGAAAACCATTCCAAATACTCATCTCCTGTCATATTTCCATATCTTTTTGCTCGACTCAGTGGAAATGGTGGTGACGTAAAAAGCAGATTAGCTTTCCTACCATTATTCTTTATATAATCAGAAATAATACTCTCACAATCTCCCAAAAACAGTTTTCCCTTATCTGTTTCATAAAAAGGTTTATCCATAGCACTCCCAACAAATCTAATACTATTCTCGCTTTTTGTAATTTATTAAACTATTGAATAATTATACCAATTAGTTAAACATTTTTAAACACTACTAGTAATGTTATTTATGTTACATATGTAAATTTCTAACCTCAATCAGCCATATGGCTATTTATCTCTTCTTTGATTCTACTCAATTTATACTTTTTTAAGCATAAAAATCTCTAAACATAGTAAAAGCGCTAAAACGGTTTTAAATCCAACTAAATTTCAGTTATTTTTACCCATTTTTCAGCGCTTAGCATCGAAGCAATGATTGGCTGTGGCTGTAACCGGAAAGGAAAGTATTTAGAACGAAATTCTTACCAAATACGATAAAATGATCAACAAGCTCATAGATAAAGAAATCTATGGGCTCAATTCCCTAAAACAATCCAAATATAAAATTCACGTTCTTCATCGTTTTTACAGCCAGACATTACAATTGTGTAAACAACGCTGACACTTTTTCATTTTCCGCATAATGAATACGAATTCCTTAATAGCGCTCATATTGAACTCCAATTACACATATTATGCAATATTTGCACTTTATCATTATACAAAAGTGCATTATTTGCACTTTATTCAGATTAAAATGTGCATTATCGTGATAAAAAAGGAACCGTATAACGATTCCTTAGTTCTTGCGAATTGATTGTATATGTCTATTATGTTGCAACTAGAATTGAAGCTTATTGATCTCCTCAACAAGTCTTCTTCCGTAGACTTCACATCCAAAGCAGTTAGGATGAAGATTGTCTAAAAAGTATTCTGAGAAATGCGGAACAAGTTTCATTCCGTCTACTATCTTAACGTTCTTATACTGTCCTGCTATCTTTGCAATATTCTTACAGAATTTTATAAGGGTGGGCAGTCCGTCCTGTGAATCTCCTCTCCATAAAGGAGTGATACAAAGTACCGGTATATCATTGCCGTATATCTCCATGAGTCTCTCATAATATTCTTCAACAGCGGTCATCGTCTCATCACCGTACTGATTGGTACCGAGTGCAACTATGATCTTATCGGGAGTATATCCTTCCATCTTCATGAGTGAGTTCTTGTCATAGATATATCCGCCTATACCCTGATTTAAAATGTCATAGTTAAGTACACGGTTTGCAACACTTACATATGTACATGAAGAACGAAGCGGACCGTATCCCTGTGTTATCGAATCTCCAAGCCAGAGTACTTTCTCGTTCTTTACAGGTCTTTTTACATCCGCATCAATGGTGAAATTTTTAATGAGTACCGTTGCATCTGCAGGAAGGTATATCACTACATTCTTTTTACCCTCAGGAAGTTCCCACTCAATGGTACCCACATCCATTATGTCTTTGATGTAAGCGATGTTAGTGATAAGCCCGTCTACCATCATCTCAAATGAATCGGGAGAACCCTTCCAGATGACCTTATAGTCAAAGGATACTTTTGTTGCCTCAGTAATGAATTCTAAGGTTTTTGCTGTTGATGCGGTACACCTGTCATACCACATATCAAAAGCTCCCTTGAAATACTCTATCTGCTTTTCAGTATACTGGAATGACTGAAGATATCCGTCATCAGTCTCTTTGAATTCATATGCTCCAAAATAGATTTTCTTTAATTCTTCGTTTGATAAGATCATGTTTCTTTACCGCCTGCGATTAGATTAAGATTTCAGTCTGAAAACAGTACTAACTTACTGTTTTTTTACACAAATCCCTTAAAGTAAAGAATGGCGTTTTTACAGGGTTTTGTCAATACAAACTAGCGTCTTGGCCAATTTTTAACTAGCGTTTTGGCAAACTTATGTAAACCGTCTCATCAAAAAAAGGCTGCTTATGCAACCTTTAGATAATACATATATTAATAATATATCCCGTCCCAGAAATGTTCAGTCAGAATCTCTCCCGTATGTGCATCAACACTTACCGTACTGTTTTTGTTGATTGTGAATACATATATAAGATCTCCGTCAATGTTTGCCGTAAGTATATATGTCCCTTTTATTTCTGACACCTTATTGAAATCGGATGACATTTTTTCCAGGTTGCCGCTTGCGGTATCATATACGATCTCTATTATATCTTCTATGGGCATCAAGCCGTTCTTATCAGGCTCTTTTTGTCTAATGGTATAGTCGCATCGTCCCCATTCATAACCGATGCCTTACTGATAGGCTGCCCCGTACTCAAAATCATCATATACGATCCCGTCTGTGTACTTCTTTGCAAGCAGTCTTAATTCCCCGCGTGTTTCGGATTCATAGACACCATCTAAACATACATCCTCTTCAAGTGTGTGATCTGCCTTTTCAAGACATTCTTTTGCATATTCTTCCCTGGCGGCACTGATATTTCTTACTTTGAACATGTCTTTTTCAAAGTATGTATGTTCTCCGATCTTTTCCATCGTTGCTTCACTGAATGCCCGGGAATTGTTTTCTTCCTGCTCTGTTTCAGGTTCATCCGCCCAGTAGTCTCTTTCTTCAACATCGTCATATACTTCCCAGAAAAGTATCCTTACTCTTGTACCTTTGGCATATATCCCGTATCTGCACAATTGATGGACTTTATCTACAGAATAAAGGACCGCATTGTATTCAACGGTCCCGCCGTCTTTTAATCTGCGTGGGATCGGTATGATAAGAACCAACACTATTAAAATGATTATCACTCTTTTGATTATCTTAGACATATCTTCTCTCCTTCTATCTAAGATACGGATAAATATACTCGGATTTATGGAAAAGAGGGCACAAATCTGTGCCCTCCTAAACTCAATATGTCTGTCTGCAGTTTTATATCATCCCTGATGTGCTTTAAGGAATTCCATGAACTCCGTACTTGTTATAGGTCTTGAGAAGTAATATCCCTGTATGTAATCGATACCGAGACTTACCATTGCATCAAGCTGTTCCTTTGTTTCCACTCCTTCGGATACGATCTTCATATCCATGTTGTGGACGATATTTACCATACCTTCCATGACATGCTTTATCCTGTCGTTTGTAAAGTATCCCTGTGTGAATTTCAAGTCGAACTTGATATTCTGAGCCGGCATGTCTACGAAATAATCAAGGTTTGAACGACCTGTTCCGAAGTCATCAAGTGAAAATGTCACACCGATCGCTCTTAGCTTCTCTATATTTAAATTGAGCAGATGCTTAAGTCCGGTATCCGCTGTTTCGGTGATCTCGAGATTAATGCTTGAAGGATCTATGTTGTATTCTTCTATATGTTTCTTTACAAAGCTTGTGGGATTCTCATAGTCAAACTGTGCCACGGAGATATTGCTCTCTATGTTTTCGATACCGAGCTTTTGAAGCTCGCCCGTTGCTAACAGTTCGCATACTTTCTTGAATACTCTTATTCCAAGCGGTATTATCTGACCGTTTTCCTCGGCAACCGGAATGAAATCGCCGGGCGACACCATCTTGCCGTCTTCATCCTTGATACGAACTAAAGCTTCGGCTGAAGTAAACTTTCCTGCCTTGACATTGTAGATAGGCTGATAATATACCTCTACCCTGTCATCTCTAAGAGCATTCTCTATAAGGTTATATACCCTTGTCCTGTAACGCATCTTGTCTACAAGATCCTGATCACAGACAAGCAGGTTTTCTGCCGAATCCTCATAGCAGTGGATGAAGTTAAACACTTCATCTACACCTGTGAGCATCGTGCTGTCAGGGAAGAAGATGAATTTTGCTTCCACGGGGATGTCCGTTACTCCGTCAGCTCTTGCCTTTATCTCCATGAGCTTTTCTTTTGCTCTCTCTTTCGAATCATAGATGACACAGAACTTGTCATCGCCTATCCTGAATACAGGTTCATCTCCAAGTTCAAGGAATCCTCTTGCGGATCTTATAACGGCATTTCTCTTCATCTCGAGTTCTCCGAACGGAACAAGATATTTGATCTTTGCCGTATAGAATGCAAACGGTTTATTGTAATTGAACTTATCCTGCAAGAACAGTGAGAGTGCATTCTGTGTGAACAGTCCCGTTGCTCTGTCTATATGTTCGTTGGGATTTTCAAGCTGTGAATAGAGTACGATCATACCGAGCGCTGCCGCAAATCCGACAAGCAAAACCTCTTTAAATACAAACTGTATGAGTGCCGCTATAAGCCACAGACCCTGCCATGTGAACAGTGCGATAAGTCTTCTGTGTGATATATCCTTTTTATGCTTAAGGGAAAGGAATAACGTGAATGAGATGTAGAATATCGAAAGTGCGTATGTACAAAGAGCCGCTGGTCCGTATGAATATACACTCCTGCCTTCCATGTAGTAATCAAGCGGCAGTATTATTATCAGTATCTCGCCTACTATGTACAGGATCATGGCAAGATTTCTTATAAGCTTGTTATTGAACTGTACGGCAAGATCATAACATGCGTACAAAAAACCGCAGTATCCCTGGGTTACAAGTAACATTATATACAGCTTGCATACCGCTTTCGTAACTGTAGGAGAAAAGCCTTCATAGACAGCCATGTGGATGACTACTATCGATGCGATATCGAATACCAGACATGCTATGCATACGCCAAAGGCCGCAATAAACAAAAGCCTGTTCTTTACATTGAGCTTTCTGTCACGCTCAATGAAGACCAGGAAGATTATAAGCATAACCAGTCCACATACCTGCAGTTCAATATTCATCGGTAATCTCCCAATACACAGACATAACGCTTTAAAGTCTTAACACAAACCCCTTTGTTTATGTCCGCCTCTTTTATTATAGTACAAATCCGATGTAGTTAACATCCGATCTGTCTAAACTCATTTATATACGCCTGATCCTATATCAGCATGATAATGAATCCTATAACAAGCGGTGCCGGCAGGATACAGCATACTATATCCGCGATCTTTCCTTTGTTTAAGGAATCATCCTTATAAAGAAATTCCTTCTTATCATCTGGATTTACAAGAAGAGTAAACGTCTCCCCGATCTCAAATGAGACAAGATTCGAATAATACGCCGAATCTATCACATAATGATCATCATCCACAGATTCAAAGACCGGCTTATATATATAGCCGCCTCGCATGGCCTTCCTTTTAAGTACATCCGTGACCTTAACCTGTAATTCCTGTGTGCAGTTAACTCTTCTTCTATGCCATTTTCTGTACTTTGATACACACAGTGCTGCCCATGCAAGTATCAACAGCACACATATCAATGCTCCCCAGGCAATTGCAAACATACTCTTTCCCCTGTTTATATCTTATTTCCCGGTTATCTTTTTGAATTCATTTATGAATCCTGCAGGCTGCTTGTCGCATTCGTCAAAGAACAGATGCTGTCTTACAAAGCTGTCATCATTATATATGACTTCAAGAAACTCGTTTTTGCTGTTGTTTTTATAGAAACGTCTCCAGGGACTTCTCCTGTTAAGGTCTTCTGTAGCCTGCTTTCTTAAATCTGCTGCCGATCCGGGTGCCGGATCCTTTTGAGTCTTATTCGGATCGCTTACCAGAATGTCATCTATGTATTTAACATCGATAACATAATGATCGGTATAGGTACCGTCATAATTATCTTCTATTACAAACAGATGACTTTCGGAGAGCAAAAGATCACATTTGCAGTCCGGAACTATCTTATCGGCAGGATGTATCCTTGCCGACATACTGCTTAATATTTCTTCACCCTTGTATGTATCCATAGTTTTATACCTCCCCTGTTTATATACTCAGAATATTTTATCATACCGACCGTAAGCAATCTTTAAAACATTTTTCATTTTTTTGTTATATTTTTAATCTGACACTTATGTCACCGATGAGATAGGTGTATTTACGCGCTTTACCGGATGTCTTATCTATTCTGTCACTGATGCTCTCCTGCTGAAAAACAGTCGAAATCGCTTAAATTTGCCATTTTGACTGTTTTGGTCATTTACTATTATGTAAACCATTTGAGATTTGTTTGCCTATATTCATATATCGGATACAGCTTTGGGTGTTTGCATTATGTCTATACATTATGTAAATCTATTAGTGATAAATAAAGACCGGAGGTTTCCCTCCGGCTCATGTTCTTTAGTTCTGTGAAGAGCTGTCTTTTCTTCTTTTAACCATTGTCCTTATATTAAGGATATTTGCTAAAGCAAGGAAGCTCATCCCCGTTGCCAGATATCTGGTTGTTGTCTGATCATATAACATAGATAATACTATGAATGTCATTGCGATGATAGCAAGTGTGAGTGTTACAACCATGATGATCTTTTCTTTTGTTTCCATTTTGATTTCCTCTCCCGTTTGGTGTTTGTGTTTCGTTTTCTGACCTGATCTTATAAAAAAATCACATCGGCTTAAAGGACACTAAACGACCAAATACCTGATTTTTCCAAATGGGACAGGACTTGTCTCAAAATTCACTTATTATCTTTTCTTATATATACAAAACTCAATACTATCGCTATCACCCAGACGCAGACAATCGTAAGTAAACCCGTCTCGCTGACAAAGTACATCTTGTCTTCACCTATGGTAAATGCTCCGAACAGCTCCTGATCAAGAGCATTATGCGTTGTATGAAGTACTGCTGCCGGCCATATACTGCCGCTTTTCATCATAAGTATCGCAGCTATTATACCGACCGGGAATATACAAAGTATGAATGCACAAAGCTTATACCAAAGAGGCGTTCCCTCCATATATCCTCCCCATATGAGCAAGGGGAAGTGCCATACGCACCAGAACATCCCCACTATCGTTATGCCCTTTGATATCCCCATGCGATCGATAAGAGCAGGGAGCATAAAGCCTCTCCAGCCTATCTCCTCGCCCGTCGCAGTGGCAAATGATACTATAAAGGCTATGATCATATATATGAAGATATATATGAATGATGCATCCCCGAAAGATAAGCTCTTTGGATGCGTCATCCAGTAGATGGCATATGGTACTATAAGATACATCAAAGGGATAAGAAATGCCACTATGATATATTTGAACTTGCATTTCCTTATGCTTAAGAGGGAATGCTGCTTCTTATATGAGAAATCCTCATCGTTATCGTTTAGACTTATCCTTGCCGCAACAAATGCCGATATCGCAGGTATCCACATCAAAAGTATGACTATCAAATCGGTCGCGTTGCAGTATATCCACTCGCAAAGAGCGGAAAGTAAGATGACAAGACTCATAAAGATACTCAAAGCTTTGCCTGATATCTTTCTTTCTGTCATATGATCTGTCTGTGTTCCCATCCTTTATTGCCTTCCTTTAAGGATCTTTACTGTTTCTTTCTGTGTGCCGTTATTATGGTATAGCTGTAGGAATTTATCGTTATTACCATGCCTTTTGCTTCACAGTACCAGTTCTTTCCCTGTTTATATATCACGCAGTCCTTGCTTAAAACAAGATCTTTGCAGTACTTAACCGCATCTTCACTGTCAAGTCCCAGATTTTTCTTTATGCGATCGATACCCATCTTAGTGGTATGGACCTTATCCATGTTTTTAAGGAGTATATTAAAATCTTCCATCTTTATCCTTTCACGCTTACCCTATTATATACCTATGTCATTTAGTTGTGAATATGCAAATTATGTAAACCATTTCCCGTAAAGAAAAACAGAGGAAACATTGCTGTCTCCCCTGCCTCATCATCTATACGGGTGGTCTTTTGATATTAATCAATATCCAATACTTTGTCTGTATGATTCTTGCGGTTTTCCTGCTCGATCATCATACCGATCAAAGTATCGTCCTTAACATCTATCTTTCCGTCAAGATTCATATCTATACCGTAACGTGTTTCATTTGTATTTGCCATTTTTTCATCCTCCCTGCTTAAACATAAACCCTGTTTACTGTTTTATGGTACTATTAAATTCATCCTGTTTAAATGACTAAAAGGACAAAATAAAAGGCTTTATTATGCTTTTTAGGGAACTTTTTACCATCTTTTTGATCAAAAAGTTCCCTAAAACATTTATTTCACGGGTTTAGCTGTATATCCATCTGATGCCATATGACACCGCCCCAGGCCGAATCGGATTCACCCCTGTCCGTAAATCCGAATTTCTTATACATCTTTATCTTGTCTGGTTCACAGGTGAGAACAAGACGCTCTCTGTTGTTTTCGCATTCTCTTTTGCAGTAGACTGATATCATTTCACGGGCTAGCCCTTGACCCCGGTACTCAGGCAGAACACTTACTCCGCAGATCATGATATTCTTTCCGTCTTTTTTATGAAGGGATGCATCCGTAAAAAACTCATCCTTAAGATCATCACAATCGGTCGCGATACCGTTAACAAACCCGGCTATTCTTTTACTTTGCTTATCATATGCGACTAAAAAGATGTCTCCTGCTGCCTCAACTCTTTCATGCATACGCTTAGGTGTACAGGCTTCGTTTGGAGGAAAGCATATCTGTTCTATATCTGAAACCTCATCGGCTTCATTTTTGTTTATGGTGCGAAACTCAAATCTCTCATGCAAAGTAGAGTCTGATCTCCCAAATCTTTCTTCTTTTGATATCTTATCACTCATATATTTCTCTTATTCAATATCTATCACAACAACCTCAGGGTTATTAAAGAATCTCGGTCCCGGTGTACTCTCTCTTGCAAGACCTCTGCTGACTATCAGTATGCTTCCGTTATCAAGCTCATACTTTCCGTCTACGTATTTAGCCATGAATCCCTGATCGGGTGCATAAAGTCCTAAGTTAACAAAGGGTATCCTAAACTGTCCCGCATGAGCATGCCCCGAAAGGATAAGATCAAAATCATAATCATCATAAATGTCGATCTTTTCCGGACGATGGCTTACAAGTATCTTAAAATGATCCTCATCGCATTTTTCATATGCGCTGTCTATCTGATCCTTGAATGTCTGATCGATCATATATGTGGGATCATCAACTCCGCATATGTCAAGGAAGGTTCCGTTAATATCAACCGTCTCACAGTCGCCTGCAAGTACATGTACTCCTATACCGGTAAGGTATTCCTTCATGGAATCAACCCTTCCGCTCCAGAACTCATGATTGCCCGTAACATAGTAGCATGGATACTTTTTTACCATATCCTCCAAGAGTATCTTTGCATTGTCATCCTTTAGCTTATCATCAAGGATATCTCCGCCAAGGATTATAACATCCGGGTTTTCTTTATCTATTCTTTTTATAAGGTTTGCCTGATCCTTGCCATAATAACAGGAGTGAAGATCCGTTATAAGTACGATCCTCACTCCAGCAAGTTTACTTTCCTTTGGTGAGACTTTGATGTGTTCAGTCACCGGTATCCATGTGATGATCCACAGGATGATAAATATGACAAGGAGCAGTAACGTTATTCTTTTCTTTTTCATTCTTTCCGGTTCTTTATCGCTTCGATTATCTTCTTATCTTCTTCAGAAAGATTAAGATCTTCGTTTATCTTATCAAGCACCCTGTTAAGATAGCCTTTTGGATCTTCCATGTTTGATATCCCGCTTAAGGGGCCTTCATCCAAAAGCGCCTCTGTTATCTTAAGGATGCCGTGAAGCTCTTCATAGCTTAATGTATCCTTTTTAAGTACTTCTTCAACGTGAGCTTTCTCATATACGATCCATGCCGAATATGCAGGTACCACGTAGTTATCTACACCGTTAAGCAAAAGCCACTGTCTCGTTTCTTCATCCTCAGCTGTTATAAAGTCAACGCAGTGTATCCTTCCCCAGCCCTTTACTCTTTTGGCAAGTTCTAAAATCTCTTTTTCCGCTGCGGGCCATGCACGCATCAAGAATACACTAAAAAGTGTAAACTCATCGGAAAGCCCCACTATGCGGACCGTCCTTGCAAGGGCTTCATTCTCATATACCTCATAAAGTTCAAGGATGCTTAAGGCAAGCTTTACACACTCTGTATTGTCCGATGTTAAAAGAAGATCGACAGAAAAATCATAGAGTCTGTCATGATCCATCTTATTGTTCTCATCAACGATGAATCTCTGTATATCATCTATGAGTGTAATCGTTCTTCGTGTTCTTGAAAACTCCTTGTATCTTTCGATCGCTTCCTTGTCTTTCCCGTTAGAGATAAGAGTAAGGATCTCTCCAAGTTCAGCCTTGTCTTCATCTCTTAGAGGAGTGACACCCATGTGATAGATGGTTATGCCGTCGAGTGCTCCGTCTGCAAATCTGTCTATCTTTCCGTCTGTATCTTTAGGAAGCGAGAAATTATCGGGTAATACTCCTTCAGAGTTTCTGCTTGTCGCTATGAGTTCGCTTATAGACTTTTCCATATATATCCCCTTTAGTCTTAATTTTCCCTTTGATTATATCTAAATCTTATTTATCTTTTCAATCTTATAATATGCCACCATCATTCCTATGGTGATCGCCATGGGACAGAGTATCACCGGAACAAATGCCGCGCTGTTTTGTTCAATGAAGATGAGCGGCAGTCCGGTAAGCTCCATAAGAGTGGCATATATGAACCACAGTATACCTATAGAGTGATTGTATTTTTTTACATCCTTAACTTTGGGCGGCTCAACTCCTGCCCAGAAGCCTACCGCCTTCTTTGCTTTAAAAGAATATACTCCTATCCCTGCAAGAGATATGCTTACCAGTGTCCAGATGAAAAATCCTATGAAACTCCCCATATTTTACCCCCTATCTTATCGAGAGCAGTCTGCTCCTTATGCTCTCGACCTGTCTAATGGCTTCATCACACTGCTTTTTGGCATCGCTTATCTTTGACTGTACCCAGAGATCCACGATAAAGCCGTCCAAAAACACATCGGCTATCGTTAAGAACTCATCGATATGGATCGAAGAACATCCTTTGACATCCTTAAGTTCCCTGTTTAATCTTTCAAGGGCACGCTTTGCCTCATCGATCTCTCTTTCTGCCTTTGACATCTTGCCGTGCTTGAAAAGCCATGTGATCGTATTTCCTCCCAGCACATCAAGGATCCCCCAGTTCCCTGCGCTGTTAAGATATGCTCTTGCATTACCAAGATGTGTGAGTGCGTTGTCGGCTGCATCTATGGCTTCTTTGACTTCTTTTCTTTCTATATCATTCATGTGACTCCCTCCCTGTCATGAATCGTTTTCTACTGTATCCATTGTACAATGTGAAAGAGCTTACTTAAATGATAAGATCGTTAAAATAAACATACGGATTTTGTTTTGCCCGACAAAATAGCCTGTCTGTTAATCCTTATCTGTCAGGCCCATTTTTCCGTTATCGGTGATAAGGTCAAACATACCCTTTTTCCCTTCACTGTTATCCATTGCAAGACATATATCAAGATCCTTTTGATCTACTGTGGTATAGCCTTCTTTAAACTTATCCTTGTTTGCGTCATAGTACCACTCTGCACAGTTGCATATCATGTCACAAAGATATGTGACATCTATGGCCATCATCTTATAGTAGCTTCCTTTTTCGGGGACACCTGCATTGAAAGTCAGATGGGTAAGTGTAGTACCGTCACCGAGGATAAGTACAAACTTGTTAAGTCTCTCTGATGTTTCCTTCGTATCGGATTGATCCCCGTAGAGAAATGCTTCCCTGAGTTCATATACGATCCTGCCGCTCATCCACGGATCATGAGTCCCGTCATACTCAGTCTCCTTTGAAAGATATTTTCCTATGTATTCGTCATACCATGTGATGAATCTGTCTTCTTTTGTTTTATGCGGATACTCTGCGTATCCGCATATATCGGGCAGGTCAAGTGAAAGAGAAAGTGCTGCAAAGTAGCATTTGTTTTTTAAAGACGATCTTATATCTTCAACATACTTAAGTATCATGTTTTTTCCTTTCCCGACAATGGATCATATACGATTATACAATAAAATCTTTTTAAAGATCCGTATGCAGATCTGTTACACTTCATATTGTAACATGTCCTTAAGATGATTGTACCGGAAGAGGTATAATCAGTTGAAATATACTCCCCCTTAGCGGCCATCCATTTTAAACCTGTCGGATGGTCGCTTCCCTTTTGTATGAAAACTTAAAAGAGAAGCCTCACCACTTTAAGGCTCGTTTAGACTCTATGATATCATCATGTATTATGCTAAAATTACACTGCATAAAAACTGCCGGCGGAGGTTTACAATGAATAAACTCACATCCAAGATGATAATACTGTCTGTACTCATAATGCTCATTGGTCTTATGGCTGGCTGCTCTAAAAAAGCGCCTGAGACTGTCACGCATCATGAATCCGGAAGCTGTACTTTGATAGTATCTGATATATATGCTGAATGCGTTGCAAACGAGGATGCTCAGGGTGCAAAGGATGTACTTGAAACATATGAAAACCTGATGGCTTTTTGCTGTGATGTTGTAAGTTATGACGATGTCAAGAACAGAAACTATAACAACATCCAGTATAATATCGGTGATCTTCAGTTGGCGGTCTCTGCATACAATGAATACAATGAAGACTCTGCGACGGATATTGAGGTAGACTGGATATGTCAGTTTAACTCATGCACCAATAAACAGCATGATGCGATAGATGCCTATGTCGAATGGTTTCATAAAGGTCAGAATGTGACTCCAAACGGACTGGTACGAGATTACAGATATGAATTTGATTCAAAGTATAATGAGATCAAAAAGAAGTATGACATTAAGAATGCTCCTGCTTATGATGCCTTATCTCCCGCTCAGTTTAATGAGGTGCAGAAATACATGAAAGATGCATCCTATCAGGTGGATACATCTTTATGGGAATGACTGTTTTGATTTTTCAGGAAAATCGGAGTTTTAAATGAAGATATACTATGATGACAAAACAATTAGAATAAGGAGTATGATCAAGGAAGATGCCAAGGTACTTTATGACACTTATTTATCATATGGCTGGCATCCCAGTATAGAAACTTATGAGAATTATCATAAAGAACAAGAAGAGGGAAAAAGACTTGTTTTTATTGCCGAATATGAAGACAGAGTCTGCGGACAGTGTACGCTTGTACTTAATCCTGACGAAGGCCCCTGGGGCAACAAAGGTATTCCTGAAATAGTTGATCTGACAGTCTTTACTGATGTTCATAATAAAGGGATCGGAAATAAGATAATGGATGTTGTTGAAAAGGAAGCTTCAAAGATATCAGATAAAGTCTATCTGGCAGTCGGTGTTCATTCCGGATACGGCGCGGCGCAAAGAATGTATGCAAAAAGAGGCTATGTTTTTGACGGAAGCGGAGTCTGGTATCAGGGAAAACAGTTGGATCAATACGCTCCGTGTGTTAATGATGACGATTTAGTACTTTTTATGTCTAAGGAAATATAGTTTGAGATAAACGACAAAAGAGGAGCCCAATGAGCAAAAGATATACTTTTTTATTGTCATTTCTTGTTATGACATTACTTGCTGTCGGATGTGATATGAATTCAGATTTGGATTCAACTGATAAAGACACAGCAGATACAGGGATTGTCAGTTCAGGTGAAGATGCGGATACCGTGGATGATGAGATCGTCAGTGTTGAAAGATTTATGGAGTATTACGGTGTTACCAATACGGATATCCCAAGAGACTATATCCTGGATTTTATCATGCAATACAGATTCAGAGAGGATACCTTGGCAAAAAGAGATTACTGGGCTATGGTTTCGGCTGATTATGATAACGGTGTGGTATACGGAACGGATACCGGCAGGATTTTTCAGGGAACGCCAAGTGAGCTTCCGCTTGAAGATTTTATAAAAGAAGCGGATGTGATCATGATTGAGTTTGATATGTATTATGGAGGCGAGCTGGCTTATCCGGGAAGGATGACACTTGATCTTAAGAATAATAAGATATATTATGCAACACGATCGCTGTCTGATTACACAGCATCGGAAAAGTGTGCGGATCTGACAGACGAGGATGTACAGCATATCAGAGACGAACTGCCCGGGCATATTTGGGAAGAACAGGATAAAGATCCTGAATACAATCTTGACTATACCTTCGTGATCAGAATGAAAGATCCTGACTACAACACAAAAGGTTATAGCGGAAACAGCGGCGATGAACTCAACTACCCCGGATTTGACGCATACTGGAAGGAATTGTATAAAGAGAAATTCGGGGAAGAGTTTGTTTTTGAAAAATAAAATGTTCATTGGAAAGGAGCATATAGTAATGGTACTTTTGGAAGGAATGGTCATATTCATTTTGATCGCTTCTGCGTTTTGGGTAATAGTCCCTCCGCTCATCTTTGACACCATATGGATCAAACGTGTGAAGAAGGGAAAGAGCAAGAAATTCGGTCCTCTCGGTATCATATCCATTATCGTTACCGTCTTAAGTATTTTGGAGATCCCGCATCTTATCACCATGATAGGGGAATACTTCGGCTGGTTATGAAACTTTTGCAAAGGTTTGTACTCGTTTAAAAGAGTATCAGGATAAAGAAACAAATGAAGAAACATCCTAAATTAAAAAAGCCCTTATATGCATCGGGGCAATACTCGCAGCTGTACTTATTCTGGTTGCGCTTGTCTATATAAACATCAAAAGCTTTACGGTTAAGAGATTGCTTTTATCAGACAGTAAAGAAGTTTATCTTATGGGTACCTTCCATACGAGTCACTTTGACTCTATGTCAAATTATTCTGTTGAAGAAATGCTAAATGCGATACAGAACATAGATCCTGATGTTATCTTTATCGAAGCAAGAGAAGAATACTATAAACAGTTCGGTGTGGTGGACGGTCCTGTCGATATGTGCATCACCTACTGCTACTGTCAGGATAATTCTATTCCCGTTGAGATGATAGATTACTGGAAGGTGACTGATGACAGCTATAAGCAGAATACGACCACGGATGACAGAGATGATCATATACACCAAAACATTATGGAGAAGCTGAAGCTCTATGATGATAAAAAAGTCCTGATCGTATGCGGATTCGGACACTTGTATCCGCAGATGAACCGACTTCTTGATGAAGGGCTTATAAAGGAAAATCCCACACATATCTCCAGACTGTTTAAGAGTGATGGCAATAAGTTTGAATATCCCTCTTCAATATGTGATGTATGGGAACAAAGAGCTTTCTTTTATGCTCACACTTATCCCGAATCAATACAGGCGGATGAATCAATAAGCGATGAAGTGAAATCGCAATGGCCTGTTGACAAAAACAACTGGTTTTATGACTCGCAGATGGAATACTGCGATCTGTTTAAAACAGATCAGTTATACAGATAAGACACAGCCTTAACGGTCTTTATATGAAAACATTAAAGAAGATGGCATACCACATATTTGTGACATGCCATCTTTCTATTTTGTCATCATGAAATTGTGAAAATCAAAATCCTGATCCGATATATCTGCAGGCTTTTCAATACAGTTTATGATCACTTCACTCTTCTTTAATCCTTAACATGTTCCCAAACCCGTATAAAGCCGACAAATACGTACAAAAATCGACTGATGATAGTGAAAAATAGTGAAATTTTAATGTAAATCAAGGCTCATTCTGCTATAATATCATTGAGGTATCTAAAGATGATCAAAGTGATTTTAACGAATGAGATCTTAAAATACATAACTGAGATCGCTATAAACAGATACAAGGTTTCTTCTGTGAAACTGACAAGATCTGTAGCAGACAGATTGCGTAAAAATTCCAAGAAAAAAAGTTCATATGCATCAACCAAGATAGAGGGTAATCCTCTCTCCCAAAAGCAGGTTGATGAAGTTATAGAGCGTGATGAAAGAAAGCACTTTTTAAAGCCGGAACAGGAAGTGCGCAATTATTTTCTTGCACTTCAGCTTCTTGAAGAAAAGGCAAAAAAGAAAGAGCCTTTTTCAAAAAAGCTGATATTGGATGTTCAGAAATGTGTTGAAAAGGGCGCGTCTAAGGAAAAGATCGGACTTCGAGGGGCCATGCCTCCCGGTGTCTTGTTTGCGGTTTATGATTCTCAGACCGGGAATCCTGATTATATCCCGCCGGAGTACTGTGATATACCGGACTTACTGGATGAACTGGTTGAGTATGTAAACACTACTGATGATCACCCTCTGATAGTTGCTGCTGTTGTTCATTATCAGCTGGTAACGATACATCCGTTTGAAGACGGAAACGGTCGAACCGCGCGACTGCTGTCAGGATACATTTTGGATCTGGGAGGATACGGATTCAATGGTATCGGTTCATTAGAGGAATACTTTGCGTATGACATTAATGAGTATTATGAATCGATACAGATGGGATTGCCTCCTCTTTATTACTCTGGAAGAAATGATCCGCCGCATCCGGAAATGTGGGTTAATTATTTCCTTCGTATGGTGCTGTTATATTCCAATAAGATCTGTGAACTGTCAGAAAGCTCCAGCGAGAATGAAATAAGCGGAAGCTTATCATATCTAAAAAGCAGGGAAAAAGAACTGCTCCTGTTTTTGATAAAGAAATATAAAGGAGAGTTTTCTCCGATCGAAGTCAGCCGTGAAATCGGTGTTACAAACAAAACAGTAATAAACAGATTATCTATACTGGTAAAAAACGGCTTTGTGGAACCGCTTATTGTGAATCAGCGTATCCGATCGTATAAACTGAGTGATTTCACTAAGGATAATGAAAAAACAATAAAGAAAACGATCTCATAGAAATAGAAGTCACGAGAGCGCATCGCTCAGACAACTTCAAACTTATGATATATTAATAATCCAAATAGGTTGAATAATAGCTATAATTCATTGTATAATAATACCAAAGAATGGAGGTGTTTTTTATGACCATAGATACAAATGCGATGATATCAATCACAGAAGCAAATCAGAATTTTTCAAAAGTAACAAGATTGGTGGATGAGCGAGGAACTGCGATCATCCTCAAGAATAACGTTCCCAGATACCTGGTGATCGATTTTAGTAAAGCGGATGAGCTCGCGACAGCCAGTGATGAAGATGTATTAGCTATTTCGAAAAGATTAATGACACAGAATAAAGAGGCATATGAGGTACTAGCAAAATGAAAAAACTGAGTAAAGAGCAGGTCCTTCTGCTACATGCTCAGCTTATTAAAGAGTTTGGCGGATGTGATGGAGTTAGAGATTAAAAGCTGTTAGATTTAGAAAGCCCATTTCAGGCGTTTGATGGTGAAGAATTATATCCGACAATACAGGCAAAAGCAGCAAGGTTGGGATATGGGCTAATTAAAAATCATTGCATGCTTGATGGGAATAAAAGAATCGGTACACATTCAATGCTGGTTTTTCTTGCAATCAATGGGATTGAGATGAAATATACTCAGAAGGAACTTTATGAGACTATTTTAGAGGTGGCGGCAGGCAATTTAGAATATGAGGACTTGCTTCAATGGATACTGGAACACCAAGTATAATATCTATTTTCAATAGTCATTTTAGAAAACAGGTATATATACCTGTTTTCTAAAATTATCTCCTATCCTACGTACCTGTTCTGGCATGATCACATAATAATCACAGTCAAATTCATTTTATGCTCCTGCACTGTTATAGTGCTTTAGGCCAAAATTCCAGAGGAAATAAGCTGCCACTCCCGTAACTAGTGCGATAAAAGGCGACAGATAAGCATATTCGGGGTGAACCAGATCTTTTCCTAGAAGATTCCCCACAGGATAATAACCTGTGAATGCATATGGAACGACAAAGGTAAGCAAAAATCCGATTCCCTTGCCGTAAATCGTGATCGGATAATCCGTATAGTTTTTTAACCCATGATTGTTATTTGTGAGGAGTGATACTATCTCCTCACTTTTTATTGTC
>JAEERY010000019.1 GCA_016286035.1 Lachnospiraceae bacterium
AGTATGCCGGCGATAGAGATATCAGGCATACTGCGTAGGGAACTATATGTTCTGCCCTGCGATGGGTAATGGCATACCCATACCTTGCACTGCGACCTACCGGAAACGGACTGGTCAGCCACTATGTAGTGGCAGGTAGCAGGAATCCCACGACTTCAGTCGTGTGGAGTGTCAACCCTAAAATATGGTGTGACCCTGTAAAGGACATGATAATCAGATTCATGCAAAAACCTGATCACCTGATTCTCCCAGTAGAGCATTGATTCACTGTTCATATGATGTGTTCCTGTGATCAGGTTTTTCTCGTTTGCGTTCTGTCCTGTGAGTGCATATGCTATCAGATGGCTTCTGTTATACAGGTATGGCGGATCGAAATCGATCATTGTCTAACTTGATCAAAAGTATCCACAGTGTATCCAAGTGTATCCAACAATTTAAAAACCTTATGATAATAAAAAATCCGCAAACCCTCATAAATCGAAGGTTTGCGGGCCATTCAGTTAGTAGCGAGAGGGGGATTTGAACCCTCGACACTGCGGGTATGAACCGCATGCTCTAGCCAACTGAGCTATCTCGCCATATGAGACTCCGTATAGTCGAAGTCTGAGTGGGACCTATAGGGCTCGAACCTATGACCCTCTGCTTGTAAGGCAGATGCTCTCCCAGCTGAGCTAAGATCCCGTTTAAAAAGTCTTCTTTTCAAATCCGACTATGCTAGTATATAAAACTGAAGACCTTTTGTCAATAAAAAATCAAAATTTCCCTGTGTTTTTCCTGTATTATTTTTCTATGATCCGTCGGCCTATCCCGATATGATTTTTAAAGATCTCATCGCTGCCCTTTTATGGATCGTTTAACAATAAAAAAAGAACACCTGAGTGATGTTCTTCTTTTATCGTCATATTAAGCGATCTTGCTCTTAGCAAGTTCTGCAAGTGTTGCAAAACCTTCAGCATCATTTACTGCCATCTCAGCAAGCATCTTTCTGTTAATATCAACATTAGCGAGCTTAAGACCATGCATAAACTGGCTGTAAGATATACCGTTCATACGAGCTGCTGCATTGATACGAGCGATCCAGAGCTGTCTGAACTGACGCTTTCTCTCTTTTCTGCCTGCATATGAGCTTGCGAGTGCACGCATAACAGACTGCTTAGCAATTCTGTACTGCTTAGATCTTGCGCCTCTGTAGCCCTTTGCAAGTTTCAATACTCTATTATGTTTCTTTTTAGCGTTCATACCGCCTTTAATTCTTGCCATTTTTCTATCCTCCTAAAACTATCATCGACCGATCTTATAAATATGGTAAAATCTTCTTCATATTCTTAACATTTGTTGAATCTGTCATAGCAGGTTTTCTAAGATTTCTCTTATTCTTTGTTGTCTTCTTTGTTAAGATATGGCGCTTGTAAGCTTTATTTCTCTTTAACTTACCGTTACCTGTTAATTTAAAACGCTTAGCAGCCGATCTGCTTGTTTTCATCTTTGGCATAACTTTATCCTCCTTGCCTTTCCTTTCGGATCCTTATGATAACTGATCATTTCTTCTCAGTTAAAAACATGGTCATGGTACGGCCTTCAACCTTAGGTGCTTTTTCGATGACCGCAACATCACTTAAGCTTTCAGCGAAATCATCAAGTATGTGCTTGCTTGTATTCATATGAGCCATCTCACGTCCGCGGAATCGTAAAGTGATCTTTACCCTGTCACCTTTTGATAAGAACTTTCTTGCAGCATTTGCCTTGGTGTTAAGATCGTTGGTATCAATGTTTGGTGAAAGTCTGATCTCTTTGATCTCTACAGTCTTCTGTTTCTTCTTAGCATCCTTTTCCTTACGGGCAAGCTCATATCTGTACTTACCGTAATCTACGATCTTACATACAGGCGGCTTTGCTGTGGGTGCTATCTTCACCAGATCCAGACCGGCTTCATCAGCCTTTGCAAGAGCTTCTTTTGCGCTCATGATACCGAGCTGTTCTCCGTCTTCTCCTATGAGTCGAACTTCCTTGTCTCTGATTTGTTCATTAATGAATAATTCGCTAATGGCTTTAACCCTCCAAATAACCTTACACAATAAAAAAGTGGATAGCATAACTATCCACTTAAAATCGCCCAAACAACGCATGATAACACATGCATTTAAGGAAAAATCTTAACGCTTGAAGCTTTCGCCGCAAGGTGAGAGTGGATACTCTGCTTTGTTTTTACCTCTGATAAGATAACATAACGAAACAAGTGTGTCAACAGTTTTATGCTATATTATCTCTTTTTTTCTTCCTCTGGAAGTTCCTTACGGATCGCCTTGGTTGCAATCTCTTCAAGTATCTGTGACTTAAACTCTGCAAGAGGTTTCTGTCCTTCGTTACCTTCGAACCTTGAACGAACAGATACAAGTCCGCCTGCTTCTTCCTGTTCTCCCACGATCAGCATATAAGGAAGCTTGTCCATTCTTGCTTCTCTTATCTTGTAGCCGATCTTCTCCGAACGGTTATCTACCGTTACATCTATTCCTGCTGCCGAAAGCTCTGCTCTTACCTTCTGAGCATACCCCTCAAACTTCTCGGATATCGGAAGGATACGTACCTGCTCGGCACAAAGCCAAGTCGGGAACTTTCCTGCATAGTGCTCGATGAGCCATGCCAGCGTTCTCTCATAGCAGCCCATTGACGTTCTGTGTATGATATAAGGACGTCTCTTGTCACCGTTAGCATCGATATAGTACATGTCGTATCTTTCAGCCAGGAACATATCAAGCTGGATCGTGATCATCGTATCTTCCTTGCCGTATACGTTCTTTGCCTGAATATCAAGCTTGGGGCCGTAGAAAGCAGCCTCACCGTCTTCTTCAGTATAAACAAGACCTATATCATCTAATATCTCACGCATCTTGTCCTGAACAACATCCCAGTCTTTTGCCGTACCGAGATACTTATCGGGATTCTTGGGATCCCATTTGCTCATTCTGTATGTTACATCTTCCTCGAGTCCGAGCGTCGTCAGACAGTACTTGGCAAGCTTTACGCAGTTTTTGAACTCATCTGCGATCTGTTCGGGTGTACATACAAGATGACCCTCGGAGATCGTAAACTGTCTTACTCTCGTAAGACCGTGCATCTCACCGGAATCCTCATTTCTAAAGAGCGTAGACGTCTCACCCATACGATAAGGAAGATCTCTGTAGCTGTGCTGTTTAGCCTTATATACAAAATACTGGAAAGGACACGTCATGGGACGAAGTGCCATAACCTCTCTTCCCTTTTCGTCCGTATATACATGCTCCTGTGCATTCTTCATGGCAACATCGGGATCACTGTACAGCTTCTGGTCCTCATGCTCGTCTGCCTCGCTCATAAGATCATCGTTTAATACGAACATACCATCCTTGTAGTGGAACCAGTGATCTGAGAGCTTATAGAGGTTGGATTTTGCCATGTAAGGAGTCTTCGTACGAACATAACCCCATTCTCTGTCCTCGATATCTTCGATCCATCTTTGCATCTTCTGGATCATGCGTGCACCCTTTGGCATAAGAAGCGGAAGTCCCTGACCTATTACATCAACAGTCGTGAACAGTTCCATATCACGTCCGAGTTTATTATGATCACGCATCTTGATATCCTCAAGGCGGTCAAGATGAGCCTTCAGATCTTCTTTATTTGTATAAGCCGTACCGTATATACGCTGAAGTCTTGCCTTGTTTGAATCGCCTCTCCAGTATGCCATTGAAGAAGTGATGAGCTTAAATGCCTTTATTGCTCTTGTGCTTGAAAGATGAGGTCCTGCGCAGAGATCGGTAAAACCTTCGCCCTGACTGTAAAAGCTGATGACAGCATCCTCTGGAAGATCATTGATAAGCTCAACCTTGTAAGGTTCCTGTCTCTCTTCCATAAACTTTATGGCTTCAGCTCTGGGAAGCTCAAATCGCTCAAGCTTGTTGCCCTCCTTGATGATCTTTTTCATTTCTGCTTCAAGGGCATCAAGATCCTCTCTCGAAAACGGATTTGCTACATCAAAATCATAATAGAATCCGTCATCGATAGCTGGTCCTATAGCAAGCTTTGCTTCAGGATAAAGTCTCTTTACTGCCTCTGCAAGTACATGTGAACATGTATGTCTTATCACCTTAAGGCCTTCCTTAGATTCGCCTTCGATGATATTTCCGTCCGTTAACATGATCGTACTCATAATTTTTTCCTCCTTACTCAATTAAAAAATCCCATACACTTATCTCGTGTATGGGACGATATAACCGCGGTTCCACCCATATTGCCGTCATTTTGTGACGACCTCTTGATTTGCCTGTAACGTAGGCCTACGGACCGGATTGGGGTCGCTCGGAGGTGGTCTTCACACTGTTTCCGTATCAGGATGCTTCCAGCCTGCCAGGTTAAAACCTGCACCGGCATCCCTCTCTGTGAACTTTCACAGGCTACTGTCCTCGTCAACGCTTTGTGGGTATGTATTTGTTGGTATTATCGTACCAATAAGTAAAAATGTCAAGTCCCTTTAATGTCTGCATATAATTTCAATGGGTAAAACATCCAATATAACATTTCTTTTTTGTCTGATGTGCTTAAATTACTTATACTGATGCATTTGACATTGCAGTTTACTTAATAATTGGTTAAACTGTTATCATGGTATTAAAGTGGGAGGAATTTTATTATGAATAAATTCTATGTAAAACGTTTTTGTGCGCTTTTTCTTGCATTGATGGTTACAATGACAGGATGCGCAAACGGACAGGAAGACACCACTCCTGTCACTGAGGATGTACCGGTCGTCGAGGATGCATCTCCTACAGATGAGCCACAGGCAGATGTTACCGATCAGATAGCCGATGAGGAGCCTGAAGCTCCCCGTGAAGGTGTGGGCGTCAACATGATCGTTAACGGTGACTTCTCCGATGGGACCGAAAACTGGAACACCTATCTCAATCACGGCGGAACATGTGACTTCACCGCTGAAAATGAGCAGGGTGTGATAGATATTTCAAAAGCCGGTGCAACAGATTATGGTGTACAGATCTATTATGACGGATTCAAGCTTGATGAAGGCGGTGTATACGAATTCTCATTTGATCTTGACACTACCTTGGAAAGAGTCATCGAAGCACGTCTACAGTTAAACGGCGGTGACTACTACCCTTATTTTGGAGAGTATGTAAATGTAACTCCGGGAATGCAGCATTATTCATGGGAATTCACAATGGAAAAAGAAACCGATGTAGCCCCGAGACTCTGCTTTAACTTGGGAACACCTTCAGGTGTATCTACATTGGATCCTCATGTTATAACGATAGATAATGTTTCCGTTGTTCTTTTAGATGATTCGAACGTTATCAAGACCGAGGTTGTTGATATGAGTCGTAACGTAAATCTTAATCAGGTTGGTTTCAAACCCTCTGCACGCAAGACCGCAGTAATAAGAAGCGAGGGTATCGATACAACATTCACGCTGAAAGATACTTCGGGAAAAGAAGTGTACACAGGAAAGCTTACAGGTCCCGTTGACGCACAGTATGCCGATGAAAAAGTTTACCAGGCAGACTTCAGTGATTTCACTACTCCCGGCACCTATGTAGTCTCTGTTTCAAACGGTGATGAATCTTATCCTTTCACTATAGGGGAAGATGTTTATGATCAGTTGCTTCGCGACAGTTTCTTAATGCTTTATAAGCAAAGATGCGGAACCGAAGTAACAGCGGATATAGCAGGTGAATTTGCTCATCCCGTATGTCATGATACAAAGGCACTCATATACGGAACAAACTCTTATATAGATGTATCCGGCGGATGGCACGATGCAGGTGATTACGGCAGATATGTTGTAGCAGGTGCAACAACAGTAGCCGATCTTTTACTTGCATACGAAGATTTCCCCGAACTCTGGGCAGCAGATGATCTCGGAATACCCGAAAGCGGAAACGGCATACCCGATATTCTTGATGAGGCTGCTTACGAGCTTAACTGGATGCTCAAGATGCAGGATCCCTCAACAGGCGGTGTATATCATAAAGTAACCTGCAGAGAGTTCCCCGAATTTGTAATGCCCCAGGAAGAAACAGAAGAACTTGTTGTATCTCCTATCTCCAATACGGCAACAGGTGATTTCGCAGCCGTTATGGCAAAGGCATCCGTTATATATGCCGATATAGATCCTGCTTTTGCTAAAACAGCACTCGCAGCATCAAAGAAAGCTTATACTTACCTTGAAGAACACAAGAGCGCTACTGGCTTTAAGAACCCTGAAGAGATATCAACAGGTGAATATCCAGACGGTCAGTTTAAGGACGAGATGTACTGGGCTGCCGTTGAGCTCTATGGCATAACCGGTGAAGAAAAGTACAAGACTTACATAGAGGATATACTTGATCTGTATGTCCTCCACGGATTTGGCTGGGACAGCATGGGAAGCTACGGTAACATAGCATATCTTAAGCTCGATCCCGATAAGCAGAATCCGGAGCTTGCCGAAAAGATCAGAACCGAAGTTAAAAACAATGCCCAGGAATTCTTAAACAACAGCAAGACGGACGGATATATGGTCGACCTTGGCAAGAACTACTGCTGGGGTTCAAACTTAAGCGTATGCGCATATGCTCGCCAGATGTTAATGGCAGCAAAGGATGCAAATGATAACGATAAAAAAGCATATGCTCAGGCAGTTTATGATCAGGTTTCATATATCCTTGGTCAGAATGCTACAGGTTACTGCTTCTTAACGGGATACGGTTCATTAAGTGCCGTCAACCCTCACCACAGACCTTCCGTAGCGATCGGCAAGCCGATGCCCGGTATGGTTATCGGTGGTCCTGACGGAAACTTAGAGGATTCATATATCAAATCGGTAATGGCCGATACTCCTCCCGCTAAGTGCTATGCAGACACAACTCAGAGCTTCTCGACAAATGAGATCACGATATACTGGAACTCACCTTTCGTATATGTTCTGTCAGCTGTTATGTCTGAAAACTAAAGACACTTTGAGACATGTATAAACATCAACACCCCCATTGTCAAAATGGGGGTGTTTCTTTTATCATTGATCACTCATTATCTGATCAGAGTTTCTTCATCATCCAGTATGCGTCCACATACGTCCCGTCAGCATATTTCATGTTGTCGGGAAATCTTCCGTATTCCTCAAATCCAAGCTTTTTATACAGTTCGATGGCATTCTTGTTATCCGCTATCACTTCAAGCTCAGCCTGCTCATAACCTGTTTCTTTAGCGACCTTAAAGATCGTATTTAACATCATACTGCCTATACCCGCATCGCAGTATTCCTGATACAGCGCTATCGCAACATCACATCTGTGTCTGTATCTCTTATATCTTCCAACGCTCATAAGCGAGCAGTTTCCCACGTGTTTCCCATTAACGACAGCAATAAGGAGCAATGCTCTGTCATCGTCTATAACAGATTGTAAAAAGCTCTTCTCCTGTTCCACGGTAAGAGTTACTTCATCGGGTTCTCTTATAAGAAAAGGCGTTTCCTTTGTAGTGATCTTAAGATATCTTATCAGATCTTCGGCATCCGAAAGCTCGGCATTCCTTAAAACGACCTCTCTTCCTTTCTTGTCCTTTAGAGTTACAGGTCCGAATCTCATAGTACACAACTCCTTTCAAAACAAAAAACCCCGGAAAACTGTTTTCCGAGGTTTATCGCAGGGGATGAGAGAATCGAACTCCCACCAAAGGTTTTGGAGACCCCTATCATACCATTTGACCAATCCCCTGTGCCTGAGCTTTTGCTCAACAAACGATATTATAACAAAGCATATTGAATAATGCAAGACAATTTTTAAACTTTAATAAATCCTTCAATATGCGCGTCTTTAAGCTTTTAGATAACCTCTATCGCCTCGGCTATATTCCTGACACCACATACTTTTATGCCCTTTATGTCCTTTAAGGCATCCAAACATCCGTAGGGCACTATACATGTTTTAAAACCAAGCTTCTTGGCTTCGTTAACCCTGCCTGCAGCCTGTGACACGGCTCTTACCTCACCGCTTAATCCAACCTCACCAAAAGCGATTGTTTTATCATCTATAGCCTTGTTTCTGTAGCTTGATATCACAGCAAGTACTATCCCTAGATCTATGGCAGGTTCTGTTATCTTTATGCCGCCTGCGATATTTACATATGCATCCTGATCCGAGAGCGGCATGTTAAGTCTCTTTTCCAGTACAGCCATAAGAAGATTAAGCCTATTGGTATCACTTCCCGCAGACTGTCTTTTTGGAAATCCGAAACTCGTTCTCGTGACAAGAGCCTGGATCTCTATGAGTATCGGTCTTGTGCCTTCCATGGAGCATGAAACTATGGATCCGCTTGAATCCTTGGGCTTGCCGTTAAGCATATATTCCGAAGGATTGGGGACCTCTATCAACCCGTCATTCTTCATCTCGAACACGCCTATCTCATTGGTGGAACCGAAACGGTTCTTCACCCCCCTGAGTATCCTGTATGAGGCATGTCTGTCGCCTTCAAAATAAAGTACCGTATCCACCATATGTTCAAGTACTCTCGGACCCGCAACAGTCCCTTCCTTGGTCACATGTCCGACGATAAATACGCTGACACCGAGCTCCTTTGCTATACGCATCATAACAGCTGTAGCTTCCCTTACCTGTGATACGCTTCCCGCCGCAGAACCGATCTCCTCATCATACATAGTCTGAATGGAATCTATTACGACAACCTCGGGTTTCGTTCTTTTTATCACTTCTTCTATGACGGTAAGATTGGTCTCGCACAAAAGCTTAAGACTCTCATTCATGTCACCGATCCTTACCGCTCTTAGCTTTATCTGTCTTAAGCTCTCTTCTCCCGATACATACAGCACGTTTCTGCCTGCATTTGAAAGTTTCCTGCATACCTGCAAAAGAAGCGTCGATTTGCCTATTCCTGGATCTCCTCCGACAAGAGTTAAAGAACCTGCTACTATCCCGCCTCCAAGGACTCTGTCGAGCTCATTAATACCGATGATAGTCCTTTCTTCTTCCTTCATATCTATTTCATCAAATGAGACAGGCTTTGCTTCACTGCGTGTGATCCTTCCGCTACGGGAAGAGATCAGTTTTTTATCAACCTTTTCTTCAACGAGACTGTTCCAGGCTTTGCATGCCGGACACTGTCCCATCCATTTGGCTGATTCGTATCCGCATTCATTACAAAAATAAACAAGAGTATCCTTCTTTGCCAATTCCTTCGTTTCTCCTATGATCACAAATCTGGCTGTATATTGAAATGCCCATCTGCTTAAACAGATGGGCGATTATTCAATGCTACTTTATTTCTTTATTACAACTTTTTTCTTTCCGCTACTCAAGTCAAGGCTGAAGTTTAACTTACCCCCGAGGTTAGTCTTTACCTTGCCAACACTTGTTTCATCAACAAAAACCTCGTATTCCGTCTCATCTTCAAGACCTACGGTTATCTGTGCATCCTCGTCTGCTTTGCCCTCAACAGAAAACTCAACCCCGTCAGCATTCTCTGTGAAGCCATATACACTGGTTCCCGGAACGGATTCATATACGAACATGCCGTTCTTCTCGAGCTTTGTGATCTCATTGAAGGTCTTAACCTTCATAAGGTTACCGTCGTAAGGGAAATCCTCAACCTTGGACTTCTGCGGCAAAGTGTAATCACCAAAGCTCAAAGAGTTGTCACTCTCAACCGTTATTAAATTTTTTGCTGCCATTTGCTTACCTCCGTATCAGTCAACAGACGTTTTATCTGCCTGCAACCTACATATAAATTATAACCGATTGTGAGATAAAAAACTATACTTTGTTAAAAATGATCTTCTTATCTTTAACGCCTACCTTAACATTATCACCAGGCTGGATATTCTTAAGAAGTATCTGTTCTGCCAGGTTATCTTCTATCTCTGTCTGAATGGCTCTCTTAAGGGGTCTTGCACCCATCTTGAGATTGGTATATTTCTCCACGATGAACTTCTTGACGGCAGGCGATATGGAAAGCTTTATATCCATCTGCTCTCTGCATCTGTCAGTAAGATTTTTGGACAAAAGCGTTACAATTGAATGCATGTCATCATTTGTCAGTGCATGGAATACCATGATGTCATCGATACGGTTAATGAATTCGGGCTTAAACATACGCTTAACCTCTTCCATTACCGCCTCTTTCATCTTCTCGTAATCTCTCTGAGCATCATTCTTGCTTGCAAAGCCAAGATTCTTGGGTTCCATTATCCTCATGGCACCCGCATTGCTCGTCATGATTATAACAGTATTCTTGAAGGAAACCTTTCTTCCCTTGGAGTCTGTGATATGACCGTCATCAAGTACCTGTAAAAGTATGTTGAAAACATCCGGATGAGCTTTTTCTATCTCATCGAATAAAACAACACTGTAAGGATTCTGTCTGATCTTATCAGATAACTGTCCGCCATCATCATGTCCGACATATCCCGGAGGTGAACCTATCATCTTGGAAACCGAATGACTCTCCATGTATTCCGACATATCTACACGGATAAGAGCATCCTCCGAACCAAACATAGCTTCAGCAAGAGCTTTTGAAAGCTCTGTTTTACCAACACCGGTAGGACCCAAGAACAGGAACGAACCGATGGGTCTCTTGGGATCCTGCAAACCGACTCTTCCTCTTCTCATAGCCTTTGATATGGCATCGACAGCCTCATTCTGGCCTATGACTCTCTTATGCAGAATACTCTCAAGTTTGAGTAATCTGTCTGTTTCTTTCTCACTTAATTTGGCAACAGGGATCTTTGTCCATGCAGATACCGCTTCCGCGATATCCTCTTCGGTTACCACGTACTGCTTTTTGCTGTATTTCTTTGATTCCTGTACTTTTACCTTATCGAGTTTCTTTATAAGCTCGTCTTCTGTTCTCTTTAGCTCTCCGGCCTGTGCAAATGCCTCAAGCTTTATCGCATTTTCGATCTGCGAATCTATCTTTCTTATTTCTTCCTCGATCTCATTTACCTTAGATGAAGTATGTGCGGTAAACAGTCTCACTGCACTTGATGCCTCATCGATAAGATCTATGGCCTTATCAGGAAGATTTCTGTCATTGATATATCTTGCAGACAGTCTTACTGCCGCTTCAATTGCCGATCCAAGGATGGTAACCTTATGATGCTCTTCGTACTTGTGAGCTATTCCCTTTAAGATACGTATAGCCTCTTCCTCGGAAGGCTCTTCAACCGTTATCGGCTGGAAACGTCTCTCAAGCGCAGCATCTTTTTCGATATACTTTCTGTATTCAACAAGAGTGGTGGCACCTATAAGCTGGATCTCTCCTCTGCTCAAGCTTGGCTTTAGTATGTTGGAAGCATCTATTGCACCCTCGGCTCCACCCGCTCCTATCAGTGTATGAAGCTCATCAAGGAACAGAAGCACGTTACCGTCATCGATAACCTCCTTCATGACCTTTTTGATCCTCTCCTCGAATTCTCCTCTATACTTGGAACCTGCGACCATACCCGAAAGATCGAGTGTCAGAACCCTCTTATTCTTAACGGTATCAGGCACTTCACCTGCCACAATGCGCTGAGCAAGTCCTTCTACTATGGCAGTCTTACCGACACCGGGTTCACCGACAAGACAGGGATTGTTCTTAACTCTCCTGCTTAAGATCTGGATCATTCGGCTGATCTCACCTTCCCTGCCTATAACAGGATCAAGCTTCCCTTCTGAGGCAAGCTTGGTAAGATCTCTGCTGTATTGATCGAGCATGGATGTGCCGTTCTTCTTGGCAGGCTTGATCGGCAGATCCTCTTTGTAAAGATTGCCGTCTTCCCCCATGGAGATAAGCGTCTCGGCATAAACCTTGGGCAGATTCACACCCATGGTTATCAAAAGTCTGGCTGCGACATTTTCGCCTTCCTTTATGATTGCGAGCAGTATATGCTCCGAACCGATCATATCGGAATTAAATCTGTCAGCCTGCCTTGATGCCTCTTCAAGCACCATCATTGCTCTCGGCGAAAAACCATCACGCTCGGCAATGGCCGCTCCGCCGTCAGGTGCGACAAAATCGCGCACCAGCTCCTCGATCGTATCCAGCTTGGCTCCGTTGTTTATCAGAACTCTTGCTGCAAGGCCCTCTCCCTCCTTAATGAGTCCAAGGAGTATATGCTCTGTGCCCACATACGACTGATGGAGATTCTTTGCATATTTTTTTGCATGCTTTAATGCGATCTTCGCATTCTCGGTGTATTCTTTCATAAAAACAGATTATTTATCTATATCCAGGAATTCAAACTCCATGTCATCATCGATATCTAAGAAGTTCTTAGACTGCCATGCTTCTTTCCTGTCAGCCTGAAGCGCTTTTGAAGGCTTTGTTATAGCTGATGCCTTCTTGGGCTTATTCTTCTTGGTAACGATCTTTATATCCTCGTCAGGCTCCTCTACAGCAACAGTAGCTCTTGTGGAAGAAGAAACACGTACAGGTTCGGGTTCTTCCTCATCATCTGCCTCATAAGTATCCTCTTCATCTTCCCAGTCCTCATAAGAATCCTTCAATCTGAACAGAAGGATAACTACTGCGATAAGGAGGATGAATATAACAACTCCCATTGCTATGATGATCTTCTTAAGCTTTGCAGAATCCGCACTGTCAGATGTCTGCATGGTCTGGCTCTGCTGCATTACCGCATTGATATTGTCGATACTCTGACGTGTGCCCTTTATATGATCATAAAGATACCATGTATCAACACCGTCATTGTTAGGCTCATACTTAAGCTCATAATCACTGTTAGGAGCTGTAACAGGTGCTGCTGTTTCGGTTTCCTCAACATCTGTTTCTTCTGTTTCTGCAATATCTTCGCCTTCACCTTCTGATTCTACAGAAGTGTTTACATAGTCGGATCTGATAAATCCGCTTACTCCGTCATAGCTTATCTGATACCAAACCTTGCCGTCGCTTCCCGTAGCCTGGCCTGTAATGCTTAATGCCTGGCCTGATTCGGCTGTAGCTTTTTTGTTAGACTTTGTTGATGCAGCTTCTCTTACACTTACCGCATCGGTGGTAACACCGCTTGTGAACTCACAGGGTTCTACCGTTGTTGTCGTAACTTCGGTAACTGTTTCAGTTTCTGTCTGTGTTTCCTGTTTTGTTTCCTTTTTCTCGGAAGAAGATGAAGATGATGACTCCGTAGAGATATCACCGCTTACATCACTGACAAGATCCGCTCTTATATATCCGGTAGTATTTCCGTCAACGTATACCTTGTACCATGTATATCCGTCTGAGTCCTTTGTAGATGAGAGAACATCAAGTTTGCTTCCCTTTACCGTACTTCCGACTACCTCGGCAGATGTACTGGCCGTCTGTCTGATCTTTGCCGCATCCGCTGAAACCTTACATGTTCCTGCAGCAAGCGCACCAAACGCACCTACATATATGGCTGTCGTAACGACAGTCACCGCAAGTATGCTTCTAACTGCTCTTTTTAATCCCATTTTCCTAATCCCTTTCTGCTTCATCTATCGCTTTACCAATATCGCTTCTCATATATTTATTGTCAAATTCGACCCACTTTGTGGCTTCATAGGCTTTTGCTCTTGCCTCTTTAAGGTCTTTACCTACAGCAGTCACGCCTAATACTCTACCACCATTTGTCACTATTTGTCCATTACTTTCCTTTGTACCGGCATGGAAACAGTAATAATCCTCTTTGCCATCAAAGTTCTCAAGCCCTGTTATTACCTTGCCTTTTTCATAAGAGACAGGATATCCTTCGCTTGCTAAGACTACGCATACAGCAGCATTGTCTTCAAACTGAAGATCTATCTTGTCAAGTGTTCCGTCTATGCATGCATCCACAACATCCATTATATCGTTTTTCTGTCTGCATAAAACAACCTGTGCTTCGGGATCTCCGAAACGTGCGTTGTACTCGAGTACTCTGGGTCCCTTTTCGGTTAACATAAGTCCGAAGAAAATGATCCCCTTAAACGGTCTTCCTTCTGCAGCCATTGCATCAACAGTCGGCTGATATATATATTTCTGACAGAAGTCATCAACCTCTTTTGTATAGAAGGGGCTGGGTGAGAAATTACCCATACCTCCTGTATTAAGACCCTGATCCCCGTCAAGAGCTCTCTTGTGATCCTGAGCCGATGTCATGGTCTTTATGGTCTTTCCGTCTACATAAGAGAGAACCGAAACCTCTCTTCCTGTCATAAACTCTTCAACGACCATCTTATTGCCTGAGTCACCGAAATGCTTATCAAGCATTATCTCTTTTACTCCCGCTTTTGCCTCTTCAAGTGTATTGCAGATAAGAACTCCCTTTCCAAGTGCAAGTCCGTCTGCTTTAAGTACTATGGGCATGTCAACAGTCTCAAGATATTCAAGAGCCTTGTCGGCATCGTCAAATGTCTCATAAGCTGCTGTCGGGATGTTGTATTTCTTCATAAGATCCTTTGAGAAAGCCTTGCTTCCTTCGAGGATAGCAGCATTCTTTCTGGGGCCGAAAGTCCTGAAGCCTTCTGCTTCCAGAATATCAACAAGTCCGCCTACAAGCGGATCATCCGGAGCCACAAATACAAGATCGGGATTTACTTTCTTTGCATAAGCTACGATCTTATCAAACTCCATTGCTCCTATTGAAGTATCGCATTCCGCTATCTGAGCGATCCCCGCATTACCGGGAACGCAATAAATCTTATCAACTCTCTTACTCTTTTTCATGCTCACGGCTATGGCATGCTCTCTTCCGCCGCCGCCAATTATCAGTACTTTCACTTGAACCTCCCTGATATACACTTATTAAATGTTCTTTATAAAAACCTTACCGTCTGTTACTTCAAGTCTGCCATTTGCAAAAAGATCGATCGCTTTGGGAAGTATCTCCCATTCAGCCTGTTCCATGACTCTTTGCTGTAATACCTTGGGTGTATCACCCTGCATAACTTCAACTGCTTTCTGCAAAATGATAGGTCCCGTATCGGTACCTTCATCCACAAAGTGCGCCGTTGCTCCGGTAACCTTGACACCTCTTTCAAGCACAGCCTCGTGAACCTTAAGTCCATAGTATCCCTTACCGCAAAATGACGGTATGAGAGACGGATGGATATTTATGATCTTATCCTTGAATTCCTTAACAAACTCTTCCGGGATGTTTACTAGAAAACCTGCCAGTACAACAAGTCCGGGCTTCCAGGCTTTGACCGTTTCCAAAAGAGCTTTGTTAAACTCCTGTCTCGTCTCAAAATCCTTTGGAGAAACAACCTTTGCATCGATACCTGCATTCTTAGCTCTTTCGATAGCCTTGACGCCGTAATTGTTTGATATCACACCCGCTATCCTTACGCCGGTGATCTCTTTCGATGCAACCTTGTCTATTATGGCCTGGAGATTTGTACCTCCTCCCGAAACACAGACAACAATATCTAACATAAGGTCACTCCCTTTTCTCCCTCTGTGATCTCACCGACAATATAGGGCTTGTCGCCTGCCGATGCAAACGCTTCCATAGCTTTGTCAGCCTCCGCTTTGTCTACAGCTATGACCATTCCGAGTCCCATATTGAAGGTATTGTACATCATATCCTCATCAAGATCTGCTTTGTTCTTCATCAGTGTAAAGATCGGAGGAACGGGATATGAATCCTTCTTGATAACCGCACGTGTTCCTTCTTTTAACATACGGGGAACATTCTCATAGAATCCTCCGCCAGTGATATGACTGCAGGCTTTTAATTTAACACCTGCATCTGAGGCTGCCTTGAGTGCCTTCACATATATCCTTGTGGGCTCGATAAGAACATCTCCGAGCTTGCCGCCAAGTTCATCATAGTATGTATCCAGGCTTTCTTTTGTCATATCGAACACTTTGCGGACCAGCGAGAATCCGTTGCTGTGAACTCCGCTCGAAGCAAGACCTATAAGAACATCTCCGGCCTTAAGATCGTTTCCTGTTATGATATCCTTCTCATCAACGATTCCTACTGCGAATCCCGCAAGATCGTATTCGTCCTCGGGCATGAGTCCGGGATGCTCAGCCGTCTCACCGCCTATAAGAGCGCATCCTGCCTGTTTGCATCCTTCGGCAACTCCCTTTACGATAGCTGCTATCTTCTCGGGATAGTTCTTTCCGCATGCTATATAATCCAGGAAAAACAAAGGCTCGCCGCCACCGCAGACTATATCGTTCACACACATAGCAACAGCATCTATACCGATGGTGTCATGTTTGTCCATTAAAAATGCGAGCTTAACCTTCGTTCCGCATCCGTCTGTTCCGGATACCAGTGTAGGCTTTTCCATTGATTTAAACTTCTCCATGGAAAACGCTCCGGCGAATCCTCCCAATCCACCGATGACCTCAGGTCTGTTTGTCTCCTTGACAAAGCCCTTGATCAGCTCAACCGACTTGTAGCCTGCTTCAATATCAACTCCGGCCTTTTTGTAATCCATAATCGTCTCCTTTGATAATCTATTTGTTGTAATTCTTGTATCCGACTTCAGAAAGCTTTGCGTCTTTTGCTCCGACCTGCTCTCTTAATTCTTCCTTGTAATCCTTAAGCTTCTTTAAAAGAGCTTTGTCCGATGTAGCAAGTATCTTTGCTGCCAGTATACCCGCATTGGCTCCACCGTTTATAGCTACCGTAGCTACCGGTATTCCGCTGGGCATCTGAACAATGGAGTAAAGTGAATCCTTGCCTCCAAGGCTCGTTGTATGCATGGGAACGCCGATTACCGGAAGCGGAAAGATCGCCGCACACATACCCGGCAGATGAGCAGCCATTCCTGCACCTGCTATTATAACCTTATATCCTCTGTCCTCGGCACTGTTCGCATAGTTAAAGAACTCCTGAGGCTCCCTGTGTGCCGATATGATGTTCATATCATATGTGATCCCGAATCTGTCAAGCATCTCCGCAGCCTTTGACATGACTGCCATATCCGAATCACTTCCCATTACTATTCCAACCTGTGGCATAATACTCTCCTTTCGTAACCTTTGCTTATGTTTCCCCTGTTATCAACACATCCCGTCAAGCGGAATGTTAAGCTGTTCTGTTCCTTTAAGTACAAATCTTCCTTCTTTTATGATGCTTATCCTGTCTCCCGATCTTGTCACAGCCTCTACGCATCCCAGTTCATCATACGGTATCGTGATGTCCGTATGACAGTTCAGATATGCCGCCGAAGGATCCTCGTTTCTTTTTGCCGAATAACTGTTTTCCTTGGCGATTATCTTCTTGCCGTCTGGATTGAAGGTCTCAACATCTTCCTCGTGAGAAAAACATGTATCACCCACAGCGAAATGAGGGCCTGTCTTCTCGGCGATAAGTATTGGCATGATCTTTTCTAGTGAATACTTTTTAATGACACTGTATGCCAGGGTATTTGTACCTATGGCAAACTCCCCTATCGGAAGAGTCTCGTGATTGAATAAAAGATAAGTATCAAGGAATTTTGCGCATGCTTGCTCGTCTTCATAATTCCCACAGTTTATATTATCTATTATTCCGTCCTTAAATTCCAGTGTCAAATCGACGAATTGAATGCCATTTAGATACACTTCTTTGACATGTAGGATACCTTGTGTACCTTCCAGTTTTGGAGACGTAAAGACTTCGCCGACCGGTATGTTCACATCAGCCACGCAGTTCTCAAATTTGGTCTCCTTTTCAGGATTAGTTATGTCAACCAGCTTGATCTTTATATCCGTCCTGTTTCCGTTCATGCCGACGATATGAACATGATCCGCCTTATCCAGTTCATCTATGATCTTCTGCTGTATATCCCTGTACAGTTCATAGTTTAACGTATTGATACCGATGGTCTCTTTGAATATATCCTCAAAATCCTCACCGATGGCAGGTGTAGGAAATGCTATGATGGTAAAGCTTCTCTCCTCTCCCTTCACATATCTGTTAAGGATCTCTCCCGCCCTTGAAGTATAGCGGGTGAGAAGTTTCTTTGTATCGGCATCAAGCGTTGTCTTTTCTTCCTTATCGATCGGAGCAAACGCTTTTTCACCGAACCCTTCTATGCATGCGGGTCCGCCGTACACTCCGGCCTTTTCTTTAATCTTTTCAAGGCTGTCTCTGTAGCACTCAAGTTTTCTTTCCATGAAGCCGTGATCAAAATACAAAGCCTTGTCATGTTCATGATCATAGTCAAACTGTCTGTTTGGCGACGTGCTCTCTATGCCTCTTTTGATCACACTTCTACCCAGCATGAAGCTTGGGGTTGAATAATGGATAATGGCTTCAAGACCGATCTTTCTAAAGTTCTCGACTGCCTTTCTTACCACCCTCTCAAATCCCAAAAAGTATCTTATCTCAACAGTCTTTTTTATGCTTATATCCTTGCCTGTTGCAATAAATCCCTTTCTGTAACCTTCGGTAAACGTATCCGCCATGATGCATATATCATCATCATTTAACGTAGCCATATATGTAGCCATAGCCAGCTCCACATCGGATATGTATTCACCGTAATCATACAGATAATCACTGTCGGAAAGATCCGCCTCCATTACAATGGATTTGGGAAGACTTTCAGTATCGGCAAAACTCTTTTTTAATGAATCCTCAAGCATAAGATCAAGGTAATCATATGCAAATGCCCTGTAAGCCTCTTTAAGATCACTTACCACAGGTGCTTTTTCATTCTCCTGTTTCGCACCGACAAACATCCCGTATATCTCAAGAAAGAGCTCTTCCCTTATCAGCACCTGTTCAAGATCACAACTGTATGCATATATGATACAGGATCTTAATTCGGCGTAAATTGCTGAAAGGATCTGTCCCATCTCCTTGCCTAGCCTTCTTACGGCATATGCGGGATTTAAATAGCTGTTCTCATAATACTTTTGCTTCAGCTCGATATAAAGATCCTTGTTTGTCTTTATCCTCCTGCTTACCGGAGCCTTGAAATAATATCCGTCCAGAACATCTGTCAGAATGTCATCCACGGAACGCAAAAACAGAGCTACCTGATTGAAATACGGATAGTATGCATCATCCGTCTCGCATTTGTCACAGACGGAACGTATCCTTTCAATCGCCAGCTCATGTCTTTCTTTCATATATTCATATGTTTCTTCATCCAAATTCATCTTATAGCTGTAGTTCATATCACACTCCATATGCACCCGCATACAGCACAAAACTCACCCCTAAAAGAGCCATGATATTAAGCACTATACCTATATAGGAGAAAAGATGGAACTCATCCGGTTTTGCTTTCGATATATATCCCAGAATAAGTCCTACCGTCGAGAACAGAAGTATCATAACGCCCGTGCCCCCCAGGCGTTCGGTAGCTATACCTCCGATCTTGTATGTCCGATATATCGCTATGATGAGCGATGCCACGGCTATCAAACCCAATACCGAGGACATAACGGCCTGTACAGAATGCTTTTTATCCGTAAAAATATATTTTCCAGCCATTATTATGACCTTACCCCGTACATCTCATAGTATGCGTCTATACGACTCTTTAATTCATCATCGATTATCTTTTTCTCAACCAGATATTCAACGACCTCATCCATTGATACGATCGCTGCAGTATCAAAACCGTAAAGATCCTTTATCTCATCAAGAGCTCCCTTGTCGCCCTTACCCTTCTCACATCTGTTTAAAGAAACCATGAGACCTGTTATCTTTACATCTCCCTGTGCCTTAACTATCGGGATGGTCTCTTCCATGGATTTTCCGGAGGTTGTTACATCCTCTATAACAACAATCCTGTCACCGTCCTTTATAGGGCTTCCTAGAAGAATCCCGGCATCCCCGTGATCCTTGGCTTCTTTTCTGTTTGAGCAGTATCTTATCTCTTTTGAGTAAAGCTTACTGTAAGCTATCGTCGTAGCAACAGAAAGCGGGATACCTTTATATGCGGGTCCGAACAGAACATCAAAGTCATCACCGTACTTGTCATGAATAGCCTTCGCATAGTACTCACCGAGCTTTGAAAGCTGCTCTCCCGTGACATACAGTCCCGCATTCATGAAAAACGGTGATTTTCTTCCGCTCTTTAATGTAAAGTCACCAAACTTTAACACACCGCAATCCAACATAAAATCAACAAATTCCTGCTTGTAAGCTTCCATAATTATTTCCTTTCGATCAAACTCGCCTTTTGATGATACCAGGTATTATCTCACCTTATCCCAATGCCTGCGCTATATCCTCTTTCATTGCTTTTACTGCTGCGAGTGCTGCCTCGGCATAACCTTCCTCGCCGTATGATGCATACTGCTCCTGCTGGTAAGCACCTATGATTCCGCGGCTCGAATTAACGATCGCTCCGAGTCCGTCCTTGTTAAAGAAGTGGACAAGATCCTTGCCCTTGCCGCCCTGTGCACCATAACCCGGTACAAGTATAAAGCTCTTGGGCATAACTTCACGCATTATCCTTCCTTCTTCGGGATATGTCGCACCGACTACGGCTCCTACATAAGAATACTCGTCTCCCATGCATTCGCCTGCCCATTCATTAACCTTTTCTCCGACAAGTTCAAAGAGTTTTTTATCTCCGATAAGTCTGTCCTGGAACTCACCGCTGCTGGGATTTGAAGTCTTAACAAGTACAAATATTCCCTTCTTTTCTTCTTTGCAGACTTCAATGAAAGGCTTTACCCCGTCACTTCCAAGATACGGATTGACAGTCACAAAATCCTCGTCAAATCCTCTGCACAGTGTATCTCCTATCTTAACAGAGCCAAGATGACCGATAGCATATGCTGTTGAGGTTGATCCTATATCACCTCTTTTTATATCACCTATGACCACAAGTCCCTTTTCCTTGCAGTATCTGACTGTCTTATCGAAAGCAGATAGTCCTGGCAAGCCAAACTGTTCGTACATTGCGATCTGCGGTTTTACTGCAGGGATGTATTCATGAATGGCATCTATAAGACCCTTATTGTATTCCCAGATCGCCTCTGCGGCTGCGTCAAGACTCTCACCGTGTTCTTTTATGGCCTTTTTCATTATATGGCCGGGGATTAGTTTCATGGTGGGATCCAGACCCACGACTATAGGTGCCTGTGTTTTCCTGATATTTGCAATAAGCTTGTTGATCATACGTTAACTATTCTCCTTTGTATCTTAACCCCAGAAAAAGGCAAGCATATGCTTGCCTTTTAATGTATTGGAATCTGTTATAAAACTGCCATTGAGCGTTCCTGTGCGAATTTCTTTATATTGGACGCATTGACATATTTCTTGAATCCTTCTTCATTGACCACCACAAGTGTAGGTGCCTGCATGATTCCGTATTTGCCGGCAAGTTCCATATTCTCTTCGGCATCTATTAGAACATATTTCTCATTCTTAAGATACTCTTTTGCAAGCTTACAGTTAGGGCAGGTCTTTGTTGTGAACAGATACATCACATCCTGAGGTGCATTAACCTCAACTTCCGGAAGATCGTCCTCAACATCCTTAAGTGTAACGACCGCACTCATCGGACGCTTCAAAACAGATCTCTCTATGTCATATACTTTTCTGTTCGCATATTCCTGAAGCTTTCCGTCGTTCCAGTTCTGAACAGGTCTGTAGTAACCAGTGATCCTGCTGTATACTTCGGTAGGATTTCCGCAATGAGGACACTGTGTTACCTCACCTGCGATATATCCGTGATTCTTACATATAGAATACGTCGGTGACAGTGTATAGTAAGGAAGCTTGTAATTCTCTGCTATAGTCCTTACAAGATCTGCCGCAGCCTTCCAGTCAGGCAGCTTCTCTCCAAGGAAAGCATGGAATACCGTTCCGGATGTATACAGTGTCTGAAGATCATCCTGGATATCAAGTGCATCAAATATATCATATGTATATCCGACAGGCAGATGCGATGAGTTCGTATAATACGGTGTGTCACCCTGGTTACCGGCTGTCTTGATTCCGGGCCAGTTCTTGCGGTCATGCTTTGCGAGTCTGTAGCTTGTTGACTCTGCTGGTGTAGCCTCAAGGTTGTACAGATCACCGTACATCTCCTGATAATCACTGAGTCTGTTTCTCATGTGATTGAGAACTTCCTTTGTGAACTCCTGAACATGCTTGTCAGTCATATCCGCACGCAGCCAGTTGGCATTTAAGCCCACTTCGTTCATACCAACCAGACCTATGGTTGAAAAATGATTATCAAATGTACCAAGGTATCTGCGTGTATAAGGGTAGAGACCCTCATTGAGCAGCTTCGTTATGACACCCCTCTTTATCTTAAGGGAACGGGCTGCTATATCCATCATCTTGTCAAGGCGCTTGTAGAAGTCAGCCTTGTCAGTTGACAGATAAGCGATACGGGGCATATTGATCGTTACTACGCCCACCGAACCTGTACTCTCGCCCGAGCCAAAGAAGCCTCCCGTCTTCTTACGCAGCTCACGGAGATCCAGACGAAGTCTGCAGCACATAGATCTTACGTCTGAAGGTTCCATATCGGAATTTATATAATTTGAGAAGTATGGTGTACCATACTTTGAAGTCATTTCGAAAAGAAGTCTGTTGTTCTCCGTATCCGACCAGTCAAAATCCCTTGTTATGGAATATGTAGGGATGGGATACTGGAATCCGCGGCCGTTGGCATCACCTTCGATCATTGTCTCGATAAATGCCTTATTGACCATATCCATCTCTTCCTTACAGTCCTTATAGCAGAAATCCATCTCTTTTCCGCCGACTATAGCGGGAAGCTCTGCCAGATCGGCAGGAACTGTCCAGTCAAGAGTGATATTTGAGAACGGTGCCTGCGTTCCCCACCTTGAAGGTGTGTTTACACCGTATATAAATGCCTCTATGCACTTTTTAACTTCTTTATATGTAAGGTTGTCAACCTTTACAAAAGGTGCAAGGTAAGTATCAAACGATGAAAAAGCCTGTGCACCTGCCCATTCGTTCTGCATAATGCCAAGGAAGTTTACCATCTGGTTGCAAAGAACAGAAAGATGAGCTGCGGGAGCTGATGTGATCTTGCCTGTTATACCTCCGAGTCCTTCCTTTATGAGCTGCTTTAATGACCAGCCCGCGCAATAACCTGTCAGCATTGACAGATCATGAATATGAATGTCTGCGTTACGATGAGCCTTAGCTATCTCCTCATCATAGACCTCAGACAGCCAGTAATTTGCTGTAACCGCACCGGAGTTTGACAGAATTAATCCTCCGACAGAATAGGTAACGGTGGAGTTTTCCTTAACTCTCCAGTCCTCTACCTTCACATAACTGTTAACTACGTCCTTGTAGTCGAGAATGGTCGATTTCATGTTACGAAGCTTTTCTCTCTGCTTACGATAGAGAATAAAAGCTTTAGCCGCATCGGTATACCCCGCCTGTTCAAGAACTCTTTCCACAGAGTCCTGAATATCCTCAACAGCTATTCTGTTCTCTTTTACTTTGCTCTGGAAATCAGCGGTAACACGAAGTGAAAGCAAATCTACCACATCATTGGTAAATGAAGCATCCGTAGCATTGAAAGCTTTTATGATCGCATCACTGATCCTTGCCAATGCAAACTCTGTCTCTTCCCCGTCCCTTTTTACTACCTGAAACATAGATAACCCCGACTTTCCTCATAGAATATTTTGGGAACGCCAAAAAAGCGCCCTACATTAGCCATGATAACATCACTTAGTATAAAAGTCAACAAAAAACACAAGATATTGTGTTTATTTATGTAAACTTTCCCTAAATATAGTGGCACAAAAAATGAGCCTGTTTCAGGGGCTTTGTGGCTAAAGTCGGCTGAAAGGCTCATTTTATTCGATTATTTTATGTCTATCTGGTGGAAAGAAATACGTTTTCCTTCTTGGCTGCATCGTCATCCGGATAGCTGGTCAGATATGATGCCATAAGATTCTTGGCTTTCTTAAAATCTCCCAGGTATTCGGTTGCCACTATCTCATTATAAGACAGCGTCTGTTCGAGTCCGTTGTTCTCTATGTTCTTCGCACTGACAAATGCATTGAGCGCCGATTCATAATCTCCGGATTCGAGTTTGCACAGTCCCATCTGATTATAGATGACTGCACTCTCGGGATGTCTCTTTAGGAAATTGTCATATACGCTGGCCGCATAATTGTAATCTCCGAGCTTCTCATAGGTCTTTCCTAGAAACAGCACGGTATTCTGATCATCATCATCCCTTGCATCTTCAAGATAGACCTTGGCATTGTCAAGATCACCCATGTAGTAATAGATGCGTCCTTTGTCAAAGCTTGAGAGTTTCTTCTCATTGTCCACAAGGAAATTCTGAAGATATTTTATACCTTCTTCCTCATAATAATTCTCCGATAGTCTTCCCGCTACTTCTATCCTCAAGTCATAGTTGTTAGGATCAAGAGTAAGTGCTTTCTCAAAGTCCTCTATCGCCTGATCATGTTCTCCAACCTTAAGATGATCCGTACCTCTTAAATAGTATGCCATCACATCCTTATCTGACAGATTAAGTATCGCCGTATATGTTTCGATCGCATTCTCATACTCATCCAGTTTTTCATAAGCGGCTGCAAGATAAAAGTTAAGATCGTAATCCATATCCGTGACATTGCTGCCCGTATACGACATGGATTCATGATAATAATCCACGGCTGCATGGTAATCCATAAGATAATAACTGGCTATACCTCTGCCACGTGCTATCATGAGCGCATCCTCACCGTTCTCCTGCGCTCTGTCAAATGAGTCCATTGCCTGAGAATACTGGCTGTTTTCTATCGAATCATAACCTGCCTGCGTGAACTCTCCCTGCTTGCCTTTCCCGCAGCCCGACAGAAAAAGCGTTCCAAGTACGATCAGACACGCTGTTTTCTTAATACTTCCCTTTAGTTTCATAATATATATCAACCCTTTAAGTCTTAAACCCCAGATAAATCAAATAAGCATTATGATCTTAACCATAATGCTTATCAAAAATTATAACATAAATCAATTCCTATTGTATTAAGATTTTCTAAAAATTGATACTAATTATTCTGCCGCCATTGCGAGTGCATCATCTATATGAGCCGCAAAGTTTTCGGCTCCTATCTTCTCATCGAAGTGATCCTTCTTCATAACACTCAAAGGCTGCTCATTGACATGCGAAAGAATGAGTCTGATGCCGTTTTTCTCACAGACCTCATGTATCGCTTCAAGACTTCTTAATGCCGAAATGTCAAGTGCCGGAACTCCTCTCATACGAAGTATAACAGCTCTGACACCCTTCTTTGTATTGATCTGCATGAACTTGTCTGCAGCGGCAAAGAACATGGGACCGTTTATCTCATAAACAAGGACTCCCTTGGGAACCTGTCTTAAAGAAAGTGCCATAGGATCATTGTTCTCATCATAATCCTCATCCAGATATTCCCAGCTTCTTACCTCCGTAACCTCGCTCATCCTTCTAAGGAAAAGAAGTGAAGCCAGGATGATACCAACCTCAATTGCAACTACAAGGTCAAATATCACTGTAAGTACAAATGTAAGCACAAGAACAAGGATATCACTCTTGGGTGAGCATTTGCAAAGATGAACAAACTCTCTCCATCCGCTCATGTTGTAGGCAACCATGAAAAGTATAGCTGCTATCGCCGGCATGGGGATCCATGCAGCATAAGGCATTAAAACTACCAGTATGATAAGAAGGGTTACCGAATGCACCATACCTGCAACAGGTGTGCGTCCTCCGCTCTTTATATTGGCTGCTGTTCTTGCAATAGCTCCGGTAGCCGGTATTCCGCCAAAAAGCGCACTTGCCAGGTTACCTGCTCCCTGTGCAACAAGTTCCATGTTGGGCTTGTGTCTGCTTCCTATCATACCGTCCGATACAACACAGGAAAGCAAAGACTCGATACCTGCAAGGATTGCGATCGTGAATGCGTCGGGTAACAGCATCCTTATCGTCTGAAGATCAGCATGCGGGATTGAAAGCGGCGGGAGCTTGTTTGATATCTCATAAAGATCTCCGATCGTCTTAACATTCATGTGAAGACCTTTTACCATGACAATGGATACAATAACAGCGATCAGTGAACCGGGTACCACCTCGGTGACCTTGGGCCATACGATCAGTATCGCAAGACATACGATACCGACTATGAGTGCCTGTACATTGATCGTGGGAACAGCTTCTATTATCGCCTCTATCTTCTCGACAGTCTCTATCGGTGAAGTAGAAAACGTCATTCCGAAGAAATCCTTTATCTGGCCGATAAGTATCGTTACGGCTATACCGAATGTGAATCCGGTGGTTATCGTATAAGGGATATATTTGATAAGATTACCGAATTTGAGAAATCCCATGATTATAAGGATGATACCTGCCATTATCGTAGCAACGACAAGACCATCCATACCGTTTTTTGCAACTATCCCCGCTACTATTGTGGCAAATGCAGCGGTGGGACCTGCTATCTGTACTCTGGAACCGCCAAGGAAAGCTATCACAAATCCAGCAAATATGGCGGTATATATTCCCTGTTCGGGACCGACTCCCGATGCAAGAGCCAATGCTATCGAAAGAGGAAGGGCTATTATCGCAACGATGATACCGCTTATCACATCCTTCGAGAACTGCTTCGCATTGTAATTCTTCATCACATCAAACAGCTTTGGTGTAAATTCTTTCATATCTTTTTCTTTCTATATTTATCTAAAAACAGCCGACAACTTCATATCATATTACTTGAAAATCCCTTTGGCTATATGCAAATGCACAAAAAACCACCTCGAATTGAGGTGGTTCATTGAAAAAGTTATACTATCTTGCTGACCGAAAAGCCTTTTTTAAGGAAACATAGCTTCTTTCAAGCTCTTTTCTCTCATCCATGCTTATCTGTCTGTCAGAATAAAGGATATCCTCATATGTGCCGATAAACTCAAGATGATCTTCGCTTAGGATCTCTTTTAGCCTTTCATGATATTCGGTAAGAGTCTCCTTGTCATTTCTGCCAAGCTTCTTTCTTTTTAGGAAGTCAAGGCAGTTTTTGCATATCCACTGTGCCTTGCCTCTCTCATCCATCTTTCTGTATCTTTTTTCCTTGATGAGCCTGTCTATCGCAAATACCAAAAGTGTGAACGCCAGTCCCGCAACAACGGGCATGGCTATCATATACCAGTGAAATCTGAATCGTTTTCCTTCCCCTTTACCGCCATCAGTGATCTCGACATCAACTCTTCCGGTCGGGATGTACGGTGTTGTCTCAAGATCTGAAGACTTGCCGGCCTTCCCGGTAAGTTCCCATGATACTTTTGTACGCATGCCCGGTGTCGGTTCAAACACAAACCATCCTATACCGTCAAGATAAGCTTCCGGCCATGCATGTGCATAATTCGAGCTTACATCTATATCACGTGTCTTTCCGACAGGCACCCTGAATCCCTGTACGTAACGGGCCGGTATGCCGCAGTATCTCGAAAGGATCACAAACGCAGATGCGTAATACGTGCAGTATCCTTCCTTCTTCTCAAGTATGAAGTAATCCAGAAAATCGGATTCGTTTCTAATGCTGTCCGGCAGATCTCCCGGGTGCTCCGTATAATTGAAATCCTCAAACATCTCTTCAAGCCTGCACAGCTTCTCATAGTCTGTCTCGGCTCCCAAGAGAACCTTGTCCATATATATCTGCATATCTTTTGAGAGTACAGGTTTTGTCAAATACGTATCATAGATATCTTTATGATAAGCAAGATAGTCTTCATAGCTTATCTCTTCTTTGAGAACACTCTCCTTTTTGGCTTTCTCCCAACTTGTCTCGCTGACCGTGTGCGGAGTATTTGCCAGAATCTCAAATATCTCGGAATCCCTGTTCACTCTGTAATAAGTAGCCTCATACGGAAGTCTTGAACTTCTCCTGTTTACGAAGGTATAATCTCCACCGACTATCTTTGTTCCGTCAAGATCTCCTCTCACAGCTATATATTTTTCAGGTGCAAAGAAACATAAGGTATGCATATCCTTATATTCAAAAGTCATGGAAGCTCTCTTAACGAGGTTGTTTAAGGGCTCATCCCCAACGGTATCCATGGCTGCACACAATGTTTCAAGAGTATCCATCAGACGCTCCTGGGATTTACTATCATCATTTTTATCCCAGCTGTGTCCGTCAAACGTATCAAAAGTTTTTCCTATTAAATAAACCTTCGGATCGTTCTGAGAGTAAGTGATGAGTTTGATCACAGTCCTTTCGGAATGCGTCAGATCTCCTCCCGGTTCAGATCTGTCGGAAAAACCAATGACAGGCGAATCCGTATCCCATCCGTTCTTTCCCAGAATATTCTCGCTCACCATGATATACTGGCTCTTTACTATCTGGGATATCTTTTTTACAAAGCCCCAGTCATACGGTTCATCCGGTATATGGATGAACATTATGAGAATAAACGAAACAAGTATGAAAGGTGATATTGCTGAAAGATGTTTTTTGGGATTAACATCTCCCTCTTTTCTTGATCTTCTCTGATACTCGTCAGCCGCCGTAACGAGCATGAAAATAAATATCATGCATACGCTTATCTTTGTGACCTCGGTTTTCCTTATAAGGGATATTATCAAAACAGCAAATCCTGATATGGAAAGCACAAATCTTATCACTCGGTAATGAGACGACACTTCACATATAAGCAGGCATCCTGCAGTCAGCAGTATCTCCCACAGTATAAAAATGTGATCCTTTATAAGATCAAGTCTCTCGCCTGAAGGCATGAACACCCATACGGCCAGCATGAAAGCCAAAAGTATTCCGGATGTCACAGCTTTTCCTTTTATCTTAAGATGCTTTAAGAGCATAAGAAATGTTGCCGTTAACAGCGTTATTACAAGCCATGCCGCTTCTGTCGGGGTATGCTCTATATACCTGTGCAGAAATGATGAAAGCGTGACAGCCAAAGGTATGAAGAAAAGGCAGTCATAGATTAGTTCAACTATCATGTGCCCTCCTTATCGAAAGTATCACTGCCTATCATTATCACTTCCATCCTTGAGTCAGGCATCTTTATACTCTCACATGTTTTATCATCTTTGGCCAGATATATCCTTACGGGTACATGATCGGTATTTATCTCCTTTATCGCATCATATACCTGATCGCTCAGTTTCGAGACAACAAATATCAGCATACGGTATCCGAACAGTCCTGCCTGAGACCTTAATTCATCGCACAACCTGTTCATATCATAATCTTTTTGATAAGAAAAATCGCACATCTGACTGTAGAGATCTTCAAACCCTCCCATATCATGAACAGGTGTCTTTGTGACATTACCGGTCATGTATATCACATCAAGCGGTATGTTGTTCTCCACATAATAAAGAGAAAGAGCAAGACAATTCTCCATGATCGTATTCTCCAGCGGAAGATATGTCTCCTCTTTATCGGAATAGCGACCCGAATCCATTACTATTGCTATACCGCTCTTTTCCTCTCCCTTTCTTTCTCTTACCATGTATTTTTGCATGATGGCACTGGCTTTCCAGTTTAAGAAACGTATGTCATCACCCTCTGTATACTCTCTTACCGGGATATCAGGCTCGGTCTTCTTTAACATATTGTCACGATCGGCATCGGACATTATCGGACTTCCTTCAAGATCCGAAAGATGAACAATGGCCGGTGCAACTATAACACTGAGCGGCTCCTTAATATTGTAAGTAACAGAAAAAAGACCAAGAAAATCCTTTACCACGATCTGCTTGATCCCGACATAATATGTGCCCCTGTAACGGCACAACAGTTTTGTTTTTTTTACAATGGAAAAATGCGGCAAAAGTTCATATTCGACATCGTCATCTATTTCCGATATTCCCGAAAACGAAGAATAGAATCTGATACGCAATGAAGAAAAAGAGAACCATCCCTCATTCTGTAACGTGATATAAAAGTCCGAGGGAGTACCGCAGACCATGTCTCTGCCATCCGTTCTCTGATATATCTTTACGGAATGGATCACGCACATTATATATATGTAGGATAACAGCGGGACTAAGATCACCGAGAAGAAGAATACATAGGTGACCGGTCCTCCGAAAAAGGAGATTCCCACAAGAGAAAGCACAAACAGTCCCGCTATGATAAGCGAAACCTTATTTCTCATTTCCTGTCTCCATGGGAATAGAAACCTTCAGTATAAGTGCTTTCAAAAGATCGGCACTTTCTTTTTTCTGAAGGCGCATCTGAGTTGTAAGTATAAGTCTGTGAGCAAGAACAGGCACAGCCATCTGCTTGACGTCATCTGGTTTGATGTAATCCCTGCCGTCAAGGAAGGCTTTTGCCTTTGCCACCTGCAAAAGATGAAGCATTGCTCTCGGGCTTGCTCCAAGCGTAAAGCAGCCATCATTTCTCGTTAAATCTATGATCTGCCATACATATGAATACATACCTTCGCTGATATGTACTTTATCAACACATTTACGGTATTCAAGGATATCTTCAGCATTTAAAACAGGTTTAACGTCATCCGTGTTTATACCGTCCATATGCGCATGGGCAAGACGCATCTCCTCATCTTTTGAAGGATAACCTATTGAAAGACGCATCATAAATCTGTCAAGCTGTGCTTCCGGCAGCGGATATGTTCCCATAAAGCTCACCGGGTTTTGTGTCGCTATGACCATAAATGGTTCGGGAAGCTTTATTATATTTCCGTCAACGGTCACCTGCGATTCAGCCATGGCTTCAAGAAGCGCAGACTGTGTTTTGGGCGAGGTACGGTTAAGCTCATCGGCAAGAACGATGTTTTTCATCACCGCACCTGCCTTATATGAAAACTCACCTTTTTTCATATCGTAAACCGAAAGTCCCGTGACATCACCCGGCATCGTATCCGGTGTAAACTGGATCCTGCCAAATGTCAGTCCCATTGACCCGGCAAAGGTTCTTGCGAGTGTGGTCTTTCCAACACCGGGAACATCCTCCAAAAGGACATGACCGCCCGCAAGGAAACAGATAAGGACATTGTCCACTGTCTCACCCTTACCTACAAAATATTCATTCATCTGGGTTCTGAAATCCTCGATCCCCTTTTTCCCCATACTCATATATAGACTTAACCTCTGTTCTGTTTTGCAACTACGCTCTCACCGCAATAGATCTTTCTAAGCTTCGGCTTTTCGATCTTTCCTGTAGGATTACGTGGTATATCCGCAAATACGATATGTCTCGGTCTCTTGTATCTGGGAAGCTTGTGGCAGAAAGCATTAATCTCATCTTCACTGCTCTCCTCGCCGTCCTTTAATTCTATGACTGCAAGCGTTGCTTCACCAAGTCTGCTGTCGGGTACACCGATAACAGCCACATCCTTGATCTTCGGATTTGCACGAAGGAAGTTCTCAATCTGTACGGGATAGATATTCTCACCGCCCGAGATTACAACATCCTTCTTTCTGTCTACAAGGAAGATAAATCCGTCTTCGTCTTCCATAGCCATATCACCCGTAAACAGCCATCCGTCCTTTAATACCTCAGCTGTAGACTTGGGATCATTGTAATAGCATTCCATGACGCCGGGACCTTTAAGACAGAGTTCGCCTACTTCACCCTGTTTTACATTGTTACCCTGCTCGTCAACGATCTTTGTCTCCCATCCGTATCCTGCTTTTCCGATGGCTCCGACTTTGTGTATATTCTCAACACCGAGATGAACCGCACCGGGTCCGATGGACTCACTGAGTCCGTAGTTGGTGTCATAATCATGATTGGGGAATACTTTCTTCCAGCGAGCGATAAGACTCGGAGGTACAGGCTGTGCACCTATATGCATGAGTCTCCAGTGTGAAAGATCATACTCGGAAAGCTTAACCTCACCGCTGTCGATCGCATCAAGTATATCCTGTGCCCACGGTACCAATAACCATACGATAGAGCACTTCTCATTACTTACCGCATCAAGTATCGCTTTGGGCTTTGTTCCTTTTAACAGTACTGATTTTGCTCCCACAAGGAATGAACCGAACCAGTGCATCTTTGCTCCCGTATGATAAAGAGGAGGAATGCAAAGGAAGATATCATCTTTTGTCTGACCGTGATGAGCCTGTTCCACTTTGCACGAATGCATAAGGCTTCTATGCTTATGTAAAATAGCCTTGGGGAATCCCGTTGTTCCCGATGAGAAGTATATTGCGCCGTAATCATCATCGGTAAGCTTGATATCAGGTGATATGCTTGAGCAGTTTGCCGTAAGCTTGTCATAACTCTCCGCAAACTCGGGACAGCCGTCACCCACATAAAGCAGGATCCTGTTATTGCTGATGTTCTCAACTATCTCTTCTACACGGCCGATAAACTCGGGACCGAATACAAGGACATTGATCTCTGCAAGATTGACACAGTACTCGATCTCATCTGCCGCATAACGGAAGTTTAAGGGAACAGCTATCGCTCCCGTCTTTAATATTCCGAAATAGATCGGAAGCCACTCAAGACAGTTCATGAGCAGTATGCCGACCTTGTCCTCTTTCTTTACTCCTCTGCTGAGCAATAGATTGGCAAATCTGTTTGCTTTCTCATTGAACACATTCCATGTGATCTCTCTTCTGTAGAAATTCGTGGGATTTGATTCGATGAGTTCAAACTCCTTCCAGCTTACATGTCTTGGTTCCTGTATCTCAGGATTGATCTCAACAAGACAGATATCATTTCCGTACTTTTTACAATTCTCTTCAAGGATCTCTGTAATAGGCATATCTTTTCTCCTGTATATATAAATTTATTGTTTTACGCTTTAAACCGCTAAAATATATTCTAATATTTAAAGGCTGACTAGTCAACCTTTAACGCTTTCAGTTCTTTATAAGTACATCCACTGTATGGGCAGCTGCCCCCAGCATGTCGCTCCTCTCGGCTATTGTTTCAACATAACCGACAAACATCTCAAAACTCTCCTCATCCATATCTCTCAAACTGTTCCTAATATAGTTTGCCGGACCGTCGGGAGTAAATATCCTGTCACGAGTAAGTCCGCTCTCATCGGCAAGTCTGTTTATCTCATCTATCGTGACATAATCATAGATATCGTCTTTTGTTAACATAACATTATAATTTATGTTAACTTTTTTGTTTATGACAGATTCCTTTATACTGCCTTCCATGAACCCGTGCTTTACAATGGCATAATCGTTCATGCAATACGCCACCATCATTATCCCGCCCTTTTTAAGGACCAGGGCAGCTTCACTCAAAACCTTTTTCTTGTCTTCATGCGTGAACAGATGATACATCGGTCCGAAAACAAGCACCAGGTCAAAATAATCCTTTTCAAACTTCCTGGTAAGCTTAAGCGCATTACCCTGAAGGGCATGAACTCTGTCACTGTTTGCACGCAGTCTCTGAACATTGTGCTTTACCAGTTCGAGTGCATGAACCTCATATCCTTCATCTGCAAGGGGAATGCTGTAAGCACCCGTACCGGCACCAACGTCAAGGATCTTTGCATCAGGTCCTATCTTTTCAAGATATTCATGGATATATCTCATACTGACCCGAAACTCCACCTGGCCGTGTCTGGACTTGAGTCTCTTATCCTCGTTAAACTTATTGTAATGTTCTGTTAAGATCTCGTTTGCTGTCATTTATTTATATCTATTCCCAATTCCTCATAGCTTACGGGAACATATATGTATCCCGAAGCATACGGGCCATACTGATAAGGTGTATACTCAACAACTATACCGTCCTCAGTGAAGCCTACAGCCATATCCTTTGAAGCGTATTCCCTGACACTGTCAAACAGTTCGTTTGCATAATCGGGATTGTAGGTGTATGACTCATAATACTGTGAATCATCCTCTTTCCAGTTTGCAACGGTCTTCATTGCGATAAGGTTTTTGAACGTATCATCGTTCATGTCGCAAAGATCGGAAAGACTCACTTCCTGTCCGGTGTTCAGATCAAACAGATGATGCTCATTGAATTCCATACCGTGTGCACCGCCGTAATAATCATATCCGTAATAATCAACAACAAGATAATGCGAGCCTATCTTCTTTATATCATTGAGTGACCATTCCGTAGAACAGTAATATGTATAATCCTTTCCCCAGCTGTCGTCACTCTGCATACCCTCATAATCCGATATGGCACCTTCTTTTAATTTATCATACCTTTCTGTAAGTACCGCATTGATCTCATCGGCATGCTCGACGCTGTCCTTTATAGTAGTCTTTTCAAGATAGTATTTATAGCAGATAAGTTCCGTACCCGGGAACTGAAGCAGTTCCTTTTCGCTGGTCACATCGGCATACTCAGCCCATCCTGCCTCATGAGCCACAGCTGTCGTATCGTATACACCGCCGTCTTTAAGATCATATCTCTTCCAAAATGCTTTTCCGTTTAGTGAATCGATATAATATACAGAATCCTCTGTAACGGCAAGTCCCGAAGAAAACGGCAGATAATAGTATCCTGCACTGCCGGGCTTCTCGCTTGCTTCCATCAGGTTTTTGGTTTCTTTTGTTACGGGATCATATTCAAAGAGTGTCATGTCCGGATGGAAATATTCATCGGCACATACATATCCGTAAAACTTTCCTCCTGCCACAGCCATGACTTCAGGGTTTGTTGTCGAATCTCCCGTATAGAGCACGGAATACTCGCTGTTTCTTAAATTATATATGATAACCTCGTAAAGATTGTTCTGCCAGTCACTGTGTACTGCCCATATGTAATCTCCAGCTATCGCATTCACATATGAGTTATCAGGCATCTTAACGACATTCTTTACCTTGTTACCGTCCATATCAAACTGGCTTACTGCACCGGTCGAATCACTTGCCACCGCAAAGATATCACCGTTAAATGCCTTAAGAGTCTTCATGAGACTGTTATCTGTCATAAGGAATGAGAATCCGCTGTTATTGATCTTTCTTGCAAGCTCCTGCATCTTTTCGTCATGAACGCACTTTTTGCTTTCCGGATCATATACATATATCTCATCGACAGACTCCTGTGTCGATCCTCTGAAAGAACTGCATTCAATATAGATCTTATCGTCATATTCAACTACATTCATGTTTGCACAGTTTGTATTGATGACGGGACTGTCTACCTTATTGCCCTCTTTATCAAGAACCAGCAGTTCATATCCGCCAAGATCATATACATTACGTGCAATATATTCATAGTCACCGATAACCTCTGTCCTTGATATGTATTCAGATCCGACTTTTGCCTCATAGATCTTTGTCGCATTCTCTCCGTCGCTTATAAGGAAGCACTGCACATCATCATGCACCAGTACAGGGGTAAAAGATGCCTTTACAGGTTCTTTTGTATCCGGCTCATCCGTATCGGAAGGCTTTGTATCGGTATTGTCATCCTTATCATTATCATCCTCGCTACTGTCAGTCTCCACACGCTGCTCCTCCTCATCATTTTCCTTTTCACAGGCAGTGAAGGCAAACATAAACATGAGACTCATAATGAGCATCAAAAGTACTCTTTTTATATTTTTCATATCTTTATTACTCCCGTATAAGTCAGTAATGACCAATTTCCTTTTCATTCTATCATAAAATCACATATTGTGATAAACTATCTATCTGAAAAACATAACCAGGGAGTCAATGTCATATAAGACATCAGATTAAACATGCGAAAGAAAACCATTATAGTATTTCTAGTAAGTCTTTTAGCCACACTGCTTATCGGTGTGATGATCACATATCCCCAGTGGAAGGGGCTCATAAAAACTTCATCCGATCCGGAGGAAGCCTCTTTGGTGACCTTAGATGCTGTAAGTGATGATGCTTTACCTGAAAAAACAGATGATCCGGATATCGTACAAGTCGAGATCGAAGCCATTCCAACTCCTACTCCGCCTCCTTTTGAAGAGTATGATATAAACCTCATGGCTGTAGGTGACAACCTTATGCATATGGGACTTGTAAACAGCGGCAGGCTTGCTGAAGGCGGTTATAACTTTGATTTTTTATATGAGGATATCGCTCCCTTTCTTGATAAGGCCGATATCAGCATCATAAACCAGGAGACCATAATGGCCGGAAATGAAAAAGGCTTCAGCGGTTTTCCTTATTTCAACTCTCCCGTTGAAGTTGCCGATGCGATCGAAAAAGCAGGCTTCAATGTTGTCTTGCAGTCTTCGAACCATACGATCGATCAGGGGCTTGACGGTCTGTTAAACGCTTATAAGGTATGGGAAGATCATCCTGGAGTCATTGCAGTCGGAATACACGATGATCCCGAAAAGCTTCGTGATATCCCTGTACTTGATATCAGAGGGGTGAAATTCGCAATACTTAATTACACATACGGTCCCAATCTCGGTGCGGTACCTTCAAATGTAAGAGGCTATATGAATATCCTCTGTGCAACAAAGGAAGGGAGCAAAACAGGCGAACTGGATCTTACCAGACTGGATCCTGCCGTGATCGATGATATAAAAAAAGCAAAAGAAATGGCAGATATAGTCATAGTATGCCCTCACTGGGGTGAGGAATATGCCATTGAGCCCACCAAATACCAGGTCGAGTTTGCAAACCAGATGGCCGAAGCAGGTGCCGATCTTATAATCGGCGCACATCCTCATGTACCCGAACCCGTTACATATATCACAGCCTCTTCAGGCCACAGATGCCTTTGTTATTATTCGCTGGGAAATTATATATCCACAGGTCAGAACGGTCAGTCCATGCTTGAAGGCATGGCCTGGGTCGTATTTCATGTGACCGAGGATGGAGTTTATATAGATGAAAACAAGACCGGTGTACTCCCTCTTGTAATGGAATACCTTTCCGGTCCTTTGAGATTCGAGGGCGTCTATCCCCTCGAGGATTATACAGATGAACTTGCCGGCAAACACGGCATAAGAAGCTGGGGCGGCGTCAACCTTACGGTCGATAAACTTAAAGAATGGAGTTCACAGATATTCGGCGAATGGAGTATCTCCAAAGATTATATCCTGTCCCAGTGATCACTTTGCAAGTGTACTGCCTGCTATATAACCCGAAGTAAATGCCCACTGAAGATTATAACCTCCGCAGGTACCGTCCACATCGAGTATCTCTCCTGCAAAGTACAATCCGTCAACAAGTTTTGATCCCATATCGGCATTAATCTGGTTAAGATCAACTCCTCCTGACGTTACCTGGGCTCTGTTAAAGCCGCAGTCTCCGTTTATCTTTACACTTAAAGCCTTTAAAACGGATACCGCTTTATATATCTTATCTTCTGCCTGTGAAACTTTTATCTCATTAAGCCCGTAATCTGAAACAACAAATCCTGCCATCTTTTCATTTGTGATAAGGCTGAGTGCCTCTGATACACTCATATCTGAATCAGATTCTTTAATTAGTTTACATAATTCGTCTTCATTCATATCAGGAAACAGATCGATCTTTAATGATACATCCTTTTTTTCATCCAGAGCTTTGGTCGCATATCGGCTCAGCTGCATTACCGGTATCCCGCTGATGTTGTCTTTGTTGAATATGATCTCTCCGGTCTCTTTTTCTGTCTCCTTATCATCTATCATAAGGGTGATTTTGCACTTAAGTCTGACACCGGCAAGATCTGAATACTTTTTATCTTCAAATGTAAGCGGTACAAGAGCCGGTCTCTGCAAAAGTATCTCATGCCCGAATCTTCTTATAACCTTATTAAGATTTCCGTCACTTCCGTGAGTCGGGCTTGCTTTTCCTCCAACCGCAATAACGATATCCCTGCAGGTAAACCCTTCCTGTTTATCCGCGATCACACTGAACCTGCTTTGGTCATCTTTTTTGTTGTTTGTAGTTATGTCAACCGCTCTGCTGCTGCATATGATGGAAACACCGAGTCTTCTGCATTCAAATAAAAGAGCCTGTGCGATGGTTCTTGCCTGTTCATTGTATGGATATACATAACCCGAAATATCCTTGCTTATGACTCCTATGCCTTTCATGAATCCGATAAGTGCTTTATTATCAAATCTCTCATATGCATCATAGGCAAATTCGGTCCTGTCTCCCCTGAACACCTTTTTATCAAATGTGAGGTTTGTATAGTTACATCTGCCGTTACCAGTGGCATATATCTTTTTAAGAGGAATGTCCTTCTGTTCCAAGACAAGTACACTCTTGCCGCCTCTTGAAGCTGTTATGGCAGCCATCATACCTGCAGGTCCGGCACCGATAACGATCACATCATAACTCTTTTTTATACTGTATTCATTTGTTAAGCTGCTCTTATTATCTTTTTTCAATCCCTGATACCTTCATCAGTCAAGCGGTGTGATCGTTGACAGGTAATCATCAAGCGCACCGTTTTTGATCGCATTCCGTGTAGCGGATATATAGATATATATTATCTTATCATCCATAACCTTTATAAGAAACACCTGTTTATTGTCATCACTGTTTAATACAAACTTTCGAAATGTAGTGTTTGCTATCGTAACATTTTCATTCGTTTCAGTCTTATATGTAAAGAACAGCTTGTCTTTGAGCTGATCTTCGATATTTGCAACAAAATCATCCGCTGTGAATCCGTTGACGTTATCCTCGCTTATTACCATAAGCCCGGCATTCTTGCTGTCGAGAGCATATTCTGCCAAAAAGGAATCCTTTCCACCCTGCAGATAACAGTAACTGTAGTTTACGGCATAATCCATGCTGTCCATAGGATCTTCAAGATAGTCCATCTTTCCAAAAGGAGTTATCTTTACTCCCAGTCTTGTGTTTGTATATACTCCGTCTTTGATCTTTCCTGCCTTGTAACTGCTGCAGCCTGTTAGTGCGCTGATAAACAGTATCACGCATAACAGTACTGAAACACTGATCCTTGTTTTCATTTCCCCTCTTTTACCGCCTTTTCATAATAAGACCGCCACCACAGGTGACGGTCTTGTGATCTGTATTAAACTTTATCATTATACTCTGAAGTATTCAACCATCTGAGCAAGACCTTTTGCAAGATCGTTCATGCTCTTGTTGTCTTCACTTATCGTATTGACATGATCTGTTACATCTCCCAGAGAAGCTGATATCTCTGCATTGGATGCTGAATTCTCTTCAGATACTGCAGAAAGGCTGCTGACATTCTCCGTGATCACATCCTTGATCTCTATCAGTGTCTTTGTCTTTCCGCCGATACTTTCTATCTCTGTAACAGCCTTGCCGATCTCCGACTCAAGCACTTCGAAACGTGCCATGGTGTCTCCCATGAGCTCCTGTTCCTTGTTTATCGCTACACGGACATCGTCTGACATGCTAACACATGTATCAGAAAGCTGGCTTATGTCATTTACGATATCTGCTATCTCAAGAGCTGAATTATTACTCTGCTCTGCAAGTTTCTTAATCTCTTCCGCTACAACAGCAAATCCCTTTCCTGCTTCTCCTGCTCTTGCTGACTCGATAGATGCATTGAGTGCCAGCAGGTTGGTCTGGCTTGAGATATCGGTTATTAGATTTACTGCATCCGTGATCTTTGATACAGCATCATTTGTCTGCGAGATGCTCCTTGAGATATTCTCAACAGCTTCGGTAGTAAGCTTGCTGCTCTCATTCATCTCTCTGATATAATTCACGGCATCATCATTTGCCTTGCTCATAGACTTGGCGCCTTCGCTAAGTACATCTACATTCTGAGATATATCACTTATGATGCTGTCCATGTCTATAACTTTTCCGTTGATATCCTGAACACTCTCGGCAACTGTATATGCACCGTCTGAGATCTCGGTCATTGCTACACCGATCTGGCCTGTTCCGTCAGCAGTCTGCGCTGAAAGAGCCGCAACCTCATCTATACCGTTAACAAGCATTGCCGAAGAATCCTTGATATCGCTTATAACACTGCTCAATGAATTCTGCAGTCTGTCGGCAGACTCTATAAGCAGCTTCGTTTCCTTAAGTATTGATTTTGTCGTTACGGGATTTGTAAGGTCACCTTCCGCAATGTTATGGATGTTTTCTGCCACTTCACCAAGAGGACCTACTACCTTCTTTGTTAACAGATAGACCGTTACGCCAAAGACTATGAAAACAAAAAGTGCAGTTGCTAAAACAGCTATCATCAGCTGGTTTTCCTGCTGATGAACGGCTGTTGCTTTCATTCCGGCAAAAGCCATTCCCCATGTACTGCCGTCGGCATTATGTATAGGTGTGTAATATACATAATAGTCGATATCATTTATCTTCACATCATCGGATGTATAATCTTCTCCTTTTTGACAGGCTTCCCACACAGCGAAATTCGCCTGGGTTCCTTCTATCCTCTCACCCTGGGCATTGCGGATCGATGTCACAAATCTGACATTTTCCTTGAACATCGTAAGATCCACATCATGTGTCGCGATGGAATCGATATAATCGGTCTCATATTCGATACCGCCTCTGTTAATGATGTCCCACTCATAATAATCTCTCAGACTGTATGAAGCTATCTCAAGGCTTTTGAATATCTGTGTTTCCATCGCCCCGACAAGCTTGATGTAAGATACTATGGCAAGTATTATAATAGCTACTCCCATAGGAATAAGTGCCATCATGAGCATCATCTTGCCCATATTCAGTCCATTGGACTTGTTCTTCCCGTTCATAATTCCCATTCTCCTTCAATGATCTTAAACCAAAACCACTCATTTATTATAGCACTTTTGTGTAATAAATGAGTAAGTAATCGGATAATAAATCCAAAAAAGAATTTATCGTAAACATATTGTATAGACAATTTGTACAACAGCCGCTCCGGCCCATGCCACGGCACACTGCCATATCACTACGCATGCTGCCCATTTGGTACCGAGTTCTCTTTTTATCGCAGCAACTGCCGCAACACAGGGAGTATAAAGCAGAGAGAATACCAGCAATGACGCTGCTGTAGCTGAGGTTATCGCTGTATTTACACCGTCTCCGAACAATATCTCAAGTGTTGATACAACACTCTCCTTTGCCATAAATCCGCAGACTAAAGAAGTGCATATCCTCCAGTCCCCGAGTCCTGCCGGTCTCATTATCGGAACCATCAGTCCGCTCAGTATAGCCAGTATGCTGTCATGAGAATCAGCTACCATGTTGAAATGAATATCAAAGCTTTGTAGCAGCCATATGACTATGGTCGCTATAAGAATCACCGAGAAAGCCCTCTGCAGAAAATCCCTTGCCTTTTCCCATAAGAGCTGGGAAACATTTTTGGCTGACGGCATACGGTAATTTGGAAGCTCCATAACAAACGGCACGGCATCACCTTTAAAAAGGGTCTTTCTGTAGAAGAATGCTACGACTATACCTGTAACTATTCCAAGAAGATACAGTCCTATCATCACAAGTGCCGCATAATCCGGGAAGAATGCATTTACAAAAAACGCATATATCGGGAGCTTTGCCGTACAGCTCATAAAAGGGGTGAGCAGGATGGTCATCCTTCTGTCCCTTTCACTGGGAAGTGTTCTTGTTGCCATGACTGCGGGTACGGTACAGCCAAACCCGATTAGCATCGGAACTATACTTCTACCCGAAAGACCTATCTTTCTTAAGAGCCTGTCCATAACGAAAGCAACTCTGGCTATATATCCGCTGTCCTCCAAAAGAGCCAGAAACAGAAACAGCGTAACGATTATCGGAAGGAAAGAAAGCACGCTTCCCACTCCCGCAAAGACACCGTCTATGATCAGACTGTGTAAAGTTGCATTGACACCCGCTGATGAAAGTGTACCGTCAACCAGTGAGGTGAGTGCATCGATCCCCATCTCCAAAAGACTTTGGAGGCCTGCACCGATAACGGCAAACGTAAGCCAGAAAACCAGAGCCATTATGATTATAAATGCAGGTATTGCGGTATACTTTCCCGTCAGGATCTTGTCGATTCTCTCACTGCGGGCGCGTTCCTTACTCTCACGCGGTTTTTTTACAGTCTGCCTTACGACCTTCATGATAAATGAAAATCTCATGTCGGCTATCGCAGCACTCCTGTCCATACCGCATTCGTTTTCCATCTGAATAACGATGTGTTCCAGCATCTCAAGCTCATTCTTGTCAAGCCTTAATGCATCTAATATCTCACTGTCTCCCTCTATCACCTTGCTTGCGGCAAATCTTAAGGGCATATCTATGGCAGATGCATGATCTTCTATTAGATGTGCAACGGCATGTATGCATCTGTGGACCGCACCGCCTTTATCATTCTCATCACAAAAATCCTGAACAAGAGGTTTTTCCCTGTAATGAGCCACATGTATCGCATGAGATATCAGCTCATCAACACCTTCATTGTTGGATGCTGATATAGGTACTACAGGAACACCCAGTATCCTCTCCATCTTATTGATGTTTATGGTACCGCCGTTCTCCCTTACCTCATCCATCATGTTTAACGCTACAACCATCGGGATATCCATCTCGATAAGCTGCATCGTCAGATAAAGGTTTCTTTCTATATTGGTCGCATCAAGTATGTTTATGATGCCGGTGGGTTTCTCATTTAAAACAAAGTTTCTGGATACTATCTCTTCCGTTGAATACGGAGACATTGAATATATCCCGGGAAGATCTGTCACTCTGGTGTTGGGCTTGTTCCTTATGGGACCGTCCTTGCGGTCAACCGTAACTCCCGGGAAGTTTCCGACATGCTGATTGGATCCCGTAAGCTGGTTGAAAAGTGTAGTCTTTCCGCTGTTCTGGTTCCCCACAAGAGCAAACGTAAGAAGGGTCTGTTCTGAAAGAGGTGCTTCATCTTCTTTGGAATGAAACTTTCCTCCTTCACCCAGACCCGGATGTTCTATGAGTTTATATTCTTCTTCGTCTGTCTCTTCATCTTTATCCATCGGCTCGATCGCTATCTTTTGAGCATCGGCAAGACGGATAGTAAGTTCATAATCGTGTATCTTTAATTCCATGGGATCACCCATCGGGGCAAGCTTTACCACTTTTACCCCGATACCGGGTATGACTCCCATATCCAAAAGATGCTGTCTTAATGCGCCTTCACCTCCGACAGAGATTATGCGCGCACTCTTTCCTGTCTCTAATTCATTAAGCTGCATGACCTTTTCTTCCACTACTCTATAATGTCGAATATCCGTAACCGTTACAGATCGCATCTATCGGTATACCCGCCTTGCACAAAGGACAGTCCTCAAAAGCATAACCTGCGTAATCGGGAAGATCCGATGTCGAATAAAGCGATCTTATAGGTGTATCGTCTATCTTTGTAGCCACAGAATAGATAGCGGATATTCCGATAGGTGTTCCGCCGTAGAATCTTACGGAACGGAGAGCACTTCTTAAAGTCTCGCCTGTTGTGGCCGTATCAATGAGCACAAGTACTCTTTTTCCTTTTATCATGTGCTGATTGTTCTCTCTGAACATCATCTGACCGCTTGTATTGTACTCTGTGCTTGTTATATATATGGTCTTATGAGCATTCGCAGATATCATTCCCGCCTTGGTAAGCTTGTTCGCAAGATATGCTCCTATAACTTCCATACCGTTTAAGCACAGGATGGTATCAATAACATCACTTGCAAGATACATCTCGGCAAGCTCTTCTCCAGTAGCTCTTGCCTCACGCTGTCTTGCCTTCATATCACTCAGATCCATGTAATAATTAACGTGTGAATTGGGTGTCACAAAGTGTCCCGGAATATAACGGAGCACTACATCTTTGTTCTTGGAATAGTCGATCTTCTTATAATCCTGCATACTGTCCTCCTTGTCTAAATCAAACTATTGTTTAGACAGCCAAAAACACTGCTGCCACCTACAAATATTTTATCACATGTGATATCACGCCTCAAGTAACATCCTTAAGTTGATGCCTATGTTGCTGGCTATGAATCCGCCCATATTGTAAGCCTTGTCATTCAGTTCGCAAAACAGTAAACCGTATGTAGTCCTCTCGTAAAAAACAGGGAATACAGCAATACTCTCAAGTCTTGACTGAGCAAAGCTCTGTTTTAAAATGTCCTTTGTCTTCTTCCTCTGTCTGTCGGCCGGAGTAAGATATACATCGCCATCCTTTATTATGCATTTTAAGAGGATCTCGTCCGGATAGGTCACCACCTCATATTCCTCTCTGACAACGGGTTCATCAAACATGAACAGCGATCCGTTCTCTATGCCTTCGAGACCCAGATTCTTTATGTATGTCAGTAAGACCTTCTCTTTATCACCGGCATAATCCATTCCGATGACCAGATGCTCTCTCATTCTCTTTATATTGCTGAATGATGAGTTTCTCTGTGCGGTATTGGTCTTGCATATTTCCCTTATACATGCATCTCTCATTCGTATAAAAAGATTGTTTATCATTGAGATAACAGCCGGTGAACCCTTAAGGGCATTGATCGCATACTGCAGCCTGCTCATACAATCTATGAGCTTTTCCGCATCCGTATACTCCATGGCTCCGTTAGCAAAGAAGACATCCACCATACGTTCTACATCTTCATAATCCTCATAAGGCATGTACTTATTCTTATATGCCTTAAGTATCTTTGAAATAAATTCAAAATACAGACGTCTCAGATTGACCGAAGAGCTTTTGATCGATGCCGCTTTGTATCTGTAGAAGCAGTCATCAAACATTCTGTAGATAAAAGCTTCATTGGCATCGAGCAGTTCCCTGTTGGTATACTGATACATTTCGTAAGGAAGAGACTGTCTTCCGTACAGTCTGGTCTTGACTTTAGCACTCTCGACTTCCTGTCCGTTCATCATATCGATAAGGATCTGAACAGCCTTTTTTCCAAGCGTTATCTCATCGGCACCCACAGAACTCAGTGAAGGTATCATCTCGCTTGCCATCCTTGTATTATCAAATCCGAATACCATGATATCCTCGCCCGGAATAAGCTCCCTGCTCTTCATCACATTGTACAGTCCTACGGCAGCCGTATCGTTCACGCAAAAGATCGCTTCCACACCGGGATTGTTGTTAAGTAGCTTTTCAGCCTGCTGTTCCGTGTGTGTGGACATATTTGTGATCTCGTACTGTTCCTCTCTGAAGGGAAGTCCGTTCTCCTCAAGGCACTTTATGAATATCTCTTTTCTCTTTCCCGCATCAAGGTTTGACTCGACTCCGCCAAGCATACAGATCTTCGTAAATCCGTTTACGTTTACAAGATAATCTATGGCTTCCTTGATACCCGACTCATTGTCATAGTTTATTGTTATCTGATCTTCAAGCGATGATGTCAGAACAACCTTGGGTATATCCTTAAATGAATCAAGAAATTCCTTAAAATCCTTCTCGTCTACTACCCATCCCATTGAGCCGCCAAAGACGATTATCCCGTCAATCTCACACTGATAACCGAGGCTGTAAATTCCGTTGAACACCGCATCATACTGCCAGTTGTTCTCGGTCCTCTTTCCTCTGATGAGCACCTCTCCGGGCAGTACGGCGATATTGATCCCGCCTGTGGGAGGAATCGCATTCCTGATACTCTCGACCAGATCCCTGCAAAATTCATTAGCTATATTTCCGGCTATAACCGCTATCGTCTTATCCTTGTTCGTATCCTGCATAATCCGTACCGTTAGCAAATCTACCTGTTACTACTCAATAATAAATGTTGATGGCTTAGAGAATAAGAAGCCCTGCGAATAATCTATTCCGTAACTTACCATCTTGTCCTGTATATCCTCATTCTCAACAAACTCGGCAATGATATTTATCTCTCTTTCGGAAAGCTTCTTCCAGCCCGAAATGAGCGCTATCAGATTCTCTGCCTCTTTGTTGTCAACACACCTCTTTACGATCGATCCGTCGATCTTAAGATAATCAAAATGTATATCCATTACATGCTGCAGGTTTGAGAATCCGCTTCCGAAATCATCGAGAGCTATCTTTCCGCCAAGCTCATGTATCCTGTCAACGAATGCAATGATCGTGGAATAATCATCAATGTCCTCATTTTCCAGTATTTCAAACACAAAGTTTTCCGGATGAGGCGCAGTGCCTAAAAAATCATAGATGAACTCTGTCATATCACGATTTCTTATGTCACGGATACCTAGATTTATGCTGACGCTCTTGTTAGTCAGATCCCTGAAATGCTCAAACACCTTTCCAACCATGATCTTTGACATGCTGTCATAAAGCATGCCGAATGAACGCGCTACATCGAGGAATGCATTCGGATAGTACATCCTTCCTTCCTCATCAACGACTCTCATAAGCGATTCATAATGCTCTATGTGCTGACTGCTGTTGCTGTATATTCCCTGATACTGCGGAACTATCAGATCATTTGCTATCGCATAGTTGATAACGTTAACCATGTGATATTTTTCCCTTATTATCACATCGTCCGGTCTGCTGGTCTTAGCGTCACAAACATAGAACTGAATATTCTTTGTCATCATCGTAAGACGTGCATTATTATATACGCTTATCATGTTTTCAACCGTACAGTTATCTATAACGCAGAAAAGCGGGATGATCGCGATGTATTCATCATTTGTAGCGAACAGTTCCTTCTGCAGTTTTTCCATATCCTTGGTAAATTCATTAAGATCCACCATATATGAACGCGCACCGATCGCGATATGCCATTTTTCCTCGCTGTATATGTGATATCTTTTGCTTTCCGCAAACTGTCTGCATTTTTTAACATAGTTGCGATAAGTAAGATCTATGAAATCATCGGAGAATACCGTATTCATGCTCTCAATATCAAGAACACTTATCATGCATATGCGGTCATATCCCTTAAGCTTTATATCCATGTTCATTGCCGCAACATTCATGATACCGGTATCATTTGAATACAAAAGCTTGCTGGCACATTCATGGATGAACTCCTTGACTGTCTCATCGGCATTCTTTCTTGATCCTTCCATGGCCGTAAGATATCCAAGCAGCTCTTCGTTATCCTTCTCAAGCATTTCGGTGTGAAGGAAAACGTAAGGGTTGAAGGCCTGTGCTTCAGCTTCCTCGCCTAAGGCAGCGACAATAAATGCACAGTTTGCGAAAACATTCTTTTCTCCGTTATGAAATATCTCGCCTCCGGTAAGACATCCGCATATATTGGTGTTCTCATAGATCGAGATCTCCCATTTCGCACAGTTTGAATATATATTGGGTCTTGTTATACATGAGTAGCCGAACAGAGTCTGTGCCTTCTCAAAAGAAGATATCTTGTTAAACATCTTCTGATTATCAGACACTATCTTTCTGTCATGGATAAAAGCTCTCTTTATCTTTCTGCCGTTTGATATCTCATGTGTGGCCCTTATCAGCTCACGTTTGCAGGTTGTCGCAACATCCGGATGCTGGCTGTACATATCTGCGTATTTTTGATCTTCTCTCGAATAGATATCTTCAAGGCTCTTTGATTCATCATATATTACAAGGAAAGGTATATCGCCATTATCGGAATATACATAAGGGAAAACATATGCATAATCGGCATGTTTACCGAGTACGCCTCCAACACGCTTGCGATACTCGACCGCAGCATCGTTTCCGTCTACAGACAGGATGCACTCACCGAACGAATCGGTGATCGTCATCTCATTTCCCACAACCTCGGCTCCGGTTACATATGACATGATCCCATCAAGGCTCTCACCGTTTATCGATGCGACCAAAAGAGCTTTATTGGTATAACCGTTTTCGTTAAAGACATAACCTCTATTAACCGAGCGGTCCGTCCTTATATCGGGAACATTTGCCAGGCCTCCCAGCATCTTTACATCAGGGAATCTCTCATTGCATTTGTCTATAAAGCTCAATATACCCGGAAATGTTGAAGTCACAAACGTGAGTAAGAGTTGAGTATCCTCGCAAAGAACCTCTTCTTTCACAGACTGACATAACAGATCCGTGGAATAAGGAACTCCCGTTTTTTCATCGTGTGTCGGGATCATTGCTGTTTTGATACTGCCGGATGACATCCTGGTCACAGATATGATGCACTGATTGTTACTCAGCTTTCCCGCATTGATAGTGCCGGAAGTACTTGTTCCGACTATATGTGCATTGGGAACGAGTTCTTTAATGAAACGCGCCAGTTCAACAGCCTCGTCACCGAAGTGTATCGCAGTGTGTATTCGTATGAGAATATCTCCTTTTCCCGAATCCAGCATAAGTTGTTCAAATGTTCCGGAAAGCCTTGAACGTGATATATATTGAATGTTCCATGTGATCATATGGTAATCCTCTTGCTATTTTTATGTTGTCAACAAGGTGCTATTTTAAATATAACATTTTTTACCAAAACATTAAAGTGGATAGGAATACTTTTGTGCAATATAAACAAAAACAGGCCGCCTGTTAGCAGCCTGTCATATGTCTTAATATATTTTATTCGAGATACTCGCTCTTAACGTAGCCTGTTTTTCCGTTAAACTTGACTTTGGTCCAGCCGTCAGCCTGTTTGTTGATAACGGTCATCTCCTCGCCCTTATATGCAACCGCTACCCTGTCTGCAGTAGTCGAAGCGCTCTCTCTGATGTTAACCGTATCTCTTGCCTTGGCTTTTCCGCTTGAAGGAGAATTGGCAGCCGCCTCTTCATCCGTAACCTCATCGTTCTTTACCTCGGCCTGCTGATTCTCTTCCTCCGGCTGTTCCTCGCCTTCTATCTGAAGATATTCTGTCTTGATATAACACTCCTTGTTATTGTATATGATCTTGGACCATCCGTTTATCTTCTGCTCAAGCACGATGAACTCATCACCTTTTTGAGCCTTTCCTACCTTATCGGCATTCTCGGAATCGGAGCTTCTTATATTGACCACGTCGGTCGTTTTAGCTTTCTTCTCAATGGTCTCTACAACCTGTACATCTTCTCCGTCCGGAGTATCCACACCATCATCTGTTGTATCGCCCTGTGCATCCTCACTGTTCTTGGCAAGCTCATCGCCTACAGCAGAGCTCAAAAGTGACGGGAGCAGATCAAGGAAAGCTGCGAGTTCTTCATCCTCAGCTACAGCCTCGTTAAACTTTACGTTTACTGTGTTGTTAAGATCAACCACATCATCCTGTACGGATATGATCTTGCAGTAATTTGCCAGCTTCTCATCCTGTTCATCATCATTGATATACAGTCTGCCGGTAGCATCCTTGCAGACATACCATGCGTTTAAGCCCGGAACCACCTTTTCATAATCGGCCAGTTTTACTTCATAGTAAGCAAATACCATATATGAATCAGCTACCGGACCGCTCTTTGTATAGCATGTCACAGTCGGATAGCTCTCGATATATTCCGATTTCTTCTCGATGATGATCTTTTCTTTCTCATCAACGGATGACTTGATGGACTCTATGGTAGCCACATCTCCTGCTGCCGCAGCATCGTAATACTTTCTCATAAGATCGTTGACCTCGGGAAAAGCATCAGTCTGCATAGCTTCATCGGTTATAACATAATCCTCGGATACCTGCTCGGTATCAGGTGCTACCACATCCTGGTTAGGTTTCTTTGAAGAAACGACACCAATGACTATACCAACGATAACGATCAGAGCAAATGCAGCAACTATGATCGTATTCTTTTTGTTACCTTTAATAAGTTTTGCCACGTCCTTAAACCACTTGACTGCGGCATTATCTTTTTCTATCTTCAAAACTACTCTCCTTTAGACTGCGTCCGACAGGAATCGAACCTGCATCAAAGGCGTCGGAGGCCTCCGTTCTATCCATTATACTACGGACGCTTGACGTTAAAAAAACATACGCTAAACATCATACCATATTTAGTGGTATCTGTCCAATCCTGCCCAATTTCTCATTTTCTGCGGTATATTCTGTACTTTTCAGTCTCCCCTTTTACAACAAAATTTTCATCAAGATAATCCAGGTCAAAAGAGTCATAATATACAAGCATCGGCCAGTCACTCTGTTCGTTGTTTTCAAGAAATGCGGTGCTTAGCACGACATAGTCTGCTTCTTCAAGCGAAGCTTCATTAGGTTCGATATCGTAATAGAACTTAAGCACGAATCTCTGAAAATCATCGGTGTAATATATGCTGTCTATCTCTCGTGCATCTCCATCCATCACATTAAGGACATCCGCTATGTCATTTTCCCTGTCTGCCAGTTCAATCCTTGAGGGTCTGTACCATGTAAATATGAACACAGCTACCATGGCATAAAAGAACATGAGGAAATATATCCCCTGCTCAGCCATCGTATAGACTTTATCCTCTCTCTTTAAATACTTCTTTAAGAGCTTGAATATGCTTGATATCAAAAAGGTGACCATGACTCCGTAGATCAGAGCAAAAAAGCTGAATACCCTAAGATAGGGCTGTACGCTCTGAACGATAAGCATGACAGGGATCGATATACCGAAGACAGCTACTATCGAAGCACTCATGAACTCTCTTTTTGCTTCCTCATCTTTAGCACCTTCCTTATCTCTTAAGAAACCTATTATATAGCCAAGTGCTGCTATAACCGAAAGAGCCGAAACTATACATGCTGCCAGTCCCATACAGCTTTGAGAATATGCATAGAACTGATCGAAAATACTCTCAAAGTACCCAAAGAGTCCCGTTATGACCTCTTTTCTGTCTATGCTCTGGATATACGGAGTATCCAGCATATACTGCATGCCCCTTGAAAACGCCGATACCGGAGAAGTCTTTATGACATCCAGCTGATACATGCCAAAGAACGCACTGTCGGTCTCCTTGCTAAGAAGGTTCGATCCTATGGCAAGCCATACTAGAGAATACATCGCAAATGTCATTACGGCACCCGCAAGGGAAGCTATAATGAGTTTAAACATCTTCTTATGATCTTTGGTCACAAGAAGGAAGAAACCTCCCGTCAGGCATACCGGAATGACCCAGTATGTGCTGCTCGGTATGGTATAGAGACCCCAGGCAAGTGACACGGCCCATATAACATAAAACTTAAGCTTATCCTCTCCAAAAGCTATCCGCATGAGCATATTGAGTGCGATCAAAAGACATGTGGTGGAGAGTGCATATCCCCTTCCCTGAAACGCAAGAGAATAAGGCATATATGCACCTATAAAGCAGGCCAGATACATAAGCTCATACTTTGCATTTATATACTGCACGAGTCTGTATATAAGGTAAATATTGATCGTCGAGCATATGACAGAAACAGCCCTCAGTCCAAGATAACTGTTTCCAAACAGGTCCATTACACCTGCAAGAACTGAATAACCCATATGGTTATTCGGTACAGGCCAGTGTATGGCGGCATATATGGGGCCCCTCGATACAAAGTAATAATATGTATAGAGCTCATCATACCAGGGTCTGTTCACAAACATGCTGTGTGCATAAGAAACTGCCATTATGACAAGCAGAACTATAAGACTGCTGTGTTTTTTTGCGCTTTCCTTTAATCCGTTCATTCTCTATTCTTCTTTTAGACTGAGTTCATATATATTGAACCAGTATCTCTCAAGCAGGCATTCTCCCATATATTTACAGCTAACCCCCAAATCTTCCCAGTTTTCAACGATCTCATCACGCACGTTGAAGCTTCCGAAAAAGTATGTTTTCTTTCCGCTTTTTACAAGATCCATTACACCTTTATCATCAACGGGAGCACATCCTGAAAACATATCTCTTACCACGTCAAAAACCTCCCCGTCATAGATATATATATCATCCTCCGGAAGATAAAACGCTGCAATAGTCGTCACATGATCGAAATTCGTTATAACATTGCTGTCTTCTTCTATCTGCGAAAGAACTTCATTTGTATGTATCCATGCATCGGATTTCTTATTCTCTTCCGCAGAAAATCCGCCAAAGGATATATATCCTGCGATCAGACATATAAAGATAACGGTATAGATAAGAGTATCCTTCTTTTTATAAACAAGAGTCTGCGCTATGTTAAGATACAGTATGCCAAACATCGGTATCATATATCTGTATGTGAATATTGGACTTTTAAGGATCGAGAACACAAATCCGACTGCAACTATAAGCGCTATGGCTACAGGTCCTACGATCACAGTCATGACATCCGTCTTATCCGGTTTCTTAATAAGGAATGATATATATGCAACCGCACACATGAGTATCATTACTGCTGCAACAAGATACCCCAGCTTCACATTTGCGATATCAGGAAGAAAGATGAACTTTAAACATCCCGGTATGCTCCTTAAAGTCATGGGCTGGATCCAGAATGATCCCGTCACGGCACTCATCTGCCTGTACATCGAGGGCAGCCATGGTATATATGCAATTATCGATAAAGCTATCATTATAAGAACAGGCTTTACCGTTCTTTTATTCAGGATAACTCCGATAAGCAGAATTATGTAAACCGCAATAATACCTACACAGGCAAAATACTGTGTGTAAGCCGCTGCCAGTGACATGAAAAAGAAAACAAAATATCTTACCTTGCCGTCATCTTCTTTTTTAAGTATATCCGTCATCGCAGCGAACGCAAATGTTACAAACATGAGTGATAAACTGTACATACGTATCTCCACGTAGTACGTAGCCATCTGCGGCATCATCACCATAAACAGTGAGTACAGTACCGCCGTTGACAGATCATATCTTTTTCTTACCCATGTGAACGCAAAGACAAGAATTGCCAAAAGAGGTAGAAACGACGCGAGTTTGCATGCAGGTATCTGGGCAATGCCGAATGTTTCAAACACAGCCATGCATGCTTTAAGATATATGTAATAAAGCGGAGGATGCACATCTCTTGCCGCTATACTTATCATGTCCGCAAAAGGATACTGTGCAAACTTTACCGAAAAGACTTCATCATACCAGATGTCGGAAGCACCCGTCTTGGCTAAGATGAAGAAACCTGTCATAAAAATATATGCAAGGATCAGATATAAGAAATATCTGATCTTTGATTTTTCTTTTATGTTCTCTCCCATAACGCATATTCTACCACAACAGACGCTGATGGCTCAAGTTTGTTAATATTTACGATTTATTATATAATCATGATGATGTTTTCATGAAAGGTATCTTTAAATAAATGAATGTACCCAAAAGATCATTTATTTGCATATTGACGGTATGTATCGTAACCTCCATCCTTCAGGCTTTCGGCTTCGAGGGATTTCATACATATGCAAAGTTTATAACAGCCGGTATATATCTGCTTGCATTTACCCTTGTCATTGTTTGGACATTGAGATCAGGCAAAGCAAATAAAAATGCTCCGATGCTCATTATACTGGCAGGTATGCTGATACATTCCTTTTACATTTTAAATACCGGGATATATGAAAGACAGCATGATATCGGAAACATCACACAGTTTGGCGACGGTATTACAAACGGCGGTCATCTGGGATATATTGAGTATTTTGTAAAAAACAGACACATGCCCGACTTTGCACCGTTTGATGTGTTTGCCTACTATCATCCCCCGCTTCATCATATCCTGGCATCCCTTATGGTATCGCTAAACCTTGCTCTTAAAGTAGGCTATGAGACCGCTTTTGAGAGTGTTCAGGTTCTTACTCTTTTCTACTTCGGTATTCTGTGTATCACGGTATATCTAATTTTATGTAAACTTAAAAGTGATGATGATAAGTTAAGCATTCCCGCTCTCGCGATCGTTTGTTTTCATCCGTCACTCATCTTCATGTCAGGCTATCTTAACAACGACATGATCACACTTATGATGACTGCTCTTACCATATATTTCTGTATCTCATTCATATATGAAAAGAGCACAAAAAATCTACTGTTTATAGCCCTCTTTATGGGGCTCGGTGCTATCTGCAAACTTAATGCCTGCATTTATGCACTTCCTGTCGGAATAGTTTTTATCATGCACATGATCTTGCTTATTAAAGAGAATGACAAGAAAGAATTAATAAGCTGGTTTAAGAGATATATGCTGTTCTTGCTGATATGTGCCAGTATCGGTCTTTCATTCGTCATCAGAAACCTGATAAGATTTCACGAAAAGCCCGGCATCCTTTCCGCCAATCCGGATTCTTTGCAGTATATGGGTAATATAAGTCTTATTAGGCGTCTCACGATTCCAAACACTCTTGATCTTGAATATCCTTTTCACAGCGAATATGCAAAGGCCAGCACAAATGTATGGCTGATAAACCTTAAGACATCCCTTTTTGGAGAGATGCGCCCCGATATTGATACTACGGGACTTGTTTTCTCGCGCATCACCATGATAATAGGTCTTTTGACTTCAGTTATGATGTTCGTGGTCATGATCTACTCTTTTATAAGACTCATAAACACAAACGTTTCACTCGGAGTGTTCCTGCTGTCGGCTTTTCTTACAGTGATATTAAGCTTCATCGCATTTGTCATAAAGTATCCGTATACCTGCAGCTGCGATTTCAGATATATCGCATCCGCTCTCATTTTCTCATCAATAGCACTTTCTGTGTCCATTCATAAGAGATACTTATATATCCTCAACATATCTCTGCTCGTATTCTCAAACATCTTCCTGTTTGTGTTTGCCCTTACTTATTGATACCCATCGAGACATAAAAAAGACAACAGGCATATTCGTCTGTTGTCTTTAATAATGCATATTTTATATGTTGATTATACTCTGCTGAGATACTCGCCTGTACGTGTATCGATCTTGATAACATCGTCCTGGTTTACGAACAGCGGAACTGCTACTGTAGCACCTGTCTCAACAACAGCGGGCTTTGTAGCACCTGTAGCTGTATCACCCTTGAAGCCGGGCTCTGTATCGGTAACAACAAGCTCAACGAACATGGGAGGCTCTACAGAAAATACATTTCCGTTATAAGAGCAGACCTTACACATATCGTTTTCTTTTACGAACTTCAATGCGTCACCAACGCTGTCCTGGTTGATAGCAAGCTGTTCAAAGTTCTCTGTATCCATAAAGTAGAAAAGATCGCCGTCACTGTAAAGATACTGCATATCCTTTCTGTCGATACGTGCTGTAGGACATTTCTCAGTGGGACGGAATGTCTTCTCAACTACACCGCCTGAGATGATGTTCTTAAGCTTTGTTCTTACGAAAGCCGCACCTTTACCGGGCTTTACATGCTGAAATTCTATAATCTGGTATACATTGCCTTCATACTCAATAGTAACACCGTTTCTGAAGTCACCTGCAGAAATCATAATCTTTCCTCCTAATAATGCTTTACATTTAAATCCTATAATATATTATACTAAAGGCCTTTTTAACGCAAGAAGTTTTTTTATTTTTCGTTATTTTAAGCTTTTGGGGTGATCTTATGAGTTTTGAGATACTTTTTTAAGATCGGATTTTCCAGATATCTCTTAAGCACTATCTGAGGTTTATCGGTTGATCTGTCAATGGGTATGACAAGACATGAATACATTCCTGCCCTGTTCGCACCCCATATATCCGTGAAAAGCTGATCACCTATAACAGCCACCTGCTTAGGCTTAAGCCCCATCATATCAGCCGCCTTAAGATATCCTTTCGGACTTGGCTTTGAAGCCTTATATATATACTTCGCACCCACCTTTTCATTGAACATCTTAACCCTGGCTTCTTTGTTGTTTGACAGAAAGAATATCTCAAATCCCATATTCTTAAGTCTGTCAAGCAGTTCAAGCGCTCTTTTATCAGCCGGCGCATCATGAGGCACTAAAGTATTGTCCAGATCGTAGATAAGTCCTCTGATCCCTTTTGCGTACAGAGCATCGTAATCTATATCATATGAAGATGTATAATATCCGGTGGGATAAAATCTTTCAATAAGCATAACCGTTTCCTGACAATATAAAAGGTTGAACCCAAAGGCTCAACCTATATTAACACAAATCCTCCAACTTTTTAAGATAAACTATTTTGCGATTACTCGACCGTCCTCTGAACTGAATATATCTTTGCTGCTGCCCACAAAATACTGATAATCCTGAAGTATGGAATCCTGTTTCATCATTGAGATGGCTTTTTCCATATCAAGCAGCGATAGATCCTTATCCTTGCCGATGAATCCGTAATCCTCCTGTCTGTTGAAAGACATGGATACTTCATTCAGATCAACCTTCGAGGGTCTCTTATCCTCTATAGGTTCTATTATGACGGAAGGCTTTTGCTGTTTATCTTCCTGTATCTGCTGTGGTTCGGGGCTTTTTGGTATCTCTTTTACAGGGATCTCGCTTACACGATAGTCCTGCATGTATCTGAAACTGTCATTGATGTTCATTGCCATGATACTCTCTGCCTCCTTTCCACATGATATTAGACTTTTGTCTATTAACTATATCGGCACATTAACATAAATACCTTACTAATATATAACAAAAATCTCAAAAAACAAATAAAAAGTAGAAAAAAGACAAAAGATTTGCATAAAAAACATAAAAAATGCTATTCAGCAAAGCTTATTCCGGCACTTTTAAGCAGCTCCTTCGTGTATTCGTGTTTAGGATGCGCATATATCTCATCCCTTTCACCTTCTTCCACTATAACGCCGGATCTCATGACCAGCACTCTGTCACACATCTGATGAACGACCCTCAGATCATGGCTTATGAATAAAAAGCTTATCCCCATCTTGTCATGGAGCTCTCTCATAAGCTTTAACACCTCTGCCTGGATCGTCACATCAAGGGCCGATACAGGTTCATCGGCTATTATTAGCTTGGGTTTTAACATAAGAGCCGTGGCAATGCATACTCTCTGTCTTTGTCCTCCCGACAGCTCGGAAGGCAGTCTGTCAAGGTACTCACTCGTAAGTCCTACATTCTGTATCATCTCTTCAGCGAGCTTTCTTCTCTCCTCGCTGCTCATATCCGTAAGATTCCTTATAGGCTCCTCCATTATGAAGCCTACCGTTTTGGCGGGATTGAGCGAACCGTACGGATCCTGGAAGATCATCTGTGTATTAGGATACTTCTGAATGATCTCCCCGCTGTCCGGTTTCTGAAGTCCGATAATGGTCCTGGCCAGAGTTGATTTACCGCATCCCGATTCACCCACTAGACCGAGTATCTCTCCCTCACGCACATCTATAGATACGTTTTTTAAGACATCCACACTCTCTTTGGTCCTTCCCTTCTTTCGCATAAATGAAACACAGACATCTTTGACTTCTATCATCTTATCGGAAGCTTGTATGGGTACCATGTCATCATTCATCTTAGGGATGGCAGCTATCAGTTTCTTTGTGTATTCCTCTTTGGGATTTTCAAATATATCTTTTACAAGTCCCGACTCAACCACGTAACCGCCTTTCATAACAAGGACTCTCTCACAGAGTCTGCTTACAAGGCTCAGATCATGGCTTATAAAGAGTATGGCCGTATTCTTTTCTTTGTTTATCTTCTTTAAAAGATCGACTATCTGACTCTGAACGGTCACATCCAGTGCAGTGGTCGGCTCATCCGCAATAAGAAGCTTCGGATTTCCTATTGTCGCAGCCGCTATCATGACACGCTGTCGCATTCCTCCCGACAGTTCATGAGGATATGAGTCATATACACGCGCTGGGTCTTCCAGTTCCACATCCTCCAGAATCTTAAGTGCTCTTTCCTTTCTCTCTTCGGGTGTCATCTTGGTATGGATCCTTAATGACTCCTCCACCTGCCATCCGATCTTCTTTACCGGATTTAAGGAGGTTAACGGCTCCTGAAATATCATACATATCTCATCGCCCTGGAGTCCTCTGAGTTCGCTTCTGGGACAGCCTAAGATATCCGTACCGGCAAAATTAATGGTACCTCGCTTTTTCATGTCATGTCTGCTAAGCAAACCTGCTATGGCAAGTGCTGACATGGATTTGCCGGATCCCGATTCACCGACAAGACCCACTATCTCTCCCTCTTCCATATCAAGGTCGAAATCAAATACTACGGTTTCCGGGATGAGATGGTCGTGGAATTCTATATTCAGATCTTCAACATGCAGTAATCTTCCCATATATCACCTGATCTCCTTACTGATAAGTGAAAATCCAAGAATTATCATAACTATGGTACATCCGGCGAACAATACATACCCCGGATTTGAAAACATATATGCCTGTGCCTCGCTTAACATCCTTCCAAGGCTCGCATCCGGCGGCTGTACACCTATACCCAAAAAACTAAGACCCGCTTCAGCAAGTATCGCATTGTTAAAGCCTATCATCACTGAGCTTAACAGCACGGTCTTTGTGTTTGGCAGGATATGCACGAACATTATACGCAGGTTGCTCGCTCCCGCAAGCTTTGCTGCCTTGACATAATCAAGGTTCTTTATCCTTATGTACTCGCTCCTTACTATCCTTGCATAGCTTGGCACAAATGCGATACCTAAAGCCAGCATTACCTGATACTTGCCCGTTCCGAGCAGCGAAACCATGACAAGTGCAAGAAGAAGGCTGGGGAATGCGAGCGCCACATCATTTATCCTCATAAGCGCCTCATCAACTATCCCGCCAAAATATCCCGTGAATGCCCCAATGGCTGTTCCTATGATGCTTCCGAAAGCCACTGTACCGACAGCTACCAGCAGTGTTATGCCGCTTCCTGCCATTATACGGCTGAATATGTCTCTTCCAAAGTTATCACAGCCATAGATATGCCTGATACCCACACCTGCAAGCTTTAAACTGCTGTTCATTGCTTCCGGATCATACGGTGTCCAGAAAAGACCGACAAAAGCGGGTATGAGTGTTATTGCAAGAAGCACGGTCCCTAGTATTAAATTGAAGTTTTTCTTCTTATTCTTTTTCATATGATCATTCAACTCTGGGATCTACAAGTCTATATATTATGTCAACCAAAAGGTTGCTTATTATCACAACACATGCAATGAGCATGATTATGGCTATTACGACAGGATAATCCCTGTTCTGGATGGAGGTCAGCAGAATCCTGCCAAGCCCAGGTATGCCAAATACCTGCTCAATAATTATACTTCCGGCTATCATATCGGCCAGTGCCATTCCAAGGAACGTGATAGTCGGTATGGATGCATTTTTAAGCATATGGGAGAAAAACACTTGTTTACTCCTGTTTCCCCTGCTGTAAGCCGTCCTTACATAATCCTTTTTCTTCTCACCGTTTAATGAGGAATACAAAAGATTTAACACCATCGCGCTTTTAGGAAGAGCGATCGCAAGTGCCGGGAAAAACATAAAACCAAAGAAACGAACAGGATCCCTGTTTATACTCACAAAGCCTCCGGGTGTGAACAGTTTTAAAGTCACTCCGAAAAGCAGTGTTATAAGGATACCTGAAAAGAACGGCGGTATCGCCATTATTATCTGATTTATGATCTGTATGATCCTGTCAATGACCGTACCTTCCTTATATGAAGCATAAACACCAAGAGGTACGGATATGATGACCATCAATACCATCGAATAAAGCATGAGCGTGAGTGTGATCGGAAGCTTATCGGCGATCATCGAAGTTACCGACATGCTGTAGCTGTAACTCATGCCAAAATCTCCTCTCAAAGCACCGACAAGCCATTTAAAATACCTGACGGCCATGGGCTGATCAAGTCCCATCTGGTGCCTTAAGCTTATGAGCGCGCTCTCAGTCGCATTCGTTCCGAGTCTTGAAAGTGCCGGATCTCCGGGAATGAGCGCAAAAGCCACAAAAACAAGAAGAGACACTATGAACAACGTTATTATACAACTAAGTATCTTCTTAACTATGTATCTCACAGTGTCTCTCCTATATAAAGTACCCTTATCCCAAAGGGCTTATTTCACATAAAGTTTTGAAAAATCCATTACATACAAAGGATAGAATTCGTATCCGCCAAACTTCTTGTTAACGGCTACCATGTTCGGAAGGTCCTGAATGTAGACATTGGCTGCATCCGTTGAAAGGATCTTCTCGCATTCCTTGTATTTTTCAGTTCTTACAGCATCATCCGTGCTGGTAAATGCTTCATTATAGATCTTATCATACTCGGCATTGTTATAGTTAATGAAATTCTTTCCGGAATCACTTACAAAGCGTCCGAGCATGGCGCTTGCAGTAAGTGTTGAAGCGTCAACACCTATGACCGTAGCTTCGAAGTTACGTCCGATGTAAACATCATTGAGCCATGTATCCCACTCAACAAGATTGATGTTTGCAGTAACTCCTATCTTCTTTAACTGCTCCTTTACTACCTGGGCTGTATCAACATGCTGCTGGTAGTTGCTGGGAACTGTTATCGAAAACTCAAATCCGTCAGGGTAACCCGCTTCGCTTAAAAGCTGTTTTGCCTTTTCGATATCGGTGTTGTAGGTATCATTTAATTCTTTCACATAATACTTTCCGAATGCAGGGAACATGCTGGAACCCGTCTCGGTACCCTTACCGTCAGACACAAAGTCCATGATCTCCTGTATATCTACCGCATAGCAGAGAGCCTGTCTTACTTTTGTGTTGTTGAAGGGTTCAACCGCATTGTTCAGATATACTGCCTGAACAAGGTTCATTGTTCCTTCATAGATATCGAAGTTATCTGAAAGCTGTGCAGCCTGAGTGGTTGAAAGTCTTGCCATCAGGTCTATGCTTCCGCCCTCCAAGTTCATAACGATGGTATCACCGTCGGGAACTATTTTGAGCACCACATTCTTGATATGAGCCTTCTCGCCCCAGTAGTCATCAAAACTCTCAAGTACGATATTCTCCTGCGGAGAACGTGATACATACTTATAAGGGCCTGTTCCTATGGGATCCACAGATGCATCAAGATGATCTGCGGGAAGGATCGCTGCTGTAAGGTTGGGCAGAAAATCTGTATCCGACTCCTTAAGAACAACCTCGATCGTGCTCTCATCCGGTGTGTTGATGGCGCTTACCGCTGAAAAAGCCGCTACCAGAGGCTCATCGCTTCCGGTACCGGCGCATTTATCAAGTGAAGCTTTGACATCCTGCACCGTAACTTTAGCTCCGTTATGGAACTTAACATTCTTTCTGAGTGTGAACGTGTAAACCGTTCCGTCCTCGTTGATGCTGTAGCTTTCGGCTACGGCAGGGATGAGATCACCATTGCTATTCGGTTTTACCAAACCTTCAAATACATTGAATAATACCTCTCTCGTTCCTGCCCCTTCTGCGATGTGGGGGTCAAGACTGTCATCAAGATCCTGAGGTATTCCGATAGTGATCAAAGAATCGGCATCAGCCGAACCTGCCTTACCGCCTGCGCATGCGCTCAGTGCAGTAGCCATCAAGGAAATCAACAACATCATCACGAGGAATCTCCTAGTAATCTTCCTCATAATAATCTCCTTTTCTTTGACTGTATATGAATACGGAAAGACTATTCTTTCCAAGGCATATTATCAACGCTTACAGGTTTGTTTGTCAAGTTTTTTTATAAGTACAAAGGCAAAGCAAAAGAAGCATCTTTCGATGCTTCTTTCGGATTGGATTCTCGGTATTACTTAGAAGTCATGACGCTTTTGAGCTCATCCATGAAGGTATTGATATCCTTGAACTCTCTGTAAACAGATGCAAATCTTACATAAGCAACTGCTTCAAGATCCTTGAGCTTATTCATTACAAGCTCGCCGATCACCTGGCTGGGTATCTCTTTCTCCTCCATGTTGAAGATCTCCGTCTCCACCTCGTCGATGAGATGATTGATCTGAGCCGCACTGATAGGTCTCTTGTGACAAGCACGAAGAACGCCTGCCTCGATCTTCGATCTGTCATAAGCCTCTCTGTTGTTATCCTTTTTGATGATAATCAACGGAATGGTCTCTACCTTTTCGTATGTTGTGAACCTCTTTCCGCACTCGTCACACACACGGCGCCTTCTGATAGAGTTATTGTCCTCTGCCGGTCTGGAATCAATAACTCTGGTGTTTTCATGACCACAAAACGGGCACTTCATAGTATACCTCCGCATAAGAAAAAAGATTGAAAACTAACGCTCTATACATTAATTAACATAATTATAAATAACCATAATCTTTATGTCAACCCTATTTACACAAGATTTTGTAAAAAAAACTAATATTTTCAACATTTATACCATTATATAGTATCAATTTCGGACCAAAAATCTATAGATTATGTAACTTGTATATCAGGGTATCAAAAAAGCTCCCTGATGTGATCAGGAAGCTTTATATGTTTTCTTACTTTTTCTGAAGAAAATCCGGTATCTTAAGCTGGTTCTCTTCAACCTTGCTCTTTATATCCGTGGGGCGCTGCAGTTTCTGTGTGAAATCTGTTCTGGGAAGAGGGATCGTTCCTGTAGCACCGTTGATCGTTGCAGGTCTACCCTGTCCCATTCCGGGTGCAACGTTTCTTGCCATTGCAGGATTTCCAACCTGAGGCTGTATCGGTCTTGCTCCGGGAACAGCACCGGGTCTTGTTGAGAATATGCTCATGCCTGCGCCTGCGACATTCTGCTCAATACCTGTTGCGATAACCGTGATCTTACATGTATCAGGTTCGCTCGCATCGTACATGCATCCGAAGATAACATTGATGTCCGCACCTGTAAGTGACTGAATGTAGTTTGCTGCATCGTCAGCATCAAACATTGAGATATCACCAGTAACATTGAGGATGACATCCGTAGCACCTGTGATGGTCGTCTCAAGAAGAGGTGACTCAACAGCCTGCTTAACTGCTTCGATAGCCTTGTCGTCGCCTTTGCCTTCACCTATACCGATATGAGCTACGCCCTTATCGCGCATAACTGTCTGGATATCTGCGAAGTCAAGGTTGATAACAGAAGGAACATTGATAAGGTCTGTGATACCCTGTACTGCCTGCTGCAATACCTGGTCTGCTTTTCTTAATGCATCGGGCATCGTTGTCTTTCTGTCAACTATCTCATATATCTTGTCATTAGGAATGACGATAAGCGTATCAACGCTTTCTTTCAATTTCTCAAGTCCCGCAAGAGCATTGTTCATACGGGTCTTTGCTTCAAATCTGAAAGGCTTTGTAACAACACCTACGGTAAGGATTCCCATATCCTTGGCGATCTTTGCAACAATCGGGGCTGCTCCTGTTCCTGTTCCGCCTCCCATACCGCATGTAACAAATACCATGTTATATGACTGTATGGCTGCCGTAAGCTCATCATAACTCTCTTCAGCTGCTCTCTCACCAATCTCAGGCTTTGCACCTGCACCGAGACCCTTGGTAAGCTTCTCACCGATCTGTAATAATTTAGGAGCCTTGCAAAGCTGCAGTGCCTGCTTATCCGTGTTAACTCCTATAAAGTCCACTCCACCTATAGCTTCTTCAATCATTCGATTGACCGCATTGTTACCGGCACCACCAACACCTATAACAAGTATCTTAGCACCTGCTTCTGCGTTATTAGTTTTAATCTCTAACAAAGCTTCTTTCCTCCTTTGCCCCACATAAAGTCACACACTATATCTTATAATCATTTTGCGCTAAACGCAACCGATTTTTTAACGATTTACCAAAAAAGTCATTTGTCAGACGTCTATTATTGACTCAGTCGGGCTTTGTATGTCAAAAACCCGTGTCTATTCATCCTCTTCAAATGAAGCATAACCCGAATCAACGGTATAATTCTCAAGCCTTAAGACGCCCTTTCTGCCCTTGAGTTCGGGAAGTATTGCTTTTAGTTTTATTATCTTCTCATCTATGTTATCAAAGCTGCCAAGTTTCACCCTCGCATCGTCAAAATACAGGGTTACATTGTAATTATCATCAAAGTATATCTTGTCGACCTTGATCTCGTATTTTGTAAGAAGCTGGGATACATCCAGGATGTTTTTGAATATCTCCTCATCCGATACGGGAAGTTTTTCCCATAAAACAACATGGTCAAACTTCATTCCCATGACCTGGGGGATGCCTTCTGTCCTTATATCAGAAGATTCCACCACGGTTCCGTCTTTGTCAAAATATATGTACTGACCGAGGTATTCAACATAACCTGCGATCGCTTTTTCATAGATGGTTATCTTTATAGAAGTGGGCGACATTATGCGCACGCTCATCGTCTCTATAAAGGGTACGTCCTTTATCTCCTTGTTCCGGTATTTTATCGATAAAAGGACTGAATTCTTTGATAAAAAGCCGTCACCTATGACCATTTTGCTGATCTCTTCGGTGGTATAATGCGTACTGCCCTCCACTATGATGGTATCCACCGTATACTTTTTGACAAAGTAGCCAAATGCACAGCCAAGCACCATCACAATAGCCGTAACAATGATAAAGATCTTAACCGTGTGTTTGTCGATATGAAACTCAAACCCTTCAAACGGTTTACGTTCTCTTATCTTTGCGACCTTTTTTTGTCTTGCCGGTCTCTTTCTCTTTTTACTGCTCTTCTTTATTTCTTTCATAGATTAAAATCTGATCTTTCGCGCCACACTGTTGACCAGTCCCAGCTCTATGAGCAGGAACATGACCGACGAACCTCCGTAACTTATGAACGGAAGCGAGATACCAGTATTCGGAACTGTGTTGGTAACAACCGCGATGTTAAGAACGACCTGTATCGCTATATGAGCCATAACGCCCACGACGAGCAGCGCTCCGTAAAGATCTGTCGCATTGTTGGCAATGATCATGAGTCTCCACAGCATAAACGCAAACAGAAGCATGATGCATATGCCGCCGAACAGTCCCAGTTCCTCGCATATGATGGAGAATATCATATCGTTTTGCGCCTCAGGCAAAAATCCCTGTTTCTGTATACTCTGTCCGAGTCCTTTTCCAAAGAATCCTCCCGAACCTATAGCGTAAAGAGCCTGCAATGTTTGGAAACCCTTGCCCGATGCATATGCTTCGGGATCGAGCCATGCAAGGATACGCGCTCCTCTGAAACCGAATTTATCGGAATCCGCAGCCTTGGTGATCGCAAATACGAGCAAAGCCGCAAATGCCGAAGCAACGACAGCAAAAATCGCAAATTTCTTGTAATCCCTGCTCGCGATGAACAGCATTACAAAAGCTATTCCGAAAATAATTATCGCAGAGGACATGTTATCGGTTATCTGCCATACCATAAGACATATTATGGCAGGGGGGACCATTATGAAGATCATGCCCTTTCTGGTATTTATGGCATCTTTTAATTTACATATAAGACCTGCCACAAATATGATCATGGCAAGTTTTGCTATCTCAGCCGGCTGAATGGATATTCCCAGTCTTAACCATCTTCTTGCACCGTTTGCCTCGTAGCCCAAGGGTGTAAGGACAAGGATGATAAGAACAGCCGATACAACATAGGCGATACCCGACATCTTCTCCCAGAAGTGATAAGGTACATAACTTACGATTATCATAAAGATAAAGCCTGCAACAGAAGCCACAGCCTGTTTTTTCAGATAGTAGGCCGGGTCGTTGTTTGTCACTCCGGACATGGATGCCTCGTAAGAACTCGTGGAATATACCATGATGAGTCCGAAAGCCACCAAAAACAGAATGATAAATATCAGACTGAAATCAATATACGGTTTTTCTGTTCCACTATTGTCAGTATGGTACTTCATCAGTGTTTTCCTTTACCGCTTCTCCTGTTTCCATATTCAGGACATTTCCTGTCAGCGGAGCCATCTCCACGTCATCACTTTGCATCTCTTCTTCGGTTACAGGTATCGAAGATGTTACGTCTCCGCCGTGAGCATCAATGTTGCCGTTCTCGTCAACGTCGGGTGTATCACTCTCCTGTGACTCTTGAGTTTCTTCCTCTTCGGTATTTGCTCTCTTTACGGTGATATTGAGTTCCGCAAGCTCAGCCTCTTCTTTTTCCGTAAGTTCCTCCGTCATGTATATATTCATGTACGGAAGCACCTCTGTAAGTATATTCCTGCAGAGTTTTCTTGCAAAACCTACATTATCCTGCACCCATGAATTGGGTCTGTCAACAACAACATATATTGCGATCTGTGGATTGTCCGCAGGGGCGAATCCCATGAAAGAAAGCAGATAGTTGGTCCTGTCTCTGGGTACCATCTCGGCCGTACCGGTCTTACCGCCTATCCTGTAACCTGCTGGTCTTGCTTCTTTACCTGTACCTTCTTCAACAACACCTATACAGTAATCAACGATCTGTGCTGAAGTCTGTTCAGAGATCGTCTGCTTTAATACTCTGGGTGTTACCGTCTTAACAACAGAGCCGTCGGAAGCCGTGATCTTGCTGACCATGTGAGGTTCGTAATAATATCCGCCGTTTATCAGCGAACAGTAACCTGTTATCATCTGGATCATCGTAACATTAAAGCCCTGTCCGAATGTAGATGTCGCAAGCTCGGTCTCACCCATCGTATCTCCTCCGAATATGAGCGAATCCGTTCTGGCCTCACCGTAAAGATCAACATTTGTCTTAAGACCGAAATTATATTTGCTCTGATACTCCAGAAATGTGCCGGAACCTATCTGGCGGCCCATGAGCATGAACGAAACGTTACATGAATTCTCAACGGCTCCTTTAACGCTAAGCGTACCACAACCGCCCTTCTTATAGTTATGACACTTGATGTTATGCACGGATACCTGGAGAGCACCGTTACATGTGTAATACTCCTCTCCGGTTAGCTTTCCGGACTCCAAGCCTGCAGCAACCGTAAAAGGTTTGTATGTTGAACCCGGTTCATATGTATTGCTAATGCAGAAATTCTTCCACAGATTTGCAAGGTTTGCATTTTTTATCTCATCATCGGCAAGCTCTTCCTCGATATTTGCCTCGGTTAGAACAACCGCATCATAGGGTATTGTTCCGTTAAGCTCCGATTTCTTCATGCCTATGAGCCTGCTGGTATCCCTCGGATTGTTAAGATCAAACGTCGGATAACTTGCCATGGCAAGGATATCTCCCGTATCGACGTCCATGATGATACAGCCTAAATTGTTGGCACCGTTTCCGTCACGGGCAGCGTTCTTGTTCTCCTCATTGAACTGATAGAGATATTTTTCAACGATCTGCTGGATGTTCGCATCTATCGTGGTTACGATATTATATCCGTCGGTGGCAGGTATTGTTGTTCTCTCAAGTGTCTCGTCCTCGTTGAGATAACCGTACTCTCTGCCGTTGATGCCCTCTAAAACATCATTGTAGTACTGCTCGAGTCCGTACTGACCGCCTTCGCCTCTTACGGTAAAGCCAATGACATCGCTGGCCAGAGAGTTGTTCGGATAAACACGCTTGTATTCATTCTCGAACCATACTCCGGCAATATCCGGATACTCCTCGTTATTGTTATCCATCTCCAAAAAAGCACTTATCTCATCATAGGTAAGCTGTTTTTTCACTATATAATACTGTGATGTCGGATTCTGTGTGACATGTGTTCTGATAGCCGATACATCAAGGTTCGGGAAGCATATCCTCAAAGCATCGAGTGTAGCCTCCAGGCTCTCTTCCTTTGCGAGCATGACCTTGGCGTCAACTATCATGTTGTAGACCTTTTCAGAAGTAGCCAGCTTGCTGCCCTTGCAGTCAAGGATGTCACCCCTTTTGAAAGGCAGAGTGACAGAATTGTATTTCTGCTGGCTTAAGACCTGTTTCTTGTATCTTTCACCATTGTCTCTGGTGATCATGATAAGCCTTACACCTAAACCTGCAAAAGCCAGTAATACCAATACAAAAAGTATCACCAGCTTTGCCTGCATATCTTTATTTAATCCGTTCTCTACACGGATCCTTCTTACTCTTTTAACTCTCTTCTCGCTTTTCAAAGCAAATTGCTCCTATTCGCCGGGCAGTTCCCTAAGCTGCCTTACATAGTCGCTCCCCTCATCCGATATTGTAACAACTTGACCGGCTTTTGCATAGGTCATTCCTAATTCTTCTACAGCGATCTGCTTGATCTCTTCAAGGTTTACACTGCTTTCTATGCGTTCAAGCTCTTCATCGTTAGTCAATCTTAAATTGTTGAGCTGACTTTCAAGGTAAGCAACACGCTTGATGCTGACTGTAAGATCGGCCTGCATCTTAATATAACTTGTCAAAGTCAGACAAGCAATAATAACTGCAGCGGCAAGGAAAAGAACGTATCCCGGACTCATCCTCTTTGCTTTTGCTCTGTTTCTTGCCACTCTGGCATCCACAGGTTTATAGGGCTTGTTCATCTCCCTTATGAGGTCTTCTTTTCTTACAGTATTGCCCTGTACGTATGTACCTCTCGTTCTTCTTACTGTGTTTGCTCTCTGTGCCATCTTACACCTCTTTTTCAAATATCCTTAATTTGGCGCTTTTTGATCTGCTGTTCTCCTCTCTCTCCCTTTCACTCGGTAATATCGGTTTCTTCGTTATTACCTTTCCCTTTGAAACGTTCCCGCATACACATACCGGAAATGACGGCGGGCATGTGCAGGGGTTTTCCTGCTTCTTCATGACCGTTTTGACTATCCTGTCTTCCAATGAATGGAATGTGATGATCACCAGCCTCCCTCCGACTGTTAACAGATCGATCATGTCATCCATTGTGTTTTTTAAGACTTCCAGTTCCCTGTTGCATTCTATCCTGATCGCCTGGAAGGTTCTCTTTGAAGGATGTCCGTTCACCCTCATCTTTGCCGGTATGGCGGCTTTGATGATCTCGTTCAGCTCATAAGTCGTTTCTATGGGCTTATCCCCTCTTGCCCTGACTATGTGCTTCGCTATATTCTGTGCGAAATTGTCTTCGCCGTAATCTCTTATTATCCTGAAAAGTTCTTTTTCGCTGTAACCGTTTACGATGTCCTTGGCTGTAAGTGTCTGTCTCTTGTCCATCCTCATATCCAGATTGGCGTCATATTTATAGGAGAAACCCCTGTCGGCCGTATCCAGCTGATATGAACTGACTCCAAGATCAAGCAGTATCCCGTCAACCTTTTCTATACCAAGTTCATTCAGTATGGACTTAATGTTCTCGTAATTGCTTCTTACGATCGTTACGTTATCAAAGTCCTTAAGTCTTTCGCATGCCGCCCTTATCGCATCCTCATCCTGATCTATCCCTATCAGCCTTCCGTTCCTATTAAGTCTTTTTACTATCTCAGATGAGTGACCCGCGCCTCCGAGCGTTCCGTCCACATATATTCCGTCCGGTTTGATGTTCAATCCTTCTATGCATTCATCCAAAAGGACCGATCTGTGTTCAAACTCCATATCTTATATTCCAAAACCTAGATTCTGCATGTGTTCTGCGATCTCATCCACATCATCGAACTGAGCTGTGTTATCCCAACATTCTTTGCTCCATATCTCGACTCTGCTTCCGACTCCCACAAGCACAACATCTTTTATGAGTTTCGCATGATCCCTGAGCACTCCCGGAATAAGTATCCTTCCCTGTTTGTCGGATTCAACATCTGCCGCACCGGCAAGGAAGAATCTTACGAATGCTCTGGCTTCTTTATTGGTGATGGGCAGTGTCTTTAATTTCTCCTCGAATGCTTTCCATTCCTGTTCATCGTATACAAACAGACATCCGTCAAGTCCTTTGGTGATCACGAACTGTTCACCCAGAATATCTCTGAACTTGGCAGGTATGATGATCCTGCCTTTAGGATCGATTGTGTGATTGTATTCTCCCATGAACATGTAAAATCACCACTTTGTTACACTTTACTACCACTTTTCACCACTTGACTCCATTTTATATCAAAAAGAGCGCGTTTTCAAGGCAAAAAAGCTTGATTTTTGACGCCAAACCACAAGATATCCGGCAGTTTTCGGCAGTAAAACTATATTTAGTGTAAAAAGAAAAGCAGGACACAATATATAGTGTTCTGCTCATTCATGGCATTTCGTTTTTTATGTATTTTATACAATGTACTTTAAAAAAGTTTGTTAAATATCCCGAAAGTATTTCGGCTTATACATTGAATCTGAACAGGATAACATCACCGTCTTTTACGACGTAATCCTTACCTTCCATCCCCACTAAGCCTTTTTCTCTTGCTGCAGCAAGACTTCCCTGTTCAAGAAGGTCTTTATAGTTAACGACCTCTGCCTTGATAAAGCCTCTCTCAAAGTCTGTATGGATCTTTCCTGCTGCCTGTGGTGCCTTAGTACCTATCTTGATCGTCCAGGCCCTTGTTTCATCCTCACCTGCTGTAAGGAAACTCATAAGATTCAATATTCGATAGCTTGCAGTGATGAGCTTATCAAGACCCGATTCCTTAAGACCAAGGTCCTCAAGGAACATTGCCTTCTCATCGTCATCCAGCTCTGCTATCTCCTGCTCAATCTGTGCACAGATAACAAACACTTCGCTGTTCTCTTCGCTTGCCATCTTTCTCACTGCCTGTACATGAGCATTGTTTGCTCCGTCATCAGCCAGATCATCCTCGGATACGTTAGCCGCATATATGGTAGGCTTTGCGGTAAGAAGATTGTATGAATTGAACCAGTTTACCTTATCCTCATCATCGGACATCGGGAACGTCTTTGCCATGTTTCCTGCTTCAAGGTGTGATTTAATCGCCTCAAGCTGCTCATATTCCTTTGCTACGGTCTTATCCATCTTTGCCTGCTTGGCAACCTTGGCTATCCTTCTGTCTAAGATCTCTATATCAGAAAAGATAAGTTCGAAATTAATGGTCTCTATGTCTCTTGCAGGATTAACATTTCCATCAACATGGACTACGTTTGAATCCTCAAAGCAGCGTACCACGTGAACGATGGCATCGACCTCACGTATGTTTGCAAGGAACTGGTTTCCCAGACCCTCACCCTTGCTCGCACCTTTAACAAGTCCAGCTATATCCACAAATTCGATAACGGCAGGTGTGACTTTCTTGGAATTATACATATCTCCTAAAAGTTTAAGTCTCTTATCAGGTACAGCTACAACACCCACGTTGGGATCTATCGTACAGAACGGATAATTTGCAGACTCCGCTCCTGCCTTTGTCAGTGAATTAAATAATGTGGACTTTCCTACATTCGGAAGTCCGACGATTCCCAGTTTCATTTCTACTTCTATCTCCCTTAAAAAGCTTTATTATACTTGGTTTCTATGATTCTTTTATTCGATCGGGTATATGATTATCGGCAAAAAAGAAATAACCCCAATTAACTCAAAGTATTTTACACTAATCGGGATTATTTTTCAAATCATATTATTGTTCTTCGATTCGTTCAGCGGAACAATTGCAAGTTTATATCCAAGTGGCACAAGAACTTTTAACAAGCCATCATCGGTTACTTTGCATTTTGCAATGAAGTAACCTCAGCTTGGGACATCCCCTGCTTATCTCCGATTTTGATATAAGCTCTAATCAGTTCTTTTTCAAATTCAATAGCGTTCTCTTCCTCAACAGATAAATTCAGCTCGCTTCGAAATTCTCCCCAATCTCTCATGCTTTTTGGCTCTCCTTTTATAATCGACCAGTTCAATTTGTTCCTCTCTCTGACAGAAACACCAATCTATTTACCATTGCTTTACAAAATACCGGTCGCACCCTTTATTGTTTTCTCCAATGCCTCCTGTCCGTATTTATCAACTTCCGCTTTGTTCTTCTCACCGTGCGTAAGACATCCGGCGCCTCCGATACAGCCTCCGATACATGCCATTCCTTCTATAAAATTGGCATCCAAAACGTTTTTGCTCTTCTTAAGGAGCGCCACACGGCATTCCTCTATTCCGTCGCATGCTATCGCTTTAAGATCAAAATCTATATCCTGCTCTTTAAGGCCTTCAGCCAATGCATCCGAAAGACCGCCGCTTCGTGCAAATATCCTTCCGAAATACGAAGCATTATCGAGTACATCTTCATCAAGAGCGGTGATATCTATGTCTCTGCTGTCAAAGAGCGCCTGCAGTTCCTCAAAGGTTATTACCGAATCCACATAAGGCTTTACATCTTCTCTTTGCATCTCGGCTTTTTTAGCGGTACACGGACCTATGAAAATAACCTTTGCTTTATCGTGGGTTGATTTAATATACTTAGCCAGTGTCGCCATGGGAGAAAGATTATGCGAAACGTAAGGAAGCAGATCCGGAAATTCCGACTTTATATACTGTACAAAAGCCGGACAGCACGAACTGGTTAAGAATTCTTTCTCCGACAATTCCTTTGCTTCCGACAAAGCCACCATATCCGCACCCAGTGCAGCTTCTATAACCGTATAGAAGCCAAGTTCCTTGAGTCCTGTTACAACCTGTCCGAGTTTTGCATAGGCAAACTGACTCGATATCGAAGGTGCAACTATGGCATATACTTTGTATTCGGTGTTTTCTTTACTCTTTTTAATGATATCAATGACATTCAGTATATAGGATTTATCTGTAATGGCGCCAAAAGGACACTGGTATACGCATGCACCGCACTGTATGCATTTATCATTATCGATCGCTGCGGCATTATCCTCGTTTATCGAGATAGCCTTCACCTTGCAGGCAACCTGACACGGACGTTTCCTGTTGATGATGGCGGAATAAGGACATACCTTCGCACACAGACCGCACTCGACACATTTTGACTTATCAATGTGCGCCGTATGGTTATGGTCAAATGATATGGCACCTCTCTTGCAGGCATCTTCACATCTGTGTGCCAGACAGCCTCGGCATGAAGTGGTCACTTCAAAACCGGCAGCCGGACACTCATCACACGCTATATCCACAACTTCGATAACATTCGGATTATCCTTGTCTCCGCCCATTGCCATCTTTACACGTTCACCAAGAATCGCTCTTTCTTTGTAAACACAGCAGCGGGTTGTGGGTATCTTTCCGGGTACGATCATCTGCGGGATATCAAGAAGGTTCTCTAAGAGCGTATCATTCCATGCCTGACGCGCAACCTCCCTCAAGACCTTATATTTCATGTGCTGTACTTTTGTATCAAATTTTCTGACTCCCATAAAACATAACTCCTAAAAATAACTGACTTTGATCTTCTTTCCCATCTTTTGAAGACATTCCGAAAGCTCTTCGACCAGATTCATTTTAATACTGTAAGAGATCGGTAGATCGGGATTCTGATGAGCCGGATTAACCGCTCTTCCCACATAGAAGCTTATATCGGTAGCTTCCTCGAACAACATGCGGCATATGAGCGATGCACCATCACGTTGAAAACTCCATTTCTCGTACAGTTCGTTTTTATCCAGTGCATCCTTTGCATATTCGATGACCTTGCTTATCGTTATCACGCCTTCGGTAACAAGATCAACCCCTTCTATCTCAGCGATCGGAGGGACATCGGATCCCTGAAAGTCCAAAGATGCCTTAACGGTTTTACCCAGATATTTGGCAGCGATCGACGAAGTAGTCCCGCCGCATATGATATGTTTTCCGTTTTTCGAGAAAAACAAAGACATCATACGGTCTGCATCATCACGATTACGCGGAGGTCCGAAAAGAATATTCATCGGTTCTCTCTTCCTTACCTTGACAATACATGCTGTCGCATCGTCTCCCGGACGATAACCGTATTCCTTGTCGCACTGATCAACTAACATGGTCGCAAGTGTTTTTGCGGTATATCCGGCAGCTGCCAGCCCTCTTACAAACTCTGCGATATCTTCTTCCTTCCATCCAAAGTTAAAGGCAAGGCCTATGCCCGCATGCGGACATCCATCACTCATGGCGATCATGATGTCGTCTTCCTGCAGATTTATAACAGACTTAAATATCTTTTTATTATCTATTGTGAGCTCCGTCATCGGATACTCGTATGTTTCATAATTTCTTAAAAAAATGACCTTCGGATTGTCATACTGAATGATCTCAACCGTAGAATTCTCAATAATGTGTATGATCGTAAATGTCGAATAGGCCACTCCTCTTACGGAGCAGATAGGCAGGGTAGCCGCTATTGTCGAAACACATTCTTCCAGCTTCATTCCTTCAGCCATCATCGTTGAAATGATCTTGGAAGTAAGTGTTGAAAGAATGCTCGCCTTTACCCCGCTGCCAAGCCCGTCGGCAAGTACGATGACCTGAGAGTTCTCACCCCTGTCAACGATCTCAACATGGTCTCCGCATAAAAGCTCGCCTTCATGGTTTATGCTCTTCCATCCTATGTCGGCACAAAGATTATTCATTACCGATAGACTCCTTAAGCTTAGTCAGTGCGATCTTGGTCTCAGCAGCGGTTTCACCAAGAAGTGATGCTATTTCCTGAACGATCCTCATCTGTTTGTCAACCACCTTATCCGCTATCTCAACGGTCTGGCGACTGATCTCTTCGTTTCTCTCGCGCTGAGTCTCCTCTTTAGTCACATCACGGAATATACCTAAAAGAAGATGATATTCCTTATCATAAACTATCGTTTTATCTACATACTTTCCGTATTCGGCCAGATATTCACGTTTATCCCTGATCTCTCTTCCATCAGTTAGCACACTGTCAAAATCCGTTGGATCCAGTACATGTACAACCTGGTCACCCAAAACATCCGAAGCGCTTCTGAGATTCAGTATCCGCAGTGCGGCATTGTTAACCTGCTGAACCTCGAGTTTTTCGTTAAGGACCACCAGTCCGTTAGGTGTATTTCTCGCAATTGTATCAGAAAAATTCTCCGCACGGTCCTTCAAAAACGGCAGACACATGGATATCTCAGCCTTGCCCTGCAAAATGGCAATCGCTTTTTCTCTGCAGGTATCGTATCCGCATGTTCCGCAGTTTAATTCATCATCCGGCCTTATCTTGCCCATCTGACGAAGAGTTTCTGTGATCTGTGCCTCATCCGGCATCTCATTTTTGCGTTCTATCGCTTCAAAATGCTTTTTAAGTTCTGTCTGGTATGGCTGATCGATATCAAAATCCCTGCTGCCCGCATAATTTGATACCGCTATGTAGTCCCTGACAGGCGAACGATGGAACTTTTCCATGACCGGTCCGCCCACGCAGCTTCCCGCACAGGCTGACATCTCTATAAAACACTTATGCAGATTTCCCGCTTCTATATCATTTAATGCCGCTATGCAGTTTTCTGTTCCGTCGATGGCCATGTAACTGTAATCAGGATTGCTCTTTTCCATGGTCTTAAGTATCCCTCCCGTTGTGGGGAAGAATCTCGCCAGACTTTTATCATCAGCCACGATCGACTTTTGAGGCTCTATGTTTTCTTCCTTAAACCATGCAGTCAGTTCATCAAATGTAAGGACCGCATCGACTATCCCTTCATAATGCTGCGCTTCATCCTTCTTTGACACGCATGGGCCAATAAATACAGTCTTGGCGTTTGGCATACGCTTTTTTATATCTAAACAGTGCGCCTGCATCGGTGATAAAACATCAGCCAGATACGGCAGCAATGACGGAAACTTTTTCTGTATCAGAAGATTTATTGAATGACAGCATGAAGATATGATTATATCTTTTTCTCCCTCATTTATCATGCGGTCATATTCTCTCTTAACAACGGTCGCACCCAGTGCCGTCTCCTCGGCATCAAAAAATCCGAGCTTTTTAAGCGCCTCACGCATTGATTCTATACCGACGCCCTCATAGTTTGCCACAAAGGAAGGCGCGAGACTTACAACCACCGGATCAGATCCTGAAAGGAGCACCTTTACTTTCTCCGTCTCTTCTACTATCTCTTTTGCTCCCTGTGGACAGACAACAAAACACTGTCCGCACATGATACACTCGTTTCCGATGATATATGCCTGGTTTCCCGAAAATCTTATGGACTTTACCGGGCAGTGCCTGATACACTTATAACAGTTTTTGCAGTTGGATTTTTTAAGAGTAAGACATTCCATTAAATATCATCCTTTCCTCTCTTACATCTTCGTTAGGACCGAAGAAGCAAAAAAATCCTTTACGTTTTCAGGTGACAGAGAATGGAACTCATCATCCGCCTTTACGCAGACTCCCTGCTGGCATTTCCCCATGCAGAAGACACCGCTTAGTTCAACTTTATCTCCAAGGTTGTTTTCTCTTATCAGATCCTGCAGCTGCTCCACAACCTGCTTTGATCCCTTAATGTGACATGAAGAGCCGATACAAACCGTAATTTTCATTTAGATTCTCCTTATTCGTAATCCGGGGCATTTACGAGTGAAAGCAAAAACTCACGCTCTTTCTCATTTCTGTTAACGGACAGAGATGCCGCAACGAGCGGTATCCATTTTAAAACATACTGCTTTTGCGTATCGCTCTTTTCACAGAACAGATCAAGGTATTTCTTTGCACCTTTGTCATCACCGTTCAGTCTGAAGAGCAGATATGTACATGCAACATCCGCAGAAGCGTTTCCCTGAGTCGCATGAGACCAGTCAAAAATATACGGAGTCCCGTCTTTTGTGATGATTATATTTGACGGATCAAAGTCTCCGTGACATACCTTGTTATGCTTTGGCATCTCTCTTAGTCGTGCCTGAAGATCATAACGGGTAGTGGCATCAAGTTCTGAATCGCTGATCTTGCTGCTCATCCTGTCCTTTAACTTGTTTAAAAGCGGACATGTCTTTTTATGTACCAAAAGCTGCAGATCGACAAACATTTCAAGATATTCATCTTTTTTATCCGGTTCTTCTTCCATAAGCTGAGCCAGTGTCTTTCCTTTAATAAATTCAAAGACTATGGCCCACTTGCCGTCTATATTCGTAACTTCCAAAACCTTCGGAATACTCAGTTTGGTCTCTTCAATCCTTGAATGATTTAATGCTTCGTTCAATACTCCGGATTTGGAATATTCCTCATTAAATACCTTGATGCATCTGTCCTCATCACGGTAGATCGTCTTATCTTTTCTTACTGCTATAACTCTGTCAAGTTTCAAGCCTGCTACCTCCTTAAGGCCCTTAATCCCTAATATATAATCATAACACCGGGCATCTTGTCTTTCAAACTTATTTTGCGCAGTCAGCTGATATGATACTCTGTCACCTTTCCGTCATTCCAAACAAGCTTATCAAGTACTTTTCCACCTCTTAGCCGCAGTCCGGATACGCTTCCGTCCTTCCAATTTGAAGGAAGAGCAGGCAACAGTTTTATATCTTTTTCATGGCTTTGAACAAGCATCTCCGCTATACCGGATACTGCACCGAAGTTCCCGTCTATCTGAAAAGGCGGATGATCGTCAAAGAGATTCGGAAGCGTCTGATCACTTATCAGCTTTTCAAGATGAGTACACGCACTGTCTCCATCATTAATCCTTGCATACATATTTATTATCCAGGCCCTGCTCCATCCGGAATGAGCCCCACCGTATTTAAGCCTTCTTTCGATCGTCTTTTTTGCAGCCTCCAAAAGGTCCGGTGTTTCACTGTTTATCTGGGTTCCGGGATAGAGTGCAAACAGCTGTGATATATGTCTGTGTCCGGGTTCTTCTTCCTCATAGTCCTCGTTCCACTCCATTATCTGACCGTACTTTCCTATGCTGACAGGATACAGCCTGTCACATACTTCAGATGCCCTTTCTGATATCTTCTCATCAACATCATCTCCTAAGATCTTTTCAGCTTTTATGCATGCCCTTAAAAGCTCTGTTATTATCTGGTTATCCATGGAGGCACCTTTGCAGATAATACCCTTTTCTTTGTTTGGAAGAATATATGTATTCTCCGGAGAGAGTGTCGGACATGTAACAAGTCTGTCCCCGTCCGGGATAAGATAATCCATGACAAAGACTGCAGCATCTCTCATTGTAGGATACTTCTCCTTAAGAAAATCTCTGTCCATTGTAAACAGAAACTGTTCCCATATATGTAATGAGAGCCATGCTCCTCCCATAACCCAGTATGATGAACTCAAACATACATCCTGCGGAGCCGAGTCACCCCATATGTCTGTATTGTGATGAGCCATAAATCCATTGCAGCCGTACATTGTCTTTGCGCTCTGCCGCCCGTTTTCTCTTATTCTTTCTATATGATCGATCAGAGGTTCATTACACTCTTTAAGGTTTGTGACAAGTGCAGGCCAGTAATTCATCTGAGTGTTTATATTGATCGTAAACCTGCTGCCCCAGATCGGAGTATAATCCTCATTCCATATTCCCTGAAGGTTGGAAGGCAGCGAGCCTTTTCTCGAAGAGGATATGAGAAGATATCTTCCGTAGTTAAAAAATCTCACTACATCCTCAGCGCCTTTTATATCAAGTTTTACTCTGTCATACAGCTCGCAATAATCCTTTATGTGTTCTTTGTACAGCGCCTCCCACCCTTTTTCAGCCGCTTTTGATACGCGCTTAACGCATGAGCTTTCGGGATCGTTCTCCCTAAACGATGTATCAGCGGACACAACTATAAGAGCTTCATCTGCATCTTTCACAAGTGTGGTATTTCCTATCGTCTGTGTGCTGCCGCCCAAAGGTATAACTTTAACAGCCGCTGCATATCCTATGCCGTCTTCGGATCCCGTCCTTCCGCTCATAAGCTGAACATTACTGTCAAGAGCCTTGATACTGTCGGCAAATATGTTATAGTTTTGTCTTCTTATCACCTGCTTACTGTATGGCTTATCCTCCCAGGGAGCATATCCTCTTCCCAGTTCAACATGAAAGGAAAGGCTTCCCTTTCTGTCGGATGAAAGTCTTATCGCCAAAACATTAGAAGGATAATCTGCAATATACTGTCTCTCATATCTGATACCGTTTTGAGAATAGCTCATGCAGACGGTCGCCTTTTTTATATCAAGATATCTCCGGTAATCGTAGGCCTCTGTGTCTATACCGTCAAACTCGATAAAAAGATTTCCGAGCGGTTCATAATGTCTCTGGTTTTCAGGAAGACCCGAGAGCGCATATGAACAAAGCTCCTGTGCTTCACTTATTCTGCCCTCAAAGATAAGCTTTCTTATCCTTGGCAGATTCTCAAGTGCTGAAGGGTTGTTCCTGTCACGCTTTCCTCCGGACCACAGACTGTCCTCATTAAGTAAAATACGGTCTGTATGTGTATTTGAATAGACCATTCCTCCCAGTCTTCCGTTTCCGATGGGAAGTGCCTCGTTAAAACATGTAGCCGGTCTGTCAAAACTTATCTTTTGGGGATCTGTTATCAGTTTATCTTTCACTTTTTCTCCTGTTCACTGATCACATCTGCTATATGTGAAACCGTATCACTTGCTATCATGCTGATACTGCCGTATTTTTGCTGTGCAAGCTCTCCGGCTCTACCGTTTATATATGCTCCGCATATCACAGCCATCATGGTATCATTGATATATGAGCATGTGGCAGCAAGTATTCCGGATAATACATCACCGCTTCCCGCTGTAGCCATGCCTGCGCAGCCTCTGTAAGTTATGTAAACCGCATTTCCATCTGTAACAACAGTAGACGGCCCTTTAAGAAGGACCACTGCTTTTATATCCGCAGCATAGGCTTTTGCCGTTTCTATCGGTGATACGTTTATCTCATCCACAGAAAGCCCGGTAAGCCTTGAAAACTCTTTTATATGCGGAGTGAGAACAAGCTCGCATTTTCTGTTCTTTATAAGTTCCTTATCCATCTTTGAAAAGATCGTAAGACCGTCGGCATCAACTATGAGTCTTCCTTTAAAATTCTTAAGAAGATGATAAAGCATCTTTTTTGTATCATCACTCACACCTATACCCATACCGAAAGCCACAGTCTTTACGTTTGATATAAGCTCATCCATATTTTCTTCATCATAGACAGCCTTAGCATCCCTGTCAGGTAAAGGAAAGATCGTACTCTCTAAAATATGAGCCGATACTTCGGATCTTAAAGACCCCGGAAGTGCAACCTTTACAACTCCCGCTCCGCTCCTCATGGCTGCATTGGCCATATATGCAAGCCGAATGGCTCCGCTGTATCTGTCACACCCGCCTATCAGAGCAGTATATCCGTAGGTTCCTTTGTTTGAACGATTCTTTCTCGGTGTTAATACATCTTTGATATCATCCTCTTCAATCAGCTTATAAGGCATATCAACGGGTTTTATGCCTATATCACAGTTTATCTTATCCTTAATGACATCCTTCGCCATATTTAAAAAGTGACCGGACTTAAATCCACCCACAGATACGGTAAGATCGGAATTTACGCAGCATGAGCTCAGTCCGCTGTCTCCGTTAAGCCCGCTGTTTATATCAACAGATACGACATAGGCTTGGCTGCTGTTTATCTTTTCTATGACGGATACGATATCATCTCTTACCTGTCCCTTAAATCCGGTCCCCAGTATGCAGTCGACTATTGTGTTAAATTTATCAAAGTCTTCTATCCCGTTACTCTTAACATCAACAGTATCGATACCTCTTTTAAGACACATGTCAAAATAGTATCTTCCATCCTCGGAGAATTTCTCACTAAGGCAGAACAAAGTGCATTTGATACTAGCATCATTCAAAAGAACAGCAAGTGCATATCCGTCCCCGGCATTGTTTCCGCTTCCGCAGACTATTGCAACAGGCTCTTTCCACTTAACAGAATCGAACACGCCCTTTGCAGCTCTCATCATGAGTTCTTTTGAAGAAATCTCGCATTCTATAGTATGAGCATCGCTCTTTCTCATATTTTCAACCGAAAGGATATCTTTCATCTTTATCCAAACCTTTCCCGAATACGCATGAAAATCATATTTTTACATTAAAATGTCAATATGCATATATTATCATAACATTTCAAAAAAAAATTGTACAATGTGCTACAAAGGAGTATAATTACTTCATATACCATATATTTCCAGGGAGGATATTATATATGAGTGATTATAATCCAAAATCAAAATCCAACAACGCCAATCTTCCTATAATGGCAAGGATGAGTACAAAGATCACTATCCTTATAGCAGTGATCGTACTTGTAACAGTCGTTGTTCAGGTACTCGTTGCACGTAATCGTGCATCCAAAGCAATGGAATCCACTTATCTGAACTATGCTCAGAACCTGGCAGAAGAAGCTGCCATAAGTGTTGACTTTGCTACTGAATTCGGTGAGAAGGCATATGGCGGATATGCAATGAACCTGGCGCAGGAAGCTGCCATCTCGATCAACTTCTCAAGAGAGTTCGGAGAGTCGGTATACAAATCATATGCACAGAATCTGGCTGAGGAAGCTGCAAAAGCTGTGGATCTGGCATCAGTAAACGGACCGCTTTCCGTTTCACAGCTCAATTCGGTTCTAAAGGATATAACGATAAAGGATGTGGAAGGATCCTATGCATACATGGTTTCCCCCGACGGTACAATGCTGTGGCATCCCACTACCGATAAGATAGGCAATCCTGTAGAAAATGCAGCAGTCAAAGGCATTGTTGCTGATCTTCAGGCAGGTAAGACCGTTGAGAACGGTTCTGTCCTCTATGAATACAAGGAAGCCTTAAAACTTGCAGGCTATGCCTTTACCAAAGACGGAAACATCATGATCGTAACAGCCGATTATGACCAGTTCATGAAGATCGACTATGACACGCTTTTAGGAAACATAGAGATCGACGGCGTTGAAGGCTCTTATGCCTACATGGTCTCTCCCGACGGCACAATGCTCTGGCATACAAATCCCGACAAGATCGGTCAGCCCGTTGAGAATGCAGCTGTTAAGGGTATCGTTGCTGATCTTCAGGCAGGTAAGACCGTTGAAGACGGTTACGTTATATACGAATACAAGGGAGCAACCAAGCTTGCAGGTTATTCGTTCACAGATACAGGCAACATCGTACTTGTAACGGCAGACTATGATAAGTTCATCAACATCGACTATGATACACTTATCGGTGAGATCGAGATCTCAGGTGTTGAAGGTTCCTACGCATACATGGTTTCTCCCGATGGCACGATGCTCTATCATAAGAATCCCGAAAAGATCGGTCAGCCCGTTGAGAATGCCGCAGTTAAAGGTATCGTTGAAGACCTTCAGGCAGGAAAGACGGTCGAGAACGGTTCATGTTCATATGAATACAAAGGTTCTTACAAGGTTGCCGGATATGCTCTCACAAAGGCAGGCAACATCGTTATCGTAACAGCCGATAAAGACGTTATGATGGCAAGTGTCAACAGTATGAAGAAATCACTTATCGTGATCGGTATCATCTGCATACTGATCGCTGTGATACTGGTTACCGTATTCACGCTTTACATGTTAAAAGCTTTGGCACAGCTTGTTCCGATCATAAACAAGACGGCAAACTTCGATTTCACGAAAGACCACTCTTCCGCTATCTTAGAAAAACGTACGGATGAGATCGGACTTATCGCAAAAGCACTGTCAAAGACAAGAGAAAACCTAAGAGATATCGTTGGTTCCATCTCCGGTGCCGGCGAGAGTATCAACAGCAATGTTGATGATCTTCAGGAAACCATCCACCAGGTTGGATTCATCTGTGAGACCAACTCGGCTACGACTCAGGAGATCGCAGCAGGTATGGAAGAAGCTGCTGCAACAACAACTACCATCACACAGAATATCGAGAATGTACAGTCCAATGCTATCGGTATTGAAAAGCTTGCTGACGAAGGTGCTTCACTTTCAAGTGAGATCCTTACAAGAGCCGGTGAACTTGCCGCAACAACAGAAACCGCAAGCAGAAAGACGATCGAGATGTACGAGACCGTTAAGGTCAAATCCGATGAAGCTATCAACGCTTCTCAGGCGGTTAACAAGATCAATGAGCTTACCGGAACGATCATGTCGATCTCATCTCAGACAAGTCTTCTTGCACTCAATGCTTCGATCGAGGCTGCAAGAGCAGGTGAAGCGGGCAGAGGATTCTCTGTCGTTGCAACAGAGATCAGTAATCTGGCTACCCAGACATCAGAGGCTGTTAAGAACATCAGTGATATCGTATCCGATGTCAACAATGCAGTAAGCCAGATGGCAGACTGCCTGACACAGACAACATCATTCCTTGAGACAAACGTTATGTCCGATTATGAGGAATTCGGCAAGGTTTCAGTTCAGTACAGGAACGATGCGGATACATTCGGTAACAGCATGAACAGCATCAAGAAGAATATCGAGGGATTGAATTCAGATATTGAGAATATCGTAGATGCTCTTAACGGAATAGATACAACAGTTAACGAATCTTCTATCGGTGTTACGGATATCGCGGAAAAGACCACAAACATGGTTGATGAGACCTCAGGCAGTGTTGATAAGGTAAAAGACTGCAAGGAAGCACTTTCTAACCTTAACGATATCATTAACAGATTCAGCTTGTAATAAGGACAAATAAGCATAATGAAAGCGGATCAGAAAAATATCTGGTCCGCTTTTTGTATTTCAGATCATTTTTTGTATGCTCATCCAAATATATCGATACCGAACTGAACAAGAACGATATTGGCAACCCAGTATATGATAAATACGATCATACCAACGTTTAAGAGTGCTGTAGAGAGCTTCTTTCCCTTTTCTATCTCACCCTCATGATGTTCGAATCTTATATTCTTTATATTGACCAGTATGATGATAATTCCAGCTATGCATACGATTATCACAAACATTCCAAAGAGTCCGACTACAGCCAATTGTGACAGATTCTCCTGCACAAACTGCATATATCCATCCATGTCACCGTTCATCAGATAGCCCTGCATCTCTCCTATATCAATTCCCTTTAGCATGAATGTTGTAAGGTATGTGCTAAGACCGTTTACGATCATGTGCAGCATGATCGTATAAATGACCCTGCCTGTTCTTATATAGATATATGCCAAAAACAGCCCCATACCGAAAGCATAGGTGAACTGGGCCAGATTCCCGTGCAAGAGTCCGAACATAAGTCCCGATATAAACACGGCAGTCGCTTCACCGAATCCCGATATACGATCAAGCAGAAACTTTCTGAAAGCAAGCTCTTCAAATATCGGAGCACATATGACAGCCACGATAACCTGAACGATCACTGACATGCCACCAAGTACATCCACTATCGGGTTCATACCGCCTTTTCCTGTGATCTTGCCTATATGACCGTTAAGATACATACCGATCACGTTGCATATCGACATGATCGTATATGTAACACAGATGCAGGCTATGAATCTTCCGAACCCAAGCTTCTTTTTTGGTATCTTTCTTGCAGGTATTCCCTTGACCAGAAAGAACATCATCGGAAAGCCTATCGTATAGAGGATGACAAACTGCACGGTGTACTTAAACCCTGCAAGTGTCTGATCACCCATTCCGGCTTTTTTGATTATAAATATTATGGCTGTTGAAAGCAGTGCATATACAAGATAGCCGGCCAGATACGAACCTCCGAAGCGCGAATAGATCTGTTTTGGTGATAATTCCTTTAAGTCTTTCATGTTTTCCTCTCCCTCTTACATGATTTGTGATTACGATGCCTATTATAGCAACCAAATATACCATATATCAATGATGAATATAGCAAATTAGGACTTCTTATTCCGATCATATTGATATAAAATGTTATAGAGGGAAAGGAGTAAGTCTATGGAACTTAAATGTGAATACTGTGGCGCATATATGAGCGACACGGATGAGAAATGCCCCAACTGCGGTGCGATAAACAAGAATCACAAGCGTGTAGCCGACAACACGCCAAAGACCATTGAAGAGCTCAAGCAATGGTATAAGGATCGTAATCTTCCTCCTTATGAGAAAACACGTTTTTTCATAGGCATGGATTACAAAAAGCCGAAAGCCTTCGGTATATACGAGGAAAACGGCAATTTCATAGTCTACAAGAACAAAGCCGACGGCTCAAGAGCTGTCAGATATCAGGGACGTGACGAGGCTTATGCCGTAAATGAACTATATCTTAAGCTTAAATCCGAGATCCTGAATCAGAAGGCTCATCAGACAAATCCTGCTTCCACAAAAGGAGCTCAAAAGCAGAAAAAAAAGCGCATGCTCTCCAACGCAAAGACCTTTGGATGGTTCGCAGCTCTGTTTATGGGTATGGGCGGAATAGGTCTTATGGGACCTTTAGGAGTCGGCAAGTTTATACTGTTGGTTTTAGCTCCTCTTTTGATTTACTATCTCATTATAGTAAAGATCTTTAAAGACAGGTTAAAACCCTATCAGTCAAAGATCAAGATAGCATATATCGCTTTTATCGTGATAGTGTTCTTTGCGTTGGTATCAAAAGGTATAAAATCTACCACTCCGCATTATTACTCTTATGATAATTCCGTCTACTGTCTCTACGACGATGATTATTATGAATACGATTATTACACTGATGATTATGTTCCCGTGAATCTGGACTATATACCTGTTGAGATAGTAAATAACGGCCCCGATTATGAGTTCAACATGGACGGAGCCGAATGGAACAGTTCATATACGTTTGAAGACAGCGATTACTATGACGAAAACCTAAGATCTTCCCATGAATGGAACTTTGACTCGGATTCAAGCTACAGTTCTGACAGCAGCTACGACTGGGATTCGGGATCCGACTGGGACAGCGGTTCATCAGACTGGGATTCAGACTGGTAAAAGAAATAACGGTGGTTCAAATCGAACCACCGTCTTTCTTTGCCACACAAATCTATATATAAGAATCGCATTTGATACAGATCACTGATTTTTAAGGAACTCTCTTAATCTGGCATACTTTTCTCCCATCACACCGAAGTCCATCTCTTTATAGCTCCACAGAGAGTATCCTATATCGTATTTTTTAAAGAGTTCAAATATATCACTGTACCATCTGATGGCATCCTCTTCGTCTGCCCTGTCTATAACGCCGAACTCGCCGCAGTAAAGAGTTATGCCTGTCTTTTTTGCAACCTCCAAAGCTGAGCTTATCATGTTCTCATGGTACTCGACACCCATAGTCTTTGCAGGTGAATTCGCACAGGGCATACCCTGCATGCCTATCTTTATGGATTCTGCCTTGTACCATTCCATGTCGGCAGGATAATGCACTTTAAGCTCGGGTGATATGGTCGGTACCCAGGGAGCTTTCTGATGAGTGAAAAGCAGCGGCTCATAATAATGGAAAGTAAAGATGATGTTATCATCCGCAGGCTTTTCCAAAAGCTTTAAGGTTCCTGCGCTGTTCCACTCAACACCTCCGTATATGATGGTCGTATCCGGTGCATTCTTCCTGATGATGGCAACAGTCTTTTTTATCAGTTCATTCCATCTGTCGCTGTACTCGGGATTTACAACTTCGTTTAAGAGTTCCATTGCAACATATGAACTTAAGCTGCCATATCTTGATGAAAGCCTCTCCCAGAGTTTTAAGAATCTCTCCTGTGCCTCGGGACTGTCAAAGAGCGTATTGAGTCCCTGCGTACCCGCGTTATCAAAGAAATATCCCCATGTCTTGTGTACATCGAGTACTACATTCAAGCCATACTTTTTGCACCATACAAGCGTGTCATCGATAAAACGGTAGTTTTCTTTTATCTCTGTACCGTCCTCTTCTTCCAGGACCTCATAATCTATCGGAAATCTGATATGATCAAAACGCATATCCGCTATGTTCTTTATATCATCTTCCTTTATAAAGGTCTCATAATGAGCGGTCGTGTATTCCTTGCACTGTGATAAAAAACCACCGAGATTTATACCTTTTTTCAGTTTTAGCATACCCTTCTCCTCTTACCGATATTACTCGATCTCTTCTACTCTGACATTAGTTATGTCAACCGTAGCCGTAGAACCTCTGTGTCCCAGGTTAAACTCAAGTCTTCCTCTGGGATCCGTCTTTTCGGTCATCTCAAACTCATATGTATATGTCTCCCACTTGTCGCTTATCTCAAGCTCGGTATCGGGGAAGTATCTGATCCAATTAACAAAAGGTGCCGATACACAGACTATGATATTTCTGGGTTCGCTGGCTTTTGCATCAAATGTTATACGATATTTCGAGTCTTTCTTCATAGGAATGTTCCAGCTTACCAGCTGTACCGAATAATCAACATCACCTTCGGCTTCACTTGTGATCTCGATCATACCGTCCTTGATCACAGCTTCACCCTTGCCGTTTTGTGCAAGCAAGAACTTCCAGTCCTGATCATCATCAAGAGCTTCGCTCTCATCAGAGAAATCACCGTTTCTTACATAGTTACCGTCTTCAAGAGGCTCTCTCATCTCTATAACAGGCTTCTTAACATCTGTCTTGTAGTGATCCTTCTGATAAACACGTACATAATCTATAAGATATTCAGCATTGTCAAAATCGGTCGTCTCATCGGGATTACCCGGCCAGTCACCGCCGACTGCAAGGTTCATCTGTACAAAGAAGGTCTGATCAAAAGGAGCCGGATAAGGCTTTTCATCCTCGCCATCAACTGCCGTGAACCAGTCTCTTACTTCAAGTATCTGAACATAGTCCACGAAGAACTTCATCTTTCCGGGTTCCCATTCAACAGAATACTCATGGAAATCATCCGAGAAAGAACCTTCGGTAAGTTCCTTCTTGCCCTGTTCCTGACCGTGAGGCTCACCGTAATGGATGGTAGCATATGAAGTCTTGGTATCATTACCCAAAACCTCCATGATATCTATCTCACCGCACTTGGGCCACTGACCGTACTTACCCTCATCTGTGGGCATCATCCATGCAGCGGGCCACAGTCCCTGTCCTTCGGGAACCTTGGCTCTTATAACAACCTTACCATAAAGGAAATCTCTCTTGTTCTGAGAATTGACCTTGCCTGATGTATAGCTCTTCTTACCGTTCTCATCAACCGTTTCGATTGCCTTTAAGCAAAGGCATCCGTCTTTTATGAATACATTTTCCGGAGTATCAACATAGGCCTGAAGCTCATTGTTTGTCCATCCGGGATCCCTGAGTTCCACGTTCCAGTTTGATTCATCAAGGGTGGGGCCGTCAAACTCATCCGACCATAATAATTCGTAACCCAGCATCGGAGGGGTTTCGGTGTGCTCAACCTCTACTTCCTCAACCGGCACTTCCTCAACCACCTGCTGATCATCAGTCTGAGGTTCAGAAACCGGTGTAGTCTGACCGCATCCTGCAAACATTGAAGTTAACATTACTGTAGCGCATAACAATGCTATTTTTCTTCTCATAATACAATACCTCCTGATACCACTTTACTGTACTGTATAAAGATCGCCAAATATATCGTTTTGATGACTTTATTATCGATTTCATGATATAATTTTATATAATACTGTAAAAAATGAATCGTAAATTGAATTTGATCAGGGGAATTTGTTATGGAAAACAGAGCATCATCTTCAAAAGAATGGATATACAGAGAATACGTCAACAGGGAGGATCTTGTCTTACATGCTCCCTACGAACCTGAGATGGAATTCTACAATGCCGTAAAAAGCGGTGATATACCCAAAGTAAAGAGTTATCTTAAGCAGGGATTCACTTCCACTCCCGGACTGGGAAGGCTTTCGGACAATGATATTAGAAATTTCAGATATCATTTCATAATCACTGCCGCAATGATAAGCAGGGCATGCATCGAAGCGGGGCTTTCCCACGAGCAGGCCTATTCCCTGTCCGATTTTTATATCCAGAAAGCCGATTGCCTTGATACTCTTCCCAAAATAGACAGGCTCCACGACGATATGGTCTTATCATACACGGAACTTATGAGCAATTTAAAAGCTTCGAGTATGTACTCGAAGCCTGTCATAAAATGTATCAATTATATATATTCTCATCTTCATTTAAGGATCACGCTCAATGATCTTTCAAGGGAAGTATCGTTATCGGCAGCTTATCTTTCCCGACTCTTTAAATCGGAGACCGGAATAAGCATAAGCGAGTACATCTCTGTTCAAAAGATAGAGACTGCCAAGAACATGCTGCTCTACTCAGACTACTCTCCTGCTCAGATCGCATCCATTTTAGGCTATCCCTCTCAGAGCTATTTTACGGAATGCTTCAGAAAAGCAACGGGTACTACACCCAAACGTTTCAAATGAGTTTCTATGCTATTATCATATGCAAAATGATAAGAAGTATTAAGAATATCACATTGACGATAGAAAACATAAGAAGGTATTTCTTTCTGTTTTCCTTGTAATCGTTTGAATATGCCTTAAAGGATATAAGGCTCGCCATTGATGCAATGAGCGTACCCAATCCTCCGACATTAACTCCTGCAAGCAGCTGCTTATAATCATTTGCAAATCCCGAAAGCATGAGTGTTGCCGGGACATTGCTTATAAACTGGCTCGTGATAAGAGCTGTAACAAATTCCCTGCCTTTAATGATACCCGTAAGCAGTTCTCTTACCTGTGTTAGCCTTCCCATATTTCCGGTAAATATGAAAAATCCAATGAATGTCAGCAGTAATATGTAATCGGCTCTTAAAAGGATGTTGTCATCCATGATGAGGACCACTATAAATATCACGGCTGTCATGATCTGCCACGGGATCAGTTTAAGCACAGCCAAAAGCGCAAGGATAAAGAGCAGACCGTATATGATTATCTGCTTTTTGCTTCCGAAGTTTTTTACAACATGATAATCCTTTTTTCTCTCTTCAAGTGCCAAAGCCTTTCCGGGAAGAAAAGCTATCGAAACGATAAGCAAAAGGGCCGAGACTAATGTATACGGCAACATGCATCCCATAAACTCAAACAGCCCCATCCCTGTCAGGCCGTACAGATACAGATTCTGAGGATTGCCTATAGGTGTGAGCATGCTGCCCAGATTTGCTGCCACCGTCTGCAATACTATGACAGGTATCATGAGATCCTCTCTGTTGCAGCTGTGAAGCGTTAACAATGCAAACGGTACAAATGTGATGAGAGCCACGTCGTTTGTTATGAACATGCTGCTGATAAAGCACATGAATACAAGTACGAGCGCAAGCTGCCAGCTCTTTTTGACCCTTTTTAAGAGCACGTCTCCTATCTTCTCAAATACAGTGTTCTCTCTGAGACCCTGTATGATTATCATAAGTCCCCAGAGTATCCCCAGCGATCTGAAATCAATATACTCTTTATACCCGGCATCCGGATGAACTATAAAAACCGAAAACAAAGCCAATATCCATGCAACGATCAACACCGGATCGGATATCAGCTTCTTAATAGCATTCTTCATATTCTCTTTAACAGCTTTCTTTTTTACATACCAACGTATTCTATCACACCATCCGTGTGATCCACAAGTACGGCATCGGTCCTTAGATGATTAAAATAGAAATTCGAGTCTATGATATATATGGTTATGTCATGATCTTCAAAATTATTACTGATCCTTGCAGGGTCCGTAAAACCAATGGTCGGATCTATATTTTCAAATCCTGTTCTTTCCCTGAATATCTTCTCGGCCAGATCAAGCTGCTCTTTTGAATACTCTCCCTGTGACCAGTTTTTTGCACTGAAACTCATTATGGCCTTTTTAGATGCTTCATTTTCCAGTCTGTTTAAAAGAGTCTCATCCTCTGTATCAAATACAGCATATACAAATCCGTCTCCCTGCATTATGGTCGGCATATGCCCCATATCCTTAAGTACTGCACCTTCAGGCACTTTTTGTGGAAAGAACGTGGTCGTATAATTGCCTGAGTTTGCATAGTTTAGTTTAAGGCTGTATATGCCTGCCATTTTCCCGAATCCATATCTCCATGATGAGATATAGCTGACAACAAGTGCAGCGATCAGACTGCAAAGTACGTAAATTATCTTTTTTCCTTTTATCTCCTTTTTATCCTTATATGCCATTACTTCAGCAATAACTATGATAAGGCATATGATAAACTGCAAAACACTTCCTCTTGTTCCAAGAAGGATAAACTTTGTTAAATTGGCCAGTGCTATCAATCCAAAAAGGATGATACGGAATAATCTTATTTTCATACTCACAAAAATTGTTTATAATTGATTTTATGATACTTAAGCTTAGTACCTGTGCCGCATAAGGAGGACAACATGTCACTAAACAGCATGATATTCTGCCACATGTGCAAAAAAGCCGATACCGCAAGGGATGAAGGCCTTACCACACCTGAAAGCATAACACGTTTCGATGATATTATATACGGTTCTGACTTCAAATGGCAAATACTGGATGTATACCGTCCAAAAGACATTGTTACACCTGCCCCTGTCATAGTGAGCGTTCACGGAGGCGGATGGGTATACGGTGATAAGGGTGTATATCAGTATTACTGCATGGATCTGGCTAAAAGAGGGTTTATAGTTGTCAACTTCTCTTACAGACTTGCCCCCAAGCACAGATTTCCCGCGCAGATCATAGATACAAATACGGTATTTGACTGGGTGATCAAAAACGCTGACAAGTACGGTTTTGACACCGATAATATTTTTGCTGTAGGTGATTCCGCGGGTGCTCAAATACTTGCGACATATTCATGCATACTCACAAACCCTGAATATGCAAAAGAATTCCCGTTTGAGGCTCCCAAAGGATTAAAGATAAAGGGAGTTGCTCTAAACTGCGGTTTATATAACGTGGAAAACAATCAAAACATCTCTTTATTCAAAGATTTTCTGAAAGATAAGGGAACTCCCAAAGAATTAAGCCTGATATCTCCTGCCAAATTTGTAACGAATAAGTTTCCTCCAAGTTTTGTCATGACGGCAAACGGTGACGAATTAAAAGACCAGGCACCTTTCATGGCAGAGGCGTTAAAAAAGAACAATGTAAAACATGTATTTAAGATATACGGCGATAAAAAGACTACTCTCTATCATGTATTCCACTGCAATATAAAATCGCCGGATGCAAAAAAAGCAAACGACGATGAATGTGATTTCTTTAAATCGCTGATGTAGTACAAAAAGGCCTGTGAGTTGCAGGCCTTTTCTCATTATATATATGATCTGTCATTTACTTTTCTATTCCCATCATCTCATCGATCTTATCTGCAAATACAGTCAGACTGCCCATAGATGCTTTCGAATCATTCATTATTTCCTTCTGACTGTCTGCTTTCTCCTTATAATTCTTTGCATCATAGATCTTGTAATTAAATGCGGCTTCAATGTAATCCGCGAGTGCATTATATCCGTCCGTACTCGTATCACCGTTATAAGAATTTATATATCGGCCCTGAATGAATGCTGCATAGTCTCTTTTTTCAAGCAAGAATCCCATCATCTGCGCATCCTGTGTAAAGGAAGGCTTTTCAGCGTATGACTTGGCGCTGTAATATAAAAATCCGACAGGTATCATAGCAACTATCAGTATGGTTATTATCAAATCCAGCAAGATGTTTACCGGATCCGCTTTTGTTTTTTTTCTGCTCATTTACTCTTCCTCCGGATAAAGATCCACGCATTTACTGTAGAGCATGTCACATACATCTGCTCTTGTCATCTCCCACATATCGTGAGCCTGATCATTGCTCAGTTCAAAAAACGCCTGCACCATGTCCTGAACAGCCATCCTGCAGTCCTTGATATATGCCGCATGTCCCGTCTCATGTATCGATGATTCGGGATCAAAATACTGAGGCTGGATATATACATCAAAGTCAGTTATATACATGGCGATGCTGTCACACCAGTCCCTGTCTTTCTTTCCTTCGTATCCGTCATATCCGTCCATGATATTTAAAATGTCATCATGGATGGCTCTGTACTGTATAGATGCCGTAAACACTTTGCCGTATTCAGGATAATAGTCACTGTTGCTCCTTAAGCGGTAATTCAGTACAAAATAATCAAGTGCCAGATAATCCCTGTTATTCTCAAGTTCTGCTAAAGTTGCATCTATTTCATCCTTGTGCTCACTTACATAATCTTCAATTTTCTTGTTTCTTTTTCTTTCCCTTGTATCAAAATCATTAAAATCATGTATGCGTATAAGCATGACAAAAATGATCGCACACAGCACTCCGATAACAATGAGCCTGCCGATCCTGCTGTTTGTTTTTGAGCTTTCCTTTACTTCTTCCTTGGTCTTCTCAAACTCTTCTTTGTATTCCTTCATCTCGGCGCGGTTGCCTTCGAACTGATCGTTTGGCTTGCCGCAGTGAGGACAAAATTCGTCCTCTATCCCCAGATTGCTTCCGCAAAACTTACATTTCATATTTTAATTTCCTGTTTATCAATGATAATTCTTATAATATTTCTTTGTTGCTTTGTAAAGGGCGGTCCTGTTTAAATTGGGAGGATCCATGACCGTATCCTTCATTGCATCCATCTGTTCAGTGGTATATCCGAGCCGCTCTGTCAAAAGAGGGATGATCTCGTCTTCCCTTATCGGATCGAACAGTTCAGCCCCGTCTTCCCCGTAAGCCCTGTAGTAAAAATAGAAGCAGTAATACGTTATCTCTTCAGCCTCTTTTTTCTTTATCTTTTTCTTATCAAGATTTGACAGGCAATCCTTTAATTTTATGTAACGGCTTGATGCAAACCCTGTTTCATAATGAGGATCTCCCCAGAGAGATATCCTGTCAACGGAATATGCCTTATCAAAGATCTCCGCCATCTTTTGGATATCTTTATCCTCATAGGCTGTTGCAAGTTCTCTGCCTGCCGTCTCCTTATATGCAGATGCATAGACCTGATCTTTATTGGAGAGATAATCCTTCGGCTTATCCTTCATCTCTCTTAACAGTTCAAGAACAAGGACCGCCGATATAACAATGATGACAGCGATCGTTACAAAGATCACCTTTGTACCTTTCTTTATTCCCTTTGTGAGAGCCTTGACAGGTTCCTTTTTAGTCTCGTAAATATCCTCCTTGATTCTATCAAGGTCTTCTTTATATTTTTTCTCTGCGCCTTCTTTATTGATATATCCGCAATACGGACAGCGGGTTGTATCTTTTTTTATCTGGGCGCCGCAGTTTGGGCAAATGACCATAATATCTCCTCCATCATTACTATAATACAATATTATGATAAAATGATAAAGAATACTTAATGGATACACAAAGGATACATCCGTCCGCTAAATTGTATTCAGGATAACGAGTCTAAGGAGCAAAACATGTCAGCAAAAATCTTACTTGTAGAGGATGACAATCAGATAAGAGAAGTTGTATCTGACTATTTCAGTGCAAAATCAGAATGCAGCATAAAAATGATCACTGCAAGTGACGGTGATGAAGGACTTGATCTTATTGAAAACGATGATTTCGATCTGATAATGCTCGATGTTATGCTTCCTCATATCGACGGCTTTACTCTCTGCAGAAGGATCAGAAAGAAAAAAGATGTACCGGTACTATTTCTGACTGCACGTGTTAGTGAGGATGACAAACTCTACGGTTATGAACTTGGATGTGATGATTACATCACAAAGCCTTTTTCACTTGCCGAGCTGTACGCAAAGGTAAATGCTCTTTTAAAAAGAGCTAGCGGGACCGTTTCAAAGCCCGAGATTATATGCGGCAATATCGCTTTAAATCCCGTGACCCTGAATGTAACGGCATGCGGTAATGATATCGAGCTTGCACCCAAGGAGTTTGAGATACTCGCTTATATGATGAAGCATCCAAACTGGGTAGTGAGCAGGGATACTTTATTAGATATGATCTGGGGGAATGATTTTTACGGTTCACCTCGAATCGTTGATAATCATGTAAAGAAACTCAGAAGTGCACTGGGAGAGGCCGGCAACCAGATAAAGACCGTTATTTCCAAAGGATACAGATTAACGGAGGAGTGAAAAATGAACAGACTAACAAAAAAACCCGTTTTGTGGCGTATGCTGCTGAAGCGAGTGGCTATAATGGCCGTAACATTCATAATCATTTATGTTTCTTTAAACTATGTTGCATATAATCTTTATGAAGTGGCTTATACCAATGGGATCAAATCGGATATGGATTCTCTTGTAACCGAAATTGATAATCCCGAATTATTCTCAGGAGAAGGCGCTACAACTCCAAGACTTGATCTCAAACTGGGTATAAAATGTGCAGATGAACTCGTTGACGGAATAAGATATATAAGAGTGGTTGACATAAAATCAAACAAGGTGATAGCCGATTCATCCCGCAGGGCCTATATGTTCATCAGAAATGATGACCCCGCTCAAAAATCAGATATATACATCTGTGACAGTAATCTTTTTGATACAAGACTTCTGCAATATGAAGATGATATAAATACTTTCCATACATACAGCATGGAAAACGGAGAAGTAACATGTACGACCCATACTTATAACGTAGATCCCGCATATTATGCTTTTAAACTTAAAGACGTATATATCAAAGGTGATCAGTTCCTTCCCGGAAAACTTACGGTAACAAAAGCATTCGAAGCTTCTTCGAAAGCTGATTATAAAGAGCCTGAGTTTATCGAAGAAGTAGATCTGACTCCAAACAATACTGAAGGTTATGAACACATCACTGACAGCGATAAGATATCCATATTTGTCAGAGTGGGAACAAATGAGAATGATGTAGAGTACTTTGGAGACTGGCTTGATACTTCATATCTTGACAGAGAAGCAACGAAAACAATACAAGTAAATGACGGCTCAATGTTCGGATCTGTCCTTGTAATAACAAGCAGTATCTATGTGGATGAGAATGATAACTCATACATAATCGAGAGTTTTTCACGCTCATCATATGAAAGCAGTTTCGGTTTTATACTGAACGCTGTCCTTGAACCTCTCTTTGTTATCATATTCATAATCTCGATTATATGCGGGATAATCAGATATAAAAAGTTAAGCCACATATATGAACAGGAGGAATACAGACGCACTCTCATGAACTCCATGGCTCATGATCTTAAGTCTCCTCTTGCGGCAATGCGCGGCTATGCAGAGAATCTTAAAGAGAATCTAAACAGTGAAAAAAAGGATCATTACGCCGACTGCATCCTGAAAAATACCGACTATATGAACAGTCTCATTTCGGATAATCTTGCCCTTCTAAAGCTTGAATATGATACTTCAAAACCGGGAAAGGATAAAGTCGATCTTATTGAAGTATCAAAAGAGCTTATTGATAAGTATATGCCGCTTTTAAGGGAGCGCGGTGTATCGGTAAATATAGACGGTTCATATATCGTAAAGGGGAACAGGGCGCAACTTTCGACTGCTGTTGAGAATCTCATTTCCAATGCGGTCAGGTATGTAAATGATAAAGGGGAGATAAAAATAGACGGCAGCAAAAAGGAATACACCATATCAAACACCGCTTCAAGCCTGCCGGATATTGAAGCCAAAGAACTGTGGAAGCCGTTTGTTAAAGGTGATGATTCCCGCTCAAACGAAAACGGCAGCGGACTGGGACTGTCGATAGCAAAGAATATATTTGACAGACACAAATTCAAATCCTTGATAAGATGTGATAATATAGACGAGGTGAATCGTTTCACCATCACTATAAGATCATAAAAAGGATTAGGATTTATCATGGAAAACTCAAGAGAAAAGCTCTCAAGCAGGCTCGGCTTTATTTTGCTTAGCGCAGGATGCGCAATAGGACTTGGAAACGTTTGGAAGTTCCCTTACATAACGGGCCAGTACGGCGGAGGCGTATTCCTCATACTCTACTTTTTGATGCTGATCATGTTTGGTATACCGATAATGACCATGGAATTTGCCATAGGAAGAGCCTCACAGAAAGCACCCGTCAGAATGTATGACGATCTTGAGCCAAAGAACAGCAAATGGCACATACACGGTGTTGTAGGTATGATCGGCTGCATAATGTTAATGATGTACTATGCCGTAGTTGCCGGATGGATACTCAGATATTTCGTAAGATTTTTATGCGGCGACTTTACAAACGCAACGCCCGATATGATCGGTGAGGAGTTTGGCGCTATGCTATCTTCTCCTGCCATCAATATAGGTTATCTGGCTGTCGTAGTTATAATAAGCTTCACCGTGCTTGCCATAGGTCTGCAGGGAGGTCTTGAGAGGATAACCAAATACATGATGGTAGCTCTTCTTCTCATCATGATAATTCTTGCGATAAATTCATTTACAATGCCAGGAAGCAAAGAGGGTTTAAGTTTCTTTCTTCTTCCGGACATAAAAAGAACAATGGACATCGGTTTTTCAAATGTTCTTATGGGTGCTCTGAATCAGGCTTTCTTTACACTCAGTATCGGTATCGGTTCAATGGCGGTCTTTGGAAGCTACATCAACAAAGACAGAAGTCTTTTGGGCGAATCAGTTAACATAACTATACTTGATACATTTGTAGCGATAACCGCGGGTCTCATAATGTTCCCTGCATGTTTCTCATATGGGATCGATGTAAATGCAGGTCCGAGCCTGTTATTCATCACAATGCCCAATGTATTTGCAAATATGAATCTAGGCAGACTCTGGGGTACTCTCTTCTTTCTGTTTATGAGCTTCGCAGCACTTTCTACAGCATTTGCAGTGTATGAGAACGTTATTGCAAATGTAATGGAACTGACAGGGCTTGGCAGAAAAAAAACATGCCTGATATGCGGTATCGGCATGTTTATTCTCGCACTTCCCTGTGCGCTTGGATTCAATATATGGTCAGGCTTCATGCCCTTTGGTGAAGGGACAGGCATCCTGGATCTTGAAGACTTTGTCGTATCAAATCTTCTTTTGCCCATAGGTGCTATCGTATATGTTATCTTCTGCACCGTGCGCTACGGCTGGGGCTGGGACAGTTTCATAAACGAAGCCAATGCCGGCAAAGGCTTAAAGATGCCAAACTGGTTAAAGAACTACATGAAATTCTTTGTTCCGGTTGTCCTAATGGTCATCCTTATAGTCGGCCTTATCGGTTTCTTCAAATAGTTTAATCATACTGGGTAGAGTAAAAGTAAGCACTTGCGGATTCTGTGAGCGCTTCTTTCCATTTATCCTTGCTCATCTCATCAAGTGTAACATAGATTATAAAGACTTCATCATGATTCCAGTAATCATCGGGGAATGATATGTCGGCAGCATTGTCATACTCTTCCCTGCTGCATTCCAATCCTCCCTCATCGGTATAGTGCCCATATGTAAGATCCGCCATTCCGACACTTGAACCGTACCCGATCTTATGAGTGTTGTTTGCGATAAACACCGTCTTGCATTCACTTTCTCCGTACTGGTTGACACTCTTAGTCGGAGTTATATAAAAATACGAGATGCCAGCATCGGGATCTGATGAACCGAAATCCGGATTCCAGTAGCAGTTAAGTTTCCCCTTCTGTGCACTCAAAAGATCATGGGACCAGCCACTTGTCTCTCCGTTAGCCCACTTGTTTTCGACTTCATAGTCCATCTTATATATTCCTTCAAAATCTTCTTTGATCTCGAAGAATCTGTTTCTGCAAAACTCGGTATTGTCAGGATTTTTCTTAAGTCTCTCTGAACGGATGAGCTCATATCTTCCGTTTCTGTTAAGATCCGTTATGACATAGCTAACCTCACTTCCTTCATCCTGTTTAGATTGATCAAGATACCACATGTCAGAGTTATCTATAAACATCTGCATCTGAGCATTTATTGAAACCCTGTCCTTAACATCAAATGATGTCCACTCGATATCCTTTCCGTTCTGTATCTCCTCATTATATCCTATAGCCTTGTAATGCTCGTTTAGTGCGCTGTCAAACTCCTCTTTTGACATGATCACAACACCGTTTTGAGCACACAGGCTCATATAATCCTTGTCGGGAGTAAGAATATTCCCGTTATCATCCTCAAACACATAGATCATTGTCTTTACTAGACCTTCATAATCCCTGTCCCATGTATCGGGGTTATAATCAGGAAGTTCATAGTTTTCAAACAGATAGCAGTTTAAGTCATAGTATCCTTTCTCACCACTGTAGTTTCCTGAAAGTTTCTTTGAAAGAGAATCGGAAAGATAATCCTGCGGGATCCTTAACTCACCAAGTCCCATCTTGAATGTATCCGAGTATATCCACTGTTCTACTCCGTTTTCATCCACAAAAGAATTCCTGAAATAAGCCGAATCAGCTCCCGTGCTGCCTCCCTCGGTGATATATCCGTATTCGTTAACAGTTGCTTCCGATCTGTAATATGTATTTGCACTCGCACATAGCATAAATCCGCTCTCTGTGCTCTTTAAAATCATATATTCGGTATAAGGACTTCCGTATTCATTTGTATCCTTGTAAAAGAGTTTTAAAGCAAGCTCTTTGTGTCCGTCCATGCCGCAGTCAATATATGAGTAACCTGCTTCGCTTATAACATCGGGAAGCATGTTCTGTCCAAGCTTTATCGCATAGGAATCGATGATCTCTTCAAGATAATATACGCCATCTTCAAGAAAACCTTCGTTTTTTATACTGACTGCCACCTTACCTTCCAGGAATTCCTTGTAGACTTCCATATCCTTTTCATCCGTATCGGCTTCTTTTGCGGGCTCTTCCTTATCAGAAGGCTTTTCTTTGTCTTCTTTTATTTTTTCTTCTTCCTTTTGGGGCTTTTCCTCTTCTATAACCGTTTCTTCTTTGATCTCTTCCTCACTCCCGCATGCACTTAATACAAGAGACATCATAAAAAACGTAAGTATTGCAATAAGTCCTGTTTTAAAGTGTTTCATCTTTCATCCCTTCCGTATTCTTTCCCGTTTAATCTAACATCTGTAAGTCTGTCATCCTTGTCATATACAAGCTTTAATGAGAAGAAATAACTATCCTTATCAAGTAGTCTGAAGAATACCTTGTCCCCTTCCCATATATCAAGATCATAAACCTTTGTTTTATCTATCCAGACAAGCTCTCCTTCATCACATTCAGTCATCTTACCGCTATAGCCTGTTGCCGTATACAGATGCATATATTCGACAACATCAGAGCCGTAAACAAATGTGATTATCCCTCTTGATCTGTAATCCGTAAGAGTTAATCCCGTTTCTTCCTTTACTTCCCTTATCAGGCATTCATCAGGACTCTCGCCATACTCAAAGTGTCCTCCGATGCCTATATATTTATCCTTGTTTATATCATTTTTCTTCTTTACCCTGTGCAGCATAAGATACTTGCCGTTATGTTCAATGTAGCAGAGTGTCGTAAGCTGAGGGATATTGTTTTCTTTATCCATATATTATGTTAACCTTCTTTGCATATCTCATAAAATGCAACCGCGCTCGCAGCTGCCACGTTTAATGAATCAACTCCGTGATACATCGGTATCATGGCCGTATAAGTACAGGTATCTATTGCCTCTGTCGGCAGGCCTTCACCTTCCGTCCCCAGAACAACAGCTATTCTGTCGGCTTCTTTTATCCTTTTATCCGATATTGATACGGAATCATCCTTAAGCGCCATCGCGACAGTCGTAAACCCGAACTCATTGAGCTTTTCCAAACTTATGTCAACCTTTATCAGTGGTATCTGAAATACAGTTCCCATGCTGACTCTCGCGGCTCTCCTGTAAAATGGATCGGCACATTTATCGGTTAACATAATTCCATCCATACCCAGAGCTGCAGCACTCCTTATCACGGCACCGACATTGGTGGGATTTACTATGTCATACAGTACGGCAAGTCTTTTCTTACCCCGAATAAAGGTTTCAAAATCCTGAATCGGCTTTCTTTTCATGGCAGAAAGTATTCCTCTTGTCATGGCAAATCCCGTAAGCTTGTTTATCACATCAAGCTCAGCCGTATAAATATTTATCGCATCCGCCTTATCACTGCCGAACATCTCTTTTGTCTTCTCTATCAGAGAAAGCGCTTCTTTTTCAAAAAGATCTTCCTGCACTAGAAAAGAAAGAGGTTCGTATCCTGCAGATATGGCACGCATGATCACATTTGGGCTCTCTGCGATAAAGATCCCGGGCTTTGGCTCATAGTATCTTAATAGCTGTACCTCGGAAAGTTCCGAATATATTTTGAGTTCATCATTTTTAAGTGAATCTATCCTGATCTTTGTCATAGACACATTATACCAAAAACAAAAGAGGCGGAACAGACCGCCTCTAAATTTTTATGTAAACTAGTTTGTGTAGTTGTCAAAGTAACCCTGAACAAGAACGACCGGAGTTCCCTTGTCACCCGAACCTGAAGTAAGGTCACAGAGTGAACCGATAAGATCCGTGAGCTGACGAGGTGTTGTTCCTTCACTTGCCATCTTTCCTACAAGGTTTGCATCCTTCTTTCTGATACTGTCAGAGATAGCATCCTTAAGAGCCTGACCTGAAAGATTTGCAAAATCATTATCGGCAAGATACTTAAGTTTGAGCTCGTTTGGTGTTCCGATAAGACCGTCCGTAAATGCGGGTGATACTACCGGATCTGCAAGCTCCCATATCTTTCCTTTAGGATCCTTGAACGCACCGTCACCGTATACCATGACTTCAACATGCTTACCGCATCTTTCAAGGATATTCTGCTGGATATCAAGCACAAGCTGCTTGCATTCTCTCGGGAAAAGCTTTACCTGTCCTTCGGTAGCCTTGTTTGAACCCAAAAGACCGTACTGCTCATTACATCCGCTTCCGTTTACCGGAGCATTCATTATATCGTCAAGTCCGAATACCTTTTCGGCACCTGCAGCCTTTAAGATCCTCTTTGTACGAGCTCTTGTATGTATATCACAGTTGATCACATTCTTTGTATAATCAAGGATAGCCTTGGCCTGGTTTGCAAAGATGATCTCCACATCACATCCTGCTTCCTTTATAAGATCACTGTAGTACTCCACGTAATCAACACCGGTGAATTCATGCTTAATGTATCCGAACAGTTCACGGTATCTTTCAAGAGTGAGTACATCACTGTACGGATTGATGCCTGCTTCATCTATCTTGTCGATATTTACAAGTTCATTTCCGACTTCATCGGAAGGATATGAAAGCATGAGAACGATCTTCTTTACTCCCATGGCAATACCCTTTAAGCATATCGCAAAACGATTACGCGAAAGGATCGGAAAGATAACACCGATCGTATCCGAACCAAGCTTTGCTCTTACATCCGCAGCTATATCATCCACAGTACAGTAATTGCCCTGTGATCTTGCAACTATCGATTCCGTTACCGAAATAACATCTCTGTCTCTTAATTCAAATCCTTCGTACTCAGCAGCTTCAACGACACTGTCCGTAACTATCTGTGCCAAATCGTCTCCCTGTCTGATAATAGGACAGCGTATACCCCTTGATACTGTTCCGACTCTTCTTTCCTTTGCCATAAGTTACCTCCTGAAAAGACCCAAATACTTGCATATATAAATTTTGTGGCTAAAATATCCTCATGAAAAATGCATGCCGGATCACCTTTTGCCGACATGCAATATTATACAGTAACTATCGATATAAGTAAATCCAAAAACAAGGTATCAGATCTGAACATCAAATGTCCCTCCTGACATTTCAGGACCACCTAAAGATACCGATATACCAATACCTGGCATGGACATATCAATCCCTGTTCCCAAACCAGTGCCACCTGTTTCTGACAGTTTTGACAGATGTTCATATGTCCCTTTAAGATAATCCATATCTGCCTTAAGGATCTCTTTGTTTTCAGCATTCCTGTGCTTTGTCTTTAACTCTTTTAACTCCTCCTTGCTCATATGAGGATCTATGATCTCCATGGTATCGAGCATGTCAGACATCTCCTCAAGCATCCTGCTTTCTTCTTCGCCGAATTCGTTAAGAAGAGCACTCATTTCCTCTATCATCCCGTCACTCATGATCTCATTCTTTTCACGCAGCTTCTGTGCTTCTTCAATAAGCTGTTCAGACTGTATCTTGGAAAGCTTAGCCTGTTTGTCAACAACCTTGTCTCTTTCAACATCTATGAGAGTAAGCTTCATATCTTCGGCTGCTTTTTTAAGCTTATCCTGATTCTCTTTACTGTTCTGATTTGCCACTACCATCTCTTCCATCTCAAGATGGTTTTTCTTTCTCCTGGCAGCTATCTCCATTCTCTTTGCGTGAGTAAGTGCAAGTTCTATCTCTTCGGTATCTCCATTTGCTGAAGCCATCTTGCGCTTAAGTTCCATAACCTTTCTCTTGGCAGCAAGCACGGCCTGACTTGCACTAACCGAAGTCTTGGCACTCTGTATCTTTGATGAGACTTCCTTGAAATTATAGTTCAGTTCACTTTCAACAAGTGAATCCTCTTCGTTTTCATCATCATTTGTCTTAGCCCAGAAAGGTACGTCCTCGGATACTTTCGCATAAGGATTTGTTTCAGCCTGTGATGTCATATATAACTGTCGGATCTGCTTTATTAGTTCGCGTCTTTTGGAGATCGCAGGATCAGAAACAGCTTTTTCATCATCAGAAAAAACTGCAAGACCGCTATATGAACATGTAGTATTCTTTATGAATCCCTGCGATGACTTTGAATTGTTTTTGTAAGCAGGATTTGAATATGAAAAAAATGATTGAGACTGCGGATTGAAATTTATGTTCATAGCTGCCCTCCCTGGCAACGCCTGTGATATCCGTCCGTGGATATACTTCAATGTATGTATCGGATAATAGAAGGCAAATGTTTATAGGCATGAACTTAATCTTTCCTTGTTTGTCGAATGAAATACTAAATTCCACTCTTGTATTCATGGAGGTGCGGACAAAATCTTGGACCAACTAAGATATTAGGAGGTCGATATGTATTCATACGAAGAAAGGATCCGCGCCATAAAGTTTTATATTAATTGTGGCTATAATGCTGCCTATACCGTTCGCAAACTAGGATACCCG
>JAEERY010000020.1 GCA_016286035.1 Lachnospiraceae bacterium
ATTGGTATGGCACCTACAGGTGGTATCGGTTATGGAATAGACAGACTGACCATGCTTCTGACAGACAGTCCGGCGATCAGAGATGTCCTTCTGTTCCCGACTTTAAAATCCATTTAAGAATATGTGCTGTAAAATCAAGCATTTAGGTATTTCGAGACTTAATTTGACGACAGTTTGACGACAAAATGTTACGTGATAAAAGATAATAATACGTGATAATACCTTTTTGTTGAAAAAATGAGTAGCAAAAATTTAGCGATTCTTAGAACTAGTTTCTAGGAATCGCTTTTTTTCGTTATTCAATAATTTACTACGTGACAAAGGAGGAAAACATGTCGAAAGTAATCGCAGTAGCAAATCAAAAAGGCGGGGTAGGAAAAAGTACCTCAGTAGCAAATCTCGGTATAGGATTGTCAAATCTTGGTTACAAGGTATTGGCTATCGATCTGGACAGTCAGGGAAGCCTGACAGCAAGTCTTGGATTCACACATCCTGACAAATTAGACACTTCAATCGCAAACATGATGACAGGTATCATCAACGAAGAGCCTTTGGATATCCATGAGGGAATAATCCATCATGAGGAAGGCATAGATCTTATGCCGAGTAATATCGAGCTGTCAGGTCTTGAAGTTTCACTGGTAAACGTTATGGGAAGGGAAATGGTCCTTAAGGAATATGTGGACAGGATAAGGGATGATTACGATTACATTTTGATTGACTGCATGCCCTCACTTGGAATGCTCACAATAAACGCTTTGGCATGTGCAGATTCAGTTCTTATTCCTGTTCAGGCAGCCTATCTTCCCGTAAAGGGATTGGAACAACTGTTAATGACCATCAATAAGGTCAGAAGGCAGATCAACCCTTCTCTTCAGATAGAGGGGATACTTATCACAATGGTCGATTCAAGAACAGGATATGCAAGGGATATCTGCGAGCTGATCAAAGATAGCTACAAAAATGCTATAAGAGTCTTTGATAAGACAATCCCAATGTCAGTAAGAGCAGCTGAGACATCAGCAGAAGGCATCAGCATATTCAAGCATGATCCTAAGGGAAAGGTAGCAGAGGCTTATAAGGAATTAGCAAGGGAGGTGGCTGACAATGGCAAATAGGAGCGCTTCAAAGATACATATAGAATCATATGATGAATTGTTAGGTGTTGCTATAAGTGAGACAGGAGCAGCCATGGAGATAGATATAAAGAAACTCCATCCCTTCAAGGATCATCCTTTTCATGTTGTAGATGACGAAAAGATGTCAGAGCTTGTCGAAAGCATAAAGAAGAATGGTGTGATGGTACCAGGTCTTGCAAGAAAGACGGGTGCTAATGAATATGAGATCATATCAGGTCACAGAAGAAAAAGAGCATGTGAACTGGCAGGTCTTATCACAATGCCGTTCTTTGTAAAGGAAATGAATGATGATGAAGCTGTAGTTGCGATGGTTGATGCAAACATACAACGAGAAGAGATTCTTCCAAGTGAAAGAGCCTTTGCTCTTAAGATGAAGGTTGATGCGATAAGCCATCAAGGAGAGAGATCAGATCTATCTTCTACACCAACGGTGCAGAGGTTGTCGGTTGATGAAGTAGGTGAGGAATTTGGTATCAGCAGAGAAACAGTAAGAAGATATATTCGGTTAACCGAACTTACCCCCGAGTTGTTGGACTTAGTTGATAAGAGAAGACTAGGTTTCAGACCGGCAGTAGATATCTCCTATTTAAAAAAGAAGGATCAAAAGACAGTCTACGAATTCATTATAGATGATAGAGTATCGATAACTATGGATCTCGCAAAGAAACTCCGGACGCTGTCTGAAGAGGGAACTCTCAATGTAGCGATGATTCAGATGGTTTTGGTACCACCAAGCAAGAGCGACAGGACACTAAAACTGAACGAGGAATCACTTGTAAAATACTTTGATAAGAGTTTTTCTGAAGAAGAGATTAAAAAGGTAGTATTTGGGTTATTGGATGACTGGGCTAGTCGCAGAGGATAATACAATGAGTGAATCATATAAGCTGGATTATTACTATGGGATGGAGTCTATGCAGTTCCAGTTCTATAGGATACCTAAGATACTGATCCAGGATGCAAGCTTTAAGAATATATCATGTGAAGCGAAAATGGCATATGGACTAATGTTAGATAGAATGTCGTTGTCTGCGAAGAACGGATGGATAGATGATCTTAACAGAGTCTTTATCAACTATAAGATAAGTGAACTGATGAATGATCTTTGTTGTGGCAAAGATAAGGCGCTAAAAATCCTTTCAGAGCTTGAAGGACAGGCGGGTCTTATCGAGAGAGTAAAGAAGGGTTTGGGTCAGCCTTCAATTATATATGTAAAGAACTTTATAAGGTGTACTACCGAAGTCCAGTGTTCTGATTTTCAGAATCGAAGAATGAGCGGTATGAATATGCGTGTCGGTAAATCAGACTCACACGATACTGAAAATCAGATACAGCCGATACTCAAAAACAGAATCACGAGAGTCGATTATTCAGAACCAAATCAGACTAATGATATCTATACTGAACAGAATGATAATCAATCTATCAATCAGACATTTTATGACAAGATGGATACGATGGACAAAGACTCTCTTGAAAGATACATCAAAGAGCAAATCGGTTGTCAGTGTTATGCATGTGAATAATGAGACAGGAATAATTCAACCGGTAAAGGAAATAGGAGATTATCTTGCTGATAAGGATGTTTTTTTTCATGTTGATGCCACTCAGAGTTTTGGCAAGCTTGTAGATGAATTAAAAAATCTGAAATATGATATGTTGTCTATGAGTGCTCATAAATTGTCTGGGCCTCAAGGGATAGGAGCACTCATACTAAGAAAGAAACATTACAAATTACCACCTGTGAAAAACATAATGTATGGAGGTCAACAGGAAAGAGGAATAAGACCCGGGACTATACCTGTAGCTTTGGTAGCAGGTTTAGGGGAAGCATGTAGTATAGCTAATCAAGAATATAAAGAAGTAAATAAGCATAATAAACAGATCAAAGAAACCATTACTGATTTATTGGATAATTCATCTCTAAAATACCATTATATGTTCATATATTGATAAGGCTATTTTAAATATTCATGTTAAGAAAAGAATGAGCAGACATGTCGGACACAGTGCACCGGGATTATTTAAAGGAACAAGATTTCATACAGGCATTTCAAAACCTATCGAGTATGAAGAACTAAAACAGCAAAAGGGCATATTATATATCACAAATAAAAGAGTAATTTTTCAAGCATCGGAGAATGCATTTGATTCCCAGTATTGATTTCGTATTTTATATAAAGAATAAAACACCATTTGATATGGTTGTTGAAATGAGAGATGCTGAAATAAACGATTACAGAGTTAGAACAATAGGTAAACTTTTTTTGAAGGCAAACTCTCAGACAATAAGTAGTGATATGCATTTAAAAGATGATGATTTAAGTTTGATCGGAATAAAACAAATTAAAGATATCAAAAAACTTAAGGTAGACTTTATATATGTGATTAATGGCAAAATTGAGCGGAAAGAATTGATGCTTGAGCCGCAAGAGGTATAGAAATGTCAGATGGTGGATTATCTAGATTAGACAAGACAATGATGGGAAAGTTATAGAATGAACAAATTATAAAAATGCGGATTTGATGGAAACCAGAGGCTATAAGAATGATGAAAGAAATATATCGTTTAGCACATCTTTACGATTGCGAAAAAAGTGAGTTTGGTTTAAAGAAAATAGAGGAAGGCAAATATTTAAGTTTTAGTCCGGCAAGTATTAATAGTAGAGAGAGAGAATACAAATTAGTCGGGAATAAACTGCTTCAAAATAAAGGAGATAAAGGCCCTATTGTATGCGGTGACGTTATATATTTCGATGATGTAGATTTTCGATTCAGAGAAAATGGTTTGATGCATGAGAAAAATGAGGTAATAAAATACTATGAGTCTTTGCTCGATACGTATTATTATTTTTATCCTGATGGAACGCTTCATATAGTGCAGGTAACTGGAGAATTTGATGATAGGGATAAATTCTATTATCTTCATTACGATAGAATTTATGATCCTGATAAAATTATCAGTTTTGGGAAGTATGAAATAAATGGAAATTTTGTAAGATTGATATATGATAATGAGGTTGATTTTTGGTGGTATCATGAAGGATACATCTACAGATTCATTTATGTATCAGAAGATTTGCTAGATAAACTCATTTTTTTTATTGGAAATTTGGAAACAACTACGGTCGATGAACCGTTACCTATTACATCCCATAATGCATTGAGGCATATCTATTCAAAATGTCCCAATATTTTAAACGATAGACGGTTATTGAGAGCTTATCTATCAGACTATTTTTATGATGATAAAACTTTGTTAAATGTTCTAATGCTGAGTTTCGATGAAGGAATTCCACAGGAAATAGAACAAACAAAAACAAATGATGGCCTTATATTATCAAGGATGAAAAAGAAATTGATCATATCCTATGCGATCTCTGATTCTGTTGCTGATCAGGTGATCAAAATGTGGGTAGAGGCGATAAAAGGTGAATCTGATTTTGTATAATCTATTCAAATATATATTGATATTATAAAGGTGAAAATCGTTTTTGAGGATTAGTAGAATAAAACAACATAAGGAGAAGCATTCACTATTGATTTTGTGGCCACAACAATGTATAATATAAACAGTTGTGGAGGTAGTTATGGCAAGACCCAAATCAGACAATCCAAAGAATCATGTAATAAAGGTCAGGATGACTGAAGAAGAGTATGAAAGGCTTTTGGCATACGCTACCAGAAACAATCAAACAATGTCCGATGTGATAAGTAAGTCCCTTGATAAGACCTACTCATCTGAAAAGGACAAAAAGTGATGCTTCTCTTTTTATATGGAAGAAAGAGGAGATGAAATAAATGGCAGAATATAGAAAAGACCCTAAAGGTAGGGTTTTAAGGAAAGGCGAAAACTACAGAACAAAGGATCATCGGTATGAATATAAATATACCGATCCGCTTGGCAAGAGAAAGAGCATATACGCAAATGATCTTGCAGAGCTGAGAAAGAAGGAAGACGATCTTAAACGAGACCAGCTTGATGGATTAAAGACCTATGCGGAAGGAAATTCGACCATCAATCAGGCATACGACAGATATATAAAGCTTAAGAAGAATATCAGAAGCACGACAAGAGCCAATTATGACTATTTGTTTGACAAATATGTAAGAGAGACGTTTGGAAAAAAGAAGTTGTCTTCAATAGTAACTTCAGACATAAAGATGTTTTACAACCACCTTATGGAAGAAGTCGGATTGCAGGTAGCGACAATAGATTCGATTCACGGTATCTTACATCCTCTGTTTGACATGGCTGTCCAGGATGATGTGATAAGAAGAAATCCTACAGATGGAGTCATGAAGGAGTATAAAAAGGCAAACAAGCCAAAGAAGAGGCTTGCTTTGACAAGACCTCAGCAGAAAGCCTTCTTGGAATACGTCAAAGACCATAAGGTATACAGAAAATGGCATGCAGTATTTGTATTCATGCTGGGAACAGGCGTAAGGGCCGGAGAATTATCAGCCATCACATGGGATGACTGTGATTTTGAAGCAAGAGTCATACATATTAGGCACAATCTGGTATACGACAGTTTAAGAAAAGAACAGGGCAAAGAAGGAAACTATTCTGTTAATAATCCCAAGACTTCTGCCGGGATACGGTCAATCCCGATGCTTGATGCAGTATATGATGCATTGATGGAGATAAGGGAAGATCAAAAGGCAAACGGCTTTAACAAAACTATAATAGATGGATACTCGGGTTTTGTGTTTAAGAATAAAGACGGTAACTGTCTTATAGACCAAAATATTAACAAGGTGATAGCCAGGATAGTTGATGACTATAACAATATGGAAGAAATAGAGTCAGCAAAGCAAAAAAGAGAACCTGTTTTGTTACCTGCATTCAGCTGTCACATTCTTCGTCACACCTTCTGCTGTCGACTTTGCGAAGTAGAAAAAAATTTAAAAATAATCCAGTCGGTGATGGGGCATGAGAATATTGAGACCAGTCTTAATATCTATGCCGAAGCCACTGATGATATGAAAAAAGAATCATTTGACGAGTTGTCAAATAAGTTTTATTTGTTCTAAGATTGAAAGAGAGCATCATTTGTTTGACGACAAAAAGGTAGCTTTGACGACAGGCTGACGACTAAAAGTTAAATGATAATACCTAATAATACTTTATTGGGTTTTAGAGTTGAAAACCAAAAACATGATAATACTAAATAAAATATCATAATGGTTTCAGTAAAATAGGATGTATTATTAATCCCGACCTTAAAGTCCATTTCTAAAGAAGTGTAGTAAAATCAAGTAAGATAACGCTCCTGAACCAAAATAGTTGATGGTTTAGGAGCCATTCTTATTGACAAAAACTAACGAGTATTAGTATAATAACTAATATTAAGAAGCAAAAGCATCAGGAGTTTAAGAATGAATAGAAGAGAAGAGATAATCTATGCGACATTGGAGCTTGCATCCGTTAACGGGATGAAAGGTGTATCGATGGCTCAGATCGCAGATAAAGTAGGCATTAAGGCTCCATCATTGTACAACCATTTTGGTTCCAAGGAAGAAATTATCCGTGAGATGTATGTTTTCCTGAGAGAACAGGCTCAGAAAAGCAATCAGGGCAAACCAGTTGACTATTCGGAAATGTTTGAGGGTAATAGTCTGGAAGAGATACTCCTTTTATCCGTGTCGTCATATATCGGAATGGTATCAAACAAGAACATGCTGCAGTTTTTTAAAGTTCTGTATTCCGAACGGTCAACAGATCCTAGCGCTGCTAAGATCATGGTTGAAGAGACTGAGCGTATGCTTTCACAGTCCAGAGATCTGTTTTATGCATTAGCCGTTCATGGGAAGATCAGTAATCAGAATGCCGATATGGCTGCAATGACATTTTCACTTACAATTCATTCGCTTATCGATTACAGAATGGATAAGATAACGGCAGGAGAACTGGAAGGATTTGGGGATGGAGAAAGCCCCGTACCTGAGAAAATAATCAGTTTTATTAAATGGTTCAGTAACCAGATTGGAGAAAACGGTAATGAATAGAAAATTGATAAACTGGCTTGGATTATTAGGTGTTGTAGCGCTTGCTTCCTATGCGGCTGCAATGATATTTTCACCGATGGCGTTTCCGGGATATAATTGGATGGAACAGGCTGCCAGTGATCTGTCTGCAGATTCGGCCCCGTCCAGACATCTGTGGGATCAGCTGTCGGCGCTATATGAGACGGGAAGTGTTGTTTGTGCTACATGCATAGCGATATATGTGTCTGAAAATAAGACAGGGGTCAAATTGTTCAGGCTGGGTTTATATCTTTTTACGATCATGAACTGGATATCAAAGGTAGGATATCAGATGTTTGCTCTTTCTGATGCAGGTAAGGATATAGCAGGATTCCAGGAAGTGATGCATATGGTTGTAACGGTATGTGTTGTTTTGCTGTCGATAGTCTCACTGATCATCCTGATAATTACGGGCTGTAAGGATAAAGAGGCAAAAGGAGTGGGCATTTGGGCAGCAATTGCGCTTATAATGATGTTCATGGGACCTGTTGGCATGGCGGCATTTCCTCCGCAGTACTTCGGTATATTTGAAAGATTCAGCACTTTTACTGCTGTAGGATATAATGCTGTACTTGGAGTATATTTGTTTAATGGTTTTAAAAGATCAGTACATGTAGATGGTTTAAACAACTGATCTTTCATGGATGGTTCGTTTACCTTGTTGTGATAGGTCATAGACATAAAAACTTTGTTAAAGGAAATGTGGTTTTTGTTTCGGCTTCGGGATTGGAAGAACCTTCGTACCTGTTTATCGAAGCAAATGAGAATACTCTAAGTTACAAGCATTTAGACATTTTTTAGATATGTCCCAAACAATCATCTGACTTAGCATATTAAAAGATCAGTTAAACTGGTCTTTTTTTTAGTCTTAGAAAGATTAGATAAAAGAAAAGTCTAACATCTCAAAAAGTGAGGGCAGGTGGAGTCGAATCAACAATGTGTATTATATTATCTAGTTTGCACCTCAAGACTAAAAGCAATATAATGTAATACATTTACGAAAGGAGACAAAACAGATGGAAAACAAAGAGAAAAAACAAAACGAAAAAGAATGTGATAATACGATATGTACTAAGAGAAAACTATCTGATTATATCGACGAAAGCCAATACATAATATCTCATGGAACAAGACGCGCATATGATAAGAAACTCACAATATCAGACGATGGAATCATGAAACTGAACAGTACATTTGTAAATGCTACAAAGGAACGTCGATTTGCAGTGGCTTTCGCAAAGGATTTTGAAAGAGTTATACTTGTATCGGAATGTGAAGAAGAAATCCGGTTTTCTAAAAATGGTACGACCAGAGATCGCGATATATCAAATAAGATAGCTAATCTTGGATTCGATATGCCATTGACTTATATTATGAAGTGGGATGAAGAAAGAAAACTGTGGCAGGGAAAGCTTGATAAGCGTTCCGAGACATGAAAGCATTACAGGCGCAAGCGGGACAGGATCAGGAAGCGAGAATATTATGAAAAGAACAGATATTCTATTTCGAAGAGAATAATGGAGAAATATATACCTGGTGAAATTCAGAGAATACAAATGCTAATACCTGACAGAGTGAATGAATTATTAGATCAATACACCTTTGAGAATAGTGAAAAGTATATCCGATATGCATTAAAGTGGTATGGAATATATGAAAATAGAGAATTTTATGCTGATTGTTACAGTAATGCAGCATTAGGATATTATTACAGCATATGCAGATGTGCCTATTGCGATTATTCTTATGTAGAAAGATACATCAGGAAAATGATAAGGATAACAATAATATGTGGAATCAATACATCAAAAGAAGTAGAGAGCATCTGTAGAGAAAATAATCTCAAAGCCATAAGTTTCGATGAATTATATGGAATCGATAATAGATATTAAAACTATGAAACGGGTCATTGATGGCTCGTTTTTTGTGTGTGAAGCGGTAAATCAAACATATAATCTGTCTTTCAATTCGTATATGATCTTTAGAAAACAGATTTGTTACATAATAAATTATATTATCTATATATATGAAACTATAATGGAATATTATATGGAAAAACACTATCTTAAGTATCGACAGGAACATAACAGTAGCTTTGAGATTTGAGATAAGAACATGAAAAAGAGTTATATTCTTATTGTAAATATTTTAATTATGGTCGCCATATTGACCTTCGTTGTTTTCTACTCCAGATATACAAACCATGAGGCCTATCAGAGGCAGATAGAGCACTTTGAGAATACAACGGTTACCATGGAAAAGGTAACGGAGAATTATCTGGAAGGTGAGCAGAACATATGCGATGTATGGGCACACTATATAAACAACAAAAACATGAGTATGCAAGAGGCGATAGAGTATATCCGTGTATCACATGTGCTTACTAACGCTTCGGCACATCTGATCTCTACGGAAACACTTACCGGTCTTTCTACGCGTCCGAAACAGGGAACAGTCGATGAATACGATGTTTCATATAAACGGTTGGACATCCTGAATGATGTGAATTGGATCGATGAGATAGGAAAGTCGATCAACATTACCCGTGCTTATACCAATCCGATGAATGGCGAGCAGTCATTGGCTTTCTGCAATATGGTCACTTTGTATGATACGGAAAGTAAGACATCTAAGAATGCGGTTCTTTTGAGAGTGATCCCGATCTCGGTACTTGAACAAAAATGGGTCTTTCCGCAATCAGAGCTTGCAAACGCCGAGCTGTCAATGATCGATTCTGACGGTGATTACATCCTCAAGGGATACAGTTTTAAAAACGCCAGCTTTTTTGAATTTTACAATTCCTATAATACAACGGACCCCAAAACGACGAAACAATTGTATGAAAGGATCACTTCTTCGACGGGTTCCATTACGATGCTTAATTCACACAAAGAAGAGTGTATACTTGCCTTTACACCTGTTGATGCCGCAGCAGGATGGACAATGCTGGGATTTATACCGGCAGGTGATCTTGTTGTGGATAAGGAAAACTGGTTACTTTTTGGAGTTGTTTTTGTCGGTCTGCTGATACTGTTCATATGCGATCTTTGCTACATGCGTTTCTTAAACAAGCGCCTTCAGGTAACGGCAAGAGAAGCGGATAGCGCAAATAAGGCAAAGACCGATTTTCTATCTACGATGTCTCACGACATCAGAACTCCTATGAATGCGATCATTGGACTTACGACCATTGCGGAGAAAAATCTTAAAGATGTGGAATCTACAAAGGAAAGTCTTCGAAAGATTAGCCTTGCCAGCAATCATCTTCTGACGCTGATCAATGATATTCTGGATATATCAAAGGTGGAGAGCGGAAAACTTAAACTCAATCCTTTGACATTCTCCATTGTGGAAACGGTAGAAAACCTTGTAAACATTTCACAGCCGATGATTAAGGAAAAGAATCTTGAATTCAGTTTCCATATCAACCGGATGGAAAAAGAATATCTTTATACTGATCAGCTTCGACTGAATCAGATCTATATCAATGTATTAACAAACGCGATCAAGTACACTGAACCAGGCGGAAGTATCAGTGTGGATATGCGCGAGGAAAACAGTACCACAGATGGCTGTGTACGACTGGTCTATGTAGTAGCAGATACCGGTATCGGTATGAGTAAAGAATATATGGAGATCATGTATCAGCCTTTCTCGCGTCAGATAGACAGCCGAGTCAACAGCATTCAGGGAACCGGTCTGGGTCTGGCTATTACAAAGCAGATGGTTGAGCTGATGAACGGAACGATTGAATGTAACAGTGAGCAGGGTAAGGGAACGACTTTCACTGTCGTGTTGGATATACCTGTAGCTGACAGACAGAGGGAAGATATGCAGTTTGATTCCATTAATGTTCTGATCGTGGATGATGATGAGATAATGCTTGAGACTGCTGTTGATATTTTAAAATCTCTTGGTGCCGTGACGGAGTATGCGCAAAGCGGACTGGAAGCTCTTGGAATGATCGAACACAGACATCTTTCAGGGAAGGATTACGATGTTGTCATTGTTGATTGGAAAATGCCTGAGATTGATGGAGTTGAGACCATCAAACGAATTCGCTCAAATATAGATACAAATACTCCGATCCTGCTCATTTCAGCATATGACTGGTCAGACATTGAGGATAAAGCAAAAGAAGCAGGCGCGAACGGCTTTGTCAGCAAGCCTCTTTTTAGATCGATACTTTATGATAAGATCAATGCTCTTATAGGAAAAAAATCCAGATCCCTGGAACCGGAGGATGATCATTCCGATCTGCAAGGTATGCGCATCCTTGTAACCGAGGATAATGATATCAACTGGGAGATCATTTCGGCCATGCTTAGTATGTTTGGGATTATTACTGAGCGTGCTGAAAACGGACGGGTTTGTGTGGATATGTTACATGATGCAAAAGAAGGCAGTTATGAATTGGTCTTCATGGACATACAGATGCCACAGATGAACGGTCTTGATGCGACAAGAGCGATACGTGCTTTTAAGGATCACTGGGCAGCTTCGATTCCGATAGTTGCCATGACGGCGGATGCATTTTCAGAAAATGTCACGGAGTGTCTGAATGCGGGAATGAATGGGCATATAGCAAAGCCTGTAGATATAAAATTAGTCATCAAGGAAATCAGAAGAATCCGGGAAGGAAGAAAAATATCATGAAAAAGACAATGTGTATGATCTTAGCCATGCTGATGGTATTGGTGCTGGCTGCATGCGGTGCGGCACAGCAGGAAGCGGTTGCTGAAGAAGGCTTTAAGCCATCTATGGATACATCACTCAGCTGCCACATCAAAGTTGCCGGCGGTTATGACAATTTTGAAGCATTGGAGGCTGAATTTGATCGTTTCAACGAGTATTATCCCAATGTGGAATTGATGTTTACTAAGATCGATGATTATAACAATATGATCGGTACTGTTTTAAACGGGAATGATGCTCCTGACATCTATGTTAATTATTCCTGGATGTATGGAAGGGAACAGTATCAGTCTTCCATAGATCATGCAGAGGATCTGACCGATCCGGCTCTTGGGCTTGATCTTAACTGCATTCGAAGCAATATAATCCTTAATACGGATGATGGAAAACTCCCCATGGTACCGGTTTTTTCAAATACCTATGGGATGCTCGTAAATACGAGCCTTTTCGAAAAAGAGGGTCTTAAAGTACCAACGACTTATCAAGAACTTGTGACAGTGTGTGATGCATTTCATAAAAAGGGATATGAGAATCCGTTGATGGGATTCACTAATGCGGAGACAACATCACTGTTCATTTTGATGATCTATCCGTATTTTTGTCAAACTGTAGCAAGTGATGCAGAGGCTGTCAAAAAACTCAATGCCCTTGATCCTCAAGCAGGAAGCTATATGAGACCTTCCCTTGAGAAGGTGGTACAGTTCTTAAACGACGGCTGTGTGAATCTTGATGAGTGTGATAAGATTGAAAACAACTATGATGCCGTGATACTTCGCTTCTTTGAAGGTGATGTACCCATGATGATTTGTTCAGGAGATACAGTTTCAGGAACAAAGAAAAGAGAAAACCGTTCAGAAGCATTTATAGCGAATCCTTTTAATTACACCTTTGTACCAGTTCCGATGTCAGATGAAGGTGCTAATTTCCTTGATATGCCAAATCTTCAGTTCTCTGTCAATAAAGACAGTGCAAATCTGGACATGGCCAATGAGTTTATGCGATTTTTGATCACATCGACGGAACTTAATGAAATGGCACAGAACAAGGGGCTTATGTCACCGACCAAGGATTTGTCCTTTAACAGTATGTATGCCGCATTCGGGACAGTTTCGGAATCCAATATCCTGTCCCCTGAAGAATTCGGTTTAATGGATGATGCGGTCAAACAATTAAGACAGGCGGTTTATGCGGTTGGAACCGGTGAAATGACCATAGATGAGGCTGTTGCCCACTATGGTGCTTTTGAGCAATAAAACAACAACCGACTATTAGATATGCATAAGAAAGCGATCCATGGAGTATGTTTCGATGGATCGCTTTTTATATGATCAGAAATCATCTTGATAAATATGCGTTTCCTAAACAGAAAGTGTAATATCCAACAATATAAGGATTGCGCATAATATCAGAGCTGATATAAAGAGTGCCTTTTTTCGATTTTTGGCTATCCATGGATGTTTTTTACCAAGGAAATACAAAGGTATACTGAGGAGCGCTTCCAAAGCTACGATCGTGAGTATCCCTAAGGCGCCGTCACGGAAGTTTGTGATATCGAAACTTTTTCTGTAAAGACACATGATCACACCGGAAATTGCCATGGTTATGACAGCTCCTCTGAGAACGCTCCAGCCGGAGTCATAAGGATCACCGTCTATGTCAGTCCATGTAAACCACTCGTTAAACACGCCTTTTTCCGTTTTGACGATATCCTTTGCTATATCCATGAATCTATGTCCCTGCTTTTCTTCTTCAGCTATATAGTTAAGATAGTTGTCAACATTTAAGCTTTTTATATCTTCAGCACCTTCTTTAATCTTTTCGCAAAGATTAAGTGCACCCTTAAGCTCATCCATCTGCTTATGAAGATTTTCAATGTTTTCTTCCAGTGCCAGTGGCAAAGACTTGGCTTCATCAAACAGATCTGCAATGTCATTAACGGAGAAACCGATCTTTCTTAAGATCACGATCTTTTTAACTTTTTCCAGATCTTCTTTGGAATAGTCCCTGTATCCGTTTTCCTCACGTGAAGGACTGATAAGACCTTCTTTTTCATAAAAACGAATGGTGGCTCTCGGAATATCCAATGTTGATTCCATTTCCTTGATCGTCATTTTTTATGACCTCCCTTATAAATTCTATGGCAATCATAGAGTATAAACAAGGTTTACAGTCAATAGTTTTTTTCAAATATTTTAATTTTGTTATATATGATATGTGGATTTATGTATATTGAGTGGTGTTTTGGCGTGGTATAATGGTATCATGAATCGGAGTGTGGTTTTACAAATGATCAGGAGGTTATGAAATGGAAGAGTCAATGAAGGATTACAAGGAAATGCTCGAAGAGTCTTATAGTCTGATGGGAGACGGTGTTCATGATACGGATTCTCTTTTAGCATGGAGAAAAGCCGCAGAGCTTAAAGAATCACAGGAGAATATAACTGTTACCGTCACCGGGATAGTAAAGGGCGGTGTTGTAGCCGATTTTGAAGGTATAAGAGCTTTTATACCCGTTTCAAAACTGGCTCTTGAAAGAATAGATGATTGTAATCCGTTTTTGAGCAGGGAGCTAGAGGTAAGAGTATTTGAAGCAGATATTGATGAAGATAAACTGATACTTTCTGCCAAGGAAATACTTAAAGAAAAACAGGAGATACTAAAAAAGAAGAAGGTATCTGACGTACAGGTGGGACAGGTATTTAAAGGCGTGATCGCAACGATAAAAGATTACGGTGCCTTTGTGGATCTGGGTGACGGACTTTCAGGACTGGTTCATATATCACAGATATCGAATAAAAGGATCAAACATCCTTCGGTGGCACTTAAAGAAGGCGAAACTGTCGATGTTAAGGTAATTGATATAAAGGATGGAAAGATATCTCTTTCAATAAAAGCTCTCATGGATGATCCTGAAGAACAGGTTGAGGCAGATGAAGAGATAGTTATTCCAAAGTCAGAAGAAATAGGAACATCACTGGCGGATCTGTTAAAGGGTTTCAAGTTTGACTGATCTTAAAGTTTTGAAAAAGGAAACATAAAAGAGGAAGATTAAGAATGGTAAAGCATGTGATATTGTGGACACTTAAGGATGAGTATTCTTTAACAGAGAAGGCCAAGATCAAAGCAGGCATAAAGAGCGGTCTTGAAGGATTAAAGGGTTCGATACCCGGACTTATTGACATCAAAGTCAATACAGAACCTCTTATAAGTTCAAACTGTGATCTTATGCTTGATTCGACATTTGATAATGAGGATTCGCTTAAGGGGTATTCGGTTCATCCAGCACATGTAGAGGTCGCAAATACGATGGTCAGGCCATATACGGCAAGCCGGGTATGTATGGATTATGAGATATAAAGAACATAAGTATAATGTGTAGCTTATATAGTTGATACAGGGGTAAGAAGAATGGATACTACGAGTATAAGCGTTAATGTTCACAGCAGTATACGGATAGCCGGAAACAAGATAATATATATCGATCCCTTTGAGATAGACGAAGCAACACATGATGCGGACTATATCTTTATCACACATGATCATTATGATCATTTTTCTATAACCGATATATTTAAGGTCTTAGACGATAAAACGGTCTTTGTCATTCCCGCTCCTCTCGAGATGAGGGTAAGGAAGAACACACCTGTCGGAAGTCAGATATGCGTTGAGCCCGGTAAGACGTACGAGACAAAAGATTTTGTGTTTGAGACAATCCCTGCTTACAACAGATTAAAACCTTTTCATTCAAGAAAAGCAGGCTGGGTCGGATATGTGATAAACATAGACGGAACAAGGATATATATCGCAGGAGATACAGATGCAACAAAAGAAGCACAGAGCGTTAAATGTGACATAGCCCTTGTGCCCGTAGGCGGAACATATACGATGAATTACAAGGAAGCGGCAGCACTTATAAACAGGATAAAACCCCAATATGCCATACCCATACATTACGGAAGCATAGCGGGAGATAAGGATGACGGAGAGAAATTCAAACATCTGGTTGATACAAAGATACATGTAGAGTTAATGCTGTAGAAAGAGAAGAACAGATGATAGATTTGAACAAGGGTCTGTTTGAGACTATATGGATTGTCATGACAAACGGAATACCCTATATAATCCTTATATTCAGGCCGGTCAGCTTAGTAATCATTATGATTCTTTATATAAAGCTGTTACGCATGCATAAGATATACAGCATTCCTATGAGGCTTATGAAAAAGGCTAATCTTTCTTTTCTAGTGATGTCTGCTATAGCTTTTTTTGTATTTCATTTTTTGACGATAAAGATAAGCGGCATTGAAACAGTATCTTACGCATTTTTTAGAGATCTTGCATTAATCATATTTATTGTTACGGTTTTGCAGATGGGGCTTTTAAAGTTGCTGAGACAGATGTACTACAAAAACCGGGATAAATAAAATGGAGAACAAACAGAATGAAGAAGTGGTACGATGAAGAATATGAATTCACGATAGAAGTTACAGGATTCTTACACGGTGATAACACCGAGCATTACTGCCGTAACGGTGAAGAGATAGGAGATAAATATACATGCACGTATGGCTGTCCCGTAAGCAGTGACGGTTATGGTATCTGCTCCAAGACAATGATGATGCTCTATCCGTTAATGGAAGCTGTAAGGAGCGGAGGGGATCTTGAAAACTTAGGTGGTGACAGTAAGTATACAAAGACTATTGTATGTCCTGACGGTTGTGTGATATTTAAACTGACTGCGACACCTCTGGGTAATGAGAACTTTCATAAAGGTGGATTCTGGAGTTATCCGGATGAGACTGTCTGAGAGCAAGCAGGATAAAGGATAGGGGATAAATCGGGGGGATATAAGCTGAGAGTTAAGAAAGATTCTTTAAATGCGGATTTGCGCCGGTCGTAATGCTGATAGGAGGTATCGGATGGAGTCAAATACTTATTTAAGTTATGACAGATACTATCATCTGGTAAGGAAAACAATCTGCCGTTATATTGCAGGAAAGGTCAATTTTGAGGGAGAAACCATCCCTGATGATCTGGGTCCCATGTTTATCCTTTGCAATCACAACACGGATTTTGATTTTCTGCTTCTTTCTTCGGTAAGCAAAACACCGCTTGATTTCGTTGCGACCGAAACAATGCTGAGGATGGGAACAGTATCCAAGATATCAGCAAAAAAATTCAAGCCTATACTGCATGATAAAGGTTCGAGCGGAACAGGAACTCTTAAACAAATCGTATCAAGAATAAAAGACGGCAGGAGCGTTTTGCTCTTTCCGGAAGGCAACCGTTCTTTTGACGGCAAGACAGGAGACGTATCTGCATCTCTTGGCAAAACGGCAAAGATGATAGGAGCAACCCTTGTGGTGTACAGGCTTAACGGTGGATATTTTACAACACCCAGATGGGGAAGAGAGATACGAAAGGGCAGAATGTCAGGCAAAGTTGCAGCAATAGTTACTCCTGAAGAGCTTTCCGCTATGTCTGCACAGGATATTCAGAGTCTTATTAAGAACGGTCTTATGACTGATGCTTATGAGGAGCAAAAAGAAAACCCCGTTCTTTTCAAAAGCAATGTAAGAGCGGAGTATCTTGAATCTCTTTTATTTATCTGTCCAAAGTGCCAAAAGACAGGCACTCTTACTTCCAGGAAAGATGAACTGACATGCAGCTGCGGTTACAGACTTACCATGGATGAATACGGCTATCTTTGTGATGAGTATAACAAAAAGCATACCATAACCGAGCTTTTTGATGATCAGAAGATGTACCTTACAAAGATCAAAGATAATACTTTGGATCGATCCATATGGTCTGACAATGTGCAGCTTATTAAGTTAAAACGCGATCACAGTATTGTATCAGAGGAGGCTGTAAACCTTTCGGCCTTTAAAGATCATCTGATGATAAACAATGAGAAGTTACCAATAGATCATATCGTAAGTATTGATATCGTTCAAAGGAACAGACTGATCATACATGTAGATAACAGTGATGTACGTTATGAGTTTACCGGTGAAAATGCTTTTAACGCAGTCAAGTACCGGATTTGGTTCCAAATATCTTCTTCCTGAATAACAGGATATTGATGATGACAAATGATATAAACAGCAGTAACAGGGCAAGCGGCGGATTCTTTGGAGCAAAAGATGCAAGGAACATTAGCGGAAAGCCAAATACAATTGCCGGAAAGTTCTGGTATACCATGTTGTCGGATGCCGGTGTTGTGAATTTATAATCAACTTCTCTTAAAAGGATTATTCCAGTACTGGCTGTACCTGTCAGCATGCCATACATCATAAGAAACTGTTCTCTTTTGTACTCAGGGAATAGTCTGTCGGCAACAAAATGATTATAGGCAAATGTGGCTGTAAGTCCGACTGTTCCTAAAATGATAAGAACGATCCAGTAACTCTTTATAACCTCAAGTCTTATAGCGGCAATTCCGGCAACAACCATCAGGTCGAACAAAAAGTTGCTGATCCTTGTCATAAGAAAATCATTCAGGTAAGATCTGTGGATTATACCTTTGTCGGTCAGTTTCATCACTACTGACTTCATTATCGTAGCCGTTATAACACCCAATAGGAAGTTAAAGCCATATATCACGGATCTCATTCCGGGAAGAAGGGAACCCAAAAACTTCATGATCAGAAATGTCAGCATGTAAGCGGATGTTACAAATGCAAACTGCACTGTGATCTTGTCCATGCTCTCCTGCATGGGTATCTCATTTATTCCCTGGATCTCTTCGGATTTTATTGCAACCGCAGTTGCGCTGTTTCCTACAATAAGACCTTTGTATTTCATTATATTCAGATAGATAACACCGCCGATACTTGCGCTTAAAAAGCCTAAAGCGGCAATGGAAAGACCGAAACTCTTTCCGCCAATGAAGCCGAAATCATTTTCATATATCCCGCCATAGTTTAAGGCCTGTCCCGTACCCTGACCATAGCCGAAGGGTAAAAGAAGTCCGGAAGCGGGAAAGAAACTTGGAACTATGATCGCTGTTATGATAGTGATACCAAGACCTAAGACTCCCTGTAAAAGGTATGTCGAGACTGTTGTAAGACCGGTATTGAAGATGTCTGTCATACGTTTCTTTGAAATCTTGGTCTTCGAGGGTTTGAAAGCTGTAGCTATGAATCCCAGAGCAAGAGAATGATAGGTGATTATTTCCAGGGCAGCGTTGCCTTTGCCACCAAAGAAATCCGTATCGAACATATCTGCATTGAATATAAGCTTATAGATAAATGCTATTAAAAGAAGAATGATACCGCCTAAGACCGAAGCGGGCATCAGTGAGTTGCGAAGCGGCTTTATCAGACGCTTTAAAGTATTGGCTGTGATAACAGCAAGTAAAAGAACGGAGATGAGGAGCAAGAATCCCCATACGTCGTTATCCCAAAAGTTGTTCATTTTGTCTTCCTCCAATAACTATAATATATTTTTGACGGTACTGATTGCAAGATTTATAAGAATTTTCATACATATAATTTTTATGAATTGTTATCCGGTTGTATGTCTGAGAGTTTTGTTTATAATTGAATTGTATGGTTAAAGCTAATAAACGAAACATATAAGAGTTTTTTGAGGTACATATAATGGAAAACATAATCATGACACCTATAGGAAAAGTAATCAACGAGGTAGCTGAAAGAAAGGATACATCATGGGGTAGCGATACATCCAGCATAGTTCTTGACAAATCCTACATTTCGGGGTTAAAGGGACTTGAGGATTTCTCTCATGCGATCATCATATTTTACCTTGATAAGGCTCGGTATATAAAGGAGAAGCATCTGCAGAGAAGACCGCAAAACAGAGATGATATGCCACTTGTCGGGATCTTTTCCCAGAGAGGAAAGGACAGGCCCAACCGGATAGGAATGACATCTGTTGAGATCGTTTCCGTAACGGATGACACCTTGACGGTAAAGGGACTGGATGCCGTAGACGGAACGCCGGTTTTAGATATAAAACCGTATTATCCTGCATACGATAAAAAGCAGGCTATGGTACCGGAATGGGTAGACAGATTGATGGAACATTATTTCTGAAAAATTCTATTACAGATCAAGTGATAAGATACATCTAAAATGGTGAAAAGTATGAAAAGGTTTTTGTTTTTTCTAACGGGGGTGTTTTTGATAATGGGATTGTTCGGATGCGGAAAGAAAGTGTATGCACTGAATTTTGACGGTTATGGCTTTGAATCAAAGAAAACCTCGTATGAACAGGGAGAAGAAGTAACTGTTTATTACGATATCATCGCAACAGACACGGATTACAGTTTTTATTGTGACAGTGATGTAGATATGAAGCGGAATTATGATGATAAGCATGGATATGTTTTCGTTTTTACTATGCCGGATCATGACGTTACGCTGCATGTTGAATCGAGAAATACCATGGAATATGATCCCAGTGCGAATCTTTCCGAAACACCTGAGAATCTTGAAGCTGAGATCAATCCCGAGAATATGCTGTTCGATTATTATGAGAAGAGTGTAGCAACCGAAAACGGTGACGGTTATGAAGAATATGTATTGTATGAGAGAGAAGAAGGAAACGGAACGATCCTGGCCGTATATGTGAAGGAGGAAGGCGCAGACGAAAAGATGGAATGCTGCCTTGTTCCGGATGAAACATGGGATTACTGCATGAACATAGCCAGAGGTTATAACATGGCAGGCTGGGAGAAAGAGACCAGTCTGGAGGGTAAGTATATCGTAGTTAAATTCAAAGATTCAAAAGGTGAACCGGTGCGTGTCACCTCGGATGAGATGCCAAAAGACGGATATGGAGCGTTTGATTCCATTTCGGAGATACTGTGGAAGGCGTGGAAGCAGTACGGGGAATAGTGCTTATAAAATGCAGGGTTTGTGTTTAAGGGGGTAAAGAGTATGGCAGTAACAGTGATCCTTTTTTTCATCATGGCAGCATCCTTTATATGGATGATGATCAATCTGTTTAATGTTTTACGTGTAAAGACCAAGATCTTAAGTAAGCGTGAACTGAGAAAAGAGGTATTAAAACAGGCAAACAAATTCAGATTAAAAGATCCTGTTATAACGTGCGATTATTGCGGGTGCAAGATCGATACAAAAAAAGATAAGAAATGTCCCGGATGCGGAGCTTCCTATAACCTTGATGAAGAATGGATAAGACGTCATGATGTAAGTGAAGAATATTTAGAGAAGAATTCGGATAAGGTTAATGAGACACTCGAATCGAAGAACAGTGAAGAGACCAAAAAGGCTAAAAAAAGACTGCTGATCTCCTGTTGTATAACAGGTGTACTTATCGCACTCTTTTGTGTATCCGGAAAGATCGAATACAGATACCCCGAGACAAGAAAGAATGAAGAGCTTAACAACGGTAAGAGCTATCATACGTATGCCGAAGCTGATTATTCTGTTGACGGAGACGGTATAGTCTATGAGGATGATAATATAACCATAAAGATCACAGGGATATATCATGGCGATCATACCTATTCTGATGAGCTTTACGGTTCTGTCGGCGATGTTAAAGTGGGATTCCTTATCAGCAACAGGACAAATGAAGATGTGCAGATAGTCTGCACATGTGATTCAATAAGCGGGATAACCAGAGAATGGTCATATATATTCTTTAATAATAAATTTAGGAAGAACAGTGATACGACTATATATGAAGAAATATATTCCGTACCTCAACAGAGAGTATCGGAACTGATCTTCTCAGAGATAAAAATCCGTTATGATGACCCTTCTGAAGATGTGGATTCTAAAGATCCGGTCATTGTTTCAACAGGAGCAGACAGATCGGAGATTCTTGATAAAGAGGATTTCATACTGCTCTATTCAAGCGAAAAGGTAGATATTTATAAGTATTACATAAAGAATGATAAGGAAGACTGTGATCTTATCATTCATAACAAGACCGACAAGACCATGACCATGGAATGTGACGGGGTTACTGCGGATGATAAGGATGTTAAGAATCCGTATGTATTCTACAATACATCTGTTCCGCCGCATTATACTTTCGTGGCCAATTATTATCATGCGTTTGATTATGATTACGGTGATACAAAGGGCAAGGCGGTCCAGACATCTTTTACGTTCAAGTTTAGAGAGGATCCCAAACAGAGTTTTTCGACCGGATATTTTGATATGTGATACAAACCGAGATCGATAAGATCAGACATGTGATAATGTTATGACCCGTGAAAATATAGGATGAAGGTAATTTAGGAGGAAGGAATGAGTAATAAGTTATCGACTGAATATGGTGAGTTTCTGCACAATAACCGTATCAAGGTCAACAAGTATTTAAATATGGTTCTGTGGTTTTTTGTGATAACAGGACCTGCAATAGCACTGGGAGTCAAGGGAGGAATATTCCCTTATCTTACCTATGGTACATGTTTAAGCATTTCTGTTGTTGTCATAGTTCTGTCAACGATCCATCTGATCCTGACAAAGCGGATACCAAGTTCGAAGGTGACCTGTATCTTTGCGCTTACAGCTCTGGATATACTGATCGTGTACATGTCTTATTCACATGTAAGCATTCATCTTACATGGTTTCTTGTTCCGCTGTTAAGCCTTCTGTTTTGTGATAAGATCATATACTTTTATGCAGTCATACTCAATTATATTTTGATGTTTATCACTACATGGCTGACTGCGCCGTATTATTCTGCAGTGAGAACGGATCATGAATCCGTGGGAGCATATTTTGCCGATGTGATGAGCGGTTTTACCATAGAGACCATCATAATGTTCGCATCCGGATATATCATCGGAAAACTGACACTGGAATACTTTAAGGGTCTGTTCGATCAGTATAAGGTGATCCGTGAACAGGAAAAGGAAATGAAAGAGAAGATGGAGATACTCGATTCTATGGCAGAGATCTATGACAATGTCAATCTGATAGACTTTGTCAATAACACCGAGGTATCCCTGAGAGGTGAAAATCAGGAGATACATGGTATAGATATGAGTGCGCAGACGCAGACCATCATGAATCAGAGGATAAAGAATCAGGTAATGCCGGATCAAATGGAGAATTTCTTAAAGTTCACCAACATAAAGACCGTAAGAGCAAGACTGTCGCATAAGAAAGTCATAAGCTCTGATTTCATAGACATAGTTTCGGGATGGTTCAGAGCACAGTACATAACAGTTGATTCTACATTGGACGGTATTCCTAATGTTGTTATATTCACGACAAGAAATGTAGATGAGGAGAAACGCAGGGAGGAGAATCTTATCAGGATATCAATGACTGATGAGATGACAAGACTCTTTAACAGAAGATGTTTTGATGAGGATCTTAAAGAATTAAGAAAAAGTGAGCTGGCGGAGAATTTTGTATTATTCTCTGTTGATGTCAATGGATTAAAGACCGTAAACGATACAAAAGGACATGCGGCAGGTGATGAACTGATAAAGGGAGCCGCCGATTGTCTGGCTCTTTCGATAGGAAATAAAGGAAAAGTATACAGAACAGGCGGCGATGAATTCATGGCCATTGTTCATACAGACAATCCGGAGGAACTTAGAAAGAGTATCCAGGATAGAACAAAAGAATGGCATGGTATATACACAGACGAGATCACGCTTTCTGTGGGCTTTGCAACAACCAAAAACCATAAGGATAAATCTATAGATGAGCTTGAGCATATCGCAGATGCGGATATGTATAACGAGAAAGAAAAGTTCTATAGAGAAAGAGGGCTTGAGAGAAGAAGACAGTAGGACGTTTCCCGATAAAAAAGCTTATTTAAGGTCAAACGCAAAATAAACGGGCTTATTTACTGTTTTTATTCATATATTTTGATGTGATGTTCATTTATAATGATTAATGTAGGGAAGGGTATTAATAAACGGAGGTGCATATATGACGATTCTTATTATTTTGGTTATCATTGTTGTGTGTATATTGGGATGGTTCATATCAACATCAAACAACATTAATCGTGTAAAACTTAAGATAGAGGAAGCTCTTTCGGGAGTGGAGATACAGCTTAAGCAAAGATATGATGTGCTCATGCAGGGCAAGAACATTGCTGAGCAGTATGCAAAGCATGAGCAGAAGGTGTTTGAGGAATTAAGACACCTTACTCAGGTTCCGAACAATGCTACAATTGATCAGCTTAACGAAGCATCCAAGACTCAGGAGACGGCTGTGAGAGGTCTTTTTGCATTGGGAGAGGCATATCCCGAACTGAAAAGTGCGGAGATCTTTAACAATCTGATCAAGACTCTTTCTGAACAGTCACAGCAGTATTCCGCATCAAGACGTGCCGTAAACGGAAATATAACAAAACTGAACAACTATATAGTATCGTTTCCTTCTTCGATCGTATGCGGGATGAAGGGTGTTGACAAAATGGATTATATACACGAGGAGAACATCGACCAGATCAAAGACATAGACATGAATATGAATCTGTAGGGATGTGATATATGGGAAACGGACAACTCAGAAGAAAACTCAACAATTGTGATCTGGATCCTGAAAAGAAAGAACAGGTACTTAAAGAACTGGAGTACTTTAATTCTATCGCACCCAGGAGCTTAAAAGAAAGACTCCATATAAACAAAGAAAAGATGCAGGAGTTTACAGAGGAGCATAAGGTCGGGGTTGCTATAGGCCTTGTTCTGCTGATACCACTTATCATCATGCTTATGGCAGTTGCTCTGCAGTTCGCGGTTATCTTCGTGGTTTTCTGGGCCTTGTTCAGGACTAAAAGAGGCACACCGGAATATCAGGCTTATGATTTTAAAAATAAGGTGGCGCTGCCGACTGTCAGACTGTTTGATGATAAATTGGATCTTAACTATCATTACAACCGCAGTGAACTGATCGACGAAGACATGCACTACGGGCAGGCTCTGGTGGAAGAGCATCTGGTCCGTCCCATGAACAAGCGCTACAGAGATGTTACGTACTCTGCCTGCTCCTATGACTGGGGTAATACAGAGAATACAGATGCGTTCGAATTTATGGGATATAAACTGTACCATGAATGGGAAGACTCAGACGGTGACAAACATGAGGATATATACTTTGACGGTGTGATCTTAAAGTTCAGGACGAGTTTCATGATAGAGGGCACGATCAACATCATGAGTACCACCACAAAGAAAAATCTTATCGGAGTGGAAAAAGAGAAAAACCGCTTCAAAAAGATAAAGGATAAGGATATAGCCGTCATAGATACAGAAAACAATGAGTTTGCTGAAAACTTTGATACGATAGCGACTTACGATACGGAGGCATACAGATATCTGACTCCTTCGATGATAGAGGAACTGCTAAAGCTTAGAAAGGATTACGATATCTGTTTATGTATTAAAGGAAATGTCATGACGGTCACGCTTAACAACAAAGGCTATAAAGGTGCAGAAAAAAGTGCTTTTTCTGTTACCAAGCCGCATTCGCGTTCTCTGGATTCTGAAGGTGAATTCACTAACATGTTAAGCAAATACAGAAATGCCATGATCTCGATATATGAGCTTAAGGATATACTTGATCCTCAGGGGAAATGCTAAAGATCACATAAGGTAAATAAATTGGGATAAAACAGAAATACCGATGCAGTAAAATGCATCGGTATTTTTTCGCACACTTCATTATGCATGATATCATAATTCGAAAAACAAGTCTATACCTTTTTGCTGTTTTTTGCTAATATGTAGGAACAATAAAAAGGAGGGCTGACATGAGCGAAAAGAAGTTAACCGGAACTTTCTACGGAACAACCCGGGAGGACGAAGAAAAAAAGCTTAAAAGAGTCATACAGGTTGCCGAAGAAAAACTGAACGGGATCAGGCAAAATGCTGCAAATCTGCAGGAAGAACTGAAATCATTACGCGAAGTCTATGATGTAGAGGACAAAGAAGGACTGGCGCAGTGGTTTAATACTGATGCAAGGTTTAAAGAGGTGCGTAACGATATGCGCAGAGCCGAGAGGGCAGGTAAAAAACCCTTCTTTGGCAGGATCGATATCGAAGATGATGAGAATGGGAAACGAGAGACTTTCTATATCGGCAAGAGTGTAATAGCAAAGAATCCCTCCGAACCGGAGGTCATTGACTGGAGAGCACCTATATCGTCGGTCTATTATGATCACAGTCTGGGAAACTGCACCTATAAGGTGCCGAAAGAAGGGATCTTTAAGGTAGACCTTAAGAGGAAACGCACATATGAGATCGAAGAAGGAAATATAAAGGATTACTACGATTCGGACGTGGTAGCCAATGATGACCTTCTTACAAAATATCTGTCAAAAAGCAAAAGGAATGTCTTAAGCGAGATAATCGCAACGATCCAGCAGGAACAGAACGAGGTCATACGTAAGAATCCCAAACACAACGTTCTTATACAGGGTAGTGCGGGATCAGGTAAGACTACTGTTGCCATGCATCGTATCTCTTATATCTTATACAATTATGAAACAGAGTTTAAACCCGACGGGTTTTATATCGTCGGGAGTAATAAAGTACTGCTCAATTATATAACCGGAGTTCTTCCGGATCTGGATGTTTACGGGGTACGCCAGATGACTATGGAGGAGCTCTTCACAAGACTTCTCTATGAGGACTGGGACAGGAAAAAATATAAGATCCGCACATTTGACAAAAAGGAAAAGAGCATAGGCATAAAGGGGACAGGAGAATGGTTTGAAAAGCTTAAGGTCTTCTGTAAAAAAACAGAATGGAACCATATCCCGAGAGAGAACATACTGATTGAGAAGAACGGTCACCTTATAATGAGCAGGTCGGATATTGAAAAAGTGATCCTTGAATATCCCGACTGGTCCATGGTCCGTAAATTTGAGCGCATGAATGATGTTTTGGAAGGGAAGCTTGAAAGCGAGCTGTATGGCAGACATTATTCATACAATGATGAAGAACAGAAAAAACTTTTAAGAAAATACTCGGGATATTTTAACAGATTTATCTGGGAGGGCTCGGTTTTTGATCTCTATGAAGAGTTCGTATTAAAAGAGATGAAAGATCACCCTGAGATCATTTATGAGAAAGAGACCCCCGATCTTTATGATCTGGCTTCGCTCGCATATATATACAAGAGGATAAAGGAGAGCGAGGTCATACAGGAAGCCTCTCACGTGGTCATAGATGAAGCCCAGGATTTTGGAATGACCATATACCATTCGCTCAAGTACTGCATGAGCAAGTGCACATTCACGATAATGGGTGACGTGTCACAGAATATCAATTTTGACTGCGGTCTTTCAGACTGGGAAGAACTGAAAAAAGTCATGCTCCCGGACAGATATGATTATTTCGGACTTTTGAGAAAAAGTTACAGAAATACGGTTGAGATATCGCAGTTTGCAACTGATATACTAAGGCACGGAACATTCCCGATCTATCCGGTCGAACCCATAATACGTCACGGTGATGAGGTTGACTGTATAAAGGCCGGTGATGAGAGTGAACTGAACGATAAAGTTTTAAATGCTGTTAAGAAAATGCTTGCAAAGCAGTATGAGACTATAGCTGTGATCTGCAAAGATATATCGGAAGCAAAAGAGGTTTACGATTACCTGTCAAAGCATACTAAGGTTAAGTATTTTAAAGGCGAAGACACCGAGTTTACTGGCGGTGTGTATGTGATACCGATCGAGTATTCAAAGGGACTTGAATTCGATGCGGTCATCATCTATGACGCTTCGGATAAAGCATATCCAAGTGAAGACGGTTATGCCAAACTCTTATATGTTGCCGCTACAAGAGCACTTCATGAGTTAAGAGTATTCTACCTTGGAACGCTGACAAAACTTGTGTCGGGTCCCATACCCGAAGACAGAAAGAACATAAGCTTTAAGGAGGATGATTATCATCTCACCCCCTATGTTTTTGAAGAAGAGTTCAAGACCAAAGAGGAAGTCGCAAGAGCACAGGCACTTGAAGGAGACGGAGACAGAGAACTCAGGGATAAATACGGACCAAAGAAGATAATCGTCAAGCCTAAAGCAGTCAGTATTGAGAAAAAAGCTGCCTCTAAAGGCAAAGCAGATATTACTGTTGCTTCAAAAGGTATCATAAAGACTTTTGAAAATGAAGGACAAAGATCAAATGTTAAGACTTTGGATGAGTCTGAGTTTGGAACTATGCCGGCAACGTCATCCTTAAAGCCTGTCGGACATGCAAAGATAGATAATGCCATAAGATGGATCAACAAAGATAAGAGCAGGGTCGAGATAGTCGGAAGATACGGTACGCTTATCATCATCCCTGTTTCTGACGAGACAGTCAGGGTGCTGTTTTCTAAAATCGATTTAGAGAAGATTGGTGATCTGCCTCGTGAGATTGAAAAGAAGGCGTCTGTCAGATGGCTGTGTGCCGATATCAGGGATGCGGTTGAGATAAGACTTGAAAAACTCACAGTACGAGTTGATAAGAGGACGGGAGCGGTCATGTTTGTATCAAAGAACGGAACACCGCTCATGTATGAAAATCCTGCTCTGACCAGACAGTATCACGGGAATGCGGATATATGGTGGGAGTATTTTGACTGGTCAAAGAAAGAAAAATTGAGTGCAAGGGGAGAGGATGAAACGGTATGGACGGATCTGTCAAACACCGCTAAGTATATTTCTCATACCGCTTCCTCAAAGAAGACCGCGCTTATAATGTCAGCCAAGGGTTATCAGATACTTATACCCGGAAGAATAAAGACAATGGTCTGCACTGTACCGACATACGGTCCGTATATTTGCTTTGAAGGATTGCCATATATAGATTATATCTTCAGGACCGCCAAATAGAATATAAACAGAGCAGTGTTAAAACGATAAGGCAAATGAATCTTGATTTAATCCGTTTCTGAGTATATGCTAATTTTATGTATTTCGGGAAAGGGGGTAATCGGTTATGATCCAAAAAATACGAAACAGTCTGCTGCTTCAGCTCATCTGTATAGTGTTTGCGATCCTTATCGTTTTAACGGTTACTCTCTACACATCTTATCTCTATGTAAAAGAGACCACACAGAATTATGCAGAGACTCTGGCTGACAGTCTGCTTGGGCAGTCTGACAATGCTTTAAGTCTGTATGAGGAGAATCTCAGATATAACGCAGAATCACTCTGTCAGTCCATGATCATGGATGATCCCGATATTGAAAAAAACGATATCAGCAAAGCAAGGATATCATCATACTATACTCAGATCGCATTAAAGAACAGGGAGATAGTATCGGCTGTCATATTTGACAGCGATCTCAACATTCTTGTTTCTTTGGGAAAACCTGTTAGGCTGCCTGACAGACAGATATATCTGAGGAAGGAAGAGGATCTTAACGCAGACAGATACTATCCCGATGATGATAATTATTATTACGGATATTATTACCCGGTATATAGCGGCAGCAGTGAAAACTCCACTCAGCAGGGCATGTGTGTATTTATTCTGGAGCCGTGGAAAATAGACGGTACGCTTCACAATATAATCAACGACAGCATGGCTGCAATGCTTTTAAGTGATTCAAACAAGCTTGACCTTTCGTTTCACACATTTGGAAATGTTCCTTCTAACGTGACAATGGATGATCTTAAACATGATGCGGATTATGTTTACAGAGAAGGAAACTGGCAAAACGGTATCCGTATAGCTGTGGCTGTTTCCGTATCGGGAAACACCTCGGGCAGCATCGCTATTCGCAAACTCATAATGCTGGCATCCGTTCTTACTTTGTTCTTCCTGGCTGTCATCGTGTTTTTCTCATATTTTCAGATGGCTAAACCCATACATGCCATAGACAGATTTATCGATGATTCGATAAAACATCCACAGCGAAGATTAAAGCTTAAAAGGACCGACGAGATAGGAACGGTTGCGGCCAGTCTGAACAACATGCTCGATGAGAATCAGCGGATGATAGAGGAAATAAAGGATAGTAAGATACGTCTTTATGAGACTGAACTTGCACAACAGAAGATGGAGATCTTGGCGTATCGAAATCAGATCAATCCACATTTTCTTTATAACACGCTATCGTGTATGAGAGATATGGCGCTTATCAATGATCAGGATGATATAGCCGAAATGGCCATGTCTTTGTCAGATATATTCAGATATGCCGTAAAAGCCAGTAATATTGTAACCGTAGGAGATGAGGTATCATATATAGCAAAATACGCACGCATCATAGAATACCGTTTTATGGGCAAGATAAAGATAACGACTGATGTTGAGGATGAGGTTTTGGAAAAACCCATGATCAGATTCTTTTTACAGCCTCTGGTAGAAAATTCGGTCTTCCACGGACTGGAGAGCAAGATGGATCCAGGATTCGTGGATGTCCATATAGAGAGTGATAATGACAGGCTTAAGATAACCATAGAGGATGACGGATGCGGAATGGATGAAGAGACATTGAATAAGCTTAAGGATCAGCTAGAGAATCCCAATGAAAATGGCGGTGTCGGTCTTTCAAACATAGTTCAGCGTCTTCGCCTTTTCTATGGCGAGGACTATAAGTTTGATGTAGAAAGTGTAGTCGACAAAGGAACTGTCATACGATTGTCGGTGCCTGATCATATGAGGGAACCATAGGGTTATGTAAGCATACATTTGTATATACGGGGGTATAGGATGTTAAATGTTTATATTGCAGATGATGAAGTGTGGGTAACACTTGGTCTGAAAAAGTTACTGGATAAGATTGATATAGAATCTTTTGTTGTCGGCATAGCCAATAACGGGCTGACCGCGAAGGAAGAGATAGCTATGTTTAAACCTGATGTTGTGTTTACCGATATCAGGATGCCGGGGTTATCGGGACTTGATCTCTTGCAGACCATACCTGAGGTATCACCGGAAACAAAAGTCGTTATAATAACGGGATTTGCCGAATTTGCCTATGCAAAGGAAGCAGTGCAGCATCATGCATACGATTATCTTCTTAAACCAATAAAGAAAGAAGATCTCATAAGGGTTATGAGTGCCATAGTAAATGAACGCGGCGATCGTAATGATGATGAGTATCCGGCACCGGCATACGACAAGATGATAGATAACGTGGTCTCTGATATAAGAGAACACTATACCGAGGACATATCTCTTACATCTCTTGCCGCCAAGTACAATATAAGCATGGGACACTTAAGCAAGATGATAAAGGAGCACCTTCAGGTTAATTTTTCGGATTATATCGCATCATTAAGGATACAGAGAGCCAAGGAGCTTTTAAGAGACGAGAGTATCTCAATACAGGAGATAGCCGAGATAGTGGGATATAATGATTACTTTTACTTCACCAAGGTGTTTAAGAAGGTAGAAGGGATCTCACCCAGTAAATATCGTAAAGAATTATAGTTTGCAGAAAGATCGCACCCGGCAGATATGAGTTGCTGTTGAATAAGTGCGGTCTTTTTGATTTATCAAATTTTTGCACAATACGAAGATTTTACATGCAATAAAATGTCAAAAGATGAAAATATTACCAAACCGGCAAAATATTTACATGTTTTTTTGATTATAACAGATATATTATGATGTCGTTAGGAGTACTCAAACACAACTACAAAATGTATAGCCGGGGGATTTGAGCCGACGGGTTTATGATCCCGGATGGGGATTACACTTAGGAGGTAGAATATTTAATGAAAAAGAAACTGTTAAGCATGATGCTGAGTATGTTGATGGTTGGATCAACTCTCGCAGGTTGCGGAAGTACAGCTTCAGCACCGACCGGAACATCCACTGCAGCAACAGGTACAGAGACCAAGAATGAGACCACAGTTAATGATACAGCAGTACCCGCAGCAGCAAAAGGCGATATAAAGATCGGTGTTTCAATCTGGAGTTCAACGGATGTATTGGGTTCACAGTGTAAGATGATTCTTGATGAAGCAGCAGAGGCTTTGGGTGTTCAGGTTCAGTATGTTGACCAGGGACACGTATCGGAGAAGGTTACAGCTTCGGTTGAGCAGCTCTGTGCAGCAGGATGTCAGGGAATAATCATCTGTAACTCATCAGATACAGAGATGGCTTCAGCGATTAAGACCTGTAATGACAATGGCGTATATCTTGCGCAGTTCTTCCGTATCATAAATTCAGAAAACAGTGCAGACATTTATCAGGCAGCAGTTGATTCTGAATATTATGTCGGAGCGGTTCATGAGAACGAGCCTGAAAACGGAGAAAAACTCGTACAGATACTTCTTGATAAGGGTGACAGAAATATAGGTCTTATAGGCTGGGAGCAGGGCGATGCTACCTGGCTGGGAAGATGGGAAGGTTACAAGGCAGGTGTTGAAAAGTGGAATGCGGCTCATCCCGATGATCAGGCAGTTTTATCTGAGCCTCAGTATGCCGGTACATCTTCGGAAGGCGGCTCGAAAGCGGCAGAAGCTCTTATGAGCGCAAATCCCGATCTCGATGCTCTTATCCCTGCAGGCGGCGGCGGAGATCCTCTTCAGGGTGCGATCGCAGCAGTTGAGCGTGCAGGCAAGACCAACGATATAGATATAGTTTCTACAGACTTCTTACCTGACCTTGGTGAGAGACTTGGTAACGGTTCAATGGCCGGCGAATCAGGCGGACATTACTGTGATCCTCTCTTTGCTTTCATGGCAGTATACAACGCGATCCAGGGTAATTATTCAGACTTTGGCGGTAAGTTTGAGGATATCAAATTCCCTTACCTCTATGTAGCTTCTCCTGAAGATTACAAGGATTATGAGAAATACTTTGTAGATCAGCTTCCTTACACCTCTGACGAACTCGTTGAGATGTCAAAGCTTGATATCGAAGGACTTAAGGCTAAGGCAGCAGCACTTTCAATAGAAGATGCGGCGGCAAGATCCGGTAAATAATAGTGATGTTTGGGCCGGTATCGTATTACGGTACCGGCCCGTTTCTTTTATAAAGCCCTGTGTATTCAGGGATAAAGAGGATATTGGTTATGAATACATCAGTTGAAACAGCCGGAAAAAAGCTGTCGGGGCAGCTTAAAGGTTACCTTCTGCTTATCATTCTGGTTGTCATTTCGTGGGGTATATTCAAGATTATAACCCCGGATAATTTCGGTTCGGCTTCAAATATGCTGAGCTATTTTGAGGCATCTTTGCTTGCTGCAGTAGGTGCCGTGGGTTTTTATTTTGTTATGGTTATGGGGATGTTTGACTTTTCTATAGGTGCGAACATCATGTTATCAGCGATCGTCGGATGCGTGTTTGCAAACCGCTTCGGTCTGGGATACGCAGGTTTGATAATAGGAGCTCTTTTGACAGGATCTGTTGTGGGAATGCTTAACGGAATGTTCTATGTAAAACTGCGCATTCCTTCCATGATAGTTACAACGGGTCTTGCTCTGATCTATGAATCCATAGCCAATTTTATAGCGGGCGGTGTTGAGCAGACACTTCCGTCAGATCTCAGGGCTTTTGGCCAAATGCCCGGAAATATAATACTGGCGATCATAGCATTTGCGATAGCATATCTTTTGCTTAATTACACCAAGGTCGGTACTTATACATATGCCATCGGAAGCAATGAATTCGTGGCCAAAAACATGGGTATCAAAGTTAATCTGTATAAAATACTTGCTTTTATCATAAGCGGAGCTTTTCTTGGGATAATGGCTGTACTCACCATCAGTTACGGTTCATCAATGGTGGCAGTAACAGGAATGGCTTCAATGACCCGTAATTTTGTTCCGACCATGGGTTGTTTTTTCGGTCTGGCATTTAAGAAATACGGTATGCCAATACCTGCGATCATCATAGGAGAATTTGTTATCAATATCATCTTCTTCGGATTCATCGCTCTTGGAGCGCCTACCGCAATACAGGATGTCATCACGGGATTTGCACTTCTTATTATCGTTACACTTACAACCAAAGTAGCCAAGGGCGAGATAGTTAAATAAGGAGGAGACAATGATGAGTGACATTAGACTTCAAGTAAAAGATGTCAGCAAGGCTTTCGGTATCACCAAAGCTTTGAAAGACGTATCCTTTAATATCAATAAAGGTGAGATTCATGCCCTTATAGGAGAGAACGGCTCAGGCAAATCCACACTGACCAATTCTCTGGCAGGTATTTATCAGAAGGACAGCGGTTCGTTCATACTGGACGGCAAAGAGGTTAACCCTGTTAATCAGGTTGAGGCGAATAATGAGGGAATATCGATAATAGTACAGGAACTGGGTACACTTGACGGACTTACTGTTGCCGAGAATATTTTTCTGGGTCATGAAGACAGCTTTGTTAAGATGGGCATAAAGAATACGGCAGCGATGAACCGCAAGGCTACAGAGCTCTTAAAGAAATACGGATTCGAGCGGATCAAACCTTCCGATATGATCGAGAATTACAACTTTGAGGACAGGAAGCTTATTGAGATAGTCAAGGCTACATATTTTGATCCGAAGATCGTAGTCATAGACGAGACCACAACAGCTCTTTCAAGAGAAGGAAGAGAAGAGTTGTATAAGCACATGAACAGGATCAGAGAGGAAGGTAATACCGTGATATTCATCTCTCATGATCTTCCGGAAGTTCTAAAGATGTCGGATACGATCACGGTTCTAAGAGACGGTGTTTATATTGATACCGTAAAGAGTGCTGATATAGACGAGGATGGTCTTAAGAAACTTATGGTAGGCCGTGATGTTACGGGAAAATATTACCGTGCGGATTATGATGAAAAGGTATCCGACGAAGTTGTGATGAAGGTTGAAGATGTTTCTGTTCCGGGACTTATATCTCATATCAGTTTTGAACTTCACAAAGGCGAGATACTGGGATTCGGAGGATTGTCCGAATCTGGAATGCATGAAATAGGAAAGGCATGTTTCGGTGCTTCGTTTGACAGAGAAGGATCAGTCACGCTTTCAGACGGAACACAGATAAATGATATCCCGACCGCTATAGAACACAGTATTGCCTATACGTCAAAAGACAGGGACAATGAATCGCTTGTGATGAACCAGAGCATAAGGGATAATATCTGTCTTCCTTCACTGGACGATCTGTCAAATAAAGTACATATGCTGAGTGATAAGAAACTTAAGGAATTTGCGGATCTGTATGCAAAGAAGATGTCGACAAAGATGCAGAGTGTCGATCAGTTTGTGTCCAATCTGTCGGGAGGAAACAAACAGAAGGTTGTGCTCGCACGATGGATAGGCAAGGATTCGGATATACTTCTGCTTGACAGCCCTACAAGAGGAATCGATATCAAGGTAAAGCAGGATATCTATCAGCTTATGGATACGATGCGAAAATCAGGCAAGTCCATCATCATGATATCTGAGGAACTTATGGAACTTATAGGTATGTGTGACAGGATCATCATCATGAAAGACGGGAAGATCAACGGTGAGCTTGAACGAAACAAAGATATGGATGAGAACAGTCTCATCGCAAAGATGGTTTAAGGAGGGGAGACATGACTAAACAGGAATTTAAACAGATCCCAGTGGTGGGAGCTTTGGGAAAACCCTCGGTTATAAATATGATCCGTTCCTCGCTTCCAATCATAGGTCTGATCGCGGTATGCATTATATTCAATGTACTGACCAAAGGCAGTATGTGGAACAGTCGAAAGCTGATCCTAAACCAGGTATATGTGGTGCTTATATCTGCAACTGGAGTCTTCTTTATAATGTCCATGGGAGGCCTTGATTTTTCTCAGGGTTCGATACTGGGTATTTCATCCATTGTAGTCTGTAAGCTTTCGGGTATAAATATGCTGTTGGCTGTGATCGGAGGTGTAGTCGCAGGGGCACTGATAGGTGCGTTTAACGGATTCTTCTATGTTAACAGGAAGATAAAATCCTTTATCGTTACGATATGTACGATGTTTTTATTCAGGGGATTTATCAAGTATATGGCATCCAATTCGCCTGTGGCCGCAAGCATGAAGGTTTATGACTATGATACGACGGGCATCAAGCTAGGAATCACGGCTGTCGTACTGATAGTAAGCTTTGTTGTATTCCGCTTTACAAAGTTCGGGATCAATCTCAAGGCGATCGGAGCCGGAGAGAAGGCAGTTAAGTTTGCGGGCGTCAGGACCGACAGGGTTAAGTTTCTTATCTATATACTCGCGGGAGCAATAACAGGTCTTGCGGCATTTGTAAACATTGTTAAAAACGGTTCGGCAACAGCCAATGTGGGTAACCAGCTGGAGACACAGATACTTATCGCACTCGTACTTGGCGGCATGCCGATCTCGGGCGGTGCAAAGGTGAGATTTGAAAATGTGATCGTAGGATCACTGCTCTATATAGTTTTAAACAACGGACTTATCATGATGGGACTTACAACACAGATGATGCAGCTGATACAGGGAGTCATTTTCCTGATATTCGTTGCGGTATTTGCAGACAGAGAGAGCCTGTCGGTAATCAAATGATCAAACTAATCATGATCAGGATCGGATAAGAGTTCAGGGATGGACTCGATGCCGATCCTTTTTATATGTCGATCACATCAAAACCGTCTGTATTAAGGAAGGTAACGCTTGATACGGAGTTGTTTGAGCCTGAGAAAAGAGTTGTCCTTACGTTCTTAATGACTAGTTTCTTTTCAGTGCCGGAAATATCAGTATCTGTCTTATAGCTTTTGATAGGCTTATCAGAAGACAGTGTTACAAGTCTGACATTATCAAGAATGAGATCTTCTTTATTATCATTTCCAAGCATTTCAACATCGATTGCTAGGGCGATATCTGGCATATTTCTGATATAGGCATATTTAAAGGTACATTTTGTCAGATCTTTGTCTCCCTCATAAAGGACGATATCTTTTTCTGACAGATCATAATATGACAGCTCCTTGGCATTTACAAACAGAGTGGGATTAATAACATTTACTTCAATACTGTCTGATCTTATAGGGATAACAGGCACCGTAAATCCAAAGATGATAAAAAGAGCAAATACCACAGCTATGACGGAAACCATATTGGATCTGTTTGTTTTGTTTTTTACATCCCTTGAGACTTTTTTAATAAGTTGTTTATCATGCTCATCAGAGGTGCCGGGATCTATTTTTACCGGAAGAATACCGTCATTGTCATTCCCCGGCACTTCTGACTTCATAGCTGTATAAGCTTTATTGCAGCTTTCACATTCATCAAGATGTTTTCTTACTATGGCAGCAGTTTCATCTGAACACAGTTCATCAATATATAATGGTAATAAATCCTTTATAACGCAACATTTTTCGTTATTCATCGATCATCATTCCTTTCAGTTTCTCTTTGCATCTGTAAAATGTCACTCTTGCCCAGTTTTCGGTTTTATTGAGAACTCTTCCGATTTCACTGAATGTAAGATAAGCACTTATCCTGAGAGTCACGACCTGTCTTTCTGTTTCGGAAAGATCTGATATGCATTCCATCAGTCTTTGATGCTGAGCGTTTTTTATGACGTCTTCTTCCACATCGGAAGATGATGCAACCTGTATAAAATCTTCGTCATCAAGAGAAGCATTGTTGTTGTCTTTCTTTTTTAACTGGTTGAAATACAGATTCTTTGCGATGGTGCATAACCATCCAAAAAGATTGCTGCCCTCAAATGTATCGATATTTAATATCGCTCTGTAGAATGCCTCCGAGACTATGTCATCAGCGGTGTCGGCATTATGACATAATGAAATGACATACTTTTTGAGCGGCATACAATATTTCCTGTATATTTCCTCCATTTCTTTTAAAGACTCTTCACTCATATGGGGATAATCCTCAAACTGATCAAAAGCGGCTTCTATAGATATAAACAATCCAAAGGAGCAAAACGTTACAAACAATTTATATTTTTGATAAAGGGAGATATTTTAGATAAAAGGATTAGTGATAAAAACATGAAAATATAAAGAGAATCCCATATTGATCAGGATACAACACGGTTTTTTCCGTTGTTCTTTCCAATATAGAGTTTCTCGTCAGCGGCAACTATCCATTTGTTGAACTTGATGTCTTTGTTCTTTATTTCAACACCGGCGGTCAGGGTAACCTTTATGATCTGGTCTTCGAATTCAATGATCATATCCTCTACTGCACGGCGCAGCTTTTCTATCAGTTCTGTACCTTCTGTGGTCAGTATAAGGAATTCTTCTCCACCCCATCTCGACACTATACTGTCTTTGCATACATCTTCCATTACAGATGCAACTCTTTTTAAAACTTCATCGCCTGCAAGATGACCGTACTTATCATTTATGGATTTGAAGTTGTCGATATCGAGCATTGCAATGAAATAGACCTTATCATCCGCATAAGCTTCCTTGAGTCTTTCCATCATGTAGTGTCTGTTATAAAGATGTGTAAGACGGTCTCTGTTGGCTCTTTCCGAAAGCTGCTTTTCAGAAGATATGATCATTCTTATGAGGAATCTTGAATAGAAGGTGACAAACCCCAGGACTATAAGTGAATTGAATAACCAGAAAGCGCCGGCTATTCGACTGTCGACATCATAAACAGGACTCATATAAGCGGAATATCCGGTTGAAACAAGATAAGTTACGATAACAAGAGCACTGTAAAGGGTTGTGTTTATGGTATTAGTTTTAAGCTGAAAAGCCATATATTCCGTATAGAAAATGATGGGGATCATCGACATGCAGTACAGATGAAATCCGAATCTGTAACCGAGGCAGATCGTTGTGATACCCATGTAGAGAGTTATCCATCCATAGACCATTCTTACATATGTATAGAGGTTTTCCTTTGAGATGAGATAGTAACCTATAACATAGACAAATGCGGTCGGTATAGAAAACCACACGAGAAATGTAGCTTTACAAAGAGCAAAAAAAGCCATCAGACAAAACACCAGAACGAGTATCACAGTGTTTATCCTATATGTGATTTTTTTAATCTGTTCTAGTACCATGAGGCTCTCCATCGCTGATCTTATGGCTGTATTTTATCCGTACTCGCAGGTGCATTTTATTCCATCAAAATACATTGTTTATTATAACATAGAAGACAATACATATATATTCATTATTTCATCTGTCTCATAATAATACCCCAAGCCATAAGCTCGGGGCATATGTATTTAACACTTAAATGCTTTTTTCACAAAACCGGAAGAACCAGTCTCTTACTGTCATATTACTTTTTGATTTCTCTATTTCTTCTTTACCGGAATCCACAGCTCACACATAAGCCCGCTTTTTTGATTTGGTCCATCAAAATAGATCTCGTAGTCCGTCTGTTCAGATGATTCGAAACCGGTCTGCGGCAGGAATTCCTTATAAAACATTTCCCAGGTTTTACTGATACAGTCACCATCTTCACCGTAGCACTCAAATACTACATATGTCCCTGGCTCTACATCCCAGATCTTAAAGCCTGCTTTCTCAATTTCGCAAACATCATACTTTGCAGTTTCATCATCTACTATGATGCCTATTCCATAATCAAATGTTTCCGATCCTTCTGTTGTCGGAGTACATAGTCCGTAAAGATCTCTCTTTCCATCCTCTCTTAACATCAATAAGGGACCAAGGAGAGAGTTTGCGTTACACTCTGCCCAAAAATCCGGGATCTCATGATTGTCATCATCATTTATGATCTCGTTTCTAAAACTCCTGGTTAATGCGATAAATCTTTTCTGCTCGGTCTGAACAATTCTGTAATCCATGCTTTTGCCTCCTTCTACACTCAACTTAATGGCTATAGGATTGAAAAGTACGAGCTGGTTTGCTTCTTGTCTGGCAGTCTTAGGTGAGATCCCATGAAATCTGGTAAATGCTTTGGTAAAGCTTGCCGGGGTTTCATACCCGTATTTAAGTGCGATATCTGTAATCTTTTCATCGCTGCTCATAATCTCTTTGCCTGCCATTGAGAGTCTTCGGTTGCGAATATACGTATTGGCTGTCATTCCTGTAAGGAAGCTGAAGGCTCTATGAAATTCGTAGCTTGAAGTGTGCACATGCTTTGCTACATCTTCATAGTTTATCTCTTCCAAAATGTGATCTTCCATATAGGTTATTGCCTTTTGTATTGTCGCTATCCATTCCATACTTTGTCCTCCTGATGAGCTTATTGTATAGGAAGCTTGTGATCACGGCATTTCCCGGTTTGCGAAAATTTGTCTTAAGAATTACTCAAAAATATATTCCGGTTTCTTATATATTGTCCCAATTTAAAATGAATACAGGTCATTCGTTAAGAATAATGGAGTCTGCCAAGCGTATCCGGCATTAAATAAAATCCCTGCAAACCACATGTTTTCTGGGCTTGCAGGGATTCTAAATGTTATTCGTATTCGACCGTTGCCGGAGGCTTGGGTGTGAAATCATAAAGTACTCTGTTTATGCCGGGAACTTCATTTATGATCCTTTGTACAAGATGATCCATAAGTTCATTTGAAAGATGTTCAACAGTGACTTCCATTACATCGGTCGTATTAATAGCACGGATTATGCAAGGCCAGTCAAAGGTTCTCTTACCGTTTTTTACACCGGTTGATTTGAAATCCGGAACGACGGTGAAGTACTGCCATACTTTTCCTTCCAAACCGTTCTTTGCGAATTCCTCCCTGAGGATCGCATCGGATTCACGAACTGCTTCAAGACGATCTCTTGTGATGGCACCGGGACAGCGAACACCGAGTCCTGGACCGGGGAAGGGCTGACGATATACCATATTTGCGGGTAAGCCGAGTCTCTCTCCTACGACACGGACTTCATCTTTGAAAAGGATCCTTACGGGCTCTACAAGTTCAAAGGCCATATCCTCGGGAAGACCGCCCGCATTGTGATGTGCCTTTATTCCTGCTTCACTTTCGAGTATATCGGGCCATATGGTTCCCTGTGCAAGGAACTCGATACCGTCAAGCTTTCTTGCTTCTTCCGCAAATACTTCTATGAACTCTCCACCGATGATCATTCTCTTTTTTTCAGGATCCGTTACACCTGCAAGTTTATCGAGGAAACGATCTGTTGCATCGATGTAGACAAGATTTGCTTTCATCTGATTCTTGAATACTTCGATGACCTGCTCGGGCTCACCTTTTCTTAAAAGGCCGTGATTTACATGTACACATGTCAGTTGCTGACCGATAGCTTTGATAAGCATGGCTGCAACTACTGATGAGTCTACTCCGCCTGAGAGTGCGAGTAAGACTTTCTTGTCACCGATCTGTTCACGCAGAGCTTTTATCTGCTCTTCGATATAAGCGTCTGCAAGCTGCGGTGTTGTGATTCGGACCATATTGTCCGGGCGTCTTTCATTGATCATGTTTTCCTCCTGATAAAGTATATTTTAAATGTATTAACGATCATCTTCTTTCTTCAGGCATTTCAAGACCTTCTTTTTTAAGTATGAATCTTAACAGCATGGGCTGAAAGATGAATATCAGAATAAAGCCTACTATAAAGCATATCCAGAGAGAACCAAGGAAAGCAGGTAGAATCGGGATCTGTGCCTTGCCGCCACTGCTTTTTGCGGCCATAGTGACAGAAAATGCAACCATTATAAGTGTTAAGAGAGGGGTATATATAAGATCTGATACAAAACTCTCTACTATTCTTGTAACAATGTGGTGCGGTTTTAGATCAAACTGTCTTGAAAGGCTTTTGTTTATCTGTCCGATCGGAACAACAAAACCTATCATGATACTTATCACAAGACTGATAAGAAAACTCATGATAAACCCTTTGATACTGAAGTGACCGGAAGTGAGATTCCCTACAAGTGAAAGTGCGAAACTCATAAGAGTTCCCATGTAAATGTTCATCTGTTTGCCGATTTTTTTCATATCGTCCATATCCATTTTTTCATTCCTCCATCATATAGAATCCTATCATATTACATGCGAGTGATTCAAGATGTTTGCATTCACTTTTGGCTTATTTGGTGTATAATAAGAGAAAATACGGTTTTGGTTTTAACTAAAGAGAGTGAGTGTATTTTAAACATAAAGCCGTCTCTTTCGGTTAGCAGACAAAACCGCAAATATCGAATAGAGATAATAGCCGTTTACGAATATATACAGTATTTGTGCAGCAGGATATTTAAAAGTTCAGGAGCGTGCTTATTGGCAGGCTCTTGAATTTTGTATGAGGATATATATGAAAGCTTTGATAGCCATGAGCGGCGGTGTTGACAGTTCTGTTACCGCACAGATTATGTCTCGGGAAGGATATGAATGTGTCGGTTGTACCATGCATCTTTTTAATGATGATATGATAGGAAAAGATATATCCGATAAGTGTGGCTCATCGGAGAATGCATTAGATGCAAAGAGTGTCACTGACAGCATTGGTATAGAGCATTACACATTTCATTATGAACAGCAGTTTAAAAATGCGGTGATAGAGCCTTTCGTAAAAACATACGAACAGGGATATACTCCAAACCCATGCATAGAATGTAATCGGTGTATGAAGTTCGGATATCTTTTTGAGGAGATGAAAAAACTGGGATGTGCCTGTCTGGCGACCGGACATTATGCCAGGACCGCCTATGACGAGTCAACCGGAAGATATCTTTTGAAGAAAGCCTTGGACGAAACCAAGGATCAGAGTTATGTTTTATATACACTGACTCAGTATCAGCTTGAACATGTAAGATTTCCGTTGGGAAATATGACCAAGGAAAGCACAAGAAGGATAGCTTTGGAAAAAGGGTTTGCAAACGCCAATAAAAGCGACAGCCAGGATATATGTTTTGTGCCTGACGGTGATTATGTGGCATTTATGGAAAGATACAGAGACAAGCATTATCCTGAAGGAGATTTTGTTGACAGGAATGGAAAAGTTCTCGGACGTCATAAGGGATATGTACACTATACGATAGGTCAGAGAAAAGGACTTGGTGTGGCAGCGGGCCATCCAATCTTTGTGGTTGATATAGATCCTGTTAACAACAGAGTCATTCTCGGAGAGAACGAAGAACTCTTTGGCAGGGAGGTTGTGGCAAACAATATCAACCTCATATCGGTTCCGAGAATAGAAAAAGATATGAGGGTAAAGGCAAAAATAAGATACCGGCATAAAGAACAGCCTGCGATGGTCACTCAAATAGGAGATGATACAATAAGAGTTGTATTTGATGAGCCGCAGAGAGCAATAACCAAAGGGCAGGCAGTAGTAGTGTATGATGGCGATGTTGTTGTCGGGGGCGGAACCATCTGTTAGTAGTTGGAAGATAAAGGGGAATATAAGTGAAATACGATGCGTTTATAAGTTACAGACATACTCCGCTTGATATGGAGATGGCAAAGAAGTTGCACAAAGGGCTCGAGACATTTCATATCCCGAAGGCGGTACAGAAAAAAACAGGAAGGAAGAATATCAAGAGGGTATTCAGGGATCAGGAAGAGCTTCCTATCGGTAGTGATCTGGATGAGAACATCTCAACAGCGCTGAAGGAATCCGGATACCTTATTGTTGTGTGCTCACCGAATACACCGAAGTCAGAATGGGTATGCAAGGAGATAGATTCTTTCATTCAGATGCATGACAGGGCGCATGTACTTGCGATGCTCATAGAAGGCGAGCCGAACGAGAGCTTCCCGCATCAGCTTTTGGTTGATGAGAACGGAACACCTGTAGAACCGCTGGCTGCTGACGTAAGAGGAGCTGATCCCAAGGAGAGAAATAAAAAGTTTAAGACTGAACTTTTAAGACTTGTTGCAGCCATACTTGAAGTAAATTATGACGATCTCAGACAAAGACACAGAGAACGTCGCATCCGAAAGATAGCTTCGATTGTTTCAGGCATAGCCGCGATAGTTGCTATTGCAGGCATAGCGTTTGGTTTATACAGCTCAAACATGGCAAGCAAGATGAAGAAACTTGCTGACGAGAAAGCCGTTTTAGCCGATGAAAAGACAAAGCTTGCCGAAGATATACTGGCAGAGTACAAGGACAAGCAGGCTAACCAGTCACGCTTTTATGCACAGAGCTCAATGGCTCTGCTTGAAAGCGGTAACAGAAGAGCAGCCGTTTTGGTAGCTTCTCAGGCACTGCCGTCACAGGACAATGACAGACCTTATGTACCCGAGGCGGAATATGCTCTAAGCAGTGCACTGCATGCATATGATGTCGGCCATGATATGGAATATGACAGAACACTCGAGCATGACTTTGCAGTGATCGACATGGATATGAGCGATGACAGATCCAGGATCGTGACAGTTGACATAGGAGATAATGTCACTGTATGGAATACCGATGACTGGAGCAGGATCATAAGGATCGATTCAAAGGTGGATGAAAAAGATTATGTTCTTCATGTAGTCAGTGCATATGCTGATGTAAACGGAATTTATATCGCCAATGAGGAATCGTTTTGCATATATGATTATTCGGGCGAGCTTGTAAGTGAGAACAAAGACCTTGAATATGTTCGCGACATGTATATCAATGAGAAAGAAAGAAAAGGATATTTGATAAGCGGACCTCAGACTTATGTCATTGATCTTGAAAGCGGAAAGACTGAAAATGTCTTTGTTAATGATCTGGAAGAATCATTCTCAGGCAGATATGCATATGTTGAACAAAGTGGCGTACTGGCTGTAGGACATTATAAGGATCTTGCGCAAAATGCGACACTGACTTTCCTTGGAGAGAAGAACATAAACACTACTCTGTCACAAGGATATATCATTGATATGTGTGCGACGCCAAAAGGCAACGTGGCAGTAATTACCTGCAACGGCGATTTTCTATATGACGGAGTAAAGGAAGTATGTATCGATCTTGTAAGTGTTGACGGGAAAGTGTTGTGGTCTGATCACCTTGAAGTCAACGCATGGAACATGATGTCATTTAATGGGATAGTAAAGGCTCATCAGTATACAAAGGATGGGCAGGAGCGAGATGATATCGTTGCTGTTGTAGACAGGAAGGGATACACCTACGACGAGATAACCGGTAAGAGGACAGCTGACATATCACTTTCAGGCGAAGCAATGACTCTTAATCTTTCGAAGGAAAGCGGTATAGGTTTTGTCGGTTATGCCGCAGGAAATCTGGCACCCGTTGATTTTGATGAGGGTATGGTATATACGGATTTTGACATAAAGGTCGATCTTGATATAAGAGATGTGATGTTCATGTCAGGTAAGGCGGCCGTTTCAGCTCTTAACTCAACAGATGTTTATGTTGTTTCATATCATGAGGCATCCGATCTAAAGAAGGTTGCAGAGACTGATTCGACTGTTTTTGAGGCTGTTGCCAATGATATCGACTGCTATGCGGTTCAGTCGGTAGGTGATATATTTATACATCGTTTCTATGATTCTGACGGAAAGCTGCTCTATACATTTGATCAGAGCGAAAGTACCGTTAAAGGTATCGCTTTTGTCGGAAATATCTGTGTTTTGGCAGACGGTGACAAGATATGGTTCATCGATCCTGTAAATGCTACTGCCCAGGGCGTGACATATGACAGTCTGGGAATGAATGACAGTCCTTATGCTATGGATGTTACGGATAACGGTAAATATGCTTCATTCCAAGGAGGCTTAGATGTTGCTGTTGTCGATCTGGAAAACAAAAAGTGCATATACAGCGAAAACACGGAATACAGCGTAGGAAATGCTATCGTATCGGAAGACGGAAGCAAGCTTTATATATCTCCAAAGGGCGGAGCACTTCTGGTTTTAGATATAGCCTCGAAGGAAACAAAGGCTTTTGCTGACGAGTATAAGGGTCTGTCAAATTATTCATCGAATAAGTACATAGAGCTCAGTCGGGGTGGAAGATACATAGCTATGTGCTGTAAGGACGGCAATGTAAGGATAGCGGATACAAACGATCTTTCAACAAAGGCAGTAATACCTCTGCAGACAAAGAACAACACCTTCTTAAGATTCATTGATGAAGACAGATATCTTATTATCCAGGGAGATGATCATAAGATCAGGATATGGGATGTTGAAAACGATTCGTTTGTCGTATCAACCGATTGCTACAGAAATATGGAGTATGCGGTATTTGACAAGCAGGACGGTCTACTGGCAGTAGGTGACGGTGCGCAGTTATTCCTGTTTGAGACAAATACTTACGGCCTGGTAGCATATGTACCATACTGCACAACCTATATAAAGGATAAGAACAGATTTGTTTTAAAGAGCAGAGAAGAAATCTTCCACACTACCTACAAGGATTACGCCACACTTTTGCAGGAAGCTAAGATACAGTTCCCGAATACTGAATTGAGCGATGAGGAAAAAGTTCTTTACAATATAAACTAAAGAAAAATTATATTTTTCCACAAAAAGGCCAGGGTCTTTACGTATCTTATCAAAGAAAGGAGTTATTTCTTATGAAAAGAAGATATGTAGCACTTATTTTGACTTTGGCCATCGCACTGGCCGGATGCGGTAAAGAACAGGCTCTTGTCGAACCTGAAGAAGATGTGGTTGAACTCACGCAAGAGGAAAATACGGAAAGCGAGTCTACAGACTTAATGGAAGATATAAAGTCTAAAACCATCAAGATAAAGGCACCTGAGAAGACATCCACACAGGAGGTCATAAGTATAAATGACGTTACCATGGATAACAGGGTGATAGGTTCTTTTTCTGATTCTTCTATATCAATGTTCGCAGAGACGGCGAAGAAAACTAATGAAAATGAGAATGTCCTTATAGCACCGACATCGCTTATCATGGCTCTTGGAATGACGGAAAACGGAGCAGATGGAGAGACGCTTAAGCAGATGGAAGAGGCTGTGAACGGGGGACTTAGCATTGAAGAGGCAGATCAGGTCTTAAGAGCTCTTTATCTTAAGATGAACGATTCACAGGGCGTTGAGTGGAATAATGCAAATTCAATCTGGTTCAAAGATGACGGTGTTCTTGAACTAAAAGATGATTTTGTATCAAAGGCGGCTTACTATTTTGGAGCGGAACTGTTCAAGGCACCTTTTAACGGGGGTACGCTTAAGGACATTAACAAATGGGTTTCTGATCAGACTAAAGAGCGTATACCCGATATACTGGATTCGATATCACCTGATGCATGCACTTATCTTATAAATGCGATATCCTTTGACGCAAAATGGGCTAAGGAATACGAAGCGTCTGCGATTCATGAAAATGAGGTATTTACCAATGCTGACGGCAGCATATCCGAGGTCACGATGCTCAGCAGTAAAGAGGACAGGTACTTTGAATACGGAGATGCTCTCGGATTTATCAAACCGTATGAGGGAAATGAGTACTCATTTGTGGGAATACTCCCGAATGAAGGAACGGATATAGCTGAGTATATTAGCTGGCTTAATGAAAATTCGAAAGGATTTGCAGATGCTGTAAGAGACAGTGATTATGCGGATGTTTTTGTGACGATGCCTCAGTTTACCGTCGAGTACGGCACAGAAATGAGTAACGTTCTTAAGGAAATGGGAATGACGGATGCTTTTGATCCGGGCAAGGCGGATTTCAGCAACATGATCGAAACAGCAAATGGAGCCGATTATCCCATAGCGATAGAGCGTGTTATTCACAAGACCTTTATAAATGTAGACAGAAACGGTACACAGGCCGCAGCGGCAACGGTAGTTGAGATGCGCTGTTATGCGGCAGCACCTATGGAAAAACAGTTATTTATTAATCTTGATCGTCCGTTTATATATGCGATAGTTGATAATGAGACGGGACTTCCGATGTTCATAGGATGTGTCAATATACTTAACAAATGAATTTGAGCAAACAAAAAAGGCAGGATTTTTCCTGCCTTTTGCTTATGTATGTCTTAAGCCTGCTTACTCTTGTCTGTAGGTTTTACAAGTACCAGACAAAGGATAAGTGCAACGATGTAAAGTGCGATAGTGAAGAAAAGTACATTCTGATATCCAACAGGATTCATCTTTACACCATCGTGATCGATCCATTCGCCCGAGTGATTAACAATGTAAGTTGCAACCTGGTTACCTGTAAGTCCCGCAAACGCCCATGCTGAAAGGGTGATTCCGTGGATAGCACTGATAGAACCCATTCCGTAATGGTCTGAGAGCAATGTGGGAACGTTTGAGAAACCGCCGCCGTAACCTGCATTAACGATGAATATAAGAGCGAGTACAAGGAAGATCAAAAGGCCGTTGCCTTCGCCGTTCTTGATACCGCTTGTGATCATAACAAGTGCTGTGAATACGATCGAAAGGATGAAGATCATCTTGTAGATCGTATTTCTGTCTTTCATGGTATCTGCCCATGAAGAGAAGCCGAGTCTTCCGCCTGCATTGAAGATAGCGGAGATCGTAGAGATGATACCTACGTAAGCTGCAAGGCCTACACATTTAACGATCATCTTTTCCTGAGATATAAGTGCAAGACCGCAGGTGATGTTGATATAGAACATTACCCAGATACCAACGTAGTTGCTGATAGGCTTGGTCTTTAAAACTTCGATGATGCTGGGCTTTGAATCCTTATCCTGAGGCTCATGCCAGTCAGCGGGTTTAGCAAGAAGAAGGTGGCCGATAAACATCATGATGAAGTATACAACAGCAAGGATGATGAACATCTTGTAGATACCGCCTTCGCCGAGGTTTTCAAGCATGCTCTGCATGATGGGGCTTGCGATAGCCTTGGCTGCACCGAAACCTGCAACAGCAAGACCTGTTGCAAGACCTTTACGATCCTGGAACCAGAGCATAAGAGTCTTAACCGGTGAAAGATAACCTGTACCAAGTCCTACACCCATGATGAAACCGTAGCTTAAGTATATTCCGATGAGTGCCACAGGACTCTGCTGATGCTGGCCGCCGTAGTAGATAAAGAAACCTGTGAGAGCCATACCTGTTGCAAAACAGATAGTAGCGATCAGCGATGATTTGTGGATGTCCTTCTCAACAATGTTACCAAGGAAAGCCGCTGACATTCCGAGGAAGAAGATGGCAAATGAGAATGCCCACTCTGTTGCGCCCTTCGAGTAGCCGATGTAATCAGCTATCTCCTGACTGAAGATTGACCAGCAGTAAACGGTACCGATACTGCAGTGGAGAAGAAGCGCGGGAATGGCTGCGCGTACCCATTTGTTAGTGCGCCATCCGCCTGATTTAGAAGTTTGTTCACTCATGATAAAATTCCTTTCTGTTTATAGCTAGCTTAAAGCATTTTTTACCAAATAAGAAGTATACTATGAAAACAGCCAAATGTAAAGTGTTTATGGGGGTTTGGGCGTTCTTTGCATTGACACTGCATAACTAATATGTTAATTTAGATAAGAAGATATTCGGGATGATGTTAACAGCATCATCTTTTTGTTTTGGGTGGGTATTGCCAGTTATGGATCTTGAGAGACAAAAGAGAGCGCCGATATATGAGGCTCTCGAGAGATTTAAGAAAAAAAGAGTGGTCCCGTTTGATGTACCAGGGCATAAAAGAGGACGCGGAAATCCTGAGCTTGTTGAGCTTTTGGGAGACAAATGCGTAAGCCTGGATGTGAATTCCATGAAGCCGCTTGATAATCTGTGTCATCCAGTAAGTGTCATACAGGAGGCGGAGGATCTGACTGCGGATGCATTTGGTGCAGAGCATGCTTTTTTGATGGTAGGAGGAACAACTTCTGCTGTTCAGAGCATGATCTTATCCTGCTGTAAACCCGGAGAAGAGATCATACTTCCCAGGAATGTGCACAAAAGTGCCATAAATGCACTTGTCCTTTGCGGAGCGATACCTGTTTATGTTGAACCGAAGACCGAACCCAGGATAGGAATAGCTCTGGGGATAGAGACAGACGCGATGGAAGCTACCATGAAAGCTCATCCGAATGCAAAAGCGGTCTTAATAAACAATCCTACATATTACGGGATATGTTCCGATCTAGTTAAGCTTACCGAACTGGCTCACAGATTCGGTATGAAGATGCTAGTCGATGAGGCGCACGGTACACACCTTTACTTTGGTGAGGGACTTCCGATCGATGCTATGAGAGCCGGTGCCGATATGGCGGCAATATCAATGCATAAATCCGGAGGAAGCCTTACACAGAGTTCACTGCTTCTTACCAATAACGGAGTCAATGCCGATTATGTCAGACAGATAGTGAACCTGACACAGACTACAAGTGCTTCATATCTGCTGTTGTCAAGCCTTGATATATCAAGGAGAAACCTGGCGCTCAGAGGAAGAGAATCCTTTGAAAAGGTAGTCAAGATGGCGGAATATGCCAGGACAGAGATAAATGCCATTGGAGGCTATTATGCGTACGGTACGGAACTCATAAACGGTACCAGTGTATGCGGATATGATGTAACAAAGCTTTCGGTCTATACCCAGGAGATCGGTCTTACTGGAATTGAGGTATATGACCTTTTAAGAGATGAATATGATATACAGATAGAGTTTGGGGATATAGGAAATATCCTTGCCTACATCTCTATCGGTGATCGTTTAAGAGATATAGAGCGTCTGGTGAACGCACTGGCGGATATAAAGAGACTTTATGAGAAGGAACAGCTTCCCACCATATCAGGAGACTACATACAGCCCGAGGTTGTCGTATCGCCACAGGAAGCTTTTTACAGTGAGAAGATATCGGTACCGATCAGGGAATCCATCGGAAAGATATGTGCTGAGTTCATCATGTGCTATCCTCCGGGAATTCCGATACTGGCACCCGGTGAGCGCATCACTACAGACATAGTGGACTATATCCTTTATGCCAAGGAAAAAGGTTGTTCTCTTCAGGGAACGGAAGACCTTGAGGCAGACAGGCTTAATATACTGAAAAAATGATCTATCACATCCTAAATGCGGTTTCATAAGGAGGAACAGACATGGAGTTGTGGTTCTCGGAATGTCATACAGACAATGTTAAGTTGTCCATCAGAACAAATAAGGAACTTTACTCGGGAGAGAGTGACTATCAGAGATTTGACGTAATGGAGACCCCCGAATTCGGTAAGGTGCTCATATCAGACGGAGAGATAGTATTCTCTGAAGCTGATGAATTCATATACGATGAAATGGTGACGCATGTTCCTATGGCGGTCCATCCCAATGTCAAAAAGGTATTGATATTCGGCGGGGGCGACGGCGGAGTAGCCACATGTTTTACCAAATATCCGGAGATAGAGAGTATTGACCTTGTGGAGCCGGATGAGAAGATGGTTGAGGTCTGCAAGGAGTATTTCCCGGAGCAGACAGCGGGACTGAGTGATCCCAGAGTTCACATCTTTTATATGGAAGGATTGCATTTTTTGAGAAATGTGCAGAATGAATATGACATTATCGTCAATGATTCAACCGATCCTTTCGGTCATGAAGAGGGATTGTTCACAAAGGAATTCTACGGAAGCTGCTATAAAGCACTTAAAGAAGACGGTATCATGGTGTATCAGCACGGAAGCCCATTCTTTGATGAGGATGAACAGGCCTGCAGAAGCATGCACAGGAAGGTTGTAAAGAGTTTTCCGGTAAGTCGTGTATACCAGGCTCATATCGCAACATGTCCGGCAGGATACTGGCTGTTCGGATTTGCATCAAAGAAGTATCATCCGCTTGATGATCTGGATGCCAAGCGTTGGAAGGACAGACACATAGAGACGTGGTATTACACCATAAATCTGCACAGGGGAGCATTTATGCTGCCCAAATATGTTGAAGATCTGCTTGAAGAGGAGGAGGACAAATAATGGCCAGAGTACTTATTATCGGTTGTGGCGGAGTTGCATCGGTTGCGATCCATAAGTGTTGTCAGAACAGTGAAGTGTTTGAAGAGATAATGATCGCAAGCCGTACCGTATCAAAATGTGACGCTCTTAAAGAGAAACTTGAAGGAAAGACAAAGACTAAGATCTCAACAGCGAAAGTAGATGCGGATAAAGTTGAGGAAGTCGTAGCGCTCATAAAAGAGTTTAAACCCGATGCGGTACTAAATCTTGCACTTCCTTATCAGGATCTGACCATAATGGATGCCTGTGTGGAATGCAAGGTGCCCTATATAGATACAGCCAATTATGAGGCGGAGGATACAAACGATCCCAAGTGGAGAGCTGTTTATGAGAAGAGATGCAAAGAACTGGGATTCAGTGCATACTTCGATTATTCATGGCAGTGGGCATATATGGATCGCTTTAAACAAGCAGGGATCACCGGTATTCTGGGAACAGGATTCGATCCCGGTGTAACATCAGTATTTACCGCATATGCACTCAAGCATTATTTTGATGAGATACATACCATAGATATTTTGGATTGCAACGGCGGAGATCACGGATATCCGTTTGCAACAAACTTCAATCCCGAGATAAATTTAAGAGAGGTATCCGCTCCGGGATCATACTGGGAAGACGGCCACTGGGTTGAGATACCTGCCATGTCTATAAAGAGAGAGTATGATTTTGAAGGTGTCGGCATGAAAGATATGTATCTTCTTCATCATGAGGAGATAGAGTCACTTGCAAAGAACATACCCGGAGTAAAGAGAATAAGATTCTTTATGACATTCGGACAGAGTTATCTTACACATATGAAGTGTCTGGAGAATGTCGGAATGTTATCAACGGTTCCGATAGAGTTTCAGGGACAGCAGATAGTACCTATTCAGTTTTTGAAGGCACTTCTTCCGGATCCCGCTTCACTTGGACCGAGAACAGTCGGAAAGACTAACATAGGATGTATATACACCGGTGTAAAGGACGGAAAAGAAAAGTGCATATATATCTACAATGTCTGTGACCATCAGGAATGCTACAAAGAGGTTGAGTCACAGGCCATATCATATACGACAGGAGTTCCTGCAATGATAGGAACAATGATGGTAGTAACGGGGCTCTGGAACAGACCCGGTGTATACACGGTTGAGGAATTCGATCCTGATCCGTATATGGAAGCACTTAATAAGTGGGGGCTCCCATGGAAGGTTGTTGAAAATCCCGTACTTGTTGATTGATCAAGGATAAAGAGGTCACTTATTTGAAGATACATGAACTTCAAACCCCATGTTATGTGATAGATGAGGGAAAGCTTGAAGACAACTTAAGAATCCTTAAATCGGTTCAGGACAGGACCGGAGCAAAGATACTTCTTGCGCAGAAGTGTTTCTCTGCATTCTGCGAGTATGATCTGATCGGAAGATACATAAGCGGCACTACAGCGAGCGGATTGTATGAAGCCAGACTCGGGTATGAAGAGATGGGCAAGGAGAATCATGTATATTCACCTGCATACAGACCTCAGGATGTCAAAGAGTTATGTACCATCTGTGATCACATCATCTTTAATTCAAAAGCACAACTGATGCAGTATTATCCTGTTGCTGATGAAGTTGCCGCAAAAACTGGAAAGCGAGTAAGCCTTGGTGTAAGGATCAACCCCGAGTGCTCAACACAGAAGGATCACGCCATATACGATCCCTGTTCTTCGGGTTCAAGAATGGGGATTAAAGCCTGCGATATGGATGATGAGATCATTAATCATGTTGACGGTTTGCATTTCCATACACTGTGCGAACAGAATTCCGATGATCTTGAGAAAACGCTTGAGGCAGTTGAAGAGAAGTTTGCTCCATATCTTCACAGAGTGAAATGGCTTAATATGGGCGGAGGACATCATATAACAAGACAGGATTATGATATAGAGAGGCTCATAAGACTCATAACCCATATGAGAGATACATATGATCTTGATATTTATCTCGAACCTGGTGAGGCCGTTGCGCTGAATGCGGGATACAATGTATCTACCGTACTTGATATCGTGAAGAATGATATTGATATACTTATACTCGATACATCGGCAGCCTGTCATATGCCGGATGTGCTCGAGATGCCGTACAGACCGCCGTTAAAAGACAGTGGTGAACCGGGTGAAAAGAAATACAATTACAGGCTGTCATGTAATACATGTCTTGCTGGCGATGTGATAGGAGACTATTCATTTGACCGTGAGATAAAGATAGGTGACAGGCTTTACTTTCAAGATATGGCCATATATTCAATGGTAAAGAACAATACATTTAACGGTATTCCGCTTCCGTCAATAGCTGCCATGGACAAAAACGGTGATTGTCGGATCATAAAAGAGTTTGGTTATGACGATTTCAAGGAAAGACTGAGCTGATGACAATCTCTTTCTTTCGGTAAAAAATATGATGATAAAAAACAGTTACCCGTCTTATGACGGGTTTTATATGCCTTCTGAATATGATAAGCATCTTGGGTGCTTCATGATCTGGCCCGAAAGACCGGGATCATGGGGGAAGGATCCGGGTAGGGCAAGAGAAGCATTTGCCAAGGTTGCGGGTGCCATATCGGAATCTGAAGACATATATATGGCTGTCAGTCATGAAGCATATCAGAATGCTTTGGATATGTTAAGTGATGTGATCCCAAAAGAGAGACTGCATCTGTTTGAAGCAGCAAGCGATGATGCCTGGGCCAGAGACAGCGGTGCTACCTTTGTGACAGATGAAAGCAAAACAAAACTTAGAGCCGTAGACTGGCAGTTTAATGCATGGGGCGGTGAATTTGACGGTTTATATGCGCACTGGGACAACGATCAGAAGATCGCAAGTCTGATCGCTGATAAAGTTGGCGCCAAGCTCTATGACGCAGAACACTTTGTACTTGAAGGCGGATCGATCCACGTTGACGGAGAAGGAACGCTCATAACAACAAAGGAGTGTCTGTTGAGCCCCGGGAGAAATCCCGGTATGTCAAAAGAAGAGATAGAAGAAGAACTGAAAAAATATCTCGGTGTTAAAAAGATCATATGGCTGCCGTACGGTATATATAATGATGAAACAAACGGACATGTTGATAATTTCTGTTGCTTTTGTGCTCCCGGCGAGGTGATACTGGCTTGGACGGATGATGAAGACGATCCGCAGTATGAGCGAAGCAGGATCGCTTATGATATCCTAATAAATGAGATTGATGCCAAAGGAAGAAGCTTTAATGTCCATAAACTTCCCATACCCAAAAAACCTGTCTGTATAACCGAGGATGACGTTGATGGTTACGTTTTCGAGGAAGGCGAGGATACAAGGGAAGTCGGTGAAAGACTTGCCGCAAGCTATGTGAACTTTTATATATCAAATGACAGTGTTATAGTGCCGCAGTTTGGAGATGATAATGACAAACCGGCACTTAATATACTGAGGCAGTGCTTTCCGTCAAGGAAAGTTATCGGAATATATGCCATGGACATTTTAAAGGGCGGCGGTAACATTCACTGTATAACACAGCAGATACCGATGGTTACGGAGAGATAACATGAGAAAAGTAAATGTGGCTGCGATACAGATGCAGTGCAGTACTTCGGTTGAAGAGAATATTTTAAAAGCAAAGGACAGGATAAAAGAGGCTGCGAAGAACGGTGCTCAGATAATCCTGTTACCCGAACTGTTTGAAAGACAGTATTTCTGTCAGGAAAGAAGATATGAATACTATTCATTTGCTAAGACCGTTAATGAAAATGATGCAGTATATGAGTTGGCGCCTCTTGCAAAAGAGCTTGGAGTTGTACTTCCGCTGAGTATATATGAAAGAGACGGTAACAGTCTGTATAATACCGTGGTCATGATAGATGCTAACGGAGAGATATTGGGAAAATACAGAAAGACTCATATCCCGGATGACCATTTTTATCAGGAGAAGTTCTATTTCACACCCGGTGATACGGGATTTAAGGTATGGGATACGGCATACTGCAGGGTTGGTGTCGGTATATGCTGGGACCAGTGGTTTCCCGAATGCGCCAGAGGGATGGCACTTGAAGGTGCAGAGATCCTCTTATATCCTACGGCGATCGGCAGCGAACCCATACTGGATGTTGATTCGAGCGGGCACTGGAGAAGAGTGATGCAGGGACATTCGGCAGCAAATCTTATGCCTGTTGTTGCTGCAAACAGAATAGGACTTGAAGAGGTTAAACCGTGTAAGGAAAACGGCGGACAGGAATCCTCTCTTAAGTTTTACGGAAGTTCGTTCATAACGGATAATACGGGTGAGATAATCGCTGACGGCAGCAGGGATAAGGAAGAGATACTTTATGCTTCATTTGATATGGATGCACAGGATGAGGAACGACTGTCCTGGGGGCTGTTCAGAGACAGAAGGCCAAAAATGTATAAGAAAATATGTGAATAAAGAAAATCCGAAAGTTTTTAAGCTTTCGGATTTTTCATGTTATATTTGTTTTCATACATGAGCTCATCGGCTCTCTTGAATATTGAAGAAAAATCTTCATCAAGAGTACGGTCATATTCTGCCATACCGGATGCTATGGAGATACGCTCGGTAAGCGGAACGGAATCACCTCTTGTCTTAAGTGCTTCCATATGCTCACGCATGGATGTCAGTAATTCATGTCTGTTGTCATAATCATCATTCTGGGCTATGGTAACAAACTCATCACCGCCTATCCTGAATACGGGACTGTGTTTAAACGTATTACAGATCAGCCTGCAGGAATTCTTTATGTATGCATCACCTTTTTCATGACCGTGTCTGTCGTTTATGGCTTTAAGATCATTTATATCAAAGAATATAACGGCAAAGGGTTTGTTTTCACCTTCTATGAAATCACGTTCAAGATTGCGCAGATATTTGTCATAAGCGGTACGGTTCTTAACCTTGGTCAGAGCATCCTGTTCCATCAGTGCGGAAAGCTTGTTGTTAAGTTCCGTAAGCTGCATGTTTCGTTTGAGTATAACGAGGATCCTGTTTGTTCTGTTTACAAACATGAACAGGCTGTTTTCCTCTAACATCTTAAGATCGTCCGCAAATACAAGGTAGCCGCATGCAAATGAATCAAGATGCAGCTGGCCTATCATATAGATTCGGTTTTCACCTTCCGGATCGGTATCGGGGACAAGCAGTGATCTCGAAACTTTTTTTGCTGTGCTCATGACGCCCTGGTTTTTACCGGATATAACGTCAAATTCATCACTGTACTTGAATTCTGGCAAAACGATATCTTTACCAAGATCAGCAAAAAGAGGATCCAGCATGATATAGAATGTATTACCTTCCGAACCTGTGGAAGTAGAGATCATAGGTTTAAGATTACCGCTCAGTTCCCTGTATTCTCCGGAACGCATTATCGCATGTTCAAATGTATAGAGTCTTCCGGATATACCATATTCACGCTGAATTGCATATGGACGTTTGTGAGCGAGATTACGTCTTAACAGATCGGAATCCCTGCAATCATTACATCCGCAGCTTTCACCCGGAATGAACTCACTTTCTATTGATATTGATTCTGAGACTTCAACACCGCCAAGGAGCTTTATCAGACTGTCTCCTGCGATATTTCCGAGCTTTGGATAGTTCTGATCGACACTTGATATTGAAGGATAGTATGTCTGGCTTTCACTTAAGTTATCAAAGCCTGTAACTATCACATCTTTGGGAACATCATAGCTGTTTTCAGAAAGGAATAATGAAACATGTGTTGCTATCGGGTCATTTGCACATATGATGGCCTGAGGGAGACTGTCACGTTCTTTTAACATATGCTCAATAACTTCTTTTACCTGACTTATCTCCCAGTTTGAATAGTATATATCGGGATCCTTTAGTTCAAGCCCGTGGGAAGTCATACACTCACGTAAAACGTTTAGCCTCGTGTTGGAATCTTCATTGTCTTGAGATCCGCCTATGAATACTACATCCCTGACTCCGTGCTTTTCTATGACATGATTGCAAAGAGAATACATTCCCACAGTGTTGTCCGTGAATATATGAATATGTCCCGGATGATCAAGTCCTACACTGATCGCAGGTATCTTTGCATTATCTACAGTTGAATATATGTAATCTATATCCTGCTTAAAATTCAGGCCGCAGCCAAATATGACAGCTGCATCAAATGATGACAGATCTGGCAGGCGATATGTCATGCTTTCCGCTCTAAGATCAAACTCGCTCTGTCCGTATGAACCATAACTTAAGAATAAAAAGATGTCTGAAGGGAAATCCGTAAGGGATTCTTTCAGCCCCTTCATGAAATTGATCAGATTTTCAGTTGTCCATCCGTTTGCAAAAACTGCAATTCTTTTTTTCATATGTATCAATACCTCTGATAGATGATCATATGCGCTTTTCGATGATATACCTCGGACGATCCTTTACCTCGTCATAAATCTTTGAGATATACAGACCTATGATGCCTAGACTTATCATTATGATGCCGCCGGTCAGCAGGATAAGACCGATAACGGTCGTAAAGCCTCCCAAAGCAGTCTGAGTAAAATATCTGTACAGGGCTTCACCGCCAAGAAATATACTTGCGATAATGAATATCACGCCCATGACTGTAACAAGTTGTAGCGGATCAGCTGAGAAAATAGTTATGTTGTGTATAGCATATTTGATAAGACCGGTCGTTGACCATTTACTTTTACCAAAACGTCTTTCGGATACTTCAAACGGTACTTTGACTGATCTGAATCCGACCCATCGCGATAATCCTCTGAAAAATGGCGCGGCTTCAGGAAATGAGAGCATTGAATCGATCACCATCCTGTCAAGGAGTACAAAATCTGAGGCGTCCTTAAGATCTATATTGGAACAGCGGCTTATGACAGAGTAAAATATCTTTGACATAAGACGGTATATGATGCTTTCTTTGCCACGATCTTTCTTGACACCCTCGACGATCTCAAAGCCTTCTTTCCAAAGGCGGTACATTTCGGGGATGACATCGGCCGGATGCTGAAGATCGCAATCCATTACAACGCAACAGTTGCCCTTGGCTTCCTTAAGACCTGCGAATATTGCTGATTCCTTTCCGAAATTTCTTGAAAAGGAAACGCAATGAACCCTGGGATCTGAAAGAGAGATCTCTTTTACTTCATCGAAAGTTTTGTCTGTTGAACCGTCATCTACAAAAATAAATTCATAATCGGTATTCAGGCTTAATATCACCTGACGGATCTCATCATATGCTGTTTTGATCATATCCTCTTCATTGAAAGCAGGTATGATCACTGAAATCATATCACTCATATATATATTCCTTCATCAACATTTAATTTTATTAGATAAACACGCATAATTCAAGGGATTTTAAGAAATATTAAATGGTAATTGATTGACAGCAGTGATATCATATTTGTATGAAAAGACACTATGAAAAGCTGCTTGGAAATCCGTATACGCATTCACTTATCACCGCAATCTGTACAGGCGTGGTGTTTATTGTGTTTATCATTGCTTGCCACATAACACCTTTTGGAGACAAGACATGGCTTGTATATGATATGAAGCGCCAGTATGTGGATTTTTATTCATATTATAAGACACTTCTTTCAGGTGAGAACAATATATTATATTCTTCTGCCATAGCTTTGGGAGCAGGTGCTGTGGGATTTTACACATATTACCTGTCCAGTCCGTCTCTCTTGCTTCTTGTTTTCTTTGACAAGCTTCATATACCTGAAGCCATAACACTGATGATAGGAATAAAAATCGCACTTTCAGCGGGAGGGTGCGATCTGTTTATGTATCATTATATAAGCAGGATAAAGGATGGAAGTATAAAGGGAGAGAGAGTTCATACATTCATCTTTGCTTTTTCATACGCATTTTGCGCATTTATCATGTCCAACAGCGTCAATCCAATGTGGCTGGATGTTTTTGCGATGATGCCTGTGGCGATCTGGATGCTAGACAGGCTTATATATGAAAAGGCAAAGATCGGCTACATACTGTCTCTTGCGTTTATGCTCTGGTGCAATTACTACATCACATTCATGATCTGTTTCTTTATTGTGATGTGGACATGCTACAGACTGATTCTGGAACCCAGGGAGTTTTGGAGCAGACTGATAAGAGTAGGTTTGTGTTCGTTCTGGGCGGTATGTCTTGATGCAGTTATCCTTGTACCGACAGCCATAGAACTTCTTGGCAGTCCGAAGGATATATTTGTTTTGGGACTTGAGACCACCAAAGGAAATCTCATGGCCAGAGACATAGCAGCCAAAATGTGGTTTTTGGCATATGACAGAAACCAGACTATATTCGGAACTCCGCTCATATATGCGGGAATACTGGTGGTGTTCATGGTGTTTCTGTATATGATGAATGGCGCCGTCAAAACAAAAGAAAAGCTTTGCATGCTGATCATGGGGCTTATCTTCTGGACCTCTTTTGCGTTTGATAAAGTAAATCTTGTATGGCATGCGGGAATGGAGCCGTCAGGTTATCCTTATCGTGAAGCCTTTTTATATGTGTTCATATGCCTTTTGTGTTCATTGAGATGTTTTAACAGACTTGACGGCATAGATATAAAACGCATTCTTATAGCATTGGCAGTTAGTGTTGCTGTTTTTATGTACGCTATTACGGGAAAGTATGCATTTGTTGACAGAAGATACATAGTAAGCAACTGTATACTCATAGTGCTCGTCTTTATAGCTGTGTTTGTATATGTATTCTTCACTACAGGGGGAAGATTCCCAAGGACAAACAGGACAAGAGCCGTGGGAAAAGCAGTGATAATCATATTGATCGCAATACAGATGAGCGAACTGTTTTTGGATTCGGTATACATATACAGGCAGCAAACTTCAATGAATATGCTGTCAAAAAGTGAATATGAGCATATAGTCAGTCAGACGCAGGAGGCAGTAAGAGTCGCTGCCAAAGATAAAGAATACTATCATATGGATAACATGAAGCAAAGAGAGCAGAACGACGATATGATGTATGACTATAACGGCGTAACACATTACAGTTCTGCGGGACTTCTTTACACGCGTTATTTTCTGCAGAAGATAGGATACAATGATGACGGTCTTTATACCGAATACGGACACGATAATACTATGACCGCAGATTCGCTTTTAGCGATCAGATATATCATTGGCGCAGATGGTTACAGGGATGGTTATGAAAAACTATACGACGGTGAATACAGCCTTCACAGGAATCCATACAGTCTGTCTGTTGCCAGTCTTGTTGATGATAAGCCTACATTGCCCGAAGGAAATCCTTTTGAACTTCAGGAAGTGATGTATTCCAATATAACCGGAGAAGAAACACATATATTTGATAATGCTATCATGTGGAAACAGGAATTCAGTGAAAATGGTATCGGATATCAGTACTGCATGTGCAAGACTGTAAAAGACGGATATGTATATATGTATATTGATGATATCGAAGACTATACGCAGAATCTTGTCGTATATGTTAATGAGGATGCGATATCGGGTTACGGAAACAGCAGTTCCTTAAAGATATTAAATCTCGGATATCACTCTGCGGGAGATGTTTTTGATGTGTACGTAAAGCCGGATTGTGAAGATGCGCACTTGGGTACGCCTGTTATCGTTACCGAGGATGTTAAGGCACTGAAAGACTGTTATGAACTTGCTCGCATGAGAGACTGTAAAATCACCAAACTGTCTTCATCGGAATTCAGGATAGATATCTCAAAAGATATGGTATCGGAGAATACTAGGGGAGTAACGATGACTATCCCGTATGAAAAGGGATGGAACGTTAAGGTGAACGGAAATAAAGCAGAATATGAAAGCACTTATGATGCGTTTATTTTCATTCCGCTTGAAAATACAGACGCGGATATCAGCATTGAGATGAGTTATATACCGGAGGGTATGATCGAAGGTATCATAATATCCGTGATAGCGATCCTTGGAATAATACTTTTGATCATCATGGACAAGCGCCAGGAAGAATAAAGAGTATTAATATATATCGGTATGATTCATGATCATATCGTATTCGGCATCTCTGTTTTTGCTGAAGAAGCAGTTAAGATCGTCTTTACCGTATTCGGGGCGCTTTTCGTTTTCAAGAACAATGCCCGGATGGCACAGAACTTCCAGATATTGATCGTTTTCTTTGGCATATTTGGACATTTTTGGAAGTAAAATATCTATCCTTTCTCTGTCCATGTCGCCGCTTAGCATCAGACCCCATAGTTTGCCGGTGTCTATGTTGTGGGATCTGCAATATCTTAAGACTCTTTTACCCAGTATGTTAAGAATGAGGTTTTTGATAAGATTTACATAAGAAAAAGTCCCTTTGATACCGGGTGTTTCAAAGAACACTCTAACGGGTTCACAGGAATTACGGATATACGTAACCTTTTTTGACATATCGGTGGATTCCAAAGCATCTGTCATTGCATCAAAGACAAGAGGTATCATATGTGTATGAACATGACTGTCAAGACGCAGACTTACAGGTTGACCGTTATCGTCTTTTAAATCCTTGATGGAGTCATAAACCCGCATTATCTGAGCTGAGATCTCTGCTGAAAGAGCTTTTTTGTATGCTTTTTTTTCGAAAAAAGGAAAGAAGGATCTTAAGAACAGGTTTCCCCAGCTGTTATCCTGAATGACTTCAGAGTCAGTTTGGGATATCTGATATCCGTCTATCAGATTTATATGGACAGAAACAAGAGGTTTGTTTTCAAAACTGTCCCATTTATCCAAAAGCAGCTTCATGCATTCATCAAAGCATCCCATGTTGGCAATGATGCTGATGCTGTTAAGTCTGCCCGAATCAATGAGTTCGATCATTCTTTTTGAATTGTTGATAGAAATGGCGTAATCATCGCCGTGAAAATCAATTTTGTACATAGTTCCTGTCCGTAAATAGTTTCTGCAAAGATTATAGCTGTATATCGTTAACGTATCAAGTGTGACGCGGACCTGTTATTGAAAGAAATCGTCATGTGGGATAGAATAAACATCAGGAAAGGGAAGGTGTCATATGAGTTCTACACTTGGTGTCATAGCAGCAGTATTAACAATAATAATCGCATATATAGCAATAGCCGAGCTTTATAATACATTTCGAGTTTCTGCTTACGCGGGAACTGCGGCACTGATAATCTCACTTTATTTTGCAAATCGTACATTTGTCGATTCACACAGACAATGGCCATGGATAGTGATAGGAGCGATAATCCTGGCTATTGCTGAGATTCTTACTTTTTTCCTTGCCAGATACAAAAAAACATATGAGGGACTGATAATGTTCAGTTGTGCATTGGTCATACACAGTGTGCTCAGAATATTAAAGGTTGAGGGCCTTTCACTGTCAGGGGCATTTGCATCTACCATAGTGCTCTTGTGTATGACGGTTTACACGGTGTGGTCCGTAAGAAAAAGAAATATAGCCAAAGTAAGGGATCGCGGCAATGCAACGACAGGAGTCATAGCAGGCATATTTGCGGGAGCGGCAGCCTGCATTATTCTGGGAATACTGGTCGGTAATCTGTGGAGTGCTTTTATATCAGGACATATTATCCTGATATGGATCGTAAGGATCCTTATATCAGTGGCAGTCGCCATAGTATGGATATATATTGACAGAAGCAGGGATGAAAAACAAAAGGAAAGATATGCGCGTCTGGCGAACGAACTGACTCTTGCAAGAGAGCACTATATGAATATGATAAGAGATCTTGATGGTGTTTTAGAAGGAGTCCCGGCTTCGCAAAAGAAACTGATCACCGATTCTGTGTCTCTCGGTTCGGATTTTAAAAGATATAAACAGCTTAGAAATATCCCCGCAGAGAAGATGTCATTTTATGAATACAATGATATGTTACGGATATATCCAAGATTAATGGATACGTTCGATCCAAAAACTGACAGCAATGATGATACAAAGGTTTTAAGCAGAACGGTTAAGTCGGTATATTTTAACGGCTGCAATGATAAAGAAGAGCTAACGGAAAGATATAAGAAGCTTGCAAAGGTTTTTCATACGGAAAATGCGGGAGGAGATAAGGATTCGTTCATCCTGCTTAAAAAAGAATATGAAGAACAGATGGCAAACTTTCAGAATAAGGGAGAGCAATAATGGAAGAACAGAATGTGGTCAGTGTTAACAAGCCTAAAAAAGGCAGATTGATAAAAGCTGTCACCGGCTTGGGACGTATGATATATCAGGTTTTCAAGGATTATCCGGTCACCATGGCTGCGATCATTCTGGCGGCTTTGATCGGAGCTGTTCTTATAGACCTGGATAGCATTAATCTTGATGAGGATACTCTTGAAAAACTTGCAGTATTCTTTTTGCTTACGGCCGCTCAGACGATAATGTTTGAAGAGGTATTTAAGAATAAGATCGTTGTTAGGATAGGCGGTTATATGGCTTCGCTGGCCATATCGGCCTTTATGGTCTACTGTATTCTGAGTACCGAATCGGATTATCTGTTTGGAACGGATACAGATACGGTCATAGAGATAGCAACGAGAATTCTTTTTGTTTACCTTGTGGCACTCGATGTATGGGCTGTATACCATATGTACAGGCGCCTGGAGGAAGACTTTGAGGTTTACTGCACAAAGGCGTTTCTTGGGCTCGTTAAGGCAAACTTCATATATCTTTTATTTGCTGTAGGACTTGCGATAATCATATGGATATTCAATGAGCTTATTTTTGACACCGATGATTTTATGGCTCAGGTTGAACTTTTTCTTGCAGGCGGTATATATGTACCGATGTGCTTGAAGGCTATTTCTGCAAAAGGTGAGAAACACGGGAAATTTGCAAAACTCTGTGTTGTATATGTGCTGCAGTCGATGCTCTTGATCGCATTTGCGATCATATATATCTATATAATAAAGATATTTGTTACTGACACGGTACCGTCAAACCAAGTATTTAACATACTGGCATTTCTGTTTGCCATAGGTATGCCCATCTGGACCATGGTCCACGGGATGAAAGAGGAGGAAAACGTATTATCAAAAGTAGCTGAGTTTGTTCCATATGCGTTTATTCCCTTTATAATCCTGCAGTGTTGGAGCATGGGAATAAGGATAAAGGAATACGGATATACGGTATCTAGGTATTCTGCCGTTTTACTCATCATAGGCGAGATCGTGTATTTTATCCTTTATGCTCTGCATCATATAAAAAGAAAGAAACAGGTCATTTCATACATACTTTTTATCCTTATCCTTATAGCGGCATTTGGTCTTATAATACCCTGGACTTCATATGATGATGTGGTCATAAGATCCCAGACAAAGCGCCTTGAAAAGATGCTTAAGGACGTTGATAAGGATGAAAGCTTAAAAAGTGCGATAAAAAGTGCATATCGCACGATAGACAGAGTAGGATACAAAGGTAAGAAAACTCTTGATAAAAAGTTTACAAAATCCGAGATAGAGACCATAGAAGAATACAGTGAATATGAGGAATGGGGAAGAGACAGCGTATATCTTCGTTATTATGCAAAGGGATATGCACTGGATATAACGGGATATAACAGGCTTTACAAGGTCTCAAAATGCAATAATGACAGGAAAAAGGACAGCATAGTAGTGATCACGGTCAATTTAGCAGATGGAGAAACTGCAGACTACGAAGTGGACTTAAGCGAACTTACTGCATGGTCAATTGAAAACTATTCGACAAGAAACAGTGACAGTTTTTCTATTGAAGGAAGAGAAAAGGTAAGGATCGATAATAAGAGAGATCTTTATATCACGGAATTTACTCTTTATTATTATACAGACACTAAAGAGATAACACATCTGACACTGACCGGATATGTCCTGGAAAGAGATTGAATATGAAGAAAGCTCCCTGTAAAGGGAGCTTTCTTCATAACCATATTATTATGATTTAAGACTGGCTTTATACTTTGCCTTGTTTTCATACATGAGTTTATCCGCACGCTGCATATATGGTATAAGAGACTTGCAGCCTCCTGCTCCGACATGGATCAGGCCGACACTGGCATGAAGGGAATAGGGCTTATTCATCAGTTTGTTCTCCTCATCAATGGCCTTTTGCAGATCGGATTCAAATGTCATGTGTCTTTCGGGATCTCTTGAAACGAGTATTGCCGCAAACTCATCTCCTCCGTATCTGGCCACAGTCTCGTCGGGGGATACTACTTTGGAAAGTGCACTGCCCAAAGCCTTAAGACAGTTATCACCGGCCTCGTGACCGTATGTATCATTTATGGTTTTTAGACCATCCATATCTATGCTGGCAACACTTAGATAGATCTCACGTCTGTTGGCTCTGTCAAGGATAAGGAGCATGTTCTGCTCATAACCTCTTCTGTTGTTGATACCGGTCAGAGCATCTGTCAGATACATGGCTTTGATCTCTTCCATATTCATGTATTCATTATGAACATTGAAATCATCAAGCGCATTTCCGAGAGCTGAAACATATGACTGAGTGAAATGATAAGGCCATTCATCCGCGTCATATATGGATACCATATATCCGTAACACTTATTCTGCGCATGTATCGGATTTATAAAATACATCATCGGCTCTTTTGTATCAAACAATTGAACGGGAAGGATATCCTTTCTGTCAAATGTTATATCCGGAGACTCATAGCTCATGTTCTTATCCATGTAGAATACGCGCTTGAGTATCATTTTATCGGTGTATTCGTTTACAAGTTCAACGGGTCTGTGAACAGAATCAAGAGCATCACTGCACAGACAGATGTATGCATAACTTGCAAAATTATATTTGAAATAATTATCCGCATTTGAGAAGATGTCGTCCTCGTCGAATGCTATCTGATAGCCATTATACATATAGACACTCATATCTATACCATAATAGTATCGAGTCAGCTTTTTTAATCTGAACTCCAAGGTGTTCTGCTCTTTACAGTGACCGCATCCGCAGCTTTCACGAAGCAGCATGGTACTGGGTATATAAGTGATCTTTGGAGCGCTCCCGCCTTCTATGGCCTTATGAAGTATGTTCATTGCGGTCCTGCCGAATCTGGAAATATCCGGATCAAATGTTGTAATAGGTGTGGTCTGACAGCGTCCTTCCTCCTCATTGTCATAACCTGATACGCAAACATCCTCGGGAATTCTTATACCGCGCTTTTCCAGTTCACTGCAGATTGCGGCAGCCATGTAGTCATTGGCACATACTATGGCCTGAGGAAGATCTTTTCCGCCGTGAGTGAAATGATCGACTGCGTCGGCAGCCTTGTTGTACCAGTAGTCACCATAGAAGATCATGTCATCCGATATATCAAGACCGGCTTCCTGCATGGCTTCCTCATATCCTAAGTACCTGTCACGGGCATCCTGCAGTTCCCATCTGCCGGTCATATGGCAGATTTTTGTAAAACCGTGATCTTTTATGAAATGATTTGTGATCTCTTTCATCGCCTGGCGGTCTCCCAAAAGAAGATCGTAAAAACGATTGCTGCGTTTTTTTAGGGATATTACAGGACAGTTTGCATTTTTGTCAAAATATGAGTAAACAGCCTCATTCATCTTTTCTATATTGAAAAGAGTCTCATCAATGATAAAGCCGTCAAAAGAATCGATGTTGGGAATCTTGTATACAGATGATTCCCCCTCACCGTAGAGAACAATATTATGATCATAAGTTCCGAAATTGGAGAAAATAAAGATATCGTAGTCAAGCTTTTTTGCTTCTTCAAAGATGCCTTTACTTAGGGCTATTGAATAGTCATTACCCTGTTCACCGACTATCAGACCGATACGTCTTCTCATGATTTTACCACCCCAGCTGTTTTCTACCCCTAAAACAGAATAAATACACTGATATTCTAACAAATTCTTGGCTTAACAACAACAAAATATAGCATTATTTTGTTAAAAAACATACGCTTTACAATTAAATGAAGATTGGCTATAATACAATAGGCAACTGGTATACAAGCAGAACTTGCATACTAGCATGTAAATTCTTTATGATGAAAGAATGTAAAAGGGGCAGAGCATGAAAAAAACAGACAAATTACCTATAGAGACCGCCAGAGACTATGCTTTGAGAGCTATCAGGGAGAATATAGTATCTCTTGATCTCGAGCCGGGGACAAGTATAAGCGAGAACGAGATCGCAGGATTCTTAGGTGTCAGCAGAACACCGGTAAGAGAAGCAATCCAGGAACTTGCCAAGGCAGCGGTAATAGAGATATATCCTCAAAGAGGAAGCTATGTGGCACTTATAGACCCTCTTCTTGTTGAAGAAGCCAGATTCTTAAGAAAGGTTCTTGATACGGCTGTAATAGAAGAAGCATGCGATGTTGCCACTCAGGCAGATATAGAAAGAATGGAAGAGAATGTTTCTCTTCAGGAGTTTTATCTTCAGAGTGAAGCTGCTGATAAGATATATCTTTTAGACGATGAGTTTCACAAACTCATATATTCGGCAGCAAAAAAAGAGACGATACATGCGATGCGCTCAAATATCATGCTTCATTTTGACAGGGTCAGGACACTGTCGATGAAAACGGTCAAAGATACAAAGATCGTAAACGATCACAGACAGATGCTTGAGGCGATAAAGAACAAAGACAAGGAAACAGCGAAAGCACTTGTAGAAAAGCATCTCTCAAGATACCAGATAGACGAAGCGGAGATAAGAGCAGCGTATCCGCAGTATTTCAAGGATTAAAACAAGTAAAAGGTTTCACTATGCAAAATAGCCAAATTGGTAAATCCAATTTGGTTATTTTTTACGTTTAGACAAATGTATATTAATGTGCTAATATACTTGTATACTAGTCGAAAAGCTACACATCTTTGGGAGGTGTCAGATGAGCGCTCAAGAAAAGAAAACCAAAGCGCCAAAGCAGAAAGTCAACTGGAAAGTATATATAAAGAGGTACTGGCAGCTGTACGCACTGTTATTACTTCCTATGGTATATCTTCTTATATTCAAATATATACCCATGAAGTATATACTCATCGCATTTAAGAAGTACAGCATTGTAAAGCCGATAAACGAGATGCCCTGGGCAGCCAATCACGGCATGCAGTATTTTATACAGGCATTTAGCAACAATGATTTTAAGAATGCTCTGAGAAACACGGTTGTACTGAACCTGCTCGATCTGGTGATAGGATTCCCTATCCCGATCATATTTGCACTTATTCTTAATGAACTTCCGTTCAAAAGATTCAAAAAGACGGTGCAGACCATAGCATATATGCCCCACTTCCTTTCATGGGTCATCATATACGGACTGGCTATACAGCTCTTTACACCCACCAATGGTCTTATAAACATGTTCATCGAGAGGATGGGTGGCGAAGCAATCCACTTCCTTGACGATCCGGTCAAATGGGTAGGAACATATATCTTTTTGGGAGTATGGCAGAGCTTCGGATGGAACTCCATAGTATATCTGGCAGCGATAGCAGGTATCTCGCCTGAATTATATGAAGCAGCTTCGGTTGACGGAGCCAACAGATTTGAGAAGATGTGGCATATCACACTTCCGGGAATAAGAGGAACGATAGTTACACTGCTTGTTATGGCTCTCGGAAACATCTTGGGTTCAGGCTTCGACAGACCGTTTGCATTACAGAACAATCTGGTTATGAGATATGCTGAGGTTATTTCAACCTTCGTTTATAAACATGGTATCAAGGGACTGCAGTTCTCGCTGACAACAGCGGTTGGCCTGTTCCAGTCGGTTGTAGGAGTGTTCTTCCTCCTGTTTGCAAACTGGCTCGCAAGAAAGCTTGGCGAGCGCGGAATCTGGTAGGAGGTGACATATGGCTAAAGAAGTCAAGATCGATAAGAGAAAAGAAAAAGACGGAGCCGACGAGATATCCAGGACCATTAAATCGAAAGCGACTAAACGTGTTGATATGGTATTTGCCATTGTCTGTGTATTCATCAGTGCTATATGTCTGATACCGATGATCAACCTTCTGGCAAGATCGCTTTCGGCAACAGACTTTCTTGTTAAACATGAGGTTTATCTGATCCCTAAGGGATTCAACTTTGATGCTTATTCATCAGTGCTGAGTGATGTTAAATACATAAGAGCATTTGTGTGGACCGCATTTCTCACACTCATATGCACACTGTTGTCTTTAACGATGACAACACTCTGCGCATATCCGCTCATATTCGAAAAGCTCAAGGGCAGAGGAATATTCAACATCATCATCACGATAACGATGTTCTTTAATGCAGGTACTATACCTAACTATCTGCTGATGAAGGAATTAAACCTGCTCGACAATCCGCTGGTACTTATAATACCAAGCTGTTTAAGCGTTTATAACATGATCATCATGAGAAGCTTCTTCTATGGAATACCCGATTCGTTAAGAGAATCGGCAGAAATAGACGGAGCAAGCTTTTTCAAGATCCTTTTAAGCATCTATATCCCGCTTTCAAAGCCCGTGCTTGCAACACTTGCACTGTTCTATGCGGTGGGAAGATGGAACGGTTATTCGGATGCTTTGATGTATATGAAGAACAAGGATTTTTATCCTTTGCAGCTTCTGCTCTATAACATCCTAAACAACATAAACTCGGTTGAAGTTGCGACACAGGAAGGATTTTCAACACCGGGACTTGCGGATTCGCTTAAGGCTGCGATCGTTATGTTCTCTACGATACCGATACTCTGTATCTATCCTTTCCTTCAGAAGTACTTCATTCACGGCGTAACACTTGGTGCAGTAAAAGAGTGATCTTGTAAGCCCATATCCGGGAAGCATTTTGTTAACGGAATAAACGGGACGGACCGTTATTCATAGATTTTTTGCAAAATATATAGGGAGGTAAAAAATGAAGAAAAAAGTTTTATCCGTAATTCTTACATCAGCTATGGTAATGTCAATGGCTGCATGTGGATCAACAGATGTTGCAACAACAGATACAAGTGCAACAACTGACACCACAGCTACAACAGACACAACTGTTCAGGCTGATACAACAGAAACAGAACCCGCAGTAGTTTCAGAACTTACAGATGGTAAGTTTGCTGAGACAAGACATATCACAGTTGAAGTATACGATCGTGGTAATGATGGTGGTTCAGATCCTACAAACAACATGTACACAGAGTATATCAAGAAAGGTATGCTTGAGGATCACAACGTAGAAGTTGAATTCGTAGCAGTTCCCCGTTGGACAGAGGGTGAAGAGATCAACAACCTTCTTGCTGCAGGCACAGCTCCTGATATCTGTGTTACATACTCATATCCTACAATCCAGACATATGCAGGAATGGGTGGCGTTCTTGATCTTAAGGACTATGTAAATGATTATGCATCAGAGATCACACACCTTACATCATGGCTTGGTGATGCTAACATGTACTGGGATCAGGATATCAATGACGGCACATTGTGGGCAATCGAAGGTAAGAGAGCTAACCCCAGACGTATCCTTACATTCATCCGTCAGGACTGGCTTGATGCACTTAACTTAAAAGCACCTACAACAAAGGCTGAATTCTATGATACAATATGTGCATTTAGAGACAATGCAGATACACTTCTTGGCAAAGATGCAAAGAAGATGGTTCCTTTCTCAGTTTCTTACGATGTTGGTTGGAGAGCAGCTCTTCTTATCGAGTCTGAGATCTCTCCCAGCATCACTGACAAAGAGTACTATATAAATGGTTTCGATGACAGAAAGCTTACAGAGAACGGAACAAAAGAAGCTATCAGAACACTTAACAAGTGGTACAACGAAGGCCTTCTTTGGAAAGATTTCGCACTTTACGGATCAGGCGATGCTACAGAAGATGACATGATGAAGGCAGGTTACGTAGGTGCATTCCAGCACAACTGGGATTATCCTTTCAGAAACGGTGATGATTCTATACAGGCTAACCTTAAGAGACTTGTTGGCGACAATGCCAAGTATGTAGCAATTGACTGCTTCGAAAATGCGGCAGGTCAGACACTTAAGTTCGGTATCTCACAGGCCGGCGACAGAAAGATCTTCTTCCCGAGCACAAATGATGAGCCTCTTGCTTCTATGCTCTATCTTGACTGGATCTCTGATCCTGAGCATATCGAGTATCTCCAGAAGGGTGACGAGGGTGTTACACACAACGTTCTTCCCGATGGCGCTATCGAGATCATTGCAGCTGAAGGCGATGCTATCATGAACTCTGGTCAGAACATCGACTATACTATCACATGTAACGGTCTTCACTTCAGTGATGATGCACTTACAAACCTTTCAATGGCACACAGCTATGCAGGTGTAGATCCCGCTGATGTTGAGACAGCATTAAAGCTTTCTATGACAAATCCGAGATATGAGAAGAATGTTAAGGTTGCTCCTATCGCAGCAGAAGACGGTATGGGCGAAGCTCTTTCTTCTAAGAGAGACATCGTTTATGATACTGCTCTTGCAGCAAGCACAGATGCTTTTGATTCTACATGGGATACAGCAATGGCTGATTACCTTTCTTCAGGCGGACAGGCAATAATCGATGAGCGTACATCTGCATGGGAAGCAGTTTACGGCAGTTCAGAGAGCCTTCCGGAATAAATAAGATTAATAGTGATTTGAAGTGAACTGAAATATGGGCGCTCCATCCTTGGTGGAGCGCTCTATTTAGAGGTAATACGAGATGGAAATGACTTTCAGATGGTTTGGAACCGGATTTGATACAGTGAGCCTGAAACAGATCAGACAGATTCCGGGAGTGACCGGTGTCATAACCACGCTTTACGATACAACACCGGGAGAAGTGTGGACAAGAGAAAAGATACACGCCCTTAAGCGTGAAGTTGAAGAAGCAGGACTTCATATAGCAGGGATAGAGTCTGTCAACGTTCATGATTCGATAAAGACAGGCAGTCCCGACAGAGACCTTTACATTGACAATTACATCGAGACATTAAAAAATCTCGGTGAAGAAGATATACATCTTGTATGCTATAACTTTATGCCGGTATTTGACTGGACCAGAACCGAACTGGCAAGAAAACGTGCTGACGGTTCTACGGTATTGGCATACAATCAGGCAGCGATTGATGCACTTGATCCGGAATCCATGTTTGATTCGATAAGCAAGGATGCAAACGGATCAGTACTTCCCGGATGGGAGCCTGAGCGTATGGCGATCATTAAAGAGTTATTTGATAAATACAAGGACATAGATGAAGAGAAACTCTTTGAGAATCTCAAATATTTCCTGGAGAGGATCATGCCGGTATGCAATGAATATGATATATATATGGCCATACATCCGGATGATCCGGCATGGCCTGTATTCGGTCTGCCCAGGATAATAATCAATCTTGAGAACATACAGCGTATGATGAAGATGGTGGACGATGTGCATAACGGAGTGACTTTCTGTGCAGGTTCGTACGGAACAAACAGGAAAAACGATCTTCCTAAAATGATACGTGCACTTAAGGGAAGGATACATTTTGCACATGTAAGAAATCTTAAGTTCAATTCGGATGATGATTTTGAAGAAGCAGCTCATCTGTCAAGCGACGGAAGCTTTGATCTGTATGAGATCATGAAAGCTTTGTATGATATAGGATTTGAAGGCCCTATCAGACCGGATCACGGAAGGATGATATGGGATGAGGTTGCGATGCCCGGATACGGACTGTATGACAGAGCATTGGGAGCAACTTACCTTAACGGACTTTGGGAAGCGATAGTAAAGAGTAACAGGTGAAATCATGATACTTAGTAATTTAGGTATTAAAAACAGACAGGAATGGATCGACAAAGGTTTTGATCTTCCTGAGTTTAACAGAGAAACTGTCAGAGAAAAGACCGTGAAAGAACCAAAGTGGATACACTTCGGGGCAGGAAATATATTTAGGGCATTTCAGGCAAATGTGGTTCAAAAGTTGTTGAACGAGGATGTTATCGATACAGGTCTTATAGTGGCTGAAGGCTATGATTATGAGATCATTGAGAGGATGAACAGACCACACGATGATCTGAGCATCCTTGTGACTCTTAAAGCCAACGGTACGGTAGAGAAGACTGTTATCGGTTCTGTTGTGGAATCATGCATCCTTGATGAGGATAATGAAAAAGAGATCGAAAGATTAAAAGAGATATTTCGCGCACCGTCTTTACAGATGGTGAGTTTTACGATCACCGAAAAAGGATATAAGACAGTTGCATACATGAGTAAGGTAACAAGGCTTTTGTATGAACGTTTTCTTTCGGGCGCATTGCCTGTAGCAATGGTCAGCATGGATAACTGTTCTCATAACGGAGATAAACTGTTTGAGGCAGTACTTGGTCTTGCAAAAGAGTGGGAAGAACAGGGTATATGTAAAAAAGGATTTGTTGATTATGTGTCTGATAAGACAAAGGTGACATTTCCGTTAAGCATGATAGATAAGATAACACCCAGACCGGATTCGAACATTGAAAAGATGCTTATCGATGACGGGATCGAAGATCTTGAGCAGGTGATCACGAGCAAGAACACGTATGTGGCACCTTTTGTAAACGCAGAAGAGACAGAGTATCTCGTCATAGAGGATCTGTTCCCGAACGGCAGGGATGCTCTTGAAAAAGGCGGGATCATATTTACCGACAGAGTGACGGTTGATAAGACAGAGAAGATGAAGGTATGCACATGTTTGAATCCCCTTCATACCGCTCTGGCGATATTTGGCTGTCTTTTAGGTTATACATCAATTCATGATGAGATGGATGATGAGGATCTTAAAGCTTTAGTAACAAAACTCGGGAATATAGAAGGTATGCCGGTTGTTGTTGATCCAAAAGTTTTGTCGCCGGCAGAATTTTTGGATGCTGTTCTTAAAAAGAGATTGCCGAATCCTTTCATGCCTGATACACCGCAGAGAATAGCCTGTGATACTTCACAGAAACTGCCTATCAGATTTGGTGAGACTATAAAGGCTTACAGGGCAAGCAAATCTTTAAGTACCGATGATCTTATACTGATCCCCCTTGTTTTGGCCGGATGGTGCAGATATCTTTTGGGTATCAATGATGCCGGGGAGCCTTTTGAACTCAGCCCCGATCCCATGCTTGAGGAAGTAAGAAAAATGGATGTTAGGGATATACTTAAAAAGAAAGAGATATTTGCAGTAGATCTTTTTGAAGACGGTCTCGGAGAAAAGATACTCAAGATATATGAAGAATTAAACCAGGGAAACGGAAGTGTGCGAAAGGTATTAAAGAAATATGTGGACTCAGTGCTGGCTTGATTACAACAATGAAAATAAAAATGTTTCTCAATATGAGGAATACTTTACGACGCTCTTTGTAGACGGCTTTAAAAAGGATGAAGTCATAACGACTGCTTCCGATGAACTTTCTCTTGCTTCAAAGGGAATGTATAACAGAGCCATAGATATGGATATATCTCTTCCGGATAAGGGCATTGTAATAAAGAAGTGTGAAGATAAAGCTCTCGGAAAAGAAGGTTACCGCATTCGCTGTGAAAACGGCAGAGCTTACATAGAGGCAGTCACTCCCGAAGCGATAATATACGGAACGTTTCGTTTTCTTGCCCTTGTAAGAACAGGAGCGTTAAAAGCGGATACGTTTGTTACCGAGATACCTGAAAATCCGATCAGAATGCTTGACCATTGGGACAACATGGATGGAAGCATAGAGAGGGGATATTCGGGTAATTCGTTTTTCTTTGAGAACAATGATGTTATCATTAATGACAGGACAAGAGATTATGCAAGACTGATCGCATCTCTTGGGATAAATGCCGTAGCGATAAACAATGTAAACGTAAAGGATGCGGCGACAGATCTGGTAAATAAAAGATTTATAGATAAAGTCAGACAGATGTCTGACATATTTGCATGTTTTGGCATAAAACTTTTCTTAAGCCTAAACTATGCCATGCCGATAGAGTATGAACCTGCAAGTGCGGATCCTCTGGATGACAAGGTAATTGCCTGGTGGAAGAACAAGATGAGGGAAGTGTATGATTCGGTTCCAAAGCTCGGCGGTTTTCTTGTTAAAGCAGATTCTGAGGGAAGACCGGGACCTTTCACCTATGGAAGGACACAGGCAGATGGCGCTAATATGCTTGCGGATGCAATAAGACCGTTTGGCGGTATAATCATATGGAGATGTTTTGTATATAACTGTCAGCAGGACTGGAGAGATCTTACTACAGACCGTGCTAAAGCCGGGTATGACTATTTCCACTCTCTGGACGGACAGTTCGCGGAAAATGTGATCCTGCAGATAAAGAACGGTCCGATGGATTTTCAGCCAAGAGAGCCTGTTTCACCTTTATTTGGAGGAATGAAAAACACCAATCAGATGCTGGAAGTGCAGATCGCTCAGGAATATACCGGTCATCAGATAGATGTATGTTATCTTATACCCTGGTTTAAACAGATACTGGAATTTGAAACATATATGAATAACGATCCCGATAGTGATACGACTGTTGCAGGTATAGTCAGCGGGAGAGCGAGAAATGTGACTTACGGCGGCATGGTTGCAGTCACCAATACGGGTAATGATGAAAACTGGACAGGAAATGATCTGGCAGCCGCAAATCTCTACGGTTTTGGACGACTTGCATGGAATACCAAATTGGATGCTGAAGATATAGAAAGAGAGTGGATAAGACTCACATTTTCAGATGCCGACGATGAGACTGAGGATATCATATCCGATATCCTTATGGGTTCCTGGTCGACATATGAGAAATATACTGCTCCTTTAGGTATCGGCTGGATGGTAAGACCCCATGATCATTACGGACCCAGTGTTGACGGTTATGAGTATGACAGATGGGGAACATATCACAGAGCAGACTGGCAGGGAATAGGCGTAGAGAGAGGACCTGAAGGGACAGGTTATTCACTGCAGTATAACAGTCCTAACAAAGAGATGTACTCTGATCCGAAGACAACTCCCGAGGAATTGCTGCTGTTTTTCCATAAGACGCCTTACAAGCATGTCCTAAAGAGCGGAAAGACTGTTATTCAGCACATTTATGATACTCACTTTGAGGGATACGAAGAAGCTATAAAAATGCAGAAAGCCTGGGATGGTCTTGAAGGCAGAATTAACGACAGGGCTTTTAAGGAGACAAAACGCAGATTTGAACTTCAGGTTGCAAATGCCAGAGAATGGTGTGATATAGTAAACAGCTATTTTTATCGCAAGTGCGGTATAGCCGATGAAAAAGGGCGTACGATATATTAAGGGGTAACAAGGATATGAAACTATCAGCTTTGATAAGTGACGGGATGGTCCTTCAGAGAGGCAAAGAGAATTATATATGGGGCAGTGACTGCGCTGCCGGCTCGGTAGTTGAAGTCTTGATCGACGGTAACAGGTCGGCAGGCAATGCGGATAAAGAAGGAAAGTTTAAAGTCCTTATCCCGCCTGTTAATACGGGAGGTCCCTATAAGATAAAGATCAAAGTATCGGATCCTAATGGAAGAAACGAAGACGTAAGCATAAACAATGTAATGTGCGGTGATGTATTTCTTCTTGCAGGACAGTCAAACATGGAGATACCCCTTTGCAGATGCCTTGATCTTCACGGAGAAGAGATAAGCAGGATGAACCTTCCTGATGTACATTACTTTGAAGTTGTTAAGGAATATGCATTTGGAGATCCGGTTGAAGAATTATATGAAGGAAACTGGCAGGAAGCAACGCAGGAAAATCTTTATCCCATGAGTGCTCTCGGAGTTTTCTTTGCTCAGTATCATATGGAAAATACCGGTGTACCCGTAGGCCTTATACAGACAGGTGTAGGCGGTACGCATATAGAATCATATCTGAGCGAAGATCATGTTATTTCAGTCGGAGAGCTTTTAAGGAAAGAAGCTCTTAAACGTGGAGAGGATATCACAAAGTGTGACTGTGACAAGAATGACAGCTGTAAAGTATGTTATGAAAAACAGCTTAAGATGGATAAAGACAAAGCCTGGGTCGAAAAGACATCCGCAGATGAAGTTAAAGCCCAGCAGGAATGGTATGATAAGTTAAACAGCAGGGATATCGGTCTTAAAGAGCATTGGGAAAAGTTAACCAGTCTGTATGATGATACCAAGCAGGCAAGGTATCTGAGCGTTCCCGGCAGATGGGAAGATCTTGAAGAGAATAAAGAACTTGAGGCTTTAAGAGGCAGCGTCTGGGTGCTTAAGACTGTTGATATACCCGAAAGTTTTGTCGGAAAAGATATTAAACTGTATCTCGGAACCCTGGTCGATGCCGATGAGACATACGTAAACGGTATAAAGGTTGGTGAAACGGCGTATCGTTACCCGCCAAGAAGATATGTGATACCTGCAGGAATCCTTAAAGCAGGTGCAAACACGATAACCGTGCGTATTGTGGCAAATGCAAGAAGCGGCGGATTTGTTTTAGAAATGCCATATTATCTTGCACTGGGAGATGAAAAGATCTCGCTTGAGGGCAAGTGGCAGTTTAAGATAGGAGGAACCTCTTACTCAGAAAAGGACGGATGTTATGAGGACTTTAAGGATATCACGTTCTTTACATGGAAACCCACGGCACAGTACAACAGGATGGTATATCCTTTGAAGAACCTAAAGTTTTCGGCTGTTCTGTTCTATCAGGGAGAGAGTAACTGCACACATGCCTGGGAATATGAATATCTGATGGTCGAGATGGTTGACTGCTTAAGAGAGCTGTTTAATGATGACCTGCCGTTCGGATTTGTGGAACTTCCCATGTTTGGAGGAGAGGACACTCACGGTGATACCACTCAGTGGGATAACTTAAGACTCGCCCAGGAAAGAGCTGCTGCAAAGATCCCTAACAGTACGATTGCTGATATATATGATCTCGGATTCACATACGAACTGCATCCCCAGACCAAGAAGGAAGCAGCTAAGAGACTGTATGACAAGATGAAAGAACTTATGAAATGGTGAGCGTTATGAATAAGATTTTGGAAGAATTATGTGGATACCACATCATACCTGTGGTAGTTCTTAACAGAGCAGAAGATGCAAAGCCGTTAGCAAAAGCCTTGTGTGAAGGCGGACTTAAATGCGCAGAGGTCACATTCAGAACCGAAGCGGCAGAAGAGTCAATACGTATCATGGCAAGTGAATATCCAGATATGATGGTGGGAGCAGGAACGGTTCTGACCATAGAGCAGGTAGACAGAGCTGTTAATGCAGGTGCCAGGTTTATAGTAAGCCCCGGATTTGATCCTGAGATAGTGGATTATTGTATTCAAAAAGACATACCGGTCGTTCCCGGATGCATGACACCTTCAGAAGTAGCGCAAGGAGTTAAAAGAGGACTTGAAGTTCTTAAATTCTTCCCGGCTGAACAGGCTGGCGGGATTGCCATGATAAAGGCAATGTCGGCGCCTTATACAAGTGTCAGATTTATGCCGACTGGTGGTATAAATGCAAAGAATCTGGAGCAGTATCTGTCATTTGGCAAGATCGCAGCGTGCGGTGGTAGTTGGATGGTAAAGGCTGATCTTATTGATGCAGGAGACTTTGATAAGATAAAGGAACTGACAAAGGAAGCGGTGGAACTTGCTTCATCGATTCTTAACAGATAAGGAATATTTATTGAATGGGAAGGAGATATGCAGGATATAAAACTGCATTGATATGTGACCATGAGTAAAAAAGTAATAACTTTGGGAGAGATCATGTTAAGACTCTCAACTCCAGGTAACGAAAGATTCATCCAGGCTGATGAGTTTGATGTGTGTTACGGTGGGGGAGAAGCAAATGTAGCTGTTTCTCTTGCAAATTTCGGATATGATACTGAGTTTGTAACGGCGGTTCCCGATCAGGCTATAGGTGAATGTGCTGTAGCGGCACTGAGAAAATACAATGTCGGAACCAAGTACATCGCAAGATGCGGTGACAGACTCGGGATATATTTTTTGGAGTCAGGTTCAGCCATGCGTGCGAGCAATGTCATATATGACAGAGCGGGAAGTTCCATTGCCACGGTTTCATATGACAGGTTTGATTTTGAAAAGATATTTAAAGATGCCGACTGGTTTCATTTTACGGGGATAACTCCGGCAATAAGCGACAGTGCAGCCGCACTTGCAAAGCAGGCTTTGATCGTTGCAAAGAAAGCGGGTGTAACGGTATCTGTAGATCTGAATTTCAGAAAGAAGCTCTGGACATCAGAAAAGGCCAAAAGCGTTATGACGGATCTTATGCAGTATGTAGATGTATGCATAGGAAATGAGGAAGACGCGGAAAAGGTTTTGGGATTTAAGGCATCTGATACGGATGTTACAAAGGGTGAACTTAACCTGGCAGGATATGAGGAAGTCTTTAATGCCATGGCGGATGCGTTTGGCTTTAAATACATCATAAGTTCTCTAAGACAGTCCTTCTCAGCATCCAATAACGGATGGTCGGCATGCATAATGGACGGAAAGACCAGAGAGTTTTATCATTCAAGGACATATTCCGTAACTCCCATAGTTGACAGAGTAGGCGGTGGGGATTCTTTTGCTGCCGGAGTTATTTGTGGCCTTTTGGATGACAGAGGCATGAAAGAGGCCCTGGAATTCGGTGTAGCCGCATCGGCTCTCAAGCATACGATACCCGGTGATTTCAATCATGTGACTCGCAAAGAAGTTGAAAATCTTATGGGCGGAGACGGAAGCGGAAGAGTCCAGAGATAATCCTTATAGTTAACAGAAAAAATTGAGCGTGATAGCATACGAATATGCAATTACGCTCTTTTTATATTGTCCGGATGGTGCTATAATTTTTTTAGCTTAATTTGATCAAAGGAGGAGAAAAAGTGATGGAGAAAAAATTTAAGCTGAGCGAAAACAACACTACCGTCAGGACTGAGATCATAGCCGGTCTTACAACTTTCATGACCATGGCTTATATCATAGCCCTCAACCCGAACCTGCTGACCAATTTTGACGTTGGAAGCTCATTGTGGAACGGTGTATTCTTAGCGACCGTTATATCGTCAGGTATCGGCTGTATCTGCATGGCTTTGCTTGCAAACAAGCCTTTTGCAATGGCACCCGGTATGGGACTTAACAGTTTCTTTGCTGTTGTAGTTGCAAATATTGTCGGAATAACGGGTCTTGGTTATACTGAATCGTTCCAGGCGGCATTATGTGTTGTACTTATCGAAGGTATCGTATTTATCATTCTCTCTGTTTTAAACATAAGAGAAAAGATAGTTGAAGGCATACCGCTTGGTATCAGACTCGGTATCGCTCCTGCGATCGGCCTGATGCTGCTTAATATCGGTGTTGGTTCCAATGCCGGACAGTATTCTGAGACAGGTGGTCCTTTCTACGCAATGAGAGATTTCTTCGGTGCTCTTACACCCAGTTATGCCAGAGATACAATGGGAAGCGCTTACGGATGGATGGTCCTTACAGTCGTTACCATGTTCGTAGGTCTGTTTGCTATCGTTACACTCAGCCACAAGGGCATTAAGGGTTCTGTTCTTATAGGTATGCTCATTGCTTCTGTTGTTTACTGGATTGGTGAGGCAGCATGCTTTGCGACAAATCCTTTCGAGTCGCTCAAAACAGCAAGCTTTGTTCCACCTTTTGCAGATATGGCACAGACCACGCTGTTCAAATTTAATTTCTCTGCACTTTTACAGATAGGTTGGTTTACGGTGATAACACTGGTTATAACCTTCTGTATCATAGATATGTTTGATACCATAGGAACTCTTGTTGGTACAGCTTCAAGAGCCGGTATGGTTGATAAGGAAGGCAACATGCCTAATATGAGAGAGGCTCTTCTTTCCGATGCGGTAGGTACCGTTGTTGGTTCATGCACAGGTACTTCTACAGTAACTACATTCGTAGAATCGGCTTCAGGTGTAGAGGCAGGCGGACGTACAGGTCTCACAGCTTTAGTTACAGGTCTGCTCTTCCTTGCATGTATGTTCATTGCACCCATAGCAGCAGTCATTCCTCCGCCGGCAACAAGTGCTGCACTGATATATGTTGGATATCTGATGTTATGCGGACTTAAGAAGGTAGACTTTGATGATATAGAGCAGGGACTTCCTGTTGCGATCATGTTGATAGCAATGCCTATCTCAAGTTCTATCGGACACGGTATCGGACTTGCACTTATCTCTTATACACTGATATGTGTACTTAAGGGTGAAGCAAAGAAGGTATCTGCGCTCACATATGTGATCTCAGCTATCTTCCTTATCAAGTTCTTCTTAATAGTTTAATATGGAATTCTTATTTAGCAGATAAAAGTAAGAATGATCACAGGTCCCGGATGTTGCGTTCGGGACCTGTTTTATAATGTGAACTTATTTGTTTTTGGATTTTCCTGACATCCATGGGATGTATCGGTTTATCAAAAAGATAAACAGGGTTTCAACTGCCATTGTTATAAGCATTATGTTGAACAAAAGCACATATTCTTTAGCGTGTTTGATATACGGGTTTATCTTATATGCGATCACATTTCCGAGAAAGAGAATGTAAAAGTTAAGGTGTGTTGCCATTATTATAAGTGAGTTCTTTCCCCAGAAGTGTACTATACTGAGAGGCTTTATCTCAGGCAGAAAACGGCATATGAGTATCAGTCCGACAGAGCCGCAGAATGCATTTAAAAGGAACAGGATAATGTTTCCAAAGTCCATGTTGTGAATGTCTATATTTGTGTTTAACCCAGATAGAACAGCACAGATAATGAGCAGTATCACTCCCGATAAAACCGGTAATGCATAGCCTTTAATATCATCACCTGAAAACACTTTAGCGATTTTAAACAGTGTGTATGACAGTGCAAGAAATATCAGACAGACCATACTGCGGATAATGACAAAAATGAAACTGAGTAAAAAGAATTTCGTAAGATCCGACTTTGAAGCCGTATATACAGGTTCAAAGAAATGCCAGATCAGAAAGCCGGAGAAACTTATGATGAGACTTATTATGATCCCGTATTTCTTACCGGTCTTTTTAAGTAAAACATTAAATATTATCTCGCATATGAAAAGCGTGGGCAAAAACCATAACGGACCGCTTCCTGCAAATGAACCGGTACAGACAAGATTGATCTTTAAGTCGTTTAAAGAGATCTGTCCAAAATAAACGCTTAATATATCTATGAGAGTATAACAGATGCTGAAACAAAGATAAGGTATGATGATGGTCTTAAGCTTTCTGTAAAATACATCCCTTAAGGTTGATTCTGCTCCGTCCTTATAGGCTGTAAGCATGCCGGATACGATGAAGAACAGAGGCATATGAAAAGAAAATATGAATGTTAAAAGACGCTCGTTAACAAAGGTGGCATGTCCGAGTACCACCAGAAGAATACCTATTCCCTTTACAGTATCGAAGTATTTCAATCTTTTCATATCCAAATTATTATAGCATTTTTGTGCAATATACACTATAATAGAAATAATGTTTTGGTAATATTATTTCACAGGAATCATAAAGGGGATACTGATGAAAATATCGGATATATATAAGAACAAAGGCAAGGGTGTATTGTCTTTCGAGATATTCCCTCCAAAGAAGGATGAGGAATTAAGAGATATTGAGCCTACGCTTGATATACTCAGTGAGCTTAAGCCGGATTATATAAGCGTCACATTCGGTGCAGGCGGCAGTTCAAACAATAACAAGACCATAGATCTGGCACGAAAGATAAAAGAAGTTTATCATATCGAGCCTGTTGCACATCTTACGGGGCTTGCTTATGATGAATATGAAATAGATGAGTTTTCCAAAAGACTTGCTGATGCGGGGATAGAAAACATACTGGCATTAAGAGGCGACGAGAATCCTAATGCCGCTTCAAAAGGAGTTTTCAATCATGCATCGGAACTCATAGAATATTTAAGGCCGAGAACCGATTTCTGCATAGCGGGCGCATGTTATCCGGAAGATCATCCGGACAGCCCCGATCATGTTTCTGAGATGAGGTATCTTAAAAGAAAAGTCGATGCCGGAGCAGAGGTTTTGCTTTCTCAGTTATTCTTTGATAACAGCAACTTCTATGCATTTGAAGAAGATGCCAGGATATCGGGAATAGATGTGCCTATTACACCGGGTGTAATGCCTGCGATTAAGGCTGCCCAGATTCAGAGAATGGTAACTACATGCGGAGCAAAGCTGCCAGAGAAGTTTAAAAAGATAATAGATAAATACGGTGATAACAAGGATGCCATGTATGATGCCGGTATGGCTTATGCTTTAAGTCAGATAATCGATCTTATAACAAACGGGGTTGACGGTATACATCTTTATACAATGAACAATCCAAAAGTCGCACGTACGATATGTGATGGGATTAAGAATATAATAAGTCGCTGATCAGACAAAAGATTTTACAAGGTAAGGTGGGATTTTGATGGACGAAACAACGAAAAAAGTATTATTGATCATGCTTGTTATCTTAGGTGTGGTTGTGATCGGAGTAGGTGTGATATTCAATCATGCCATAAAGGATGCCAGAGACTGGGACAGCATGGGAGCAAAGGATACGGTGGAGGAAGTTCAGCCCGTGGAAGCTGATAATCCGTACACTAACAAAGACGATAACAAAAAGAAAAAGGTTGATCCCAATGCAATTAGATCGATCATCTTAAGGAACCAGGCAGAGGATGAGAACGAGAGCTATAGGTTTGAAGTATACGTTACCGATAATGAAACGCTTTTGTTCAACTGCTGGTATCCGTCAGAAGACGGTACAATAACCTGTGTAGATGAACCTATAAACATGTCAAGGCTTGATGATATCACGGATATTTTGGAGCGTTATACGGTATCTACCACGATAAAGAAATACAGGGAAGCCCCTGGAGCAGTTACCATAGAGGGCGGAGACAAGCAGGCTCTCGAAGTTGCATTCCAGGACGGGGATTTTGTAAATGTGGGATTCCCCAACGGTGCAGGACCGGCACTTGAAAAGTATTTCAAGGAACTTGCCGAGTGGCTGCACACAAAGAAGTATTGATAAACAGATTTACAGGGAGTTATTATGTCAGTCAAATTACATAACTTTATGGGAAGATTCGGATGGGAGATGCAGAAGCGTTTTCCCATGCTAAGTTCAAACATGTATCTTAAACTTCAGTTTGCCAGCAGAGCAAAGTCTCAGAAGGGATACATAGACTATTTTATGAGCAAGGAGGAACCGCCTCAGCCTTTAATAGTCAATCTTGAGACAATAAACAGATGTAATTCAACATGTGCATTCTGTACAGCAAACAAGAATGCCGAGAAGAGACCATACTGCCGAATGGAGGATGAGCTGTTCTACAGCATAATAGATCAGCTTGCTGACTGGGGATACAAGGGACACCTTACCCTATACGGAAACAATGAGCCTCTGCTCGATACACGTATTATAGAGTTCCATAAATACTGCCGCGAAAAACTGCCTGAGGCATTTTTGTTCATGTCGACCAACGGACTCATCCTTACGATCGACAAGGTAAAGGAAGTGGCACCTTACGTAGATCAGCTCATAATAAACAATTACTGCATGGACATGAAGCTTCATAAGAATGTTGAGGAGATCTATGAGTATGCCAAGTCTCATCCGGAAGAATTCAAGGATGTTGAGATTCTGATCCAGATGAGATATATGGAAGCAGTTCTTACAAATCGTGCGGGAAGCGCTCCAAATAAGAAGAATGAGACCAAGATCATAACAGAAACATGTCTGATGCCTTTCACGGATGTGTTTATCTTCCCGGACGGAAGAATGGGAATATGTTGCTGTGATAATTTTGAAGTTACGAACATGGCGGATCTTAAAACAGTTCCGATCAAAGAAGCATGGAATTCCGATGCTTATAAGCAGCTGAGAGAAAAGATTAAGGATGGAAGGCAGAACTGGCCTTTCTGCAAGTATTGTGACTTTATAGATGCCGGACTCAGGATGGATGCCGTAGCTGATATACTTGCTGGCAGACAGATGCATGGAGCAAGACAGTCACTTAGAAGAAAGTAGATATGAAAAAGGATGTAAAAGCAACTCTTATCATATTCATCATAACCGCTTTTCTTGAGATCTTTGCATTTAATTTTTCAACATGGAGAAGTATGGCTTCCGATACGGTCACGCTGGCTGAAAATGTGGTGACCGGAGAGGAGCTTACTTTTTATACGGAAGTTTTTGATATCAACGGTCCCGTAAAGAACGTTGACGTCGATCTGAATGTTGAAAATCATGACCTTGCATACGTGTCTGTCATACTCACCGACGAAGGGGACAAATACGAGTACAGCACACCTGAGTACACAGTATGTAACGGAATAAGAAGATCCGGATTCAGCAATATTTATCCGTTTGATGACGTGAATACGATCCAGGTCAAGGTAAGAGCGGAAGAGGGATGCATTGCTCATATAAACAGCATTAAAGCAAATGCTCATATCTCCATGGATATAAAACCTTTTCGTGTGCTGATCATATTTATGATCCTTTGGTTCGGATATATGATATGTACCCATTCCTTTATACATGAGGTATATCTGGATGAGAAAAAAGGATGGCAGAAAGTGGTCACAGCCGCATTCATCATCGGATTTGTCATACTTGGTTCATTTATATCAAAAGCCGATAAGGTGCTGTTGAACAATCCCTGGCCTCATCACAGTCAGTATCAGGAACTGGCAAGGAATATTTCAGAAGGCAGAGTCTATCTGGAGGATCAGTATGTGGAACCGGCTCTCATGGAAGTTTCCAATCCCTATGATACTATCGCTTTACAGGCTGAAGGGATACCTTATTCCATGGATTATGCTTTCTATAACGGACACTACTATGTCTATTTCGGGATAGTACCCGAAATGCTGTTTTATTATCCATATTATAAGGTGAAAGGTGTAGATCTGCCTAATTATAAAGTCATGTTCATGCTTTATGTGATGCTTACTGCGGGAGTATTTTTAAGCGTATCGGGGCTTATCAAAAGATATGTTAAGAGTCTTCCTTATGTTTTCTATATAATGATATGTGCATGCACATTATTTACTGCCAATTTTGTATATCTGACAGCGAGATCGGATATATATAATGTTCCGATACTCAGTGCGATCGCATTTACCTTTATCGGGACAGGTCTTTGGCTTACATCGTTAAATACAGAAAAGAAACTCCTAAAAAGGCTGTATATTGCCGGAGGGTCTTTTGCCATGGCGCTTGTTGCCGGATGCAGACCGCAGCTTCTGATCATATCGGGAATTGCTATCATACTCTTTATTTTTGAGGATGGTATTAAGAAGAGAAGACTCTTCACAAAAGAAAGTCTGATCGAGACGATCTGCTTTTGTCTTCCCTATGTCATAGTAGCGATCCCTGTATGTCTTTATAACTATTTAAGATTCGGAAATATACTGGATTTCGGCGCGACATATTCGCTTACGACAAATGATATGAACCACAGAGGGTTCAATATGAACAGGCTCTTAAGAAGTCTGTACTGTTACCTGTTCCAACCGGTAGTCATAAATACAGATTATCCATTTCTGGAAGCATCCAAAGTTGATGGGAACTATATGGGAAGGTTTTTGTATGAGTATACATACGGCGGGATACTGGTTGCCAATGCAATGCTGTTTTCACTGTGGATGGGACTTGTTACGGGACTTAAAAAGGCAGGAAGACCTGTAAGGATGATAGTCGTCTTCCTTGTTGTATCCGGCATTATAATAGCAGGTTTTGATGCGAACTGTGCAGGTGTTCTGTACAGGTATACCTGTGATTTCGCACCGGCATTTATTCTTGCTGCGGCACTTATGTGGATGATGTATCTTGACAGAAGCCGTAATATCACTGACTATATGTTTGCATCCAGAGTGGCATATATATGTTTTGTTATGGCTTTTGCTTATGCATTCATGACATTTATATCTTCTGCCAGCGTTGTATGTCTTGAGAATGATAACAGACAGCTGTTTTATACCATAGCTGCGTATTTTAAGCTTTAAGTAGGGGAGTTATATGATAGACAGTAGAATATCAAAGGTTTTCAGAGGTATTGCCATACTGATGGTGATAGGATCCCATTATGCGGGATGGATGTATACCGAACCGTTTAATGAGACCTGGAGAGTATGGGTATCCACATGGGGAGTATATGGTGTGGATGTATTTTTGCTCTTATCGGGATACGGACTGGTAAAGTCGTATGAGAAAAACGGCATAGATGGACAGTTCGTTTTAAAGAGATTCTTAAACAGCTATGTTCCATATATACTGATCGTAGGTTTCTTTGCGATAATTGATAAGAGCATTGACAGTACTACGGCTGTCATCAAGCTGCTCATCGGCTATGACTACTGGTATATGTGCGTGTTATTTGCACTGTATATAATGTTCATGGTCTTTTATAAGATCGGAAAGTTTAAAGAGATAACACTCACAGTGGGGGTGATAGCCTTTACATATTTCCTTTATGCCAAGGGACAGGCACCTTTCTGGGAATTATCAAACGCAGCCTTTCTTATTGGTGTTTATGCGGCTACGCTTGAAAGAAAGTACAAAGATCGTCTTAAGGATCTGATGATAAAAGGCAATTTGGCTCTGACAGGATTTGCTCTTATGGTAATCTGTGCATTCTGGCATGTTAATGCCGGTACGATGAGTTCACATATGGTTGCCAGCATATGTTTTACCATCATGACACTCGGGCTTGCGGTACAGATGAAAGCGGGCGGATTGATATTGCCTGCTCTTGGGCGATATTCACTGTATATTTACCTGTTGCACACCAGACTGTTCTGGAAGTTTGTGGCATATAAAGAAGACTGGAGCTATTTTAAGGGAAGCGTTATCGCAGGGATCATCACACTGTTTGTGAGCATTGCTATAGGATTTTGCTTCGAGTGGTGGTGCACAAGACTTATTAAAAAGATAACCACCGGGAAATAAATATTGAGGGATTTTGATCGGAGATAGATGAATGAAAAAGTCAGTTTTTATCGCACTTTGTCTTAGCATGGCCTTGTGGCTTACTGCTTGTACAAATGAAGTCGCAGATATTCAGGAAGACGGAAATACCGTTACGACGGAATCGGGAGTTGAAACAGAAATAACTGAAGACACATCAGATAAAGAGACAGAAGAAAACACTGTTAAGTCATCTGCGGATGCTGTCAGTGCAACCGGTAAGAATGCCACGACAAAATCGGGAGCAGAAGCTTTGGTCACAGCTTCGGGAGTAAAGACCACCGAATCGGGAACTGTTTCAGATAAAGCGTCAGCTGATGAAGATGGGATATCAACCGATGTAGATATGACGAAAGTATCTCTTTATGATGAAGCAAAGATGATGTATGCGCAGACTAATGTCAATATGCGTATGGGACCTTCGACCGATTATGAAACATTGGGAAATATAAAGACCAACACAGAGGTGAAGGTACTGGGACGCTTTGGAAGTGACGGCTGGTATCTTATTGAGAGTGGCAATGGGAAGGCTTTTGTTAGCAACACTCTCCTTGGAGAAGAAAAGATCGATCTTGAAGCTTTAAGAGCAGAACAGGAAGCTGCCGCTCTTGCAGCAATCCAGAGTCAGCAGGCTCAGGCAGCAAACCAGGTTCAGGATAATAATAACCAGCAGCAGGCGCAAGCAGCTCCACCGCAGCCTGTAGCGGCACCAGCAGGAATACTGTTTATAGGGGATTCGAGATGCGTTCAGATGCAGGCAGCAGTAGGCGGTGGAAACAGTTCGTGGATCTGTGAGAATTCGAAGGGATACGAATGGTTCTCAAACAAGGCAGTCGGTCAGGCGGATGCATGCATAGGAAAAGGCACGAAAGTTGTCATATGTCTCGGAGTCAATGATACGGATAACATATATAATTATGCCGCTTTGGTGAACGCGAAAGCTGCAGAATGGGCAGGACGCGGAGCAAAGACATATTTTGTGTCGGTAAATCCCGTAACGGAGAATCCTTACAGAACAGAGGAAGAAGTGGAAGCTTTCAATGCTACCCTTCCCGGTCAGCTTTCCGGAGTAAAGTGGATAGATACTCATTCATTCCTGGTAAATAACGGATATACCATGGTGGACGGTCTTCACTATGACAGCAATACCTATGTTGCCATATTCAATGCGATAGTGGGATCGTTAAAATAGTTTTTTGTTTTGAAAGGTATAACAGATGGCTAACAGATATGAGATAGATATGTGCAACGGGCCACTGTTCGGCAAGATAATCAGGTATACACTGCCTCTTATGGCAGCAGGTATACTTCAGCTTTTGTTTAACACAGCTGACATGGTCGTAGTAGGCAGGTATGCCGGAAGCAATGCGCTGGGGGCCGTAGGGGCAACCAGCTCTCTTATTAATCTTTTAATAAATGTATTCATGGGCCTTTCCGTGGGTGCCAATGTGGCAATAGCGCATTATTACGGAGCGGGCAGGTTCAAGGAATTATCAAGATCACTTCATACAGCCATAAGCCTCAGCGTAATCTGCGGTATTGTTCTTCTTATTATAGGGCAGGTGGCTTCTTCTCCCATGCTTGAACTTATGGGCACACCAAAAGATATACTTCCTCTTTCCGTAAGCTATATGAAGATATATTTCTTAGGTATGCCGGTAATGCTTATTTATAATTTCGGAGCTGCGATACTAAGGGCAGTAGGTGACACCAAAAGACCGCTTTATTATCTGTCTGTGGCAGGAGTGATAAATGTGATCTTAAATCTTGTATTTGTCATAAGATTCTCCATGGGTATCAGAGGCGTTGCCTGGGCAACGATAATATCGCAGGCTGTAAGTGCTGTGATGATAGTGATATGCCTTATGAGAAATGAAGGTCCGTGCAGACTTGTCTTTTCCGAGCTGAGATTTGATTCAAGAGAGGCTTTAAGGATAGCGCGTGTCGGACTCCCGGCAGGCTTTCAGGGTGCGATCTTTTCAATATCAAATGTCCTTATACAGTCAAGTGTCAATTCATTTGGTGCGATCGCTGTCGCAGGAAATACAGCAACCTGCAACCTCGAAGGTTTTGTTTATAACTCCATGAATTCGTTCCATCAGACAGCGCTCAGTTTCACCGGTCAGAACATGGGAGCAAGGAAGATAAAACGAGTACAAAAGGTTCTTGTTTACTGTCTGCTGTGCGTAACAGTTACAGGGCTTGGGATGGGACTTACGGGCTGGTATTTTGGAAGACAGCTTATCGGAATATATTCCAAAGATGCGGATGTTATAGCATTCGGACTAAGAAGAATGGCTATCATTTTCCCGACATATTTTCTGTGCGGAGTGATGGACGTTGTTGTCGGCAGTCTAAGAGGCATGGGATTTTCGATAATGCCCATGGGAGTATCTCTTATGGGAGCTTGCGGTTTTCGTATCATATGGATTATGACTTACTTTGCTCTTCATCATACTCCGGAGGTACTTTATGCTTCATATCCCATATCCTGGTCAATAACATTTTTGGTGCATATGATATGTGTGTTTACGGTGGCAAGAACAAGATACAAGGATATGAAAGAACAGGTGTCATAGGATGTTCGATACTTAAGGAACGGGAATGCGTATGCCTGGTCCATACGGTTGAGATAACCTGGGGATTATGATATACTTACATAGATTGTGATTGAAAAGCTACAACGCTGATAAAATGAGGCTACAATGAAAAAAGCATTGATAATCGGTGCGGGTCCTGCGGGACTTACAGCCGCATATGAATTATTGGACAAATCCGAGGATATAGAAGTTATAGTCTTCGAAGAAAGTGAGCACATGGGAGGTATATCCAAGACTGTTACCTACAAGGGAAACAGGATGGATATGGGAGGACACAGATTCTTCTCCAAGGTTCCCGAAGTAAATGAATGGTGGAACAAGATGCTACCCATGCAGGCAGCTCCGGCATATGATTACAAGACTCTTGATATAAAGGTTCCGCTGGCTGATAAAGGTCCGGATCCCGAAAATGAAGACAGGACCATGCTTACAAGAAGAAGGGTATCAAGGATATTCTTTAACAGGAAGTTCTTTGATTATCCGATATCGCTGAAGCTTGAGACCATAACAAACATGGGATTTATCACAACCATGCAGGTCGGGTTCAGTTATCTTGCGAGTGTCATTCATAAGAGAAAAGAGAACAGCCTTGAAGATTTTTACATCAACAGATTCGGTAAGAAGCTTTACAGCATGTTCTTTGAAAGATATACGGAAAATCTCTGGGGCAGACATCCCAGCGTCATAGCTCCGGACTGGGGAAGCCAGAGAGTAAAGGGACTTTCCATTGTAGCGATAGTAAAGGATATGTTCGGAAAGGTCCTTCCTGGTAAGGAGAACCGCAAGGTTGAGACTTCTCTCATAGAGGAGTTCAAGTATCCCAAACTCGGACCTGGACAATTGTGGGATGTGACTGCTGAAGAGATAGAAAAGAAAGGCGGAAAGATCCTCAGGAACCACCAGGCCGTCGGAGTTATAAAAGATGAGAATAACAGGCTTACCGGAGTAAGGGTTGTTCATGACGGCAAGGAAGAGGTTTTTGAGGGTGATTACATCATATCGAGCATGCCTGTAAAAGATCTTGTGGCTGGCATGAATGATGTCCCAAAACAGTATGCCGATATAGCAGCGGGACTTCCGTACAGGGATTATATCACGCTCGGTGTACTGGTACCGAAGCTGTTATTACAGAATAAGACCAAGATGAAGACCATCGGCAACATTATCCCCGATAACTGGGTATATGTTCACGATAAAGGTATTCAGATGGGAAGATTCCAGATATACAACAACTGGTCTCCTTATATGGTAAAGGATCTTGAGAATACCGTCTGGGTAGGACTTGAGTACTTCTGCTACGAGAATGATGAGTGGTGGAACATGACTGAAGAAGAATTTGCCGACTTTGCCATTAAGGATATGATCAATCTGGGGCTTATCGCTGACAGAAGCGAAGTGCTTGATTATCACGAGGAGAAAGTTAAAAAGGCTTATCCTGCGTACTTTGACACTTATGAACATATGGATGATCTTGTTGAGTATTTAAGCAGTATAGAGAACCTGTACTGTGTCGGCAGAAACGGACAGCACAGATACAATAATCTCGATCATTCTATGTGCACATCATTTGAGACGGTTAAGAACATACTTGATGGCACAAAGGATAAGAGTAATATCTGGAGCGTAAATACCGAGAAAGAATATCACGAGACCAAGTAATTGTGTCGGGCGAACAAAATAATAAAACAGGTAGCGTCTGTCTACCTGTTTTTATAATACGGGGAGTATAGCGATATGGATGCATCATACGAGCAGGAGCGTCAGGCAAGACGCGAACGTATGAAGGAAGAAAAAAAACGTCAGGCGGCCATGCGTGCCATGTTAAAACGCATGATCCCGCTTGTTGTCATAGGACTGATAGCGATAATAGCGATGATCTCTGTTATCGTATGGGGGATACGTTCACTTGTGGACAGGCATAAGGTTGAAGAACCTCAAACGGCTATGGAGATCCAGGTACCCGATGTACCGGTCGTTATAGAAGAGCCTGAACCCGAAGAGCCTTTAGTTCAGAACATGCTTCCCATAACCGTAGAGCGACCTGATCTGTTTGAAGGATATAAACCTGATACAACCGGAGCGGATGTCAGTATCACGGAAGAAGAGGTGCAGAGTCAGTTTGCTACGCTGATAGATGCTACAAACGGAAAAGTGCTCGTGACCAGAAACGGTGCGGACAGGATGAATCCGGCATCGATGACAAAAGTTATGACTGCCCTTGTTGCATGTGAACACATCACGGATCTTGATGATGAGTTTGAGATCACACTGGAAGACACTGATTTTGCATATATACATGATCTGAGCTGTGCGGGATTTACAGCAGGAGAGACGGTACCTGTAAAGGATATTTTATACGGCGCTATAATGCCCTCCGGCGGAGAGTGCTGTCATGCCCTTGAAAGATATGTTGCCGGAGATGAAGAAGAGTTTATCAAGATGATGAATGACAAGGTGTCGGAACTCGGCCTTACGGGAACACACTTTACAAATTCGGCAGGACTTTACGGAGAAGATCACTATACCACTCTTTATGATATGTCCATGATCTTAAAGGCAGCCATAGAGAATGATATATGCAGGCAGGTGCTTCACGAGCATATGCATGTGACAAAGGCGACAGAAGAACACCCGGAAGGACTTGAACTCTCAAACTGGTTTATGAGAAGGATCGAAGATAAATATACCAAGACGGAGGTTATGGGAGCAAAGACAGGTTACGTTGTTCAGTCCGGCAACTGTGCCGTAAGCTATACCATAGGAGATGACGGAACGGTATATATATGTGCTACGGGAAATGCACACAGTGCATGGCGCGCTATATTTGACCATGTGGCATTATATGAGAAATATGTGAATTAGATACCGATAGAAGACTATCGGCAGGGTATTAAGGATGCATCTTAAAGGAAAGAGCGTATGCGCAGGTTATGCCGTCGCAAAACTAGCCATATACGACAGGACCGAGACTACAGTCGTAAGACGTAAGTGTAAGGATGTCGAAGGTGAAGTCAGGCGCTTTGAGGAAGCCCTTCTTACAGCCTCTAAAGAATATGAAAGGCTGTACGCGAAGGCACTTGAAGAGGTTGGCAGTTCAAGTGCGTCCATTTTTAAAGCAGACATGGTCCTTCTTGAGGATATGGATTACAAAGAATCCGTGATCAATATCATAAGGACTCAAAAGGTAAATGCCGAATACGGTGTTGCCATAACCATCGATAATTTTGCCAAGATGATGTCTAAACTCGAGGATGATTATATCAGCGACAGGATAAAGGATGTCAGAGAGGTATACAATAAGGTAATAGAGATATTGACCAAGGGAGCGTCCTGCTTAAACAAGTACAGTGAGCCTGTCATACTTTTGGCGGATGATCTTACACCCGGGGAGATAGTAAGGCTTGACAAAACCTACATAGCAGGATTCGTTATAAGCGAATCCAGTGCGAATTCGCATACTGCCATCCTTTCAAAGAGCTTAAACATACCTGCGCTCATAGGTGTTGACCTGTACGGATATGTAGACGGGCAGGGAAATATACAGCTCAGTGAGACGGTGTCGCCACAGTTTGAGGGAAAGATGGCGATCCTTGACGGTTACAGCGGGCGGTTCATAGTAGATCCCACAGATGATGAACTAAAGGTTTATGATACCAGGATCAAAAAAGAACTGAAGAATAAGGAACTGCTTAACGAAATGAAAGGGAAAAAGACCGTGACCAGATCGGGAAGAAAGATCAATCTTTATGCAAATATAAACGGAGAAAAGGATGTGGCGACTGCTCTTATAAATGATGCGGAGGGTGCGGGACTTTACAGGTCTGAGTATCTGTACATGGAGAGAGACGAAGCTCCCAGTGAAGAAGAACAGTTTGTCATGTATCGCAGAATAGCAGAAAGCTTGGGCGGCAGGAGATTCATAATCCGTACGGCCGATATAGGCGGTGACAAGCAGGTTCCCTATATTGATACCGGTGATGAGGAGAATCCTGCGCTTGGTTACAGAGGAATCCGCATCTCGCTTGATAAGAGAGAGATGTTTGAAACACAGTTAAGAGCCGTATACAGGGCAAGTTATTTCGGTAACATAGCCATAATGTTCCCGATGATAACTTCTGTCAGGGAAGTAAAGGAAGTAAAACAGATCTGCGATAAAGTAAAGGATCAGCTTTCACAGGAAGGATATCCCTACAGGGATTGCGAGATAGGTATCATGATAGAGACACCGGCAGCGGTCATGATAAGCGATCTTCTTGCAAAGGAAGTGGATTTCTTTTCGATAGGAACGAATGATCTCAGTCAGTATACACTGGCTGTCGACAGAACAAACGATAAGGTCCAGAAGTATTACGATCCGCATCATGATGCTATTTTAAGACAGATAAAGCTGACGATAGACAATGCTCATGATAATGACTGCAAGGTCGGAATATGCGGAGAGATGGCTTCTGACGTTGAGATAGTAAAAAAGATCGTAGACTATGGAATTGATGATATTTCCGTTACTCCGATCAACATTCTTATGGTACGTGAGATCATAAGAAACATAAATTGATCCATATTTTTTGAAAATTGTATTAAAGATATTAGATAAAAGTCCGATAAACATTATGAAGCGAAAGGTTCAATATGTGTCGGACTTTTAGTTTTTGATAAGTCCGATACAAGTTTTTTCAGGAGGAGCGAGTATGCGTATAGATGCATTTGCCCAGATACAGAGCATGTATAATTTGGGTAACAAGAACAAACAGGTGAAGAGTGAGACCACCAAGAGCTTCTCTGATCAACTGCAGATTTCCAGCATAGGCAAGGATCTCAGAACAGCAAAGCAGGCAGTAGCCTCAACTTCTGATGTAAGAGAAGACCTTGTAGCGGATATCAAAAGTAAGATTGACGCAGGCACTTACAGCGTTGACAGTGACAGCTTGGCGGAAAAACTTTTCGCAAACTTTGAGAAGGCGATCTGATCTAAAACATGATCTCAAAGAATCGATCATGACCAGGGAAAGGGGAATAACCGGTGGCAAGTTTAATGGAAGAACTCATTAATACTTTAGGACAGGAGTCTGAGGAATACGATAGACTCCTTGATCTGTCTTTAAAGAAGACACCGGTTATCGTCAGCGCCGATCTCGAGGCATTAGGCAAAATCACGGATGAAGAGCAGGCTGTTCTCTCAAGGCTTTCGCGCGTGGAGAAAAAGCGCGAGGAATGCATGAAGGATATAGCCAATGTAGTAAACAGGGATGTTAACACATTAAAACTGGGTGATCTGATCACCCTGCTGAACTCAAGACCGCAGGAACAGAAAAAGCTCGCAGTTTTGCATGACAAACTCTCACAGACGATAAAACAGATGAGAAGGTCAAATGAGCAGAACAAGCAGCTTATAGAAAGTTCACTTGAGCTCATACAATTTGATATGAATGTAATCCAGGCCATGAAGGCAGCTCCCGAAACAGCCAATTACACGAAGAACGCATATGCGTCAGGAGATGTGATGGGAGTGAGCAGCGGCCGTTTTGATAGTAAGAGTTAATTCCCTGTATGTGAGGTAAAGCCTATGTCTATAATGGGTAGCTTATATGTAGGTGTTTCGGGACTTCAGACAAGTCAGAACGCTCTCAATACAACAGCACATAACGTTTCTAATGCAGAAAATGCCGGCTATGTACGCCAGCAGGTCATGCAAGCCACCAATGTATACAATACAATATCGAAAAATATGAATGCTGTGTCCGACCAACAGGTCGGACTTGGCGTCGTGTATGCAAAAACACGTCAGGTAAGAGATGTCTTTCTTGACAATACATACAGAACAGAAGCAGGCAGACAGGGATTTTATGAAGTGAGCGTGGATGTACTCGATGAGATTCAGAGCTTACTTGATGAGATGAACGGAGAGTCATTCCATGAAGCCATAGACGATCTTTGGGTTTCGGTTCAAGAACTCGCAAAAGATCCCAGCAGTGCGGTAACACAGGGACTGTTCATAGAAAAGTGTTCGGAATTCCTTTCTAGAGGCCAGTCGGTATATGACGGACTTGTTGATTATCAGAAGAGTCTTAACGGACAGGTAAATCAGCTTGTTGATACAGTCAATGATTATGCGGACAGGATAAAGTCTCTTAATGATGAGATAAGATATATAGAATGCGGCGGATTTGAAGAAGCCAATGATCTTCGAGATGAGAGAAACCATCTGATAGATGAACTTGGAAAGATCGCTTCCATATCTTATTCGGAAGACCTTGACTCAACAATATGGATACAGATGGAAGGCGAAGACCTTGTAAGAGGAGATTACGCGTACAAGGTAATGACAAAGACCGATCCCGATACGGGATTTTCCTATGTGTTCTGGGAAAAGAACGCAAAATATGAACTTGATACATTCGGGAACAGATATTATACGGTTGAAGAAGCAAAGAAGGCATCAGTCTTTGACCTTGACAGACTTATATCGTCGGACATAGATACCGATATCGGAAAATTAAAATCAACACTCCTTGCAAGAGGAGATCACAAGGGCACATTTGTTGACCTTGATGAGAGCAGATATACCAATTCGGTATCGCAGTCGCTATGTATGAATATCATGGCTGAGTTCGATCAGCTGATCCACAACGTGGCAACCACAATAAATCAGGTTTTAAGTGACGGAGCAGCAAGAGCTACAGCGATCAATCCGAATTCAACATATTTAAGAGATGCGAACGGAAATCCTTTGCAGGTATTCCAGAAGATAGCTTCCGACGGATATACGGGAAGCACATATATGCCGGAAGATCCGGATGTACCTGAAACGCTCTACAGCACGGATAACCTTATGATAAATATGCAGCTTTTACAGCAGCCTACCAAGATGGGATTTGTTCTTCCCGACGGAAGTGTAGACTTTACCACAATGGAGCAGCTTAAAGCCGAATTCATGGAAGAGGACAACGTCCTTAATATCAACATAAAGAAGAAGAGCAGCTTTGTTGATTACTATTCGGATCTTGTAAGCCAGGTGGCAAATTCGGGATATCTTTATGAATCTATCATGAAGAACCAGGAACAGACAGTAAACGCTACAAGCAATGCAAGAGAGCAGATCATCGGTGTATCGACCGACGAGGAACTCTCTCATATGATAAAGTTCCAGAACGCATACAATGCGGCATCAAGATATATCAACGTTGTTGATGAGATGCTGGAGCACATCGTTAATACTTTGGGATCTTAATATCCTGAGAAAGGAGAGCATACATGCCTTCACAATTTTTTGGACTTAACATAGCATATACAGGTTTGCTAGGTGCAAATGCAGGCCTTAATACAACAGCAAACAATATATCGAATGCGGAGACGGAAGGTTACAGCCGCCAGGAAGTAAATCAGGTCGCAGCTGCAGCTATAAGGACATTTACGACGTATGGTTGTGCGGGTGCCGGAGTTGATGTTCTCACGATCGAAAGGATACATGACGATTTTTACGACAACAAATACTGGGCTAACAACTCAAGGGTCGGCGAGTTCAACATGAAGCAGTATTACATGACTCAGATCGAGGACTACTTCAAGGATGATGACACGACCGAAGGCTTCACTACCGTATTCAACAAGATGATGGATGCCCTTCAGGAAGTTAAGAAGAATCCTGCAAGTGATTCCACAAAAGCTCAGTTTGTTGGTCTTGCAGACAACCTCACACAGTACTTCAACAACATGGCTGTAAACATGGAACTTGTACAGAAGGATGTCAATGCCGAGATAAAGGTTAAGGTTGATGCCATCAACTCGCTTGCTGATGAGATCGCAGCTTTAAACAAACAGATAAATGTTATAGAACTTTCAGGTAGCAGAGCAAATGAACTCAGAGACAGACGTGCTCTTTTAGTTGATGATCTTTCAAAGATAGTCAGTGTTGAAGTTGGTGAATATCCGATAGTTGACAGTAATGATCCCACCAGAGAAACGGGCGGCAATCAGTACATCATAAAGATCGCCGGCGGACATATGCTTGTTGATACGGATGAGAGCAAGAACCTTAAATGTATAGCGAGAGAAGATTACGAAAAGGTAAATCAGACAGATATAGACGGACTTTATGATGTCTACTGGATTTCCAATAAGACAACAGAAGACGTCGGCGATAAGTTCAATCTGTACAATCCTCTTCTTGGCGGAGACCTTATGGGTCTTGTCCAGATGAGAGACGGTAACAACGGTGAGAACTTCAGAGGTACGATAGAGACTGTAGGTGCTGCGGATATGACTACAGGCAAGCAGACAGTTACAGTTAGCACCGATCTTGATTACCTGATGGATCTTGATAAATCTAACATGTCTGATAACGGCGGTATCATAGCACTCGGAAATCAGGAATTCTATTATGATTCATGGACATATTCATATGATGCTACAACAAACAAGTGCACTTATGAATTCGTTGTAAATACAAAAAGAACAGGTGAAGTGGTAACCGGAAACAAGCAGGGTAAAGAAGCTGAGATAGGTAATGTGGTAAAGTATCAGGGAATCCCTTACTATCAGCAGCAGATGAATGAGTGGGTAAGGATATTCTCCAATGCGGTTAATTCGATCTTAAGGAGCGGATATACATCAGACGGCAAGGCAGGCATGCTGATGTTTACCGGTGATGAGCCTACCACAAATTCACAGATAAACGTTACGAAGGAATACAATGATGAACTCGGAAACAATATCACCGCTACGATAAAGGATACGGATGACAGTTACTATCGTGTTACGGCTAAGAATTTCACGGTTCACCAGAGCCTTATAAACAATTCAAATCTTCTTGCGACAAAGAAGGATTCGGCAGAAGGAAGCGATGATTACAGTCTGGTAGCTGACTTTATCAATATGACAAATGACAGTGACATTGCAAGTTACAGAGGTGCCGCAACTTGTGAGTTCCTTACATGCATGCTTTCGGATGTGGCCTTAAACGGTAACAGAGCTCAGACCTTCTATGATAATTACGATAACATAGGAAAATCAATAAACAATCAGAGGATCGCGATATCGGGAGTTGATACTGATGATGAGGCTGTAAACCTTGTTAAATATCAGAATGCATACACTCTTGCATCCAAGATGATCCAGACTCTAACAGAAGTATATGACAGGCTGATCCTTCAGACAGGAGTATAAGTTTTTCTACAGTGAGGTAGGACTATGAGAATAACCACAAAAGTCATACAGAACAATACAAGAATGAATATCAACAACAATAAGGTTCTTCAGGACAGGCTTTCCAATCAGATGGGAACACAAAAGAAGATCAACAGACCCTCAGAGGATCCTATTGTTGCTATAAGAGCGTTAAGACTTCGTACCAATGTAAGCCAGGTTACGCAGTATTATGAGAAAAACATTCCTGATGCTCAAAGCTGGATGCAGATAACAGAAGATGCACTTTCAAGCGTGACTGAAGTTATAACAGACATGAAGGATCAGTGCCAGAAGGGATCTTCTGAAAAACTTACTTCGGCTGACAGACAGACAATACTCGATGCGCTTAAGTCTCTTAAGGAAGAAGTATATTCTACCGGTAATGCCGATTATGCAGGTCGTTCAGTATTCACAGGATACCGTACCGACTCTACATTAAAGTTTACCAAAGGCGAAACGAAGACATATTCTATCACAGAACAGCTTGAAAGCGATGCTGTTGATATCATAAAAAGAGTTGATACTGCCGGTATAGAGAACATCACCGATGCAAACTTTGATTCAGCTCCCGCTTCTTCAATTCAGGAGGCGGCTGTCCAGGAATATGATGTATATCGCATCAGACTTGCATATAAAAATCTTGATGATGCAACAACAACCATCCCGCCTACGATAACATCGGTAGACGGAAGCATAAGCGCAACAGCAACGATAGCATCGAAGACTGATACTCCGGATCCTTATATAGAGATAACAAAGTCTGGCAATGAAGATAAGTGTGTACTTATTAAAGAAACGGGTGAGTTACTTATTGGAAAAAATCTGTATGAAAAGATCATGAGTCTTCAGGATGAGGAAACAACTACTAATACCAACGAAGGTGAATTCAGGATCACATATGAGAAGAGCAATTGGATAACTGGAGATCTTAAGCCTGAGCATTATTTTGCATGCACAGATAAATCAGATGCTGATCCGGCTAATCACATTGATTATAATGTGACATATCTTACTGATGTCAACAGAGAAAAACAAGCTATAGAATATGATGTCGGCATGAATCAGTCGATAAGGGTCAATACCACAGCCGATGAAGTGTTTACACATGATATCGGAAGAGATGTGGATGATCTTATTAATGTTCTTGAAGAGATCAATGTTATAGAGAATAAGATCACTGATATCAAGAATATGTCAGAGAAGAACAGCAATGATGCAGCAAAGACCGCGACTTTGAGAGACCAGTTAGAGGCTGCACAGAAAGCACTCACATATCTGAATGAAAAGAGACAGAAACTGTTTGAAGGTAATATAACCAACATGCAGAAGCATCTTGATAATGTAAACTATGCTACAACACGTTGCGGAACCAGAATGAAGAAGCTTGAACTTATTGAGAACAGACTTATGAGCCAGAAGACTTCATTTGAAGAACTTCAGTCTGAAAATGAAAACGTGGATCTGAGTGATACAGCTATAGAGTTGCAGGGTGCAAATATGGCATATGAGGCAGCACTTATGGCAACAGGCAAGATCCTGCAGACATCACTGGTAAATTATCTGTAAATATAGTAAAATAATGATAGTTGGCTGATAAAACTACATAATCGAGAAAGGATTGGGGAAAATGAGAGTAGAAACAAGAATATTTGGCACAGTAGACATTGCAGAAGATAAGATCATACGCTTTCCCGGGGGTATCGTAGGATTTCCCGATCTGACAGATTTTGCACTTGTTCATGATGAAGAGAACGGACCTTCAGGCGGAATACGCTGGATGCAGTCACTACAGGAGACCAATTTCGCAATGCCGGTCATTGATCCGCTTGCAGTAGTATCTGATTACAATCCGACCGTAGAAGATGAACTGCTTAAGGGTATAGGTGCCCTGAAGGAAGAGAATACGCTTGTATTGGTTACTATTACCGTACCTAAGGATATCAAACAGATGACGGTTAATCTTCAGGCCCCGTTTATCATCAATGCAGATACACGCATGGCAGCACAGGTGATAGTAGATCCGGATAAATATCCGGTACGCTTCCCTATATATGACATACTTGAGAAGATGAGGGAGGAGGCGTAATATGTTAGCATTATCGAGAAAAAAAGGCGAAGCCATTGTCATAAACAATAACATTGAGATCACTGTTCTGGAGTTAAAAGGTGATCAGGTAAAGATTGGGATCTCTGCACCGAAGGAAGTTCCCGTATACAGAAAAGAAGTATATCTCCAGATTCAGAAGGAGAATGAAGAAGCCATGAATTCAGACAGTTTGAATGCTCTGAATGAATTCTTCAAGAAATAAAGAACAATATGATATAACTGTATATCAAAGAAAAAAGTTATCGGACAGGGGTTAATTATATTAATTTTTGTCCGATATATTACTTGAAACCATGAAATAGCAGATTATGCCGGGGAAGAAAACATTCCCGGCTATAGTGCACTTTAACTATAGTATGTTATTAAGCACAAGGAGGTGACTTATTATGGCAGTAGAACCGATCGGAACCATGACCGCGATGCAGATGCAGTCAACCGTTAGGGTTCAACCTATAACAACACAGAGAGAAGCTGAGAACACGGATGTAAACTCGGCTGATTCTGCTACCCCGAAGATCGATGCTATGACAGCGGAGGTAGCTAAGGCATCCGAAAGTGATACCCGCGATGAGAACAAGGAACAGCAGGAGAGAGAAAATACCAAGGCTGAAAATGAAGCTATCAAGAATGCTGTTGACAAGTTAAACAAGAACATGTTTAACAGTGAAGCTGTATTTGGAATTCATGAGGGTACCAACAGAGTAACTATCAAGATAGTAGATAAGGATACCAAGAAAGTAATAAAGGAACTCCCTCCGGAGAAGACTCTGGATATGATAGCAAAGATGTGGGAGATGGCAGGAATCCTTGTTGATGAGAAGAGATAAGGAGGATACCTATGGCAGGAACAAGATTATCCGGAATGATCTCCGGAATGGATACAGAGAGCCTGATTTCCCAACTGATGGAGGCCAGGAAGACCAAAGTTACAAAAGTTAAAAAGCAGCAGATGAAACAGAATGTCAAGCAGGATGTTTGGAAAGATTTAAACACAAAGCTTAAGAATCTGCAGTCAAAGTATATCAGCACTATGCGCTTTGAAAATGCGTACGCAAAGAAAACCACAAAGATTTCTGACAGTAGCGTAGCAAGCGTTATTACCGGTGAAGGTGCGGTTAATGGTGTACAGGAACTTGAAGTTAAGGAGATGGCAAAGACTGCATATCTGACAGGTGGAGAAGTTACCAATGTCAGTGGAGTAAAGGGCAGTTTTAATGCGCTTACAAGTTTTGAAGACCTGGGACTTACAGAAGGTGGAAGCTTCAAAATCAATGTCGGTGGTACGGAAACCGATTTTGAATTCACCAAAGATACTACAGTATCTGATTTCCTCAACAAATTAAAGAGTTCGGGTTTGAATGCCAGTTTTGATGAGAAGAATCAGAGATTCTTTATAAGTGCCAAGAATTCCGGTGAAGCAAATGATTTTTCTATAACTTCCAATGACAGTAACGGCACTAAGGCACTTTCTGCATTGGGTCTTATGTCTGCTCAAGAAAAATCGGCTGCCGAAACAGAATATGGTATAACTCTTAAGGGAAATACATCAAACAAAGTTGATGGTAAGGATGCAGTTATCAAGCTTAACGGTGCAGAATTTACGAGCAGTTCCAATACATTTGAAATAAATGGATTGACTATAACGGCGAATGCTGTTACTAAAGACGGCTCTGTAACTCTCAGCACACAGACAGATACCGATGGTATCTATGATATGGTTAAGAATTTCCTGAAAGAATACAACAATGTCATCAAAGAGATGGATAAGTTGTACAATGCCGAATCTGCAAAGGGATATGAGCCTCTTACCGCCGAAGAAAAAGAGGCAATGACAGAGACGGAAATTAAGGAATGGGAGACCAAGATTAAGGATTCTATACTTCGTAATGACAGCAATCTGAGTTCCATAAGTACTGGAATACGTGGTGCTATGTCAGATGGTGTTACCATAGGCGGCAAAAAGATGTATCTGTCGGATTTCGGTATCAATACTCTTGGTTACTTTGAAGCACCTGATAATGAGAAGAATATATATCATATAGACGGTGATCCTGATGACGGGAATACATCAGGAAATGCAGATAAGCTTAAGAGCATGATAGCATCCGATCCTGATACGGTTATAAAGTTCTTTACCGGATTATCACAGAATCTGTATGACAAGATGAGTGATCTGTCAAAGTCTGTAGATGGTTATCGTTCATTTGGTAACTTCTATGATGACAAGAGAATGAAGACCGATTATGACTCATATACGTCTAAGATCGCTGATATGGAAAAGAAACTCAACGATTACGAAGATAAATGGTATAAGAAGTTTGCAAAGATGGAAAGTGCAATGGCAAAGTTGCAGAGCAAGACAAACGCTTTGGGCGGATTGTTTGGCGGAAATTAATATTTGGAGGACAATTGACTTATGGCTATGCCGAATGCGTATGAGCAGTATAATAACAACAAGGTAATGACAGCATCACCTGCTGAATTGACACTAATGCTCTATGAGGGAGCTATAAAGTTTTGCAACCTTGCGGAGATGGGGATTGAAAATGGAGATGTGCAGAAGGCGCATTCGAATATTGTTAAAGCTCAGAGAATAATTGATTATCTTCGTCAGACTTTGGATATGAAGTATGCTGTAGCTCAGGATTTTGAGAATATATACTCATATCTGGCTACCAGATTGGTTGAAGCAAATATTCAAAAAGATATTGAGATAGTTAAAGAAGTTAACGAGCATCTTCATTCTGTAAGAGATACGTGGAAGGAAGTCATGAGGATCAACAGCGGAAAGGGCAAGGAGGAAGATGAATAATAGTCTCAATGTATTATCAGACTCCTTGGACGTAAAACTGGAGGTACTTGAAAAACTTTTAAAATATACGAACACTCAAAAAGAGATTTTCGAAGCAGATAATCCAGACATGGAGGAGTTCGACAGGATCTTTGATGAAAAAGATGTTCTGCTTGATAAGCTCGAGTCTCTGGATGAGGGATTTGAGGAACTGTACAAGAGAGTATCCGATCAGTTAAAAGAGAATCGTTCCCAATATGCAACTCAGATTAAGAGTTTACAGGATAAGATAAGCCACATAACAGAATTGAGCGCATCAATACAGGCACAAGAAGCAAGAAACAAGAAGATGATCGATGAGTACTTTGCCAGAGAAAGACAGGGAATAAAACAAAATCGGGTAAGTTCAAAAGCAGCGTTCGATTATTACAGGAACATGTCTGGGATGAATATCCAGTCATCGGGCATGTGGGACAGTAAGAATTAATAAAGATACAGGGATTCCGAAATTGGGATCCCTATTTTTATAATTGGTATAAAGTTTTTTGATATTTTGCTCGATATAATAAATGTAGGTTGATAAGAGTGATATAAATAAAAAAATTTACAAAAAATTAAAATTCACTCTAAAGTATATTCAAAAAAGACCGATATAATAATTGTAAGCGACCGGAAGCCATACGCACAATGGTGGAAGGTTACGGTAACACTACCGCGAGGACGGCTTGTGCGAACCGTGTGAAACGGTAGAAACAACAAACTGGCCTCAAGGAAGAGGTCTTTTAAATTCAAGGAGGAAAAATTATGGTAGTACAGCACAATTTAACAGCAATGAATTCAAACAGAATGCTTGGTTTAACAAGCGCATCTCAGGCTAAGAGTACTGAGAAGTTATCTTCAGGTTACAAAGTAAACCGTGCAGCTGATGATGCAGCAGGTCTTGCTATTTCCGAGAAGATGAGACGTCAGGTTAGAGGTCTTACACAGGCTTCTGCTAACGCACAGGATGGTGTTTCAATGGTTCAGACAGCAGAAGGTGCACTCAATGAAGTACACGATATGCTGCAGAGAATGAATGAACTGGCAGTTAAGGCTGAGAACGGAACACTTACATCTCAGGATCGTAACTATGTTGATAAGGAAGTACAGCAGCTCATGAGTGAGATCAACCGTGTAGCTTCTACAACAACTTTCAATGAGAAAGAATTGCTTAGTGGTAGTTGCTCTGCAGGTGTTGACCTTCAGGTTGGAGCAGAGAGTGGACAGCATATCCAGCTTACAATTGCTAGGATGTCTTGCTCTGCAATCGGATTATCAGGAAACTGTAACACAGCTTCAGCAGCAGCTAACCTGAATGATAAGGTTAAGGATGCTATTAAGAGCGTTAACAACCAGAGAGCTGATCTTGGTTCTGTTCAGAACAGACTTGAGCATACAATCAACAACCTTAACAATGTTGTTGAGAACACAACAGCTGCTGAATCTGCTATCCGTGATACAGATATGGCTACTGAGATGGTTAAGTACTCTAACAACAACATCCTTGCTCAGGCAGGACAGTCAATGTTGGCACAGGCTAACCAGTCAAATCAGGGTGTTCTTTCACTGCTCGGCTAATTTCGAGAATTCATTAACTAACTACCAAAAAGGGATTGGTTTCGGCCGATCCCTTTTTTCTGTAATGTTTTTGCATAGGATGGATTGTAATTATGGCAGATCAAATAATTGATGAAGTATACTATTACGCCAATATAGTGAGCAAACTCAGATGTGTTGTTCAACGGATCAGAGAGGCTGACAGAAATCACGCTCTTATACTCTTGGAAAATATGTTGCCTGATTTGGAAAAATTGATTATGGAGTGTTTGAATGATGGTTATGAGGAGGCAGGGGCTTTAGAAGATAATCTGTTTTCCATAAATGATATGCAAGATATAATATTTCTTGGGGACATGCTTGAGAATATTGTTATCCCTATCATAGAACGATGGATTCGGACTTGGGTATCTGTATATGAACGGATGGATGAAAGGTATATAATAGAATCAACATCAAGTGGTTTTCTGACAATTAATGATACTGTTTCTGGCAAATACCTTCACAGTAATAACGATCCAATGGATGAAGCCAGGAGGCAGATAGAAAAACAGTATCAGTATGATAAGGATCGCTATCTTGTATGGGGGTGCGGACTAGGTTATCAAGTTTATCAGCTTTATAGTTATTCACAGGGAACGATACCTATCATACTATATGAACCCAGTTCCCAAATGCTTGAGTATGCAGAAAAATATGGTGTACTTTCTGCGATACCTAATGATGTGATACAAATAAAATCACAGTGTATGGCAAAAGATTTTTTGGATGAGGGGAAAACAACTGATGGCTTGTTATTCCTATTACCATACCTGCATTGCATGTCTGATTCACCTGAAAAGAATCAACTGATGACAAAGTATGCTTTATTACACAACGACGGAGACTTTTATTCATGACATTTTCAGACAATTCTTTATTACAAGATGGTAAAATAAAAGAAAACATCGAGTATGCAAATCTAATATCTCAATTAAGACAAACGGTTAATATGATAAGGCTCTTGGAGAGTGATGAGGCCATATACCAGCTTGACAGGTTATCTGGTGATATTCAGTCACTGCTGACTGAGTGTATCAATGAAAACTATTTAGAAGCAGAAGACCTGAAGCGGAATCTGGAGACTATTGCTGATATAAAAGATATAATACTGTTAGGAGATATACTTGAAAACGTAGTAGTTCCTATAATGGAACGTTGGATACAATCAAGAGGTATTATCGATATAGCGATTGATGAAAAATACAGGATAGAATCTACTTCCAGCGGCTTTATGACAATTAAGGATATCAAAGCGAACAGATATCTTCACAGTAATAATGACCCAATGGATGAAGCTCGTTACCTGATTAAAAAACAATTTGATCCTGAAAAGAAAGAGTACATGGTGTGGGGGTGTGGCCTCGGCTATCATATTTATCAGTTATATGTTATTTCAAATGGTTCTGTACCGATAAAGGTCTATGATCTTGATCCCAATATGGTAAAATATGCATATAAATATGGGGTATTATCTTGGATTCCTCGGGAATTAGTAGAAATCCATATAGTAAATAATACACAACAGTTTATTGATGATGAACGTAAAGAATGTGGGGTATTGTTTCTATCTTCATCATTAAGTTGTATTACAGATCATAAGCAGAGCCATCCGTTGGCAACAGGATTTGTTCAAACGAATTTTCAGTATATGTGGGGACATGAGGTAAGACTGAATTTTAACAGTAATCGACGACAGGGATTACCGGATATCCACGAATTGGATCGTTCCAAGGTAAAGAAAGAAGCGGTTGTTATAGGTGGTGGACCATCAGTTGATGAGTATATTGATACAGTTAGGGCGTGGAAAGGTAGAAAAACACTGATAGCAGTTGGAACAGTATGGAAAAGATTACTTAGGGAGGGGATAAAACCTGACTATGTAGTGATGTTTGATCCTTCAGAAATGGTATTCAAACAGGTTTATGGTATAGAGGATCAATCTGTTATATTGCTTCTTGCTATGCAGGCTAATTGGCGGATAGCACGGTATTATAAAGGTCCAATGTATACCATGTGTCATATGTGCCCTGGAAGCGGAATAGAACGTTATGCTAAAGAAAATGATTTTGATATATGGTTTTCTGGTGGATCTGTTAGTGTGTTGGCAATGGAATTTGCTATCAGATGTTTTGTAGACAGGATTTATATGGTTGGTCTTGATCTCGCATATCCAGGAGCGGTTTCACATGCTGAGGGAACTGAGTCTAGAAAAAAAATGGATATATCGAATATGATAGCTGTAACTGCTGTCCATGGAGGAATAGTCTATACAGATGTTTCTTTAGATACATATAGAATGTGGATTGAATTTATAATAAATGAAACTGTTGGAATCGAGTATATAAATATGTCTAAAGAAGGAGCGAAAATCAAGGGTACTCTATGGTATGAGGACATTAAGGAATAGTATATGGAAGATTTTATTGCTGACATTTATAGATATTCAAAACTATATTCTGAATTAGGAATGGGAATAAGAGAGGCACGATCTCTGAGGATGAGCCTTGCAAGTGATTATTTTAATAATAATTATAAAGAGTTATGTGATTGTAGCCGACTTTTTATGGATACAGGCTGTAGTTTCGCAACCAATTTTGCTCAAGATGTTATTAAAATGGAGGATTTGCATGGAGATCTGAGATTATTAAGTGATCATGTAGAAAGGAATATATTGCCGTATCTTTTGAGTTGGATAAAGGAAACGGTTGACATCGATGTTGATACAAAACATGGATATCGGCTAAAATCCAGTGATGTTGGATATATCACTGCACAGATTGCTTCTACAGGTAAATATATTCATAGTTCTTACAATCCGATGGATGAAGCTTACATATATATTAAAAACATTTTTGATCCTGTATATAAAGAGTATATTATATTTGGAAGCGGAATGGGCTACTATGCATATCAGTTATATAGAATATCTAATGGATCTGTCAAGATTACTATATATGAAAGAGATGCAAACCTAATAAACTATGCGAGATTATATGGGGTGTTGGATTGGATACCTGATTCAATAATAAATGTGATATTAACAGATGATTATTCGGATTTTTTAGCACATAGTATTAAAGAGAGGGTAAGGACGGTTGTTCACATTCCAGAGATATATCAACTTGATAAAAATGACAGAAAAGAAATAGAAAATTTATGTATAGGTTTAAATACATCAAATTACATGAAGGATATAGCTGTGATGAATTATTACAGGAATCTTGAAGTGGAAATGCCTGATGTTTTTGTTCTAAAGAATAGAGTGCTTTCTGATGCCATAATTGTAGCTGCAGGGCCATCTGTTGATCAAGGTATTGACTATTTGCGACAGAGTAAAGGAAAGAAAACTATCATTGCAGTAAATACTATATTGCGTAAATTGATTGAATGCGGAATCGAACCTGATTATGTGGTTGCACTTGATGGTTCGTCGAGAATGGAAAAGCATTTAATAGGTCTTGAGAATGTGAAAGTTCCTTTGATAGCGGATTTGTGTGTTTACTGGCGTTGGTGCAGAGATTATGGAGGACCAAAATACAGAGTTTATTCTACATATACATGCAGAGAGGCAGAGAGATATATCAAAGAAAACGGCAAGGAGAAATGGCCTTCCGGAGGAACCGTTACCTTTCTTGCAATGGAGTTTGCATATAGAATGGGAGCAAAGCGAATATATCTTTTAGGTGTTGATATGGGATATCCGGATAGAAGAAGCCATGCGGCTGGCACTGCATATGGAATGATACAGGATTCGGAGGAATTAATCGAAGTTTGCAGTGTGGGCGGAGGTAAGGTGCTGACAGATCCGGTTATGAATAGATATAGAACTGCCATGGAAAGCAGAATAGATCAGATTGGTAAAGAGACAGAGTTTTATAATCTGTCAACAATTGGTGCAAGGATAAATGGAACAAAAGAGATATCTATTAATAGTTAATAAATGTAATCTTTTTACGAGGTGGATTGGAAGATGAAGTTTGAACAGTTAATCATTACTCCGGATATGACAATTGAAGAAGCTATGGTATGTATAGACAAAGGTGCTTGCAAAACAGCATTTTTGGTTGAAGATGGGATCTTGAAGGGGGCATTAACAGACGGTGATGTACGTCGTTTTTTACTTAAAGGCGGAAGCATACATGATAACGTAACATTGGTGGTGAATTATGATCCGAAGTTCCTGTATGAAGACAGTGCAGAGATCAGTCAGGAATATATGATTCAACATCTTTTAACAGCACTTCCTATCGTTGATGGAGAAAAACGATTACTTCATATAGATCGTCTGAATGATACAAGTGTTCATAGAGAAATAAACGAGAATATACCAGTGGTAATGATGGCGGGTGGTTTGGGAACCAGATTGAAACCATATACGGAGATAATACCCAAACCGCTTATACCTATTGGGCCTAAAACTATTGCGGAGCATATATTGGATCGTTTTGTTTCATATGGATTAAAGAGTTTTTATATGGTCCTCAATTATAAAAAGAGCCTTATTAAGGCGTATTTTAAAGATATTGATGAATATGAAGGACTTGATTTTGTGGAAGAGCCTTTTTTTATGGGAACAGCAGGAGGGATAGGCTTATTAAGAGAGAAATGTAACGAGAATTTTTTCTTGGTTAACTGTGATATTTTAATAGAATATGACTATTACCGTATATGGAAAGAGCATAAGGATTCGGGAAATATTGTAACTATGGTTTCGGCAAGGAAGAAGATTTCTGTACCTTATGGAACAATAGAATCCGATGATAATGGCGTAGTCACAACGCTTGTTGAGAAACCTCAACTGATATATAACGTGAATACTGGTATGTATCTGTGTAATAGCAGAATATTCAATTACCTTAATGAAAACGAAAAGATTGACATGCCTGATCTTATACTCAGATGTATTTCTGCGGGAGAAAGAGTAGGACAGGTTATTATAGAAGAAAACCATTGGTATGATATGGGGCAACCTGAAGAACTTGAGAATATGAAGCAGCGATTTCATTATATATAAAGCAATTATGGATGAAGGGAGAAAAATAGACTTATATGAATACAAAACCATCTGAATTTCAGATAGATAGCTTTATTTCGCAATATGTGATAAAACGTTCTAAAAGTATGTTTGCGGATGATATTGAGAAATACGATGATCAATTGAGGAAAAGAATCAATGAAAAATCTGTTCTTGTTATTGGTGGTGCGGGCAGTATAGGCTCATCGTTCATAAAAGCAATTCTGAATTATCATCCTGCGGAGTTAGTAGTTGTTGATATCAATGAGAATGCATTGGCTGAGTTGACTCGTGATCTGAGATCAACAAAGGGAATGTTCATTCCGGAAAAATATATTACTTACCCGATGGATTTCTCATCTTCTGTGTTTAAGAAAATGTTTATAAAGCATAGCGGATTTGATATTGTAGCTAATTTTTCTGCTCATAAACATGTTCGTTCCGAGAAGGATATATTTTCTGTAGAGGCTTTATTACAGAACAATGTATTAAACGCACGTTTGCTCATGGAGTTACTGTCTGATTGGCCTCCAGAGGTGTTTTTTTGCGTATCCACAGATAAGGCTGCTAATCCTGTCAATATAATGGGAGCTTCAAAACGCATCATGGAAGATGTGATATTTAGTTATTCTGATGCCTTTCCTGTTAAAACAGCAAGATTTGCGAATGTGGCGTTTTCAAACGGTTCTCTCCCGGCGGGTTTTTTGGCTCGTTTACAGAAACTCCAGCCACTTTCGGCACCATCAGATGTAAAGAGATATTTTGTTTCGCCTGAAGAAAGCGGACAGATATGCATGTTATCTTGTATGCTTGGGTCTAACAGAGAAATATTCTTTCCCAAGTTAGATCAGGCACAGATGATGAGATTCGATGAGATTGCGATTAAATTGCTAGAGACATATGGATATGAGATTTGCTATTGTGAATCTGATTTAGAGGCTCTGGAAAAGGCTGAAGAACTAAAATGCGGAAGTCGGAATTATCCGGTGCATTTTTCGGTTTCTGATACAACAGGTGAAAAAGGATATGAGGAGTTTGTTACCGATAATGAAATTACTGATATGAATCGATTTGAATCATTGGGGGTAATAATAAACAAATCCATCCCAGATAAGGAAAAACTTAATAACCTTCTTGATCAATTGGAAAGTGTTGTTAGCAGAACGGATGAGAATAAAGAGGAAATAGTAAAACTTTTGACAGATTATCTGCCTGATTTCGTGCATAAAGAAACTGGAAAATCATTGGATCAAAAAATGTAGAGGAGAATTATGGAAAAGCTAGTTCTGATTGGCGGAGGTGGGCATTGCAAATCTGTACTTGATTCTGCGATACGCTCAATGAAATACAAAGAAATAGTGATAACAGACCCGAGTTTACCTGTGGGTTCAAGTATTTTAGGATGCTCCGTGGTGGGAAATGATAGTATATTGCCAGATCTGATCACTGATGGATTCACTAGTGCTTTTATTACTGTTGGAAGTATTACTGAAACAGAGATCAGAAAAAGACTGATGACAACGATAGGAACACTTGGCTTCGAACTTGCGACAATAATTGATCCATCTGCTATTATTTCAGAATACTCGACGATAGGGGGAGGAACGTTTGTTGGGAAAGGTGTCATAGTCAATGCGGATGTCAATATACGTGAGAATTGTATATTGAATTCAGGGTGTATCATAGAGCATGATTGCTTTGTTGACAGTTTTTCCCATATATCAGTCGGAACAGTTTTATGTGGTAATGTTCGTATAGGTAAAGAAAGTTTTATCGGAGCAGGAAGTACTGTGATTCAAGGGAAAATAATCGGAAGCAATAGTATTGTGGGAGCAAACAGTGTTGTACTTGCTGATGTTGGAGATAATATGAAAGTATATGGAATAGTTTCCAAAGAGCATTAATATGTAAGGTTCATGGAGATTAGCAGGATATGAATCATGTTTATATAATAGCTGAAGCTGGGGTTAATCATAATGGGAGCATTGAACTGGCGTACAGATTGGTTGATGCGGCTAAAGAGTCGGGAGCAGACTGTATAAAATTTCAAACCTTTAAGGCTCAGAATCTTGTGTCAGAGAATGCTCAAAAAGCTGATTACCAAAAAAAGATGACAGGTGACGGTTCTCAAATTGAAATGCTAAAGAAACTAGAGCTGTCATTTGAAGAGTTTGAAGAATTAAAAAAATACTGTGACAGGATTGAAATATGTTTCCTATCCACGCCTTTTGACATGGATAGTATAGAATTCCTTAATTCTATCGATATGCCGTTTTGGAAAATACCATCAGGTGAAGTAACAAACTATCCTTATCTGGTTGAATTAGCTAGGACAGGAAGACCAATAGTAATGTCTACGGGAATGTGTGACCTAATTGAAATCGAGACGGCAATAAAAGTTCTTCGAGATAATGGCGCAGATGATATCAGGCTTCTTCATTGTAATACGGAGTATCCTACGCCTTTTGAAGATGTAAATCTGAAAGCTATGCAGACGATGCGAGATGCTTTTAGACTGGAAGTGGGTTATTCAGATCATACTCGTGGAATAGAGATTCCGATAGCTGCCGTTGCATTGGGGGCAACCATAATTGAGAAGCATTTTACGCTTGATCGCAGTATGGATGGACCGGATCACAAAGCTAGTCTTGAACCTGATGAATTTGCTTCGATGGTAAGCGCTATTCGCAATATAGAAAGAGCAATGGGAACGGGTGATAAAACTCCATCACCATCTGAAAAGAAAAACATAGTTATAGCAAGAAAGAGCATAGTAGCTAAAAAGAGTATTAAAGCAGGAGAAGTATTTACTGTAGATAATATAACTGTGAAACGTCCTGGAAATGGGATAAGCCCAATGAAGTGGAATGAGTTATTGGGGACAAAAGCTACAAAAGATTATAGTGAGGATGATCTTATCGAGATATGAAAAGAATAGCTGTTATTCCCGCAAGGAGCGGATCTAAAGGACTAAAAGATAAGAATATTAAAGAACTGCTTGGAAAGCCATTAATCGTCCATACTATAGAATGTGCTTTGGAGAGCAAATGCTTTGATAAGGTTTTTGTATCAACCGATTCTCAAAAATATGCTGATATTGCTTTGGAATATGGAGCAGATGCTTCATTTTTGCGCTCTGAAGAGAATTCAACAGATAAAGCTGATTCATGGTCTGTTGTCAGAGAAGTCATAAGTAAGTTTGAGACTATGGGAGAAAAGTATGATGAAATAATGCTTCTTCAGCCTACTTCTCCGCTAAGGCAACCTTCAGATATTGTAGCAGCTATTGATTTACTTCATGAGAAGAATGCGAATGCTGTAATCTCTCTTACTGAATGTGAACATTCACCTCTTTGGTGTAATACGCTTCCAAAAGATTGTAACATGGATGGTTTTCTTCGTCCTGAATATAGATACATACCACGTCAGCAATTACCGACATATTACAGATATAATGGTGCGATATATCTCATAACACTATCAGAATTATTTAAGTATGGTCATATGTTTGAAGAGAATTGCTATGGATATGTTATGGAACAGGATAATTCAATTGATATAGATACTGAGTTGGATTTTTTGATAGCTGAGACAATAATGAAAAAGAGATTTAACTGAACTGCAGGAAATATTTATGAAAAGAGTAGCGATAGTAACTGCAACAAGAGCAGAGTACGGGCTTTTAGCACCGATAATTGATGAGTTAAGACATTATGAAAGTGATTCTTTTAGAGTTGAACTTATCGTTACAGGTACCCATTTATATTCAGATTATGGAATGACGATAGATGAGATCAAAGAACGAGGGACTCGTATTGATCATGAAATCATGATTCCGGTGAATTGTGGAAGTGCCGTTGATATATCAAATGATCAGTCGGTAACTCTAAATAAGTTTACGGAGCTTTTTGAAGAAGTTAAGTATAGTGCACTGGTTATTCTGGGTGACAGATATGAGATGTTATCTGTTGCTATAGCTGCAATGAATACACACACACCGATTTTTCATATAAGCGGAGGTGATATTACCGAAGGTGCGATTGATGATTGCATCAGACACTGCATAACAAAAATGAGTTATTTGCATTTTACGACAAATGAAATGAGCCGAAAAAGAGTCATTCAAATGGGTGAAGATCCCAAAAGAGTCTTCAACTACGGTTCAACAAGCATCGACAATATACTTAATGTTGCTACACTGTCAAAAAAAGAAGCAATGGACAGCATTCATCTTAAGAATGATAAATATGCGTTATGTACATACCATCCGATAACATTGGAAGATGCTGACATAAATGATCTGATGCAGCATTTCCTTTCTGCCATAGAGAGTTTTAAAGATATTGAATTTATAGTGACCAAATCTAATTCTGATCAGGGAGGCAAGGAAATAAACTCAATCCTGGAGAAAGCAGAACATAATATCCCTAATATGCATGTGTTTGCTTCGCTTGGGGTTAGAAGATATCTTTCTCTCATGAAGTATAGTCTTTTGGTATTGGGAAATTCTTCAAGTGGAATAATCGAAGCACCTGTTTTTCATATTCCTACAGTAAACATTGGAAATAGGCAGAGGGGTAGACATCTGGCGGAAAGCATTATTAACTGCGAGTCTGATAAAAACTCAATTGTTACGGCAATCAATAAAGCACTTGATCCCAAGATGAAGGATATTTGTATGTCAGTCGATTCAATATATGGAAGCGGACATTCCGCAAAATTAATAGCGAAAAAGATCCTTGAAATAATTAAGGAGCCGATTGATCTGAAGAAGAGTTTTTTTGATATAGTAACCGATTTTTGAAAAAGCGACAAAAGGAATGGAGCTGGACATGAAATATATATTTGTAAAAGAGATGGAAGAGAATGAACGTGATCTTTGTAAAAACAGCATTGAAAACGCTTCTTTCAAAGTCCATCTTTTTTTAAACAGTCGAGAAGAGCACAGATTTCAAAACCGTGTTATTAGTAACAATGAGATTTTCCTTGTAGATGCTGATGCGATTATAGGGATAGCATATGACGAAGGTTTGACAGGTAAGGTGGGATCAGTCCATCCACGTTTAACGGAAGAAGGCACAAGACTATACGAATATGCATGTCGTCTGGTTTCTGTAGCGGAAGAGTGCAGTGTTTCTTTTGAGTCATCCATATATGAGAAAAAAGAACAGAATAATCAGTATGCTTTTGTTTATGCATATGTTATACGCCTTCATGTGAATGAATTATATTCAAGAGGACAGATGGATGGCGTGTTCAAAAGTGTATGTAGTTTTATGCAGTTTAAGGGATACTTTTTAGATTTTCAAACCCATATGAATGATCTGATGACTGACAATTCGAAATATGAGAATTGGGCAGGGTATACGGCTCCGTATGTGATACTTAGAGGTGATGATACATGCGGTGGAGTTTTACAGCAGTTTGCTGATGACCTATCTGAATCACTGATCTCTAACGGACAGGCAGTTATAAAGATTGGCGGAGAGAATAGCGATTACGATAAACTGAGTCAAATGGTGCTGAAAGGAATTGTGGGTTTTCAATCGCATGCATTGGAAATTGATTTTTTTAAAAATCTTCATGGACCTAGATTTCAATTCTGGTTTGATTATCCTCTTCATTTTGATGATATATTGAGAGATTATAATGATAATGAATATGTTTTATGTCAGGATGCGAATTATGCTGATCTGATACGTAAGTATTATAAGGGCTCAAATGCGTTGCATTTTTCGCCGGGAGGAATATATACCGATTATTACGATGGCGAAAGACCTTACGATATTGCTTTTTTGGGTAGTTTTTTTCCTGATGGATGTGAATCACTTACAGTAGAACAAAGGCAGTTTTATGAGTTTCTGTTAGAAAATCCGAATTTAACATATGAAGAGGCGTTATGGGAAATAAATCATTGGTCAGAAGAGGAAACCATCTCTAATGATGAGATAAAAGACAGATTCTTAGAATTATCTTTGGAAATGAAACCGGCATGTAGAGCAGTAATAGGTCATTTTCGTAACAGTGTAATAGAATCAATATTGAATTCCGGTTTTGATCTTCATGTATATGGTAATAGTTGGAAAACATCACCGTATATGGAATATCCAAACCTGATACTTCATCCGCAGATATCTCCGAAGGACACTGTGAAAGAACTGCAGAAAGCAAAAATTGGTCTCAATGTAATGAGCTGGCATAAAGCCGGTATGACGGAACGTATAGCAAATATTTTGCTGTCAGGAGCAGTTTGCTTAACAGATGAGACCTCCTATCTGAAAGATAACTTGAAGGACAGAGATGAATTGCTCTTCTATAGAATTGATGAACTGGAAAGATTACCTGATATTATTAATAGTGTTTTAAAGGATGCTGAGAGTATCAAGCTGATTTCAAAGAGAGGCTATGAGAAAGCGGCTAAGGAGTATACGTGGGATGCAAGATCACTAGCATTAAATACAATAGCAGAAAAAGATCTTGATGGGTATAGATCAATTCGAATTTTTGTGGCAACTCACGTCGAATTCCACCCACCTCAGATTCCTATCTACATGCCATTACATGTAGGGAAAAAAGGAAAAACTGATCTAGGATATATTGGTGATGATACCGGTGAAAATATTTCTGACCTAAATTATTTGTATGGAGAACTTACAGGTCTGTATTGGATATGGAAGAATATAGAAGATATCGATTACGTTGGACTCTGCCATTATAGGCGGTATTTTATTGATGCTAAAAAGCAGATCATGAAAAAAGAAGAGTATCTGCAGTTGCTAAGTGAATGTGATGCGATTGTTGCTAAAGTTATGAGTACTGAAGAGGGCCGTTCGTATTATGAACACTTTGGAAGTGCTCACAACAAACATGATTTGGAAGCGGTGGAACGGGCGCTTAATAAGGTGTATCCTGATTATTCGGATGCATTTCAGCAGGCAATGAATGGAACGAAATACTATTGGGGGAATCTGGTTGTAACCAGTCTCAAAATACTTAAAGCATATTCAGAATGGCTTTTTACAATATTCGCTGAAGCCAGTGAGGAAATAGATGTCAGCAATTATGACGACTATCATAAGAGAGTGTATGGATTCCTTTCAGAGCAAATGTTTTATGTCTATGCACTTAAGAATAGATTAATACTGAAAGAAGTTGCAGTAGGTATATCTGACGAAAAGGCTGAAACTAAGGAACTAAAGATAAAACTTAAGCAGTTAATTAATGAAGGACAATATCAAAAAGCGCGAGAACTATTACTGGCACGTTTAGATCAAAGAAAGGATATGTTACTTCCAAATTCGGATATTAATAATGAATTAAGGGATATATATATAATGTTGTTTAAGGATAACATTTAATAAATTTGGAGTTAGCGAAAGGGTTTATATGGAGGAATACGAAAGATTTATCGGGTTTTTATATAAGAATATAAGTGCAATGCCTGAAATGATGAAGGAAGAAAAGGAATCTATTCTTTATGCATTAAAAGCTGTTTTATTGTTAAATCCAAAAGGGTGTTCAGATGAAACACGGAAAAATGCATTCTATATTTTACTTTATATTACTTCGTTGACAGATGTATTAAACATGCAGGAAAGATGGGGAATGTATTTGAATCTAGTTTATTTATCATTTGTATATAATGATTATGATGATTACAAAACTGGCGTTCGAAATGCATATTCTTTGATAGAATCATATTTTGAGGAGTTAGTTAAAAAAAGTAATAAATTATCTTTAGTTGATAATAAATCTGAGTTCGGAGAAGAGAATTCTATTGTTATTGTAACCTCGCAGTTTCTTAGAGAAGGTCATGCACCTACTCGCCGAGTATTGGATTATGCATACACTTTAAAGCATGATTTGGAAATGTCTGTCATTATCATAAATGATGCAGGTCTACATTGTGAGAAGGCATGGAATCATTATAATTATATACAAGAATATAATAATATTGATAGTTATTCTTATAAAGGTGTAGATTTCCCTTTCTACCAAGTGAAAAATGAAATGCCAGACGAGGATGAAATCATACTATTATACGATAGAATCAGAGAATACAAACCTAAACTTGTATTAAATGTAGGTGCGAACAGTATAGTCTCTGATATATGTCGATTATTTGCTAAGACTGCTAGCATACCGTGTGCAATAGATATTCCAATAAGTAAATCAGAATATTTGTTATTACCCAGAAATAAAAGAGAATCAGACAGTGTTGTTCTTAATTCAATCTTACCATATCAGAGAATACTATGTACTAAATACAATTATATCTATCCTAAGAAAAACACTAAAAACTACAATAGAGATATGTTTAATGTTTCTGAGAACGCTTTTATTGTCGCGGTTGTTGGTAACAGGCTTGATGAAGAATTGAATGATGACTATTTATATATCATAAACAGACTATTGAATTCAAGTGATAGGATATTATTTATGGTAATAGGTGAAGTAGTTGACAACGAGAGAATAAAGAGAATCGTTGATAACTACGATAGCATATGTTTTACGGGGCAAATACCTAATGCGGGAGATATTCTGACACTGATAGATATTTATATTAATCCCATGAGATCTGGTGGAGGACGTTCTGCTTTTGAAGCTTTATATCATGGAAAACCAGTAATATCATTAAAATATGGAGATGTTTGGGGAACAGTAGGAGATGATTTTACAGTAAATAATTATGATGAAATGTTTGTTCAAGCTATAAAACTATATGAGGATCATACATACTATATGAGTATTAGTCAAAAAGCAAAGACAAGAGCAGATGAATTGGAAGATATGAAAACAACGTTTAGTGAACTGTTATATAATTTGGGGATAAAACATTAAACCAAACATTATAAGAATTTTTTAGATAAACTCTTTCATTAAATCATTTATGTTTTCGATTTATTTAAAAGGAGTCAAATATGAATGACATTATTAATAGATTTATCGAATATGCAAAGACAGTGACAGCTTCAGAAGTTGATATACCTTTAGCTCCTGAGTTATATCAAATGATTCAAAGTTGCAATAAGATTGAAAACATTACTAATGATGTGATAGATGAATTAAATGAGTTACTTAATACTAATAACGTAAGGAAAGGGAATTATTTGTTTAGTGTTTTATTGTCTCTTGTAAAAGATGATTATTGCTTTAGACGTTTTGCGGAATATTCCTTTGAACATAGGTTTGATCTAAATATTTATGAGCAGTACTTTTTGTATTCTCAAATCCGGGGGAAAGCATTTATGGATGGATATACTCTTCCAGAATGTTTTGAAGAATGGATTCTAGAGATTTCAGCATGGTATATTGAGTATTTCAAAGAAGAGTTATTGCCTATTACATACGAAAAAAGAAATAGAAAACTAGTATTGGTAATTACATCTCAATTTTTAGGATTGGGACACTCTCCATCAGAGGTGGTCATGAATGTCTGCAAAGGTTTGATATTATCTGAAAGAAAAGTCCTTTTAATTAACCTTGCAGATGTATTGAGTCAAACAGGGGAATTTAATTTTTTATGCATTACTCCTTTTTATAGGGAAGAATTTTTATCTACATCGATACAAAACTATGAGAATGTATGTATACCTTTTCTACAATGTGAACTAGGAATGCCAAATGTTAATATGATTGGGACTCTTATTTCTGAGATATGTGAAATGAAGCCAGAGATTATAATATCTGTAGGGGAAGATGTTTTCTCAAATGTTATTAATGAGATGATACCTACCTGCTCAATTCCTTTGAATAATGACCTGTGTCGTAATTACACGAGATATTTAGTACATTATAAAGATTTGAAAAATGATGAAAAAAGGTGGCTTTGTAAGTATGGCTATAGTGAAGCTAACATTATACGAATTAAACTACCATTTAGTATTAGAAATTCTGAAGGTATCTTACGAAGAGATTTAGGAATTTCACAGGAATCCTTCTGTATTGCTATTATCGGGAACCGATTAGATAAGGAGCTTACAGAAGAATTTCTGCAAGGTTTAGAAAAGCTGCTAAAAGAATGTTCAAAAGCTAGTTTGCTTATAATAGGGCGATTGAATAGTAAGGCTGTTTTTGAAAGATATCATTGTATTTCTCAAAGATATGTTCATATTGAGTATACCTATGAGTTATTTGCTGTTTGCAAAGTGATAGATTTATTTGTTAATCCACCAAGAATAGGAGGAGGAACATCGGCTATATACGCAATGGCAGCAAAGAAACCCATTGTCACTTTAGACTACGGTGATGTTTATCAGAATTGTGGTACAGAATTTGGTGTAAAAACTATATATGATATGATTAATAAAATCAAATTATATATGGAAGATGATGAGTATTACAGTAAAATGGCAGAGTTGGCCTTTTCTAAAGCAGAAAAATATATTTCTAAGAATAATAAAAACATGACGAATTTAATTACTGTATTAGAAGAACGTGAAAAGGCTATTTCAGATTATGAACAAAGTAATCATTCTAAGTGATTACTTCGATTATTAAACTCAGAAATTATTTTGATAAAACTATCCTCTGAGTTTAATAATTTGGAAGCACGTTTTTGAGCTAATATACTTTGAGATTTGTAAAACTCGAAATCAGAGGTATACTTTTTTATAAGACCGACCATTGAATCGTATGATTCGGTTTGGAACTGATTGCCAACATTTACTGATACATCTCCAAAAGGAGTTGTGATTACTGGGATACCAACAGAAAGAGCTTCTACACATGATGTTCCGCCACCAGATCTTATTGGATTGAGGTATAAATCGCACAAATCCAGATAACTTAATACATCCGTGACAAAACCGATATTATGTATCTTTCCCTTTAGAGCGGGGTGTGCGGATTCAACTCTTGCTAGATTTGATTGGCTATACGTACCGATGATAACATATTCAAGTTCATATTGGCTTGCTTTTTCAGCCATATCCCAAAAGTCATTATCCAATTCCTGATCCAAGCGACCACCTACCAAAGCAGCCAACCATACCTCTGAAGGAAGGCCGACTTCATCTCTGGTATACCATGAGGTTTGTTCTAGAATAGATGATCCAAAAGTTCCAATTATGATGGAGTTTTCTGACATCCCAACCGAATCTAAGAGATCCCTGTCATTATCGTTTAGGGGACGTGATAGGGTTTGGAAAGGGATTCCAGTTATACTAATTCCAGAAGGTAAAAGACCTATACTTAAAGTGGGAATGATTTTTGAAATAAGAGGCGCTACTATCCCGCCTGTCCCGATTGTTATTACATATGAAGGACGTTGCCTTCTGACCATGGATAGAATAATTCTGATTATTTCAGGATCTGGCATTATGTTTTCACATTGAAAGAACGGTATTTTACAGGATTTCCACTCTATTTGGGATGCATTAAGCAGATCACTATTATAATTCGCTTTGAAAGCTTTGAAAAAGGGAATTTTTCCTTGTGTACTCATTGCTTCTCCGGAATTTAACAATAGGACTTTTTTATTCATGACTTCCATTAGTATCTTGCAACGATCTGCTGCAGTTTTGGATGGACCGTGTAAGTATGAAAGAAACTGATCGGTTAATACTAATACGAAGTCTTCATTCCTTTCATTTGCAGGAATGGGTAGGAGTAAATCACTGAAAATAGATTCATAGCGAGATATATTGAAGTTCAGAATACGCCATACTTTTGACTTTATATTTATGCTGTTTAATTCAGGATAAGAAAAAATATAATGAACAAATTGCCAATATAGGTAATTCATAGTATTCATTTCTATAGTATCCCGATTATTCAATATCAGGTCTAGCAGAGATTCAAAAACTCTCGCAGAATGTCTTATGGAGATAGAGACTGTAAAGAAAAAGATCTTTTTGTGGATTGTGTCTGAGCATATTGCAAGATTTTCGAAAACATTCTCAATTTCAATTGGAGATGTGTCGGTTGAAGATATAAAGTCCAACACGTTTTTATAAATAGTCTCAGTTATTTCCTTAGTATTTGATAATTCATCTTTTATTTTTTCTATATATTCATATGCATGATTAGACATATTGATTCTCCTTTTGAGTGTTACATTTTTACTATAGCATATATGTCTAATGATAACTATATTATTGACATGATTCTTTATTGTTTGTACCATTTATTTATACTGAATTTTAGATTTTGAGAGGAGAGTAATATGCAATATATTTTGCCACAAAAGTTAAAAGATATGAAAAAAATCGTATCAGATATTGAGTTTCTTTTAGAACATGTTAAGGATAAAAAACTCTCTGATGAAATACAAAAAAGCATAATTTTTGCAATGCGTGAGATTAATAATCAGTTATATATGTCATACAAACTTGATTTTGACTGTTTTGATGGATTAGATGAAAAGAATGTAGATGAAATATGTTCTATCGTAGAATTTATGCTTCCTATCTGGAAATGTAGCTTGGATAGAAGAAGTGGCTTAAAAACTGACAGCGAATTCTGGGCTATTTATGAGTATTTCAAGTATGTTAATCGAGATACTATTATATCCAATACTCTGAAAGTTTTTTCTTCCTATCCCGAAGATTATAAAAAGGAGTTTACTACATTGCCATTGAGATATACTTTTCTTACTGGAAAGATAGATGTTGAAAAGGATGATTATTCATTAATTCCAATTTATGTAGATATGATGAAAAATGAAATTGATAATTTCAAATGGCTTTATGAGAGATTGGGTGATTATAGGTCTAAGAGTATACTGATAAGAATTGTAAGATTTTGGTTTGAATTGAATCTTTATGACCTTAGCGATTTACATGAAAACGTGTTCTGTGATTACTTTGATACGGATTTACTTCTTTGCGAAGAAGATGAAGTTTTAGTTGACTGTGGTGCTTATATTGGAGATTCTATACTACAATATATCCAAACGTATGGGGAGAAATATCGCACAATATACGGATACGAAATCAATCCGGATACGATGGAAAAAATGAAAAATAACCTGAAGGAATTTGAGAGAATAAATTTTAAAAGGAAAGGTGTTGGAAAACGCAATGAGGTGATGTATCTAGATGATAATATGCACGATGCAGGTGCTAAAGTATCCGATACAGGAACAAACGTTGTTGAAGTGGTCTCGTTGGATGACGATATAGATGAGCCGATAACTGTTATAAAAATGGATATTGAAGGCGCCGAACAGGATGCAATTAATGGTGCTAAAAGGCATATTGTTGAAGAAAAACCTAGATTACTAGTTTGTACATACCACAAGCCCGAAGATTTGTTTCAGATTCCTAAACTTATAGATAGTATAAGAGATGATTATAAATTCTATCTTAGATTTAACGGAAGAGGAATTTGGCCATGCGATCATGTATTATTCGCTATATAGGGGGATAAGACATGATCATTTCGAACATTATATTCCTTGCAGAAAGAATAATATATTATATTCGAATTCAGAACTATGCTGAAAGCAGGCTGATTCTATTTGAATTGTTGAAGAAAATTGAAGAAGCTGACGATTTGGCGGATGAGTTGTTGAATATAGATTCTACGCTTTATAGAATAATGCAATCAATGACAGCAGCACTTGAGGCAAATGATATGATTTTGCTTTCGGATATACTTGATGATGCGTTCATTCCGGAACTAAAGGGATTTATTCATCATATGGATTCGATTGAAAATAGTATATATCGCATAGAATCGACCTCGTCTGGTTTTCCGACGCTGTTCTGTAAAGAATCGAATAAGTATTTGCACTCAAATTCTAACCCTATGGAAGAAGCTAGAGTTTTAGCTGATCAGATTTATAAACCAGAGTATGACGAATATGCTGTATGGGGATGTGGATTGGGATATCATATATACCAACTGTTTGAGACGGCTAAAAGAGCTATAAACATAATAGTGTATGACTGGAATTCTTCGGTGTTTGAATTGGCTTCGAAGACGGGATTTACCAATCTTATACCAAAAGAAAGAATAAGATATGTGACAGATGTTACTGGAAAGGAATTTGTTGATAGAATCTCAAAAGGTAATATAGGTATTTTTATTCATTTTCCTTCGGTGTTGTCAATACATAACAAACAGCTTCGCGAAGCTTTTCAGAGCTTTTTTTCAGACTGGAACTCAACTGTTCAATTAGAACGGGATTTAGAGATTAACTTTCGTAACAATCAGAAACGTATTTCTAATTGCGTAGATGATATTGAGGAGGAGTTTAAGAATAAAGAAGTTGTATTGGTAGCGGGGGGACCATCAGTAGATGAATGTATCGAGTGGCTAAGGGCCGTAAAAGGTCACAGAACTATTATTGTAGTTACTCGAGTGCTAAAAAAAATGATCGATCTGGGAATAATACCGGATTATGCAGTATCCTTGGAAGCAAATAAAGCTGGTTATGAACAGTTACATGGATTAGATGATATAAGCGTCCCGATTATTATAGATTCAACCGCATATTGGGAGAATGCAGCAAGCTATAAAGGACAAAAGTATATTGCATATCAGAAAGGTTATAAAGCGGCTGAACAATATGCAGAACAAAACAAAAAAAGATTGTATGAAACAGGCGGGTCTGTTATTACGTTAGCGATGGACATACTACTTCAGTTTAAAGTTTCGAAAATCTTTTTGGTAGGTGCAGATATGGCCTATCCAGAGGGAGTAACGCACGCTTTAAATACTGATCATAGACAAATTCTAGATACGGATAATATGGAATTGGTTGAGTCTGTAACAGGTGGAATGGTACCTACTGATTTGAGTCTGAACAAATTTAGAAAGTGGATAGAACGAAAGCTGTTGGAACACCCTGAAGTGGAAGTATATAATTTATCAAATAAGGGTGCATATATTAAGGGAACTAAGCCGTATACTCATGTGATGGATTGGGTGGACAAATGATGAACTATGATGTACTGATCGTAGTAGCAGAAAAAGACTTCCTGCGTCTGAAAAATTTATATCACAGAGCGTGGGAACATTTGAAGTGCAATAAACTGATTTTTGTCGGGAATCGTGCTGTTGGAGAGATGACAAAAGAGCTTGATAACAGTAATGTTGGATGGTTGGATGAGGATAGTATCCTGCCATTTAATGAGGTGCATTCTGTTATGAAAAAATGTCTTGCACCTGTTTTGCAGGGGCAGGAGCTTCCAAGAGGAATAACCGGGTGGTATTATCAGCAGTTTTTGAAGATGCAGTATGCCACCATCTGTGAAGATGATTATTATATGACTTGGGATGGTGATACAGTGCCATGCAGAACGGTTAATATGTTCAAAGAGGGTACTGGAGAACCTTTCCTTGATTTGAAGACAGAATTGAAGAAAGAATACTTTGATACCATGGGAAGACTTATTCCGGGTATGCATAAGGCCATAGAAAAATCCTTTATATCTGAACATATGCTATTTCGAAAAGATATTATGAAATCTCTGATAAACAGAATCGAATCAAACGAAGACGTTGAAGGAAACACATTTTGGGATAAGATCCTTTATTCTATTCCAGCAAACCTTATTCAAGAAGGTGTGTTCAGCGAGTTTGAGACATATGGTACATATGTGGCTTTAACTAATCCTATGGCTTATAGATTGAGAGAATGGCATTCCTTTAGGCTTGGAGCTGAATTCTTTGATCCGAATACTATTTCGGACAGGGATTTTGAATGGCTGGGCAGAAATTTTGATGCAATATCATTTGAAAAGAATCAGAGTGTAAGAGAAGATCATAAGAATCTGTTTGATAATCCTAAATATCAGCAGAAACTTTCAGCTAAACAGATGTTGCAGGCAATTCAGTCTGAGTTCAATGGTGGATACGTCGAGGTTTGGGATACATGAAGATACTGTTTCTTACATGGAAGAGCTTTGGCAATGATGATATGATATCTGCATTTCAAAGCCTTGGTCATACGGTTGTAACAAAAGAATATACGGATAAGGACGAACCGGATAATGAAGATGCTGTAAATCAGTTTGCATTGGAATTAAAATCTGCTGATGTAGATTGTGTTTTTTCATTTAATTTCTTTCCGTTGGTTGCTCTTGGGTGCAAAAACTTGGGTATGCCGTATTTATGCTGGATATATGACAGTCCATATGTGAGGCTCTATAATTATTCTGTTGCATATCCTACAAATCATGTCTTTGTTTTTGACAGTTCGATTGCAACGGAATTTCAACAGGGTGGCATTAACACGGTTCATTATCTGCCGATGGCAGCAAATACAGACAGACTAAGTGCAATGACCGATTTTTCTTTGTATGAAAAATCTGAGTACAGAAATGACAAACCGGTTGCTTTCATAGGTTCTTTATATACTGAGAAACATACTTTTTATCAGCGCATTAGTGGTCTGAATGACTATACAAAAGGTTATCTGGAAGGCTTAATGGCTGCTCAAAAACAGATATATGGATATAATTTCATACAAAGCACTTTGAAAGAGCATCCAGAACTGATACAGGATATGCAGCGATCGCTCCCGATGAATCCAAGCGGAGATGGAGTGGAATCTATTGAGTATCTTTTTGCTCAGTATGTGATTAATCGTCAGATTACTGCAATTGAACGCAAAGAGTTATTAGAGGTTGTATCAGGAAGATTCGGACTTGATCTTTATACACCGGATAAGGAATTTGGCATGGATGGATGCGTTAATCACGGTCCCATAGATTATTATGATTTTGCTCCTTACGTTTTCAAAAGATCACCTATTAATCTGAATATATCCTTACGAAGTATCTTTGCGGGAATCCCACTAAGAGGATTCGATATTATGGGAGCAGGAGGCTTTTTGCTTACAAATTATCAAAGTGATTTTTTGAACTTCTTCGTTCCGGGAGAGGATTTTGATTATTTTGAGAGTAGGGATGATCTGTTAGATAAGATAGATTATTATCTTAAACATGATGAAGAACGTCAGCAGATCGCAATAAACGGATTTAATAAGATATCTCAGAATCATACGTATAAACACAGAGCGGAAGAAATGCTGAGTTATTTGTGATGGTTTTAGACAGGACTGTTCAACATATGAGCAAGCCTGTCTTTCATATTGTATTCATAAAGTGTCTTTTTTCGGCCATTGAGTGCTATTTTTGCCCTTTCATCCTCATGTGACAGATAGTAGCCTACCTTTTCCAAAGCGTCCGGCATACTGTCATACATGATCATTTCTGTTCCGTATTCAAACAATTCCGCAAGCTCCTGCTGATAATTTGACAGAAGGAATCCACCACATCCCATTATATCAAGAGCACGCAGAGGAATACCGGTCTGGATCGCTCGTAAACTGGGATTAAGATTGATCTTGGATGCGGCAAAAATATAGGGCATCTCTGAGAAATAGTCTACAGCATCACATTTTTCAACACCTTTTATTATTGAGGAGTTGTTGTAGGAATAGAATTTAGTCTGAAATCTTGAACCGATAAGTGAAAGCAGAATAATCCTGTCCCTGCGAGTGATCTCACTGGAGAGCGCAAATATCAATTCATCCCGTTGCAGTACAAATTTCGTACCGGGAACTCTTTTTTGAAAACTCATATTGATCTTTTCGATGAATTCTTCTGTTATTGCCTGATCTATAAGATATGCGCCGTAAAGATCCTGTTGGGCATTCATAACTGCCTGAAGGTATCCTTTGCAATAATCATCTGTGCTTGAAAGGATTGCATCAGCTGCAGATTCGTACAGTTTTCCTATGAAACTTACCTGTGAACGGTATGGAATACATTTAGGGTCGGTATTGCTGATCTTCGATAATCTCTTTGAATTAACACCCAGGGTGAGATGATAAACATTTTCAAAACCTTGTTTGCGGTAGCCTTCAACCTGCTTTTGATCAAAGCAGTATACGCGGTTGACGGAATTCCCAAGGGTCTTTTGGATATCACGTACATTAAGCGGGTTATCATAACACCAAGCTATGTATGGAATATTTGCTTTTTGGCATATTTCTGATAAAAGCGGCCAGTAATTGACACTGAATAATGCGTCATAATGCGTCATATCAACATTATGCTCTATGTGAAACAGAAATCTGTCATCATGGTTTTTATCTGTGAAATCCCATGTAAGGAAATCAAAGTTCACACCTTCATCCTGTAATATCTCATGTATATCATTCTCAAAATATGATGCCCAGTGGTACAAGAGCAGTTTCATAAATATTTCCTCCAAATCACCTTTTTATTATACTACAATTGGCGTAGATACCGCACTTTTTTGTTTAAAAACATCCTGTTTGATAGTATAATATAAAGGATTATGAATATGATTTTAGGACATTGGTATGTCTTAGGGTCTATTTATATTAATTTGGAGATTATGGGATATTAATATGCAGGAAGTAAAGCTAATCGGTGAGAATGTATATTTGAGACCGATCACATATGACGATACGGATCTTATAGTAAAGTGGCGTAATCAGGAGAATGTTATAAAATATTTCTTTTATCGAGGTGAGTTTACCAAAGAGAGTCACGAACGATGGATAAAAGAAAGGATAGAGACGGGAGAAGTTGTTCAGTTTCTGGTATGTTCAAAGGATAATGACAGACCTCTGGGTTGTACATATATCCGTGATATAGATCACGATAATAGAAAAGCGGAATATGGAGTATTTATCGGGGAAGAGGATGCCAGAGGACATGGAATAGGCAAAGAGATACTTAAACTTACCGTGGATTATGCATTTAAGGAACTTAAACTTCACAGGATATATGCCAGGGTAAGAGAGACGAATATGCCGTCTTTATACAGTTTCCTGCATTGCGGATTTGAAAAAGAAGCATTGCTTAAGGATTCGGTATATTGTGACGGAGAATATTTAAATGTTGTTATACTTGGTATATTAAATCCGGAAGATTAATATGGCAAATGGCAAAGGCTGGGACAAAAGAGTTTAAAGGAGAGACGAACATGAAGATGAGATACTGTAAAAAATGTCTGCAACCCGATACCAGACCGGGAATAGTATTTGATGATGAACAGGTATGCTTCGCATGCAGGTATGAAGAATCAAAAGCTACAATAGACTGGGAAGCACGTGAAGCAGAATTGAGAGCCATAGCTGATGAGGCTATAGAAGAAAGCAAAAAGAGGGGAAATACCTATGACTGTATTATAGGCGTTTCTGGAGGAAAGGATTCTACTTTCCAGGCGGTATATGCCAAAGAGAAACTAGGATTAAATCCGTTACTTATTAACTGCATGCCTGATGAGATAACGGAGATAGGTTTAAAGAATATCAATAATCTTAATAATCTGGGGTTTGATATCATTTCGATTAGACCTAATCCGGTTGTTGCAAAAAAACTCGCAAGAAAGTCATTCTTTGAGCGTGGAAATATAATAGCTGCGTCGGAGTATTGCCTCTGGGCGTCATCATATATCATGGCTGATAAGTTCAACATACCTCTTATCATACAGGGTGAGAATGCAGCTTTGACTTTAGGTGCTGCAAAGAATCAGGACACATCGGGAGATGCGTTCAGTGTTGTTCAGCTGGATACGATAAGAGGTGCCAGTGTATCAAGCTTTGTTGATCTTTCAAACAATATCACGGAAAAAGATCTGTTCCTTTACAAGATCCCGGATGTTGATGCAATGAAAGCAAAAGGTGTTAAAGCGATATTTCTTCAGTATTATGCAAAAGAATGGTCTCAGGTTTATAATGCGGATTTCTCTGTTGCAAGAGGTCTGACAGGACGTTCCGATGATCTTCATAATCTTGGAAGATATAGAAGATATACAGCACTTGACAGTGATCTTCAGATAGTAAATCAGATGATAAAGTACCTTAAGTTCGGATTTGGTTATGCAACAGATGAGATCTGTTATGATATCCGTGAAGGAAGATTTACGAGAGAAGACGGTAAGTGGTATGTCAATGAATATGACGGACTTTGCGGTCAGAAGTATATTGATGATGCATGCAGATATCTATCGATAACCGAGAGTGAGTTCTGGGATGTTGTTGACAGATATGTCAATACTGATTTGTTTGAAAAGAGAGACGGAAGATGGGTCAAGAGATTCACAGTCGGCGAGGATTATGAATGTTAAGAAGTGTCGAAGGTCATGATCTGTCCGACACAGGGAGTGGGAGATTGAAAGGATTAACGGAGAGTTTAAAGCAAAGATGGTATATATGGCTTGTGGCCTTTCTGTTTGGGCTGCAAGTGCTTGTTATACTCATTTTCAGGGAAAACAGCTACATTCAGATACATGATAACCTGGATCTGTTTATGGCACATTATCAGATGATAAAGCTGAATCATGCCTTCTTTGCGCATGGTGTCACCATGCCGATGCTTCACGGTGTTGACAGGGATCTGTTGGGATCAGAATTCTTACTTTACAATCTTTTGTATGTTATATTTCCGAATATAGTTGCGTATTTTATCGGATATCTGCTTAAGATCGCGATAGGTTTTTGCGGTTTTATATTACTTGCTAAAGAGGTATATGGCAACAGATATAAAGATATACGCCCCATTGTCATTGTTTTGGCTGCGGCGTACGGTATGATACCGGTCTTTCCGACTTACGGTATAGCATTCACCTCCGTTCCGATAATAGTGTGGCTTTTGATAAGGCTTTACCGTACAGAGGATATCAAAAAAAGAATTGTTCTTTATCTGGGGGTTTTCTGTTACCCCCTGATATCTTATTTTTCTTATCATGGTTTCTTCATACTATGCTATATGGTGTGTGCTTTTATCATAGTATGGGCAGCAAAAAAGAGATTCCCCAAAACAATATTAACCTCAATATGTGTGTTATCGGCAGGATATATAGTGTGGGAATACCGTCTGTTTTCTGCCATGCTGTTTGATGATACGGTTACTATCAGGACAACAATGGATCATGGTCATCTGACTGTAGGAGAAGCTCTTAAAGCTGCCGCGGAAGAATTCTTCAGAACATCATTCCACAGCCAGGATAATCACGTGTATTTTGTTTTCTGGGTATGCATTACGGGTATCATTATAGTAAATGCTATGCATATCAGAAAAAAAGAAGCAAAGAAGATACTTACTGACCCTGTAAATCTTATATTCTTATGGATGATCTTCAACTGTCTAATATTCGGTCTATATGAGAACGAAGGTTTCAGGACATTTGTGGAGAGACTGGTACCTAAGCTTACAGGATTCGAATTTGCCCGTACAGCATATTTTAATACACTTTTGTGGTTTGTTTTGCTGTTGGAGCTGATCAGAAGGTTGTACGAGACAGGAAAGTCAAACTACCGTGTGATATCAGGTATCATAGCGTCGATTACTGTGATCATCGTTATGTTTGTACCTGCGGTTTATAATGACTTTTATTATACCTGCTACAATCAGGCATATAAGATAATAAAACACTCTGATACCAGCTATGTGAATTACCGTGAATTTTATTCTACAGATCTCTTTGATCAGATAAAAGAAGATATAGGATATGACGGTGAATGGTCTGCAGCATACGGACTGCATCCGGCTGTTTTGCAATACAACGGAATAGCCTCAGTGGACGGATATCTCGGTATGTATCCTCAAGAGTATAAGGATAAATGGAGAAAGGTCATAGAACCTGCACTTGATGGTTCGCCTTCACTTAAGGATTATTATGACGGATGGGGAGCCAGAGTTATCCTTTATTCGGGCAATGATGAAAACACATATGCACCTTTAAGAGTCATGCAGCTTGAAGATGAAAGACTTATGGTGAATATGAATGAATTAAAGAGTCTGGATTGCAAGTATATCTTCTCGAGAATAGATTTTACAAATGCTGAGGAACTTGGGCTTATTTGTATCGGAACATATTCGGGGTGTGACAGTCCGTATACGATATATGTTTTTAAGGTTAATTGATTTTATTGGGAGTATAAAGTTTGACAAGAGCTTACATCTGCCATACTTTTTATCATGCATATGTGGCAACCATGAAAGAACTGAATAAAGGACCTTCTCACAGGAAAGAAGCCACGCTTATACTCAGCACCATGTCAAATGATTTCGGTACAATGAAAGACAGGGCAGAGTCATCGGGAATTTATAAGGATGTATATCTCTTTGATGAGAAGGAAGACGTATCGTCACCTGAAGTAATGGCATACCATGAAGATAAAGGGAATATTGTCAGCAATCTCTTGCAGAGAATAAAGTATACAAGAATGCTTGCAAAACTCCAGGAGCCTTTTGTACCTGTTGATCTGTCCTCTTACGATGAGGTATACGTTTTTTGTGATTCGGATCCTATAGGTTATTATCTTAACTTTAAAAAGATAAGATACCATGCTCTTGAAGACGGACTGAATTCAGGAAAACTTGATAATCAGGCAATGCTTTCAAATAAAGGTGCATGGCCGCTTAAAAAGCTTATGGCCAGGATGGGTCTGATCTTTATTGAGAGCGGATACAGCAGATATTGCATAGACTATGAGGTGAATGATATAAGCGCCAATTATATGCCGCCTGACAATGTGATCGAATGTTCTTTTGACAGTATGTGGGAGAAACTTTCCAAGGAAGACCACGATATACTGGCATACATATTTGTGGAGAACATAGTTGAGATAAAGAAACAGCTGGAATCAGTATCGGAGCATAAGGAAAGAGTAATGATCCTTACCGAGCCGTTATGCGATTTCGAGACTCGTAAAAGACTGTTTGGAGATATTATTAAAGAGTATAAAAATGATTATGATATACTGATCAAACCTCATCCCAGAGATCTTGTGGATTACAAAGAGGCTTTTCCGCAGGTTACTGTTTTACAAGGTAGGTTTCCGATGGAGGTCATCGCTGATATTGATGATCTGAAGGTTGAAAAGCTTGTTTCGGTCATCACACAGGTTGATAATGTGAAATTCGCCGAAGAGATCGTTTATCTCGGACTGGACTTTCTGGATAAATATGAGGATCCTGCAATTCACAGAAAGATGGAGAATCTTATTAACGGATAAGCAGAAGGATAATGCGACAAGTTATTAAGCTTTGACGGGAGAAAACATAGATTGAAAAAAGAATTCAAAATTGGAAATAAATATGTTGGACAGGGACATCCGTGTTTTTGTGTTGCAGAGCTGTCGGGTAATCACAACGGTGATTTCGAACGTGCAAAAGAGATAGTATATGCTGCTCACGAAGCCGGTGCGGACGCAATAAAGCTTCAGACCTATACGGCAGATTCCTTGTCTATAGATTGTGATAATGAATATTTCAAATTAAAAGGAGGATTGTGGGACGGCATGAATCTTCACGGGCTCTATACCGAAGCATGTACGCCCTATGATTGGCAGCCAAAATTGATGGAACTGGCAAACAGCCTTGGGATGGAGTGCTTTTCATCACCGTTTGACCTTCAGGCTGTAGATCTGATGGAAGAGTGGGGAATGCCTGCATATAAGATAGCTTCCTATGAGATAAACGAGGTTCAGCTGATAAGAAAAGTAGCGTCAAAACATAAACCTATAATATTCGCATCGGGAGTAGCGCTTAAAGAAGATCTGGATCTTGCAATGAAGATATGTGAGGAAGAAGGAAATGATGAGGTATTCCTTCTTAAATGTGTATCGGCGTATCCTACCCCTTATGAGGAGATCAATCTTAATATGATCCCGACTCTTAAAGATATGTACGGATGTCAGGTAGGGCTTTCTGACCATTCCATGGGAAGTACCGTCCCTATCGGAGCAGCTGCTTTGGGTATAAAGATGGTAGAAAAACATCTTACGCTTAGGCGTTCAGACGGTGGTGTTGATTCCGCATTTTCCATGGAACCGCATGAGTTCAAAGAGATGGTGGACAGTATCCGCATAATAGAGAAAGCCCTTGGAGACAGAGATTACAGACTTACCGATAAACAGATGAGCGAGCGAAAGCTCACAAGATCATTGTTTGTTTCTGAAGACGTCAAGGCCGGTGATATTGTATCGGATGATAATATCAGATCCGTAAGACCGCATGCAGGTCTCCATACAAAGTATTATCCTGATGTGATGGGAAAAACATTCAAAGAGGATGTAAAAAAAGGAGAACCGCTTTCTTTCGATATGCTGGACATGTAAAAGGTGTATTGAAAATACAAATATATTAAAAGGGACAGAGTATGAAAAAACTATGGAATCTATATAAGAAACACAGAGAGGGGATAGAATATCTCTTTTGGGGAGGGATAGCGTTCCTGCTAAGTATGTTCCTATTTTGGCTTTTTGCCGATAAATGGGGCTGGCCTGCGGTTTTTGCGAATACGATAAACTGGATAATCTGTGTGATATTTACATTCTTTACAAACAAACTGTTTGTATTTAGGAGTAAGACTAGATCATTTTCAGCATTTGCAAAGGAATTCACGTCTTTTGTGGCAGCCAGGATCTTTACTCTTATTCTTGAGGATATAATAATCTGGATAGGTTGTGATGTGATGGGATATGACGAAGGTTTGGGACAGATGGTTGTCAAGCTTGTAGGACAGTTTGTTGTTATTGTGACCAACTATATCTTAAGTAAACTGTGGATATTTAAAAAACCTAAGGAAAAAGAAGATGGAAAAGAAAACACAGAAGGATAAAACGGAAAGAAAACCAGTCAGAATGGCAAATTTCGAATTACTGAGGATCATTGCCATGCTTATGGTCATAGTGCTGCATTATATTGTAAAAGGCAATATGTCAGCAGAACTGTACGATGACGGTTCGGCGGAGAATCATCTCTGGTGGCTTATAGAGGCTTTTTGCAATGTTGCAGTTAATGTATATGTGCTGATTAGTGGTTATTTTCTCGTGAATGCAAAATGGAAAGTAAGCAGACTGATAAGTCTGGTCTGTCAGGTGTTGTTTTATTCCATACTTACCGGCTTTGTTGCTTATATCCTGTTTTTTGTTGTTCAACCGGATTTTGCACTGTCTGTATTAAATAAGGCAGGCATGACATATCAGTTTGGTCTTACGACCTGGCTTTATATTTTTCTGCCGATAGAGTATGAGCATTACTGGTTTGCGACTGCATATGTGATCATGTACATTCTAAGTCCCGTTTTGGCAATTGCGGTAAAGAATATGCCTCAAAAACAATTGCGAGTTGTTATAGTAGCATTACTGTGTTTTTTCAGTATACCTAAATCAATTAATCCCTATCTTATTCCGACAGACAGTTACGGATATGATTTCGGGTGGTTTATATGCCTTTTCCTTATAGCGGGATATATAAGGCTGTATGGGATAAAGTTCTTTAATTCAAAGATAAAGGCTATCACCGTTTATGTTATATCCGTTTTGCTTAATTGGGGTGTTGCGTCCGTTACAGGAGCAATCTGTCGAGAGAGCGGAAAGCTTGATTATTATACGGATATGACTTATGCATACAACTATATCCTCGTGCTTATCAGTTCTGTTGCTTTTTTCTATATATTCACATATGTGAAGATCGAGGATGGCTTTATATCAAAGCTTGTTTGCAGAGTTGCTCCGTTCACATTCGGTGTATATCTGTTACATGAGAATATCGGTATCAGATTTGTATGGCCCTATATGCTGGGGGCTCATACATCCGGCCTTTTTATGGTCAGTGTATGCAGGATGATCCTTGCTGTTGTAGCGGTATTTGTAATAGGATGTTTGGTGGACTGGTTAAGAAGCGGTATATTTTCACTTATCGGTAATCTGTTCATTAAAAGATTTGACAAGAAAACAGAAGCTTGAATCGGATAATGGATATTGGATAAGAAGTATTTTATGAGTGTGTTTCGCAGATTTTATGACAGATATAAAAGAATAATCGAGAATGCGATCTATCCGCTGGCTCTTATCGTACTTCCGCTTATAAATTTTAATCAGGGAGTTGATATATCGGACAGTACATACAGTCTTGGCAATTATATGTTTGCTGACAGATTAAGCGGCATGTGGGTCATATCGACTTTTTTGTCAAATAAGATAGGTGCACTGATACTTAAGTTTCCGGGAGCCGATACTCTAAGGATGGCAAATCTGTATACAGGCTTGGTTCTTTCCCTTATCGCGATTATTGTATATCTGGGACTAAAAAAAGACCTGGGGGCACCTGCGGTATTTCTGGGCGAGTTTGTCGCCGTATGCTTTTGCTGGATCCCTACAGGTATATTGTACAATTATCTCTCATACCTTTTTATGGTAGTGGGAGCTTTACTTTTGTATAAGGGAATAATAAAAGAGAATAATAAACTGTTATTTGCGGCAGGATGTGTTCTTGGTGCAAATGTATTTGTCAGAATACCAAATATTACACAAATGGCTCTTGTGGCAGCTTTATGGGTATGGGCTATTGTATATAAACAGCCGGCAATTAAAAAGACTATAGTGTGCATCTGCGGTTACATATCAGGTTTTGGCCTTATCGGATTATGGGTACTCTCACAGTTTGGTATATCCGGTCTTTTGGATGCGATTAACGGATTAAAAGGGATAACATCGACTGATGAGACATATACTCCGTTAGCAATGATCACCGGGACTCTTGCAGATTACGCAAGAAGCTTTAAATGGATATTCATCATCCTGCTTGTTTGTGTAGCGGGCGTGATCCTCTTTAGAGTTTTTCATCTGATGAGTAAGAAAAATGGTGGATCAACAAAAGAGCCTGAAACACTTAAGAAGACCAAGATATACATACTATCAGGGATTGTATTGTATATCGCTATTATAGCAGTTATGCTCAGATTCTTCTGGGGACGCGGCATGTTCAGCTTCCGTTACTATGAAGACTATACCAGTATGTACGAATGGGGAATGGTCGCTTTATACATAAGCATAGTTACTGATTTTTTTGTACTGTTTAGGAATGTAAAAAACAGAAAAAATATAGAAAAGATAAACAATTCCCATGTTATACTGGCTGTTATTTCGTTGGTAGTAATAGCGATAGCACCTCTTGGCAGCAATAACCATACATATCAGAATCTTAACAATACGTTTCTTGTGTTGCCGTTAACATTCTGTATGTTTTTTGATTGTGTCGGGACTGCTTTTGTCGAAAAGAAAACCGAAAGATATCCTGTGAGCATTATGATGTTTGTATTGATGACGACAATCATAGTTCAGAGCTATGGTTTTCATTTAAACTTCGTATTCAGGGATGGCATGAGGGGTGAAAAAAGGGATACAAAAGTTGGAGGCATAAGTTCACTGAAAGGTATGTATACCAACCAGAAAAATGCTGATGAACTCGAAAAAGTCTGCGGATATATAATAAGCGGCAACCCGGATGAATTATTACTTTACGGAAACTGCCCTGGTCTGACATATGTCACGGGCATTCCAAGCGCCATGTCTTCATCATGGTCAGATCTTGATTCTAATCCTATGTCTCTGATCGAGGCAGATCTGACGGAACTGGAAGAAAAAATGAGAGCGGATAAAGAATACAGGCTGATAGCTGTAGTAAGAGAATCTCAGTCTGATTCTGTACTCTATACACAGAAAAAGGAAAGGATAGAAGATTTCCTAACAGACAACGGTTTTGTTACATCTTTGGAAACGGATGGTTTTACGGTATATGAGCGATAAAAAATATGTATGCAATATAGCGATACCAGCAATCTGTTTTTTGTTCTTTATTTTTGCTCCGGTAGAATTGTTTCTGATGATCAAGCAGGATACGTGGATATCGCTTGGTGATTTTGGCGTATATCTTCTGGCTTTTTTTGTATGCTCTCTAATATTTGGATTACTTGCCGATCTTATCTTTCAGAAGCTTTGTCCTAAGATATGGAACAGGGCCATATTTTTTATATTTGCTATATTTATAGCTCTTTACATACAGGGGAATTTTCTGAATGCGGATTATGGTGTACTTAACGGAAAACCGATCGACTGGTCTTTATATCCGCATGAAGGAGTAAAGTCGGTTGTTTTATTTGCTATAATAATCGCTTTATATGTTTTCGTTACATTAAAGTTTTCAGTTGGTAAGATAAAACGCGTTGAAAACATAATAGCAATTTGTTTTATACTGCTTATGACAGAGACACTTGTTGTAGCACTTATACAATATGACGGATTCGAGAGAAAAACGGATGTGGTATGTACTACCGAGAATGAGTGGGATTACTCCAAAGATGAGAATTTTGTCATAATGGTCCTGGATAGTTTTGACAGCAGGATGCTAACCGATCTTTTGGAAAGTGATCAAGGTTCGGAAGTGAGAGAAAAACTGCAGGATTTTGTTTTCCTGAAAGACACAACATCATTGTATGGGATGACAGACTATTCGCTGTTACAGATAATGACGGGGAAAGAGTACCTGTGTGAAGGCGCATTTGACGATGTTTGTATAGATTTTTATCATAATTCGGATCTTTTAAACAGGCTTGAGCAACAGGATTATAAGATATCTGTATATGCAGCCAATGCTATACCTGATGATCCTTCAATCTCTTCAAACTGGTATAAAGTTACATACGGAGTGGATTCACATTCAAAACTGTTAATCTACATATACAAGCTTGTTGGATTCAGATATCTTCCTCAGCAGTTGAAGCAGCTGTGCTGGTTTTATCCTGATGATATGGATTGTATCAAACTTGTATATTTTACTGATGATGAAGGGCGTGAAAAGCAGGCCGAAAGATATGACTGGGCTAACTATATATTTTATTCCGATCTGGAGAGTATAGATACCAATGAACAAAAGAAGACATTTCACCTTTATCATCTTAAAGGGACTCATCCTTTAAAAGATTATGATAGGGATTTCAAACACTGTCCGGAAGGTGTAGGATTTGAAGAATCGGCTTTGGGATGTATAAACCTGTTAAAAAAGTATACAGATACTCTTAAGGACAGAGGTGTGTATGATAATACAACTATATTGGTTCTGGCTGATCACGGAGAAAACCTGTATGAAAATGATGAGAACAGGTTTGTAAACTCTCCGTTGGTTCTTTATAAAGGCAGAAGTGAAAAAGGGAATATGACAGTTGATGATACGGCATGCTCTTTCTCGCGTTTGAACGATCTGTATGAAATGATCCTTAACAACGGATGTTCTAATGAGGATGCATCAGGTGCAATGGCCATGGATGAAAGATACACATATGAAATCATTTGGGCAGGACATCCGACTGTGGCACATAGCAGTGTCGGAGGCTTTGAGAGGATGGAAGTGAATGGGCCTGTCTATGATTTCGAGTCATACAAGCCAACCGGAGAAAAACATCTGTTAGATGAAAGTAGGAATAACTGATGATATATTTAGTCTTGCTGATACTGGGGTTGGTATCGGCGCTTGCAGAAAGATTTATAAAAAAGCATAACGGGTTTCTTCTGGGATATGTTTTTTCATATTCAATAGTCTATTTCTGGGCAGTTAGTGTTATTCGTGCGATTACCAGTAATCCTAGAGAATATCTGAGTTATTCATTTTCGGATAAAGGTATGGGAGCGTACATAAAGATATGCATATTTGCGACAGCGATATATGCTGTGATCACATTGATACAGTTGTTGATCTCTAAGATAAAGCCGGATATGAAATACTTTGTGGAAAACATCATAACAGAGTTTTCTGTCGTTTTCATCTTGATGTATTCGCTGTATGTTATATTAATAGGCTGGCCCAATATTATGACAGTTGTTGTCATAGGAGTGATTTCGGCAATAGTATCATTAATATGTGTTCTCATCCAAAAGAAGGATGCTGATAAGGAGAAGAAAGAAAAAGATAAGTTAGATCTTGCATGTCTGATAGTTGCTCTTGTTACATTTGATCTTCTGTTCATTCTTGCCGGTCCTACGGAATTGATGGCATATAATGCGGGCGATTTTGTCTATTCGTATGCCGATGTGGTTTTGTATCTTTTCATGGGAGCAGTTTTTGTCTCTTTTTTTGCTGTAGTACTCATCTACAGATATGCATCGAAAATAACAGTAAGACTTTATTCGGCTGTTATAATGCTCTATTGCATTCTCTGTTATCTGCAGTCAATGTTTCTTAATGGGAAGATGATGCTTGTTGATGGGGGCAAACAGAGATGGGACGGAAAACAAAGTATTATCAATATAACTGTTTGGATCGTTATATTTATTGCATTAATTATCTTATCCTATAAAACCAAGATCGGAAGAAAGATAATTCTGGCGGCTTGCGGATACATTGCCGCAATTCAGATGATCACTTTGATATTTATGCTGATGACTGCAGGTGATTTAAGAACAACAAACAAGCACTTAACTCAGGAGAGTATATTTGATCTTTCAAAGGGTGATAATGTGATAGTTTTCATTCTTGATGCTTATGATGTTCAGATGCTTAAGACAGTTTATGAAGATGATCCTGATTACCTTGAGCCATTGCATGATTTTATATATTTTGACAACATGACAAGCAGATATCCCATGACGGACGGAAGTCTGCCTTATCTTCTTACCGGAGCAAATCTTGATGATCCTTTGATAGAAGAAGACCAGGATATATGGTATGAACAGGCACATTTTCTTGATGATATAAAAGAAGCGGGATATGATATAAGGATTCTTACCTCGGATGAATATGTTAAAAAGATACCCGAAGGTATAATAGATAATTATTCCGAGGATAACTATTGCAGAATTGACTGTGAAAAAATATTGGAACTGTTCACTAGATGTATGAGATATAAATGTCTTCCTTTTGTAGTGAAGAATAAGTACGGATATGAAGCATATGATACGACAAATGTAATAACAGATACCAATATATATGTATATGGAACCGATCCGGAAATCGATGATATGATACTGGATTATGGCGTTTCAGCAAATCGCTTTGATAAAGCATTCAGAATATATCATCTGTATGGAGCACATTCTCCGTATTATCTGAATGAAAATGCAGACAGGGATTATGGTTCTAATGCCATATCTCAGTGGAGAGGCAGTTTGAAAATTGTATATGATTTCATCGATTGCCTTAAGGAAGAAGGTATCTATGATAATACAACGCTTATAATAATGGCGGACCATGGATTTAATAATACCCAGAGAGCGTCGGTAAGAGAAGAAGGGATAGAATTTGATGAGGACAGATCCAATCCGATATTCTTCATTAAGAAAAAGGGTATGACCGGATCCGTACTTCAGACTGATAGCAGAGAAACGTCTCATGATAAATTTTTTGATACAATTTATGAGAGCATGGATATCCCTCTTCAGTATTACGGAACTGTATTTGAGTGAACAGGCAAGCGCTGATTTATAAACAGGAGCATTTGATAAATGTCAGAGAAAAAAGGTTTAACCAAATTAATTGAGAATATACCGGGGGTACCCGATTTTGAGAAGACGGAATACGATCAAAAACAGAAGGAGTACTGTTTACTGATACCGATCATAAATGAAGGAGAGCGTATAAAAAAAGAACTTGAGCGCGCTGTAAGATTCAGTGTTTATGATCTTGTAGACATCATCATATGTGATGGAGATTCAACAGACGGATGTACTGATGAAGAAACGTTGAAGAGTCTTAAGGTTAATACCCTGCTTGTAAAAAAAGGTCCCGGAAAACAGGGAGCCCAGTTGCGTATGGGAATGTATTATGCTCTTAACAGGGGGTATAAAGGCATTATCACCATTGATGGAAATAATAAAGACAGCATAGAGCATGTTGGAAGATTTATTGAAAAGCTTGAAGAAGGATATGATTTTGTTCAAGGTTCAAGATTTATAGAGGGAGGACATGCTGTAAGGACACCGCTGATAAGAAATATATCGGTAAGACTTATACATGCTCCCGTCATATCACTTACGGCGCACAAGAGATTTACTGATACGACAAATAATTACAGGGCGTATTCGAGAAGATATTTAGAGAATGAAAAGGTTGAGCCGTTCAGAGACATCTTTTCGACTTATGAACTTCTGGCATATCTGTCATCAAGAGCTACACAGATCGGACTTAAAGCATGTGAAGTACCGGTAGATCGCGTATATCCGAAATCGGGAAAAACACCGACTAAGATATCTGCTGTAAAAGGTAATGCCAACCTCATGGGTATCCTGATCAAAAATGCTGCAGGAAAATACAATCCGTAAGCATTTGTGCAGTAGTCTATGGGTTGCAGGGATATAAAGACCATTTGTGGTAATTGAAGCTAAAATCTGATAAAATAATAAGATAGATTTTTTAAGACCGGGGTGAATCATCCCGGGATTGGATATGATATGAAGATCAATTTTAATGTTCCTCCCTTTACGGGAAAAGAATATGAATATATCAAACAGGCTGTCGATGCACAGAAGATCTGTGGCGACGGTCAGTTTACGCGCAATTGCAATAGCTGGATAGAAGAGAATACAGGATGCAGTAAAGCGCTTTTGACAACATCATGTACTCATGCGACGGAACTTGCAGCGCTTTTGGCTGATATCAAACCGGGTGATGAAGTTATTATGCCTTCGTATACGTTCTGTTCAACCGCAGATGCATTTGTGTTAAGGGGAGCAACGGTAGTATTTGTTGATATCAGACCCGATACAATGAATATGGATGAGAATCTTATTGAGGATGCCATCACTGAAAAGACAAGAGCAATAGTTCCTGTACATTATGCGGGTGTGTCGTGTGAGATGGACAAGATCATGGAAATAGCATCAAAACATGGTCTGTTAGTCATAGAAGATGCCGCGCAGGGAATAATGTCGGCTTATAAAGGAAAGGCTTTAGGGGCCATCGGAGATTTTGGATGTTTCAGTTTTCATGAAACGAAAAACTTCTCAATGGGAGAGGGCGGAGCGATCCTTATCAAAGATGACAGTTATATAGAGAAAGCTGAGATCTTCAGAGAAAAAGGTACAGACAGAAGCAAGTATTATCGCGGACAGGTTGACAAGTACAGATGGCAGGACTTTGGATCGAGTTATCTTCCAAGTGAACTCAATGCAGCTTATCTGTGGGCTCAACTGGAGATGGCTGATATTATAAATGCTGACAGACTGGACAGCTGGAATCATTACAGAGACAGACTGTCGGTACTTGAATCTGCGGGAAAGATCGAGTGGCAGTTCATACCTGAATACTGTAAACACAATGCGCATATGTTTTATATCAAGCTTAAGGATGTTGACGAACGTACAAGGTTTATCGATCATATGAAAAAGAATGAAATCCTTACGGTATTTCATTATGTACCTCTTCATAGTGCACCTGCAGGCCTTAAGTACTGCAGATTTAACGGAGAGGACAGATATACGACCAGGGAAAGTGAAAGACTTGTAAGACTTCCCATGTATTACGGACTCAAGCCTGATGATATTGAATACATTTGTGATAAGGTTGAAGAATTCTTCAGATAATGTGAGCGTTTTGGAATGAGCGTGGACAAGGAAAAAGAATACAGATATTCGATAATTTCATATATATGTGCTACTGTGATCACGACATTGCTTTATCTGATCGCAGGACATTTTTTCAGGTTCTATTATGACCTGAATGATGACGTGCTAATTAAGGACATCTTATCCGGTGCATACACAGGATCGCCGGATGCTCATAACATACAGATGCTTTATCCTCTTGCGTGGATATTTAAGGTACTGTACGGTATCCATCCTAATGTACCGTGGTTTGGTATGCTGGAGATTGGCATGATGTGGCTGTGTATCATTTTGCTGTTGGGAAGAACACAGTTTCTTTTGATGTGCAATATAGAACGCAGAGTATGGCGTATTTTAGCCATTATTGGGCTTTATATCTGTGAGACAGCATACGGAGTCGGAACACAGTTTTGGGAATTTTTCATGATACAGTATACCGTTGTGTGCGGAATGATGGTAACCACGGCGGCATTTTTACTGTTTACAGGAAGAAACTTTGATATCTACGAAAATGTTATCCCGATAGTCCTGCTTTTGCTTGCTTTCAACTTAAGAAGCGAGATGTTTCTTCTGTTCTGCCCGTTTCTTGCTGTTGTGATCATTAGCAGATGGATATCTGAAGGATTTGAGGCTGATACCAATAAGAGAAATATTATATTTATCGCGGTGGTGGCTTGCGGACTTATCATATCTCTGATAATCAATTCTGCAGCATACAGATCAGACGACTGGAAAGAGTTCAACCGACTGTTTAAAGCAAGGACCACAGTCTATGATTTTACCGGTATACCGAGTTATGAGGATAATCAAACATTATATGACAGCCTGCATATGGACAAGGATGATCATGACCGGCTTGAAGATTATAATTATGTTCTGACATATGCAGCTAACGCATCTTCGATGGAGAAGATAGCTCAGTATGCATCAGAACATAATCTAAAGAAGAAAACTGCAGGTTATGCGGTATTTGAAGTATTGCTTGATATGATCAGATGGAAGACCCCGAGTCAAAAAGAGGCACTTACAGATCACGAAAGTGTTTTCCTTGAAGAGGGAGCAAAACTTCATATACCAGGAAACATGATCATAATAGTTTTATATATATTGGCTGTAATAGCAGCGATATATGCAAAGGATATAAAGTGGGCATATACATTACCATTCTTTTTGCTGGTACGTATAGTTGACTGGGGCTATATAAGTTATAAAGACAGGATTAATGCGCGTGTGGCACATCCGTTATATCTCATGGAATGCGCAATGCTTGTCGGTGTATTGCTGGTCGCATGGGCAGAGAGCAATTATTCCAGTCAGACAGTCAGGAAACGCATATCGGTTTTGCTTGCAGTGGTGTTTGTTATTTCAGGACTGATAAATACTCTGTTTATGCCTTCATCCATACATGATGTGAGGGATAAATCGGCATTAAGAGAACAGAAAAATCTGCTGGCTGATGCATTGTATAATTATACATCTGAGAATCCCAGAACTTACTATCTGATCGATGTATATTCGACAGTGGATTTTACGGAGCAGATATTTGGTGATGACGAGCATAAAAAAGGAAATACGCAGTTAGCAGGGGGGTGGGCAGCTTTAAGCCCTCTTGATACATATAAACAGAGTTATTATCAGGATACCGATGAGTGGATGTTTATAACAGCATTTGAAAACGAGGATGTAAAAACGGCAGATGAAATAAAGAATGAAAATGAAGATACGCTTTTCTATGTCTACTATGTCAAGGATATAAGGTAAATGAAAAAGATTAGTTTTTGCATACCATGCTATAAAAGTGAACAGACATTACCCAAGGTGGTTGAAGAGATACGGGATACCATGTCAGGACTTTCTGACAGGTATGTTTATGAGATCATACTTGTAAATGACGCTTCCCCCGATGCTACTTTTGCAAAGATAGAAGAACTGGTCGATAAATACCCCAATATCACAGGGGTTGATCTGGCAAAAAACTTTGGACAGCATGCTGCGCTTATGGCAGGGTTTGCTTATGTGAGCGGTGACATACTTGTTTGCCTGGATGACGATGGACAGACACCTCCTAACGAAGTAGTCAAACTACTTGACAAGATAGAGGAAGGAGAAGATGTTGTTTATGCCAGATATGATCATAAGAAGCATTCTCTGTTCAGGAATTTTGGAAGCTTTATAAATGAAAAGATGACGGAATTCATGCTGGGCAAACCCAAGGAGCTTTATGTATCCAGCTACTTCGCTGCGAGAAGATTCATTGTTGATGAGATGTTAAAGTACGATAAGTCATATCCGTATGTGATAGGACTCGTATTAAGATCAACAAAACGTATCGCAAATGTGTCTATAGATCACAGAGAAAGAGAAGTGGGAAAATCCGGATATACATTCGGAAAACTGTTGGGATTATGGATGAACGGTTTTACCGCATTCAGTGTAAAACCTCTTAGGATAGCTACATGGTCAGGAGTATTCTGTGCAGTACTGGGATTTTTGTATGGAATATATACCATAATCAAAAAGCTGGTTCTGGGAGACGTGGTTGTAGTAGGTTTCTCAGCGCTCATGTCAGCAGTTATGTTTTTGGGCGGTATGATACTGTTCATGCTTGGAATGCTTGGAGAGTATATAGGCAGGATGTATATGGGCATGAATAATGCACCGCAGTATGTGATAAGAGAAGTTGTCAAAAAAGATGAGTGATCAGTCTGATATAACCAAAAAAAAGAATATCAGTGACAATACGTATGCTGTGATGGTTTCATTTGCGGGTACGGTGGGAATGACAGACATTATGGCTGTAGTGGGTAATAGTATTACTTACACTAACAGCTTTTTTGCGTTTATTGTGTTTGGATTGAGTGTGTATGTTCTAAGTCATATCTGTCCATCATTCAGATGTTCCATAAAAAGAAATAAGTTTTTTTCCTATATTTCTTCTATATTGCTTTCATTTGCTCTTCACATGGGAGCGTCATTGGAGAGCACTGCAAATGTGAATTTTAAAGATATCAGATTTTATCTGTTTTCGGTTTTACTGGCTGTTTATTTTGCACCGATCATATCATGGTTATGGAAGGCAGCGTCAGACTGCATAAGCAGGCTTTCAGTAAAAAAAAACGATGAAAAGGCCTTGGATTTCAGACAAATATGGGCTGTGATATTCATATTGTGGCTGCCGGTTTTCTTTGCGATGTACCCGGGAGCTTTTGTATATGATGCGACGGAAGAGTATATTCAGGTCATATCAAGAAGCTTTAGCATGCATCATCCTCTTTTTCATGTTCTTATGTTAGGCGGGATAGTACATCTTGCCGAATATCTTGGACTTGGTGCAAACCTGGGTATAGCTGTATACACGATATTGCAGATGATTGTTTTTTCGGCTGTTCTTGCATATGCTGTTTTCAGGCTGGCAAAAAAAGGATTGAATAAAAAATTTCAGCTGGCGGTTATACTTTTCTTTGGACTTTTTCCTGTATTCCCGATGTATGCTGTATGTTCGGCAAAAGATACTCTTTTCACGGCCAGCGTCCTGGTTGTGGTCATGCTTCTTATCGATCATATGGAGGATGCCGGAGAATTTTATGCGAAAAAAAGAGTACTGTTTGTGATCGCATCGGTCTTTGTGATGCTGTTTAGGAATAACGGAGTATATGCATATGTCATTGCGATACTGGTAATAGCTGTTATTGGTCTGTGCGTACGTTTTGACAGGAAAAACCTTGCCAGACTGATGGTGCTAATGTTGCTGTCGGTTGTACTTTATAAGGGAACAGATTATTGTTTAAAGCTTGCAACCCATGCTACCGGTGGCGAATATCAGGAGAAGCTGACGGTTCCCATTCAGCAGCTTGCAAGAGTATATAAGTATGCACCTGAGACATTTTCTGATGAAGAACGCAAACAGTTATATGAGATATTACCTGAAGATTATCTCATAACATACAATCCGAGGATATCTGATGTATTAAAGTCAGGCTTTAATAATGAAGCATATGCGAAGGATAAGGAAAAATACAACAGCCTGTGGTTTCATATAGGAATGAGAAAGCCATATATATATCTTAATGCATGGCTGGTAAACAGTTACGGATACTGGTATCCGGATATGATCATAAATGTATATGGCGGAAATCAGATGTATACTTTTATGTATAAAGACAGTTCCTATTTTGGATTTGAAACGGAACCGCCGGGGGAGCGACACAGTTTGTTCCCGTTACTTGAAAGATTCTACAGGAATATATCTTTGGAACTATATCAGCAGAAGGTACCTGTTATCAGTATGCTTTTTGCACCGGGATTTGTTTTTATACTTTTCGCAGGTCATCTGTTAGGTCTTATGAAGGATAAAAAGTGGATTACTGTGGCAGCATACAGTCCGGTGTGGCTTTTATGGGCGACTGTACTTTTAGGCCCGACGGTACTGGTAAGATATGTATTGATATTATGGTGCATACTCCCGGTGATGTTATGTGACAGGCCGGAAAAGATAAAGGTTTAATTATATGGGAATCGTTACTACAGACAAAATAATAATAGGAGCAGGTCTTTACGGACTTTATTCGGCTTTATTCTGCGCGAAGCAGGGCGAGAGTGTTGCGATAATAGAATGTGATCCCAAGCCTTTCATGAGAGCAACGTATATAAATCAGGCAAGAGTGCATATGGGATATCATTATCCCAGATCCCTGTCAACTGCTGTAAAAAGTGCAGGATATTATGAAAGGTTTCATGAGGATTACGGTTTTTGCATCCATGATTCATTTGATCAGATATATGCGACTTCAAAACAGTTTTCCTGGACAAATGCAAATGAGTTTAAGAAGTTTTGTGAAGCTGCCGGTATATTCTGTGAACAGATAGATGAGGCTGCGTATTTTAACCCGGGATATTGTGATGGTGCATTCAGGACTAAAGAGGATACATATGATGCTCTGATATTGCGTGATCATCTTTTAAAAGAGATAGGGCACTGCAATAACGTATGGATGAACTGCGGAGCAAAGATAGATTCGATCATTCGCAAACCTGATCATTATGAGATAAAGCTTATAAATGGGGACATATATTCATCGGATTTTGTACTGAATGCAACTTATGCGTCTACAAATCAGATACTGGCAATGATAAAGGATGAAGAAGATGTTGCATTAAAGCCTGATCTGTTTAAGATCAAGTATGAATTATGCGAGATAATACTCTGTGAGATAAACGACAGATTAAAAGGTATCGGTATAACTGTTATGGATGGACCTTTCTTTTCAATAATGCCGTTTGGAAAGACCGGATTGCATTCATTGACAAGCGTCACGTTTACTCCTCATGATACGAGCTATGATGATGTGCCACGTTTTAAATGTCAGGAAAGATCAGAAGGATACTGTGATATAAACAGGCTGGGAAACTGCAATGAATGCCCGGCAAAACCCGAAAGTGCATGGCCTTATATGTCTTCGCTTGCGAGAAAGTATATGAAAGACGATTTTGGATTCTCATATAAGGGTTCATTATTCTCTATGAAACCGATTCTTAAGACAACGGAGATAGATGATTCAAGACCGACAGTTGTGAGCACTTTCTCTAATGAACCGACATTTGTAAGCGTATTGTCAGGAAAGATCAACACCGTATATGATCTGGATGATATTCTTAGAAAATAGTATGAGAACGAATTAAATATATCAGATGAATGTGTTCAGAAAGGATTCATATGAACAGTAACGAAAAACTGGATAAGAATTTTATATCGGCAGTAGTATATATCAATACTGCGGATTCGGCTCAGAGTCTAAAGGATTTCATAGAAAAACTGGATTTATGGCTGAAAGGCAGTTTTGTCAAATATGAAGTCATCTTTGTTGATGATGATTCTAAGGATGAATACCAGGAGATCATACGTGATTACAAGAAGGAACATGATGATGTCATGATGACGATCCTACATATGAGCGGTCGTCAGGGCATGGAAAAGAGCATGAATGCCGGTCGTGATATGGCCATCGGCGATTTTGTTTTTGAGTTTGATGAATGCGTATTTAATTTCAAAGAAGACCAGCTTGAGCTGGTTTATAAAACATGCCTTAAGGACTATGATATAGTGAACTGTTCGGATGAAAAGAAAAACAGTGCAGGATCAAATCTGTTTTATGTATTGTTCAATAAGTATTCGGATGTAGATCATAAACTGGAAAGTGATAATTTCAGGATATTATCAAGAAGAGGCATAAACAGAATACAGTCGCTGAATCGTGCAATACCGTACAGAAAAGCCTTATATGCAAGTTGTGGTCTTAAAATGACAAATCTTACATATAAACCGGAAAGCGACAGTGATTATTCGCATGATAAGAGAGAGAAGAAAGAACGCAGACAGCTGGCATCGGATGCACTGATCTTATTTACTCAGGTTGGTTATAAGGCAGCTCTTTCACTGTCGGCGCTTATGGCTGTTCTGATGGTGTTCAGTGCTGTTTATGCGATTATCATGTATATCAACAGGATAGCCATAGAAGGATGGACGACCACCATGTTGTTTTTGAGTTTTGCTTTCTTTGGTCTATTCATGATACTTACGATCATCATAAAGTATCTTTCTTTATTGCTTGAACTGAATTTCAAAAAACAGAGATATATGTTTGAAAATGTGGAGAAATTATGAATTACGAAACATCTATGCTGGTAGGTTATACCGGATTTGTAGGATATAACCTGGATAGCAGCAATAACTTTACCTACAGGATAAACAGTAAAAATTATAAAGAAGCGGAAGGTAAAGCTCCGGATCTTTTGATATTTGCGGGGTTAAGAGCTGAGAAATATCTGGCTAATAAAGATCCCCAAAAGGATTTTGAGGAAATAAAGAGAGCATTTCAACAGATAAAAGATATAAATGCAAAAAAGGTTGTTCTTATATCGACTGTGGATGTATATAAGAGACCTGTAGACGTTGATGAAAACACAGTTATAGATACTGACGGTCTGAATGCTTACGGACTGAACCGTTACAGGCTTGAACAGATGGTCAGGGAAGAGTATCCGGATTCATTGATAGTCAGATTGCCCGGATTATTTGGAAAAGGGCTTAAAAAGAACTTTATATATGATTATATCCATGTGATACCGACCATGCTAAAAGCGGAAAAGTATAAAGAGTTGTCAGCTAAAAGCAGTATCATAGAAAAATCATATGAACTGCTAGATAACGGCTTTTACGGGTGTATTGATAAAGAGAATTCATTTCTAAAAGAAGAGTTTAAAAGGGTTGGTTTTACTGCTCTCAATTTCACGGATTCAAGGGGAGTGTTTCAGTTTTATTCTTTGAGTCGACTATATGATGATATCAAGACTGCGCTGGATAATGATATCAAGATATTGAATATTGCGACCGAACCGGTTTCGGTTTCGGAAGTGTACGAGTTTGTTACGGATGGTAAAGAATTCATAAATGAGATAAGTGAAAATCCTCCCGTATATGATTACAAGTCTGTCCATTGTGATCTGTTTGGCGGACAGAATGGATATTTTTATGATAAGTCTAAAGTCCTTGAACAGATAAAAGAGTTTGTTGCTTCTCAAGTTTGATTATTACGAATTTATGAAGAAATGGAAAGTATATGAAGATATCTGCATCTAACATTGGATGGAAAAAAGAATATGATGAACAGATGTATATCTGGATGCGAAACAACGGCCTGTCGGGACTTGAGATCGCACCTACACGTATATTTACTGAGAAACCATATGACAAGTGCAAGGAAGCAAGGATATGGGCTGACAGATTGAAGGATGAATATGGTCTTGAGATTTCCTCCATGCAATCGATATGGTATGGGAGAAATGAGAATATCTTTGTATCAAAAGATGAACGGGAGTCTTTGATTGAGTATACAAAAAAGGCAATTGATTTTGCTAAGACCATAGATTGCAACAATCTTGTGTTTGGATGCCCGAGAAACAGAAATGTCCCCGAAGGGGCGGATATTTTAATCGCAGAGGAGTTTTTTTCTATATTGGGTGAATATGCATGCAATGCAGGTACAGTCATCGCTATGGAGGCAAACCCACCAATATACAATACAAATTATTGCAACACGACTCGTCAGGCTATAGAACTTGTAAAAAGAGTAGGCAGTCCCGGATTCAGATTAAATCTTGATATAGGAACGATGATAGCAAATGATGAATCGATAGATGATCTTGATGGAACTGTCGATATCATAAATCATGTTCATATCAGCGAACCCGGACTTGCTATGATTAAAAATAGAGCAATGCATAGTGAATTGAAAACTTTGCTTAAAGAATCGGCCTATGATAGATATGTTTCGTTAGAGGTTAAAACACAGGAAGATATACAGGATATCAAAGAGCCGATCTTGTATATCAAAGAATTGTTTGCTGATTAGAAATAAAAAATAAGCCAAGCTTGAATAAACAGGCCTGGCTTTTGTAATGTCTGAAAATCATTAAGCTTCCGTATTATCGTCTTCGAAATGGATTTCCTTCTTCTCTTCTGTACCTTTGCCCTTTTTGAAGAAAGAAACGATCTTATGTCTGAATACTGTAAGAACGGCACCTAAGGCTATTATAACAGCTCCGACTGCCTGTATAACATATGTTGTTGCAGACGGATCAATATATGCCTGTGAGTAAAATGACATCATGACAAACATTGCACTGAAAAAATACATGAATTTTGCCATTCTCAATAATGCTTTTTTCATAATTATGAAATCCTCCGTATATTTGAATTTATTATTTTGCTAAATGGGTTTATAAAATCCAACCTGTAAATTCTACCATAATAGTGACTAAAATAAAAGCAGATCGAAAAATGAAAGTCCAGTTCGGAAATCGATCAGTCGCATTCTTTGGTTTCCTCATCCACAATCTCTTCTATAAGGAAGGGCGGTCTGTTACTGCTGGCATCCAGTGCTCTCCATACATATTCGCCCAGCATTCCGAGCATCAGCATCATAACTCCGCTGGAGAATAGCAGAACAGTCATAAGAGAAGCCCAGCCGACTGTCCTTACACCTGAAACCACGATCTCTGAGATACACATTATTATACCGACAAAAGAAGCAAGGGAAAAGATTATTCCCATTACAGACATAAGGCGTACAGGAAAATATGAGAAACTCATTACAGAATCGACAACAAGCTTGATCTTCTTACCCATTGTCCAGCGGCCTTTTCCTTTTTCTCTTGCCTTTCGGCTGAAGTAGATCTTTTCTGATTTAAATCCGACCCAAAGAACCTGAAGCGTAAGTGCGGAATTCTTTTCATCAAGCATTTTTATGACTTCTATGACTTTTCTGTCCAGTAAATAACAGTCGAATCCGCCTTTTGGCATTTCGGGATTTACTATTTTCCGCATGAGTTTGTAATAAAGGCTGGCGAATATTTTATATATTTTGCCGTCATCTCTGTCTTCTCTGACGGCAAGAACGACTTTGTTTCCGTTTTTCCAGCTTTCATACATGCGGAGTATCAGTTCGGATTCCTCCTGCATATCGGCCTGCTTGGTGACTGCGCAGTCTCCCGTGCATACATTAAGTCCGGCAAGAATGGCAGAATGTTCACCGAAATTTCTGGAAAGGTGTACACACTTGACATGAGAAGGATCTTTTTTATGTATTTCGTTCATGACCGTCCATGATGAGTCTTTTGAACCGTCATCTACCATAACGATCTCATAGTCATCGAGTTTATCAAGAACTTTTTCACACAGATCGTCATAAAGATCGGATAAGGTATCTTCGTTGTAATATACCGGTATTATTATGGAAAGTTTTTTCATATGTTTTACCTGTCTGTTAATCTATTCTTTGAATCCTTACTGTATCATGTCCGTAAAAAGTTGCCATTGATGTGTTAATCCAGCTTGTTTCGTCTTCTTGTATCATAACTCTGTCTATAATGCATTCTCTGTCAAGATATTCTCCATCAACTTTGATTACCAGATTTCTTTCCGGAGAATTTTCTACTTCGTGCAATACATTTCTCCAGTAATCTGAATAATCCTTGATGCTTCCGTTTGCCAATCCTGCAGTACACTGCAACACAGGAATATCGGATATCTCTACGTTATCAAGTGCTACCGTTGAAAACATCAGCAATGAAACGAGTGCTGTTACGATTATTGATTCCCTGGATAAGTGTATATCTTTTGATAACAGATAGTTTACAATGCTGCAAAGGAATAGTACCCCCCATATCACTATCATAAGATCCATCATCTCATAACCTCTGGATGCCATGGTTGATTCTCCGTATCCGTAACAAACAGGGAATGAAGAACCGACTATGCAGGCTATACCACAGAAACCGACAACCAGAGGATGAAGTTCTTTATTTGTTTTTGCCTGTTTGATGATAAAGAACAGGGTTATGAATATGATCAAAAAGACATATGGAAGAAAGGTTTCTGTACACAATCTTTTGATCTCGTTATATACACAGGTCACAGTGTATACAACACCCTGTATAAGAGAGACCGATTCATAATCTCCTTTTCTGACACGATGGCCCGGAGCGGCAACGTTGACAACTGTAAAAAGAAAGATGCTGGCAAAAAGAATGGCAGCTTTGAGCCAGTCTTTTTTTCTGTATATCGTCCAAATAAGCAATAAAAGAACTACCCAGCACAGAATGGCTGAAACATGAAGTGTACCGCCGGCTCCGATCAATTCAAATATACAGGCAACAGTAAGGATTATAATATCTTTTGCCTTCTTTTTTCCTTTTTGTTCATTTGTGATCAGACCATATACCATGAATAATCCCAAGGTTCCCAAAAGTAACTGCAGAATATAGTACATATATCCTGTATACCAGCCAAGTGTTTCCCTCATGAATCTGCAGTTCATGGATATGATGAGCACAGCGAGAGTAAGGACTTTTTTATTGTTATCTTGTATATCAAAAAAAGAAAGCGATCTGTATATTATATATGACCATCCAAGAATAAATCCCGCAAAGCATATAAGATTCATAAAGTGAACAGTAGAATCGGAATTGCCGATTATTATGGGATTCAGCGCAGAATAGATAAACACACCCGAATAATTGCCTTCCCATTCCATATAATTCGATACAACGAAATTAACAAGGGTAGAAAGAGAGTATCCCCCTCTTTTGATAATTCCGTAAGCACAGGCAAATTCATCGTTTCTAGGTAGAGTATGGTATATAACACCCATATACGGAAGTATGAAAACCATAGCTATGAATATGATGATTATCTTTATTAAAAGATCTTTTTTCTTCAATATGTTTGTTTCCTTAATCTAGTAGTATGATGATGTATTATTTAATCATGCAACTATGTATTTTAACATATTTTTATTCAGATTAGAATGCATATCGTGAATATCTGTATATGTTTAAAAATATGAAAGAATATGATACAATTTGGAAAGTTGTAGTGTGGGTTTTACTTGGGTTTATTGAGGTAGTACTTAATGGAATGCTTATTAAGCAGAAGAAAAGCTATTATATATACTTTAATATCCGTATCGGTACTTTTGTTTGTGCTGATATGGCCTTTAAAGATCTTGCGTTTGCCTTATACAGCAAAATCGAATGAGATTATGGCAAAAGAATCTGATCCCATAAGCGTTGAATACAACATGACTCAGATGTTTGAAGGTAAAGCCGGTAACCTTACGAGTGTGGATCTTTTGGTATGTAATGATATGGCAGGCCAGATCATTACTTTTAGGCTGTATGATGAAAATCATGCGCAGATATTCGAAGTGTTTTATACGGTTCCGGATGAATTTATTGCACCTAATTTCGTTAGGATTCCGGTACGTTTTGATTTGGAAGATAAAAAAGAGTATTCATTCATCATAGAGGGTCTTACAACAGACCTTTATTGTGCATATGAAGACAGAGATACTACAACGTCACCCGTAAATTATCTTATGGCATATGGCGGTGCTGAATTACCGGGATATGATCTTATTGTAAGGTACAATTATTCCTGTCCTTTTTTATGGTGGCAGATTGCAATATTTGCTGTGTTCATGTGTGTACTGTGCGTAATATTGGATTATTGCTTGAAAAAGAAAAAAGACAAGGAGATATCACTTAAAAAACTGCTTTGTATCGTAGCAGATCCGATCATAATAATTTCTGCTATAGTTTCATTTTACCTGATTATGATCAAAAAGATCTTTGGCATAGATACGAAGAACAATGCATTTTTAATGATGGGCATTTCATTGCTTCTTTTTATCCCGTTTTATGTGATCAATTTTACTGATTTTTCATTTATAAAACGCTTGAAGGATCATATAGAGGTTAAAAAACTAAGCAGATATGTAAGGATTATAGCAATAGCAGTTACTTTATGGTACTGCTATGAATATATGAACGGACTTTATGATATTTTCCATTATTACAGCATAAGCAAGATTGTTATAGCTTTTGCTGTAGTACTGATATCAACATTTGACCGTAAGGAGTTGCTTAATCTGGCAAATGCCATATGGCTTATTGCAGGACCTGTTTTAGGATATCTCTATTATCTTCCTCAAAAAGGAGTAGAAGAGCTGGGAGAACTGTATCGCCTGAACGGAATTGTCATTGCTGTTGGTGGTTTTGTTGTCATAAATATAGTTTATACAGTGATAAGACTTTTAAGGCATGAACTTAAAACAGCACCTGTTGATAAGAGATTTGCAATACCATTTATGGTTTTTGCTGTGTTTATATGTATTCTGGCAAACGGAAGGTACTGGCCGTTTATGTTGGTTGGTATATGCCTTTTGCTTATATACAGACTTCTTGTGGTGGGAGAAAGAGTAACCTTTTCACAGGATCTTTGTCTGGGTATAATACTCAACTTCTATATGATGGTATGTTTTTCTGTCAGACACAGACCGTATTATTTCTATAAATACTACAGATATAATATGGGCTTTCATACCGTAACAATGACTGCGTATTATCTTGCGATGGTAGTAAGCGCCGCATGGATGAAACTGTATGCTCGTTTTAAAAACAGTGATCGGTTGAGCGGTGTTATAGGACCGATGTTTACATTTGGGATGTCTTCTTCATACCTGATCTTTACGATGTCAAGGACGGGCTTCCTTTCTGCTTCAGTGATGATCTTGTTTGCTCTGTTTGTCTGTGCCCTGTTAAGCAAAGAAAAAGATGCGGTAAAGAAGTCGGCAAAACAGGTTCTGTTCATGGTGATTGCGGTTATATATATGTTTCCGGTCACATTCTTTTTAACGGATGTTGTTCCAAGGATTGCGAACGATCCTGTAGTATTTGAATACGAAGAATGGGAATACAGTTTTCATAAAGGCATGCCATATGCCGATTTTAAATATATGACCATTGAGCAGTTCGTTTCTGAATTCGGCAAGAAGGTTCTAGGTATGGAGAATGATGATGAGACTGCTCAACATATGGCTTTGCCATGGGTGATACAGGCATATGCGGCAGAATCGGAAGGCGTCGAACAGGAAGATGTTACAGATATGTCCAATGGACGATTTGATATATTTAAGAGTTATATGAATGTATGGAATCTTTGGGGACATGATGATATGGGAGCTCCGCTTCCAAACGGTGAGACGGCAGTTCATGCTCATAACTCATTTCTTCAGGTCGCGCATGATCATGGAATCATATTTGGTATATATTTTGGATTATTCATCGGATATGTGATAATATTATCATTGATAAGAGCCTACAGGTCAGGAAAAGTATATGATATGTTCTGCCCTGTACTTTTGGTGTGCTTTTGTATGGCCAGTCTGGTTGAATGGATCATGCATCCGGCAAACCCCTTTGGCTTATCGATCTTTCTGGCTATGATGCCATTATTTATAAAGGAAAACGCTAATGAAAAAAGTGATTAATGCAAAGCTTCTCTACAGAAGGACTTTTCTGATCATATATGACATTATAAGTGTTATAGCAGCAAGCTATATTGCTATTCTTATCAGATACGAATTTGAGTGGTCGGCTATACCTAGCCATTTCATGAACACGATCACCAGATATCTTCCGATCAATATATTACTCACCATCGGAATCTTTTTCCTGTTCAAATTATATAGCAGCCTATGGGCTTTTGCGGGTGAAACAGAATTGCAGAACCTTGTTTTTGCTTGTATAGTGTCTGCGGGAGTTGGAGGAATTGGCCTTCATTTAATGAGAGAGAGTACTCAGGGCGTTCCAAAGAGCTATTATTTCATGTATGCATTTACCCTTATTGCAATGGTTTTCGCGAGCAGGTTTTCATATCGATTTTTGCGAAATCAGAAGCATAAGTACATGAACAGGGACAATGCTATAAGGGTTATGATCGTCGGAGCCGGAGATGCGGGCAATTCGATCATAAGAGAGATAAAGACCAGTAATTTTTCCACCATGAATGTAACATGTCTTATTGATGATGATAAGACAAAATGGGGTAGCTATATACAGGGAATAAAGGTTGAAGGCGGACGAGAAAAGATTAAGGAGTGCGTCGATACTCATTCCGTTGATGAGATATTTATAGCAATCCCCAGTGCCAGCAGGACAACGATAAAGGAATTACTTGATATATGTAAAGATACCGAGTGTAAACTACGAGTACTTCCAGGTATTTACCAGCTTGTAAATGGTGAGGTAAGTGTCAGCAAGTTAAGAGATGTAGAAGTTGAAGATCTTTTGGGAAGGGAACCTGTTTCGGTAGATCTTGATGCTATTATGGGATATATCACCGGAAAGACGGTAATGGTAACCGGTGGCGGAGGTTCAATTGGAAGTGAGCTTTGCAGACAGATTGCAGGTCATAATCCAAAGAAACTAATAATAGTTGATATATATGAGAACAGTGCATATGAGATTCAGCAGGAATTATTGTATAAATATCCCGACATGGATCTCCTTGTATTGATTGCGTCTGTAAGAAACACAAACAGAATAAACTCAATATTTAAAGAGTATAAACCGGATATCGTTTATCATGCAGCTGCACATAAGCATGTTCCGCTTATGGAGATTAGTCCGAATGAAGCTATTAAGAATAATGTGTTCGGCACATGGAAGACGGCTCAGGCAGCAGCAACTTACGGGACAAAGAAATTTGTTCTTATCAGTACGGATAAGGCTGTTAATCCGACAAATATTATGGGGGCCAGCAAGCGTATCTGTGAGATGATAGTTCAGAGTTTTGACAAGCATTATGATACTGAATTTGTCGCAGTACGATTCGGTAACGTACTTGGAAGTAACGGTTCTGTTATCCCATTGTTTAAAAAACAGATTGCTGCGGGAGGTCCGGTAACGGTCACTCACCCTGACATAATAAGGTATTTTATGACAATACCTGAGGCAGTATCGCTTGTTCTTCAGGCAGGGGTATATGCTCACGGAGGAGAGATATTTGTTCTTGATATGGGTGAACCTGTCAAGATACTCGATCTTGCCAAAAACCTTATAAGACTTTCGGGATATAAGGTCGGGGAAGATATAGAGATTGAGTTTACGGGACTCAGACCGGGTGAAAAACTTTATGAAGAACTCCTTATGGATGAGGAAGGGTTACAGGAAACCGATAATAAACTCATACATATAGGAAAGCCCATCGAGATAGATGAAATGAAGTTTTACGGTCAGCTTAAAGCACTTAAGGAAGAATCAAAGAATGAGTGCTCAGATATAAGATCAATGATTCACGAGATCGTTCCTACATATGTCTATAATGGTGATGGAAAGACTGATGGATGTTAGATACTGTTATCGATTAAGAAAAGCTTTAATTGAGTATCATAGATTTATAAAAGATACAAAGGGTAAAAAAAGATGTGTTTTTATGGCAACACCAAGACATAAAAATCTTGGAGATCATGCCATAGTCAGAGCACAATATAAGTTTTTACGGGATATTGAGCCGGACATCAAGATCTTTGAGTTTAGTCTTCTGGAGTTTGAAACATACAGACGAATCATTCGAATGATGACACCGAAAGACATTCTTATAGTGGCGGATGGTGGAGGAAATCTCGGAACTCTGTGGCCGAACGAAGATAAAGCGATAAATAATATAATTACCGATTATCGATACAATCCTGTGATCATTTTCCCTCAAACAGCATACTATAGTGGGGATAATGCGGATGAACATATAAAGGGATTTGCTGATAATGTGAATTCTCACAGATCAATCCTTTTTATGGTCAGGGACACAAAAAGTTATGAACTGTTTAGAGACAGGATAAAAGCGGACAAGATATTATTGTGTCCGGATATTGTTCTCTATACCAATGATGCAATTGATAGAAGAAAGATCATTGTTGAAAACACTGTTGGATTATGTATAAGAGATGACAAGGAAAGCAATGTCTCGGTAGAGCAAAAAGGAACTATTCCGACATTACTGGAAAACAAAGGGTTATCATATCGATCTTTGACTACGATCTCTGAAAAGAATATATATCCTGCTGAAAGAGAAGAAGTGTTGAAAAAAAAGTGGGATGAATTTGCAACCTGCAGACTTATAATTACCGACAGATTACATGGAATGATCTTTTCTGCCATCACAAGTACTCCATGTATTGCTTTGGATAATCTGAGCAATAAGGTGTCAGGCGGATATGAATGGATAAAAGCTTTAGATTATATTTCTTTCTGCAAAGAAGCAGATTCATTGAATGACATAATCGATGGAAAGCTTAAAGAGCAGGAAAATGATAATGAACACTATGACAGGGATATGGTGGTATCCGATAAATTCGTGAAATGTAAAATGTTTTTGGAGAGCATTTGGCAATGAAAACATATTTGATTGGTTTTTGTGATATGGGCAGGGATTTTGATGAGTATGATAACATATTTGTCAATGCATTAAAGAAAGCAGAAATATCATATGAACTATCCGAAAAACCCGAAGTATTGTTTTATTCGGTTTTTGGAAATCGACACAATTTGTATAGAGATTGCATAAAAGTTTTTTTTATAGGTGAACCTATTGCTCCGGATTTTAATGAGTGTGACTATGCGATAGGCTTTGATAAAATGGTATTCGGAGACAGGTATTTAAGAAGACCGTTATGGTTTCCTGACAGATGTAATATTCCTCAGATGGACATATCTGATGAGGAAGCATTAAATCGAAAATTCTGTAATTTTGTCTATTCAAATGATAAAGACGGAAATGCTGTTGAATTAAGGACCAAATTCGCCAAGCTTCTTATGGAGTATAAACATGTGGACTGTCCTGGGAGAGTTCTTAATAATATGACATCAGATCTTCTTGCGCGTGAAGACAGAGACTGGGTAAGAAGCAAAGTAGACTTTTTGAAAGGTTATAAGTTTACGATCTCTTTTGAGAATTCAAAATACAACGGATATACTACCGAAAAGATGCTTAATCCTTTATCTGCCAGATCCATCCCAATCTATTGGGGCAACCCGAAAGTAGAGGAGGACTTCAATCCTGATGCATTTGTTAATGCTAACGGATATGAGGACAGACTTGAGGAGATAGTCAAGAAGATAATAGAATTAGACAATGACGACGATGCTTATTTAAGGATGCTTCATGCAAATCCGATGAAATCAGACTATGATCCCAAAGAGGATAGAGATAAGTTTGATCGATTTATTGTTGATATTGTCACAGGCGATAAAACTCCCTTTGCCAAGGATCCGCTTAATTTCAGGCGCAGAATGACATTTATGAATATGTCCCGTAAAGAGAAAATCATGTTTTTTTTGAAGAAATGATTTAGACGTTCTTATTTTTGCGTGAGCGAGGCAGGTTTTTTGAATAATTGCATTATTGCTACAGGAACTGATAAGAAGAAGAAATATCCGTAGCGGATGATCGCACCGGGCCCAAGCAGCAATGTGCATAAATATAGCAGAAAGAATAAATAAGCAAACCCTTCCTTGCGATGATGTTTAAGACCGATTAGGCAAGCAATGATATTCAACCAGATATAAAGTCCCATATTAAGGAATAATGAATACGGCTTTGAGGGATCGTTAAAATAGAATAACGATATGTATAGATCGCATAATTGAGGGATTTTAGATTCCTGTTCTGCATCACCGCGGTAGTCTCGCCTTGCAAGGAAGAATACATTGTATGAATAAGGTTGATGAAAAGGATCAATAAATCCTTGAATATTATACCAGACAGCCTGTGTGCTTATAACTGGGTGCTTAAGGGCGATTATGGTTGAATCAAGCAGAAAATGCTTGCATTTTGATTCCCAGATTTCAAAAGGAAGGTATTTTTTCATGGGATCGGCAAGACAATAATTATATTCATCGGCATTGGGTATATATTCTTCTATAAGAGCTTTTTCCTCATCAGTAGCTACAGTGTTGTATACTCTTCCCATTATCTGACCGGGAATGCTCATCATTTCTTTTATTGATCCGGGATAAGCACCGGTAGCAAATACCAGGGATTTATTCACAGTAATAGCTAGAACGGTAACCGCTATCATATACTTTGCGTATTTAGTGATTGTTTCAACATTATGATTTTTCTTTTTGAGTATTAATATGGTAAGTATAAGCAGCAGTGAAGTTGCTATAATAGCGTGGACGGCATTGTTTCTGAAAAGTAGCATAAGAACGGCATTTAATATCATGCGAATGAGTCGAATATATTTTTTTTCATTCTTTTGTGATTCCAAAAGTGTTAAACTGTCAATAAAGAATATCAGTCCAAAACCGGCAAACAGAATATCTTTTGTATGTGAGATTGCTAACAGTGAATTGACTGGAAAAACAGCATAGAATACTACTGCGATGTAGATTGGGATATGGTTTTTTAATCGTTTATGTAAATAACTGACAGCATAAGTCATTGCACCATCTATAACAAACAGTTGAATTATGGTAGCACATGCATATCCGAGATTATAATTGAAATTATATTTGGCATTACCAAACAGATTATGAAAGAAACCGATAAAAAGCGTATGCAGTAACGGGTGATTTGTATAGAATGCGTGCTCATTGTACTGAGTGATCTGAACATTGAGATCATAAGCGCAAATTCCCGGATAAAATGCCAAGAATACGATAAAATGACATATGAATATAATGCAGAACACTATTATGGTTGACAGGATCTCTTTCTTCTTCATGATGTCATTATAATGTTTTGTTTGAGAAAATTAAAGTATGAGTATAGACAACAACAATGATATAAATATAAAAGAAAATGGTATATATGGCAGATATATAAAGCGTCTCTTGGATATAATACTTGCATTGCTGATACTTGTTGCATTTTGCTGGCTATATCTTATAGTTGCCATACTTGTCAGAGTAAAACTGGGAAGTCCGATACTGTTCAAACAACCAAGACCGGGAAAAAATGAAAAGGTCTTTGACATGTACAAGTTCAGAACGATGACCGATGAAAGAGATGCGGACGGAAATCTGTTGCCTGATGAGGTTCGTCTTACGAGATTTGGAAATATGTTAAGAAAAACAAGTCTTGATGAACTTCCCGAGCTTTTCTGCATTCTTAAAGGGGATATGTCTTTTGTCGGACCAAGACCGCTTTTGGTCAAATATCTGCCTTACTATAATGAGAGAGAGAAACTTCGTCACAGCGTTCGCCCCGGACTGACGGGATATGCTCAGGCGCATGGCAGAAATGCGATCTCATGGGAAAAGAAGTTTGAGTATGACGTTTATTATGTTGAGCACCTGAGTTTTTTAATGGATATCAGGGTGATAATAGATACAGTAAAAACAGTTCTTTCACATGATGGTGTTGTACTAAACGCATTAGAGGATTTTGATGTTTACAGAAAACATCAGATGGAGGAAAATGGTTGATATGAGATCATCAGATGGATTTTATCCTAGTCCTGTCATATGTCTGAACGATAAAGAGATTCCGGGATTGTATGTAAAACGTGAAGATATGATCCCGTATTCGTTCGGTGGAAATAAAGCAAGGAAAGCCTTGCTTTTCTTTAAAGAGATAGATGAGGGTGATTACGATTGTGTTGTAACCTATGGCAGCAGTCATTCGAATCACTGCAGAGTTATCGCAAATATGTCAGCAGCCCGAAAAATGCCGTGCTATCTGATAGGTCCTGCTGAAGTAAGTGACACAACATTTAACAGCAGACTGATGGATATTTTGGGAGTTGAGCAGACAATCGTACCTGTAGAAGAAGTAAGCGATACAATAGATAAAAAACTCGCAGAACTTAAATCTGCAGGGAAAAAACCATATTTCATCGCAGGCGGTGGACATGGTAATACAGGAACCCAGGCCTATGTCGATTGTTATGAAGAGATAAGAGAATTTGAGCAGACCAATGGAATTAAATTTGACTATATATTCTTTGCGAGCGGAACAGGAACGACTCAGGCAGGATTGGTATGTGGACAGCTTCTTAATAATGATTACAGAAAGATCGTTGGTATAAGTATTGCAAGGAAAAATCCCAGAGGAAGAGATGTTGTCCTTTCGAGTATAAAGGAGTATTTTAACGAGTGTTACCCTGAAAAAGGCATAACATCTGAACAGATTGAAGAGAAAACGATATTTCTTGATGATTATACCGGTGACGGATACGGTAAAGACAGTAACGAGATCAAAAGCATAATAAAGGATAGTCTTATAAGATATGGAATGCCGCTTGATGCGACATATACGGGAAAAGCTTTCTTTGGTATGAAAGAATATATTCAAAAAGAAGGTATTGAAGATAAGAATATCCTGTTTATACATACAGGCGGAACACCATTGTTTTTTGATGAGATAATAGGTTAGAGATGAATATACTTATATTGAGCGCGGGAACACGCGATAAAGTAGTACAGTTTTTTAAAAATGAACTGCGTGGAGAAGGCAGGGTGATAGCAACTGATTGCAGTAATCTGGCACCAGCGGCCTACGAGGCAGACAAGTTCTGTCTTGTTCCGAGGATCAATGCGCCGGGATATATGGACGGTATTTTAGATATATGCAGACAGGAAGGTGTTGATGCAGTATTTTCACTGATCGATCCGGAACTCAGTATGGTAGCGGACTATGCTGAAAGATTCAAAGAGATGGGCGTGACACCGATCATATCTGACAAAGACCTGGTAGACAAATGCTTTAATAAATTTGAAATGGCTAAAGAATTTGAAAAGCACGGCCTGAAAACAGCACTTTGTTATCTTTCTATAGATGAATTTAATGCAGCGCGTAAAGAAGGTAAGATAGATTATCCTGTTTTTGTTAAGCCGGTATGCGGAAGCGCAAGTCTCCATATCAACAAAGTTACATCGGATAAGGAACTTGAGGGACTGTTTTCGATGTATGATGATCTGATGATCCAGGAATATATGAACGGACAGGAATACGGCGCAGATGTTTATATTGATATGCTCAGTGGAAAATGCACTTCCATATTTATAAAAAAGAAGATAAAGATGCGTGCGGGAGAGACGGATAAATCCGTATCGGTTCATATCCCCGAGTTATTTGATCAAATATCCTCCTTTGTTGAGAACGAAGGCTTTAGAGGTATCATAGATATAGATATCTTTGAAGTAAACGGAGAATACTATTTCTCAGAGATCAATCCCAGATTTGGCGGTGGATATCCTCATGCCTATGCGTGTGGAGTGAATGTACCTGCACAGATAATAAATAATCTCAAAGGAAACAAGAATCCCGTAACAATAGGAGATTACAAAGACGACATCGTAATGATGAAATATAATGAGATCATGATAAGAGATATGAGCGGTACAGAACTTGTGCCATAGGATGAAATTATGCCAAAAGTATTGATACTTGCCAATTCATCGAGCGGGCTTTACGGATTCAGAAATGAATTGGTATTAGAACTTCTAAAAGAATATGAGGTCTATGCATCCCTACCGGATAAGACAAATAATGCAGAGCTTGAACAAGAGGGATGTCATATCATAGAGACTCCCATAAATCGCAGAGGAGTCAATCCTGCCGAGGATTTCAAACTGTTCAGATCTTATCTGAAACTTCTGGATACCATTAAACCTGATGTTGTGCTTACATATACCATAAAGCCTAATGTCTACGGCGGATATGCATGCAGAAAAAAGAAGATCCCGTATATAGCGAATATCACAGGACTGGGATCAGCACTTGAGAATCCTGGCATCCTTCAAAAGATAACAAAGATCCTGTATAAAGCAGGACTTAAGAAAGCAAATACCGTTTTTTTGCAAAATCCTTACAATCTGGATTTCTTTGAAAAGAATAGAATAACAAATGCGCCAAAGGTTTTACTGCCGGGTTCGGGAGTAAATGTAGACAGATTTAGAGCCTGTGAGTGGCCAAAAGAAAAAACTGCATTTGTATTTGTTTCTAGAGTTATGAGAGAAAAGGGAATAGAAGAATATCTGGCATGTGCAGAAAAGATCCGTGCGGAAAGACCGGATGTTGAGTTTCATATCCTTGGTTATTGCGAAGAGGAATATGAAGAAAGACTGCGAGACCTGGAAAAAAAAGGCATCATTCGTTATCATGGAAATGTATTGGATGTCAGACCTTATCTTTCGGAAGTGAAATGCTTGATCCATCCTTCATTTTATCCTGAAGGAATGTCAAATGTATGTCTGGAAGCTGCAGCCAGTGCAAGAGCTGTTATAACTACCGACAGACCGGGTTGCAGAGAAACGGTAATGGATGGACAGACCGGATTTATAGTTCCCGTACAGGATAAAGATGAGCTTATTTCGGCTGTAAGAAAATTCCTGGCAATGACGGATGAAGATCAGCAGGCTATGGGAATGGCAGGGCGCAAATATGTTGAAGAGTATTTCAACAGACAAAAAGTCGTTGATGCATATATGGCAAGGATACATGAGATATGAAGATTCTTATCGTAAACAAATTTTTATATCCTAACGGAGGTTCTGAGACCTATATATTTGAGATAGGAAAACAACTTGAAAAACTGGGCCATGAAGTCCAGTTTTTTGGTATGGAACACGAAGGACGCGTGGTAGGGAATAATGTCGGTGCTTATACTTCTGACATGGATTTTCATACCGGCAAGATGGACAAACTGCTGTATCCTTTCAAGATACTCTATTCGTTTGATGCAAAAAAACAGATTCGCAAAGTCCTAAATGACATGCAACCGGATGTTGTGCATCTGAATAATATCAATTTTCAGATTACACCTGCTGTAATAGATGAGATATACAGCTTCAGAAAAAGAAGCGGAAAAAATATAAAGATAATCTCAACGGCACATGATTATCAATGGATATGTCCGAATCATATGATGAGGATACCCTCAAAAGACTGCAACTGTGACAAGTGTTTTGGTGGACATTATACTAACTGTACAAAGAATAGATGCATACATGATTCTTTAGTTAAGAGTTTGCTTGGCAGTGTTGAAGCAAAGCTCTACAGAATGAAAAAAACATACAGCCGTGTTGATACTATTATTTGTCCAAGCGCATTTTTGTATGAAAGATTTAGTAAGGACAGCATATTAAGTAAAACCAATCTGATTGCAAAGCATAACTTCTTTATAAAGAGTGAAGATCATGAAGAGATATTAAAGCTTACTAAGAAGGATTACGTATTGTACTTTGGGAGATACTCAAAGGAAAAAGGGATAATGACTCTTATCAATGCGGTGAAGCAATTACCGGAGATACCGTTTGTCTTTGCCGGAAAGGGATCGTTAGAGTCTGAACTGTCCGGAATAGAGAATATAGAAAATAAAGGATTCCTAACCGGATATGAATTGAAGAAACTGATAAGAGAAGCAAGATTTGCGATATATCCATCGGAATGGTATGAGAATTGTCCGTTTGCTGTTATGGAAGCCATATCCTACGGAACCCCTGTTATAGGTGCTCGTATCGGTGGAATTCCAGAACTTATAGGAGAAAACAGGACGGGACTCGAATTTGTCAGCGGGGATGTAAAATCTCTGGCTGATACGATCCATAGATTGTGGAATGATGAAGATAAGCAGAACGCAATGGAAAAGTTTTGTTTGGAAGCAAGATTTGATACCGTGGAAGACTATGTTGACTGGCTGATTAAGGAAGTATATTAAACGTATTGTTTTAAATAAAGAAAAGTATCCAATGATAGATACTTTTTTCTTTACAGATTCTCTTTATACCAGTCTATTGCCAGTTTGATACCCGCTTCGAAATCATAATCGGGATCATAACCTAACATCTTTTTAGCTTTGCTGATATCTGCATTGGAATGCTTGATATCTCCGGGTCTGTCAGGACCGAAGTTAGGTTCACGCTCAATGTTAAGAGCACGGCACAGATCATAATATATATCGATCAGATATTCTCTTCCGCCATAAGCTATATTGAAAGCATTGCCTGCGGATTCTGAAGAAGCAAGACAGGCTTTAAGGTTGGCTTCGATGACATTATCGATATAAGTGAAATCACGTGACTGTTTTCCGTCACCGTTTATGGTCGGTGTCTCGCCGTTAATGAGCATTTTTAAAAACTTGGGTATTACAGCGGCATAAGCGCCGTCAGGATCCTGACGTCTGCCAAATACATTGAAGTATCTCAAGCCATAGGTATCAAGACCGTAAAGCTTATGATAAAGCTTGCCGTATTCTTCAGTCACACGCTTTGTAAGCGCATAAGGAGAAAGAAGATTGCCCTCCTGCCCCTCTACTTTAGGTAGAATGGGATGGTCACCATATACGGAGGAGCTTGAAGCATAAATAAACTTCTTCACACCGGTCTGTCGTGCTGCTTCCATCATATTGAGGGTACCGCCGATATTGTTTTCATTGTAAAAGAGCGGCATCTCTATGCTTCTCGGAACGCTTCCCCATGCGGCCTGATGGAGTACGAAATCCTTTCCAGTACATACTTCCTTGCACAGATCAAGATCACGTATGTCTCCTTTGATAAATGTATATCGAGGATTGTCTAAAAATGGATCCACATTGGCCTGTTTACCTGTTGAAAGGTTATCTAAACAGGTAACCTCATATCCGAGATCAAGTATAGCCTCACAGAGGTTGGAACCTATGAAACCGGCACCGCCTGTTACCAGAAATTTTGTGTTGTTTGGAAATAATAATTCTTTATAACTCATAACGAGGCAAATTATAGCATAGATGAGTGGAAGGCTCAAGGAATACTTGTCTAAACACTGCAAATGGAGTAAAATATCACTGTTTAACAAATAAATAAGAAGAACTTGCCGGGGGGAAGAATGACCGGTTACAGTCAATTGGAGGACATGATGAGCTTATATGAGAAGATAGTTGCGGGTGAAGAGAAGATAGCACTTGTAGGTCTTGGTTATGTCGGCATGCCTATAGCGGTTGCATTTGCCAGAAAAGTCAAGGTTATTGGTTTTGATCTTAATGCCGCAAAGATAGATTTATATAAAAAAGGGATCGATCCGACAAATGAGGTCGGAAATGATGTGATAAAGAATACAACGGTCGAGTTTACCGCAGATCCTGCGAAACTTAAAGAAGCCAAGTTTCATATAGTGGCTGTTCCGACTCCCGTTAATGATGATCATACTCCGGATCTTACTCCTGTAGAAGGAGCAAGCCGTATACTTGGTCAGAATATAACAAAGGGTTCGATCGTAGTCTTTGAATCGACAGTATATCCGGGAGTAACTGAGGATATCTGTGTACCGATCATAGAGAAGGAATCCGGACTTAAGTGCGGCGTTGATTTTAAGATCGGATACTCTCCGGAGCGTATCAATCCCGGTGATAAGGTTCACAGACTTGAAACTATTACCAAGATCGTTTCAGGTATGGATGCGGAGACACTTGAAGAAGTAGCAAATGTATATCAGCTTGTTGTAGAAGCCGGTGTACATCGTGCCGAGTCGATAAAAGTTGCTGAAGCAGCAAAAGTTATTGAAAACAGCCAGAGAGATATCAATATAGCATTCATGAATGAGCTTTCCATCATTTTCCACAAGATGGGAATTGACACAAAATCCGTACTTGAGGCTGCGGGAACAAAGTGGAATTTCTTAAAGTTTTTCCCGGGTCTGGTTGGCGGTCACTGCATAGGAGTAGATCCGTATTATCTTACATATAAAGCAGAACAGCTTGGGTATCATTCTCAGATCATCCTTTCAGGCAGACGAATAAATGATGACATGGGTAAATATGTGGCAGAGAGTGTTGTGAAGAAGCTTATAGCAGCCGATCTTGCCGTAAGAAATGCAAAAGTAGCAATACTTGGATTTACGTTTAAAGAGAACTGCCCCGATACAAGAAATACCAAGGTTATCGATATATATAACGAGCTTAAGGAGTATGGCATAACACCTATGGTGGTTGATACGACCGCTGATGCTGACGAAGCTAAGAGGTTATATGGCATAGAGTTTGCATCGATGTCTGATATCAAAAACATGGATGCTGTAATTGTTGCCGTTGCTCATGATGAGTTCTTAAAGATATCAAAGTCTGATATAGATGGTTTCTTTAATCCTGCGAATAAGATCAAAGTGTTTGCGGACATTAAGGGATTGTATAATAAGAATGATTTTGCTGCCACAGATTATATATACTGGAGATTATAACAGTTGAAGACTGCTGTACGTTTGGATGATATCACTCCTGATATGGATCATGACAAATTTGAAAAAGTAAGGTCGATCTTGGATGAGAACGGGATCAGACCTTTGATAGGTGTGGTTCCGTACAGCAAGGATGAAACCCTAAGGATCGAAAAGCCTGATGATGATTTTGATAAACTCATCAAAGAGCTTCAAGATGCAGGATGGATAATTGCACTGCATGGTTATAATCACCTCTATACGACTAAAAGCAAAGGAATATTTCCGATAAACAGTTTTTCGGAATTTGCCGGTGTGGATTACGATAAACAGGAAGTTATGATCAGACAGGGACTTGCCCAGTTAAGAGAATGGGGTATAGAACCAACAGTGTTCATGGCACCGGGACATACTTTTGATGCAAATACCATTAAAGCTCTTAAGGCAAACGGGATTGAAAAAATAACTGATGGGTTTGGAAACAGACCGTATATCAGAGATGGTATAACATTTTATCCTATCAGCAGCCGAAGATCTGATTGCATAAGTGATAAGGAAGGCTACAGTACCTATGTCCTTCATACAAATACTATGTCTGATAAAGGTATTGAAGATTTCGCTGATATGATCAAAAATCACATGGACTGTTTTATCTCATATGACGAGTATATAAAGGTAACACCGGAAGAGCGAGGATTCTTAGGAAATTTAAAAGAGTATATGATGGCAACGGCCAAGCATATACTTATAAGTAAAAGAGCCAGTAAGGGAACGATCATACATAGTGGGGACACATAATGATAAGAGTTTTACAGGTGCTTGGAAGTACGACATTGGGCGGAGCCGAGAGCAGAGTTATGGATCTGTACAGGCATATGGATAAAGACAGGATTCAGTTTGATTTCCTTGTAACCCGTGGACATACAGGACACTTTGACGGTGAGATAGAGAGTCTTGGCGGACATGTTTATACTGTTTCGCCTTATAGGATATATAATCATAAACAATATGTGACCGAGGTTAGTGATTTTTTTAAGGAACACTCGGATTATAAGGCGGTGCACGGACATATGACGAGCACCGCATCTATATATCTGCCGATAGCAAAAAAGGCGGGCATTCCGCTTACTATCGCACATGCAAGAAGTGCCGGTGTAGATAGCGGGATAAAAGGCAGACTGACAAATATGCTCAGAAAGAAATTGCCTGAGAAATGTGACAAGATGATCGCATGTTCTGATCTTGCCGCAGAGTCTGTATTTGGAAAACATAACTATGTTGACGGTAATGTTAAGATAATGCCCAATGCCATAGAGACAAAGGATTATGCCATAAATCCGACAGAAAGAGATCGAATCCGACAAGAATATGGCGTAGAAGACAGATTTGTTATCGGGCATACGGGAAGATTCCATGAAGCAAAGAATCATCGTTTTCTGATAGATGTTTTTTCGACATATCTCAAATACAGAAAAGATGCTGTACTCATGCTGGTGGGAGACGGTCCTTTGAGATCTGAAATCGAATCATATGTGAAGGAAATTGACAGGGAAAACTCTGCAAAAGGGCTGCCTGGGATCAGTGACAAAGTCATATTTACCGGAAATCAGACTCCGGTGCATCCGTATTATCAGGCTTTTGATTCTCTTTTATTTCCATCAATATACGAAGGAATGCCGGGGACGGTAATAGAAGCTCAGGCTTCGGGACTTAAATGCCTGGTTTCCGACAGCGTAACAAGACTTTGCAAGGCAACCGAACTTGTTGAGTTTGAAAGTTTGGATAATTCGAAAGTTAAATGGGCAGAAAAACTCAATTCCATATACGGGCAGTTACCGGTTGATTCACTATGGGATGAGAGAGTTAAAGACAATCAGTATATACAGAAAATGATGGCCGAGAGCGATTATGATGTTAATAATCAGGTCAATTATTACACGGCTCTTTATGAAAACGGTTTTGATGAAAATCAATAGATTCTGATGAGGAATATTTGTGAAGATACATGTCTTTATAGCACATATGGGAATCGGCGGTTCCGAGAGAGTATGTGTGAATCTGGCAAATGAATGGGCAAAAAACCATGAAGTACATATCATAGTTTTAAACCTCGATAATGATGTGAATACGCATCTTCTTGATAAGAGAGTGCAGGTCCATGAACTGGGGGTAAGCAGACTTAGATATGCTGCTTTGCCTATGCTTAAATACATAAAGAAGAATAAACCGCAGTTCATTCTGATATTTGGAATGGAAATGGCTGTAATACTTAATAAGCTTAAAAAGCTAAGACTTATTGATGTCAGACTGGTTGTTAGGGTACTTAACAATATAAACATATCTCTGGCAAAAGAAGATAATGTCTCACCTGTTGTTGAAAACTATCTTAAAAGATCCCAGAAAGAACTTGCTTATATGGATGCCGTTGTTGCACAGTGCAGGGACATGGGAAAGATGCTGACTGAAGCGGGGGTTATCTCGAGGGAAAAACTAAGAGTCATATATAATCCTGTCAGCGTAGATATACTTAATCGGGTTAATGAAATCACAGGTGGTAATAAGGATTTCGAGTGCGCAAGGAACAGGATAACTTTTATTGGCAGAGTGGATGCACAAAAACAACCGGATCATCTTATAAAAGCATTTAAGCTCATTCATGATAAGAGAGAAGATGCTGTTTTAAGAATAGTAGGTGACGGGAGTCTTATAGAACGGACTAAGGAAGAAGTTAAGAAACTCAAACTTGATGATTCTGTCATATTTGACGGTGTTCGAAAGGACATGGAAAGAGTATATGCTGAATCAGATGTGGTAATACTGACCTCGCAGTATGAAGGCATGCCCAATGCGCTTATAGAGGCAATAGGCTGCGGTATACCGGTTGTTTCATATGATTGTCCCATTGGGCCGTCAGAGATAATAGAAGACGGTGTTAACGGTTTTTTAGTCAGTCAGGATAACATTGATGAGATGGCTCAAAAGACGATCCTTGCTCTTACACAGAGCTGGGACGGCGAGATTATAAAAGCAACATGTAAGAAATTTGATGTATCATCAATAGCTAAGCAGTATTTAGAAATATTCGAAGAGATAGAATAAGGACTAAATTAAATGTGCGGGATATGCGGATTTGTATCCAAAGACAGAATAACAACTGAACAGCTGACTGTCATGAATGACACAATGATACACAGAGGACCGGATGATTCAGGTGTCGAGATATATGATCTTAATGATGGATACAGTGTCGGATTTGCCCAAAGAAGACTGTCCATAATGGATCTGTCACAACTTGGACATCAACCAATGCATTCAGCCTTACAGTCAGGAACAACCGTTCCGAGAGTGAGTGTCGTGTATAATGGCGAGATATACAATTTCCTTGAGTTAAAGAAAGAAATCCCTGAATACGAATTCAAAACCGGATGTGATACAGAACTACTGATAGCTGCCTATATTAAATGGGGAAAGAAATGCTTTGATAAGTTCAACGGTATGTTTGCTGTTGCCATTTTTGACAGAGAAACAAACGAGATCATTCTTGCAAGAGACAGGATCGGAAAAAAACCGCTTTACTATTGGTATGAGGATGGGAATATCGTATTTGGTTCTGAACTCAAACCCATAATGAACTATCCGGGATTCAAAAGAATGATAGACAGGAAAGTCCTGGCAAGATTTCTGATGCAGCAGTATATAGTTCATCCGGAAACCATATTTGAGAATGTTTATAAGTTGGAACCGGGGACTATTTTGACATTCAAGGATGGCAATATCACCACCGAGAAATACTGGGATATAAGCAGTGTTTACAGTGAAAATGTAAAAAAGCCAGTCAGAGGTTACGAAGAAGCAAAAGCTCAGCTAAAAGCTTCTTTGATTGAAGCTGTAAAAAGAAGGATGATAGCTGATGTACCGCTCGGAACATTCTTAAGCGGGGGTTATGATTCAACGCTTGTGACTGCTATTGCAGCAACTTTAAGCGAAGAGCCGGTTAAAACGTTTACGATAGGATTTGATAATAAAGAATATAATGAAGCAGAGTATGCAGCTGAAGTAGCCGATTATCTGGGCACAGATCATACAGAGAGATATATTTCGGAAAAGGATATGTTTGATATGGTCGAGAGCCTGCCGAAATACTTTGATGAGCCCATGGCGGATTCTTCACAGATCCCAACCATGCTTGTGTCCATGCTGGCTAAAGAGAAAGTCACTGTAGCACTTTCGGGTGATGGGGGTGATGAATTCTATTGCGGCTATAACAGCTATAAGAGCGTTGGACAGGCACAGAAACTTGATATTGCAGGAAAGGCTGTTCATGATATAGCCGGACTTCTTCACATAAAAAACAGCAAAGCATATGAAAAACTTCCGATTAAGGTAAGAACGATAGCTGATAACAGAAACAGACAGACAAAGACTCAGCTGAGTTCTGTTAAATATATCGATGCAGCCAACAATATGTCTCTTTGTAAAGAATCACTTCCTTGTAAATACGAGATGGAAGGAAGATATGATTCAAAAAACTGGCAAGTAATAAGGATGCTTCTTGATATGGATACTTATCTGCCGGGAGATATCCTGTGCAAGGTTGACCGTGCATCCATGAAGTACAGTCTCGAGAGCAGATGTCCGATCCTTGATAAGGATGTTATGGAACTCTCATTCAGGATACCTCATGAATATAAGTATAGAAATGATGTTAAGAAATACATTCTCAGGGATATAACGCATGATTTTGTTCCTAAGGAGATAATGGACAGACCCAAAAAAGGATTTAAGGTACCGCTTGATACCTGGATGAGAGGACCTTTAAAAGATCAGCTGATCGACTATACAAATGAGACCTTTGTTAAGAATCAGGGATTGTTTGAAGTGGGATATGTCAAAAGTGTTGTAGAGGAATATCTTAAAAACGGAGATGCCGGTCCGATGAGCGGTAAAAATTTCTCAAGACTGTGCTGGGCTTATTTTGTGTTCCAGCAGTGGTATAAAGAATATGCAGGATAAGAAAACAATTGCATTTTATATAGGGAGTCTGGCAAGAGGCGGAGCAGAGCACGTCATGGTAAACCTGGCGGAATATTTTTATTCTCAGGGATATCAGGTTTATTTGGTGACTAAACTTGAAGATCCTCCAGAATATGATGTTCCAAAAGGTGTGACCAGAATTTTAGCTGATATCACCGGAAATGAGATAAGTTCATCGCGTGTTAAGAATCTTGTCGGGCGCATAGGAAAACTGAGACGTATTTGGAAAGAAACAAAGCCTGATATAATAGTATCTTTTATCAGGAAAAACAATCTTATGGCAATAGCTTCGTCAAGAGGACTGGGGATACCTGTTGTTGTAAGTATTCGGAGTAACCCGGCTAGAGAACTGGCTGGTGGTCTGTTCAGACGTCTGAGTTTTTTTATGTTCAGATTTGCTGATGGTATAATCATGCAGACAAGCAGGGGTGTGGAGTTTCTTCCTAAGTATCTAAGACGTAAAGCGGTCATTATGCCAAACTCTATAGACCGGCGATTTATGGATACAACTATTTGTGAAGAACGTAAGCATCAAATTGTTTGTGTTGGCAGGATAGATGACAACAAGAATCAGAAGATGCTCTTGGAAGCGTTTGATCGTATAAAGGAGGAGTATCCGTTATGGAGCCTTCATTTGTACGGAGATGGTGAGCAAAAAATCAAACTGGAAGAAGCCTATGGCTGTGAACAGATCATATTTCACGGTCAGGTCAGTGATGTTGAGAAACATATCAGAGACGCCGCTGTATTTGTGCTACCGTCAAAGCAGGAAGGTATGCCGAATGCGCTTATTGAGGCAATGGCTCTGGGACTGGCATGTATATCGACAGACTGTCCCTGCGGAGGTCCGGCTGATCTTATAGAACAGAAAAAAAACGGAATCCTTATCCCGGTAGATGATGTTAAAGAACTTGAGAATCATTTAAGGCTACTCATGGATGATGAAGAATTAAGAAAAAGACTGGGAAGCGAATCAGCTAGGATAACAGGAACTCTGTCACCTGATCTGGTTAATTCAAAGTGGAAAGACTATATTAACAGGTTCGTTTCGAAAGGAAACTGAAATGAGATTTGACAAGACACGATCATTTCGATTTGTTATATCGGTAATTTTATTGAGCATTATAATTGCCTATGTTGCAGGAGGGATATGTTTTTATTTCAATGACAGCAAATATGTGCTGTTTGAAAACATATATAAGTCCATTGCTGTTCTCATGATGGGTTCTCTTTTGGTATCATTTATTGCAATCTTTTTGGCTTTCAGAAATACCAGGATAAGCGAATCCTTGAATAATACCTACGAGTCGCTGAGAATTAAGAACTGGAAGAACGATTTTATCAGTTTTTACTATATCAATAGAATAGATATCATAATACTGATCTGCTGTATAATGGCTGGATTGATATTAAGGATCATCGGATATGATTGGGGACTTGTAGCAAGCTGGCAGCCTGATGAATGCAAACTTGTGGATCCTGCGATAAGAATGGCAGATTCCAAAATACTGTATTCTGATTATGTGTATTATCCGGATCAGTTTGTTTCAAAGATTGTAGCGGTCGTACTTTTCTTTGTTTCCAAATTAAAAGGCATATCCCTGGATTGTTCAACTATGGCAGAAGCGTATTTTTGTTTCAGGATAGTTGTGGCTTTCTTTGGGACAGCAACGCTATATACGCTTTTTCTGATAGGCAACAGATTAAAAAAACATCTTGGAAGCATCTGCTGTATTGTGGCTGCTTTCTATCCGTATTATCTGAGTCTGGCAAAACAGGTCACAGGTGATGTTACCGCATTGTTTTTCCTGTCACTTACCATACTTTTTTCTTTAAGATATATAGATGGCCGAAAAAACAGATATCTGGTTCTTATGACCATGGGAGCGGCTATGGCTACTCTCGAAAAGTGGCACGGAGCTGTGGGAATAGGCTATGTAGGAATCCTTTTGATGTTCTGTAATGATGGATTTAAGGATTTTGTTAAGAAAGGATTTCAGGCGGTCTTTTATTATATCATATGGCTGTTTGTACTTACGCCCAATATATGGGTCAATCCGGTCAAGACAATTGTTGACGGATTTATTAACATCGCTGTTTATGATGGTGCAGAAGGCTCTTCGTATGGGACTCTGTTGTTGAATTATATTAAATACGGATTTTTGAATCTGGGTGGGATAGTCTATCTGATAGTCTTTGCTGTTGGTATCATTTTCGTGGTAAAAAACATATCGAAGGAATATTATGTCCTGAGCATGGGAGTACTTAAGACACTTATACTGTGTTTGTTGAACAGACAGTATTCTAGATGGGGAATGGAACTGTATTTTACGGAGATAATCATATTATCAGCAGGAATATATCTGCTTATGTTCTCGTCAAGAAAGGTCATAAAAATATGCGGATATCCGATACTCTGTGTATTTGCGGCCGATCTGTTAAGCGCATCTTTACTGGTAACAGTTGTAGCAAATATCGGTGAAAAAGATGATCGGCTTGTGCAAAGAGTGGAATGCAAAGAAAGAGGAATCACTCCTGAAAATATGACTTCTCAGTATTATACGGGATTCGGACCATCTTCTTGGTGTGACAGTCAGTATCCGGGGACGGTAATACGTATAAAGGATTGGTCAGAGTATTTTGTCGTCGAAAGTGATAATGTGTATCGGACAGAAAAGCAGCCTGATTATGTATGTTTAAATCTTTCCAGATATGATATCGACAGAGAACTGGCAGATATACTTGAAAAGAACTGTAAAAAGGAACTCGAATATACGGCTGTAGCCAAAGATACATTCTGTATTCCTTTTGAAGAAACAAAAACATCTTTCAATGATATTAAGGTGATCATGCAGAATATAAAACTGATCACAGATATCAAAAAAGGAGGTTTTGTAGGTGAAGATATGGTAGTGTATTATGTCGGGGATCTTAAGTCGGTGAACTGATCACCATACTTTCCACGGCGCGTCACCGTTATTCCACATTGCATCAAGCATGTCTTTTTCGCGCTTGGTATCCATGCACTGCCAAAAACCTTTGTATTTGTATGCTTTAAGCTGTCTTTCTTCGGACAATCTGGCTAATGGTTCCTTCTCAAATACAGTAGTGTCATCTTTGATATAATCAAAGATTGAAGGCTCCATGATCATGTATCCGCCGTTAATATAGCTGCTGTCAAGTTCACTCTTTTCACGAAAAGCGGTTATATCATCTGTTTCATCGAGGGTAAGCACACCAAAACGCTGTCCAACGGGAACAGCTGTAATAGTGGCGGTCTTTCCGTGTGATTTATGGAATTCCAATACCTTGTTTATATCTACATCACATACGGCATCTCCGTAAGTGAGCATAAACGTCTCGTTTCCGACATATTTCTGTATTCTTTTTATTCTTCCGCCGGTCATGGTATCCAGTCCGGTATCGACAAGGGTTACTTCCCATGGTTCTGATACATTCTGATGGACTGTCATCTCATTATGCTTTGCAAAATTGAATGTAACATCACTGTTATAGAGATAGTAATCCGCAAACCATTCTTTTATCACATGCTGTTTGTATCCGCAACAGATAATAAACTCATTAAAGCCGTAATGAGAGTATTCTTTCATGATATGCCACAGTATGGGTTTATCACCAATCTCTATCATTGGCTTTGGTTTAAGATGACTTTCTTCACTTATTCTTGTTCCATATCCGCCTGCAAGGATAACAACCTTCATATTAGACCTCCGAATACTGATTAACTAATGATAGTTTATCATGTTTGGATAGAAGTTAAAAGTATGAATCAATCATAGGAATTATTACCGACGGCTTTTCAAACAGCAGATCCAACAGATCATCTTCATCTCCGGTATATGTATATCCTACATATACATTAGCGTAACCCATTCTGCTTCCATCATAATACGGGACTCCGGGATATTCGTCACGATAATCCCATACATAGAGAGTTCGTTTTCTTTGATCTTCAGGGCTGTATGAAAAGATAGTCTCACCGATCGGTTGAGGATCTATCCCTGCTTCGTAGGCCGGGGTCGGAAGAAGCTCATGGAATGAGACTGGTGAGGCATTGTCGATGATATCATCCTGAGTAATGTTTTTTTCTTTTATGAAGAATATGGGTTGCTGGCCATATTCCCATCCGTGATCAGCAGTGATTATAATGGTTGAACTGTCATATACTCCCAGTCTTTTCATAAGAGATATGTACTCGCTTACTATATAGATAAATCCGAGGGCCGTTTCTTCTTCACCGGCATTTTCTTTATATATTCCGAAGGAATCGTTTTTATGAAGGTGTGTTCCCATAAGATGCTGTACGATAAACATCTTGTCTTTGCTGCCTTTAGAAAGACCGTTTTCAAGCAGACCCTCGTAGAAATCATAATTCTCATGCATTATCGGATCATCAATCGTTCTTACAACATCCGAATAATCGCTCATATCAACATAGGAAACGTTTTTTGCAAGCTTTGGCATTGCTCTGTATAGTGCCATTTTTATCATGGTCTTTTGAATGCCGATGGAATCTGTTTCACGTTTCAATGCTGCATCTGTAAAATTATCCCATTTGCGGGCTAGGAGTTTATCATACTCATTATCTCCACATAGAATATTAAGATCGAGAGTGTATAAGTTGCATACATATCCGCTGTTATGCATCTCGTCATAGAAGTATCTGCATTTTTCGCTGTTCCATGAATCATAGCTCCAGGTATTGATACCAGCTTCAAAGTCCAGTTCATTGTTGGTCAGCATATGGATCATTGACGGATATGTTCCGCAGTAGCAGGAATCCATGTTGGTATAGAATGTAAAATCCGAAAAAGATGATATGGCATCAGGGATCAGATTAAGCGCATCTTCCAAAGCTTTGTCGCTGAATGAATCAAGAAAAAATACAATAATGTTCTCTTTGCTTGATACGGTGTATTGTTCCGCTCCCGATAAGTGATACTCGACTTTCGGATATTCAAAACAATTTGTATCGGCTTTGGATATTATGGAAATGAGAGCCAGTAATTGTATGCTTAACAGAAAAATGAACCGAATAGTATTATTTTTGTTTTCTCCCCCAGGCGGGTTACGATTAATATAAGGGCAGTTATTATCAGCCAGATGATGAGATTGAGCGCAAGGCTTTTTACATCGGTTTTGTACCCGTCAGGATTGACTCCCATCATATCGAGTCCCTTGTTCAAAAACATGTATTGAACATAGATGCATACACATATGCAGAAAAACAGGGCTAATATAAAACCATGTATTTTTCTATTAAATGCTGCTGAGATGACGGACAGAGCAAACGTCACTATCAGAAAAATGACTATCAGTCCCGGAACAAAGTCTTTAAAAACAAATTGAAATTCCGAAGAATTTGACAGAAAAGTTTCGATAGGAAGAAAAATAACAAGAACAAATGCTAAGGTTCCCGTTACGCAGAATGATACTCCCCATCGTTTGATATAATCCAACATAAAAAATCTCCCCTTTTATGAATTTGAATCACCAAGAAAACGTATTATCATAAATGATTATGTTTAACAAATCATATTCTTTGAACTCGCTTATTGAATGATAACGATCTTTCATCTACAATAGATTCGATTGGAAGTTTGTATGTGATAATAACGATTATGAAAAAAAACAGACTGATAGAAGATAAAATAGATATTGCCGTGCTGATCATACTTATCATACTGTTTGGCTTCTTTGCGTTTTTCTGTGAGGTTTCCTGGTGTGGTGACAGCTATCAGTATGAGAATCAGTTTCCGATGAGAGAACCTGTTTATTCTCTGATCCTTCAACTCCTTAAGTTTTTGGCCGGTGAAGCTTATATGTGCATTCTGGGCATTATCCAGAATCTGTTGGCGTGTGTTTGTATTTATTGGACATATAAAAAGCTTTCAGATATATGGCATTTTGGAATACTCGGAAGAGCGGCAACTCTGATATGCCTTTTAGCTCCTCATATTGTGACCCCGCTTGCATCAAAAACCCATCTGATCATAACGAATACTGTAATGACAGAAGGTATCACGCTTTCTTTGTACTATATATGGTTTATATATTCTGTCAGGCTGATAGTGGGTCAGCCTGTTATAGAGAAAAAGACATCGTACATGATAAGAATGACATTGCTTGCTTTGATCCTTGCGATGACAAGAGGTCAGTTAATCCTGTGTGTGTTGATGTCATTTGTGTTATATATTGTCAAGGCATTAATTGATAAAGAAGAAAACAACAAGATAAAGAAGATCATAGTTTACGTTTTGTTATTTATGGTTGTTATGCTGTCCAAAACCCAGCTTACAAAATGGTACAATCTTATAGAGTCAGGTAACTACGTTAATACTATATCATCAAAACCAATGCTTCTTGCTAACATAGCATATGTTTGTGATGAGTCTGATGCCAAATACATTAAGGATGAAGATCTGAGGCAGGCATTTATCGGAGTGATCCGTTTGATAAATGAAAATTCAATATCATATGAGGATGCTGAAGGAGGTATCATATCAAAAGCCAGATTTCATGAAGCTGGTCATGAAACCATCAATTTCGATATCATAGACCCTGAGATACGAAAAGTTATCTATGAAAGATATGGTATAGATGAGAGCGAGTTCTTTAAACTCATGATAAATGAAGATGAACTTTGCGGGACTATAGCTAAACAGATTCTCCCCCACATTACAGGTAAGTATTTTAGAAACTATATGATTATATCGGTGCTCGGTTTTGTTAGAAGCATTGCAGTGGAGAAATCCATACTTCCCGTTTATGCACTGCTTATGTATTTATTCTCCATAGCCCTTACGATAGTCCTGTTAAGAAAGGATAAGACAAATCGTCGCGCATGGTGCATGGTATTTACATTGATCATGATATGCGGAAATGTTCTGGGAACTGCACTTGTCATACAGTGCATAACCAGATATATGATATATAACCTTCCGTTCTTTTATATAACCGGTTTGTCCATGATCGGTTCACTGAAAGAAAGTTAATAAAATCTTAAGCATTTACTCAATATATCATCATAAATCCCGTATAGCATAATATGTAAGATGATAAGAAAGGGGAATGATATGAAAGAATGGTTGATAAGGATAGGGTGTGTGCTGCTTGGTGTTGTACTGACACTTGGGACCATGCATCTGACAGATCTGATAAAAAGTTTTAATAATGATAAAGTCAGTGTTGAAGCAGAAATAAAGGAGGATGCACCTGAAGAAGTAAGTAATAATACTGAAGAATCAAAAGAGGACTATGACCTTGAAGCAAAACTTAAGTACCAGGATATGGTAGATAAGTTAAAAGAGGAAACTTCAAAAGATAAGACCGAACAGCAGGATAAAGAACCAGAAGAAGTAAAGCAGGAGGATGCAGCTCCCGGGAGTATAGAATCTGCTCCGGTAAAATGGATAAAGGATTATCCTTCGGTAAATTCTGACAGCACTATAGAGGACAAATTATCACAGAGATCTTCCTATGATGAGACAATGGCTGTAAACGCTTTTGACAGAATGGTAATAAGTGAAAGCAAGGTTGACTTTTCTAATGTGAAGATAACTATTATGGGAGACAGTCTTACTGCAGGAAGCAATCTTGATGAAAGCGAGCGAGAATTATATAACTGGCCTACGCAGTTAAAAGAGATATTAGGATGCAAGGAAGTTGTTAATCTTGGCATAGGCGGATCAACTGTAAGCAGCTGTGTGGATCATTATCCTATGTGCAACAGGTGGAGTGAGATAGAAAAAGACAGTGATATCATAATTATCATGGGCGGAAGCAATGATATGCTCTTTGAGGATAAGTGGCAGTTTGGTGAGCTTGAATACGAAAAAAGAATGACAGCAAACACATTCTGCGGTGATCTTGATGAAATGCTAAGTCGTATGGAATGGAGTTACAGAGATCATAATGATGAGCATTATTGCAAACTCTTATACATAAATCCGCCGTCGACCATATTGAATGATGCCGTTTATGCCTTGGATCCGGGAAATATGGTGCATCAAAGAAGTTTTGCGGAGGCTATAAATACTATAGCACCCGCATACAGTTTTGAAGTCATAGATATGTATAATAACAATATATTAAACTCACATGATCCCGATGTGAATTCACAGTTTGTTTATGACGGTATACACTGTAACAAAGAGGGATACAGGATAATGGCTGAACACGTGGCAAGTCAGATAATCCAAAGGATAGAGCAATAACATCGCTGTAATGTACAAAAAAGCCTTGATGTGGTACACTAATATGTACTGTGTCGAGGTTTTTTCTTGTTTAAAAACCTGATTTTATAAGAGAGAATAAGAATAAATGTCAAAGCTGGGAGAGTTTATCAAAAATCCTGAATACTTCATAACTTCACCTGCAGCCAAGGGCTATCTTGACTGGATACCGGATGAATTGTATCTGAAGCTTTTTTACAGGGCTAAGTTAAAGAAAAAATGCGATTTGAAGCATCCTGTTCTATACAATGAAAAGATGCAGTGGTTAAAGCTTTATGACAGAAAACCGGAATATGCATCCATGGTAGATAAGTATGAAGTAAGACAGTACATTGCAGACAAGATAGGTGAAGAATATCTTATCCCGTTTTATGGTGTATATGAAAGATGGGAGGATATTGATTTTGATAAGCTTCCGGATCAGTTTGTAGTCAAATGCACACATGATTCGGGCAGTGTGGAGATATGTACGGATAAAGCAGCATGGGACAAGGACAAAGCAGCGGAACGCATTAAGGCTGCGATGTCAAGGAATTATTATAAAGCCTATAGAGAATGGCCTTATAAAGATGTTCGCGCCCGTATAATAATTGAAAAGTACATAGTGGATGAATCGGGAGAGGACCTTAAGGATTATAAGGTGATGTGCTTTAACGGCAGAGCAGAAGTCGTGGAAGTTCATGAGAACAGATTTGTAAAAGGGAAAGAACATACACAGACTTTCTATGATCGGGAATGGAATGTACTTCCGATAGTTCAGTTTTGCCTCAATCCATGCAACGAACACAGAGAAAAACCTGAGTATATGGATGAACTGTTCAGGCTTTCGGAACAGATATCAGCAGATATGTATCACGCAAGGATAGACTGGTATCTGTTAAAGGATAAGATCTATTTTGGTGAGATAACATTTTATGACGGTTCGGGCTTTGAGATCTTTGCAGATGAAGCCCAGGAAAGATTTCTGGGTGATATGATCCATCTTCCTACAGATGATAAGAAATGATGAATATATGAAGAAAATACTTTTTTACATTCATTCATTGAATAAAGGCGGAGCAGAGAGAGTGCTGCTGACTCTTGCAGAGAAACTGAATACAGACTCAAACATCGAAGTCGTTGTTATGACAGATACTGTCGATGATCTGGAATATGAATTACCTGATGGTTTAAAACGTATCAACCTGAAAGACAGGATGAAAAAGAATAACGCTCTGTCACGCATATCCGCTATAAGAGCGTGTGTAAAAGAGGAAAGACCTAACAGGTTTGTTGCATTTATGCTGTCAAGTGCAATAAGGGCTGTAATAGCAACACTTCTTAGCGGGTATAAAGTAATCGCGGCAGTAAGATCCAATCCTTACGATGATTACAGCAGCGGTATCAACAGGGTAATCCTTCTTTTTACAATGACTTTTGCCGAAAGAATAGTGTGCCAGACAGAATATCAGGTTGAATTCTTTCCCGAAAGCATGCAGAAAAAATGCGTTGTGATCTCAAATCCGATATTTAAAGAGTTTGTTCTAAAAGCACAGGAATTATCAGGAACAAGAGAAGAAAACACTGGGAAAAAGCGGATAGTTGCAACGGGCCGTTTGTACGATTACAAGAATCATAAATTATTAATAGAAGCTTTTTCGGGTATTGCCAAAGAGTATCAGGATATAGATGTAGTTATATACGGAGAAGGTCCTTACAGAAAGGAACTGGAAGATACCATATCTGAATTAAAACTGTCAGATAGGGTATTCTTACCCGGTGATAGTGAACATGTGGCTGAAGATATAGCTGACGCTTTCATTTATGTACTTCCGTCGGATACAGAGGGGCTTCCCAATGCTCTTATGGAAGCGATGGCGTTGGGACTTCCTGTAATATCTACGGATTGTCCGTGCGGAGGCCCTAAAAGCCTTATTAAGGATGGGGAAAACGGTCTGCTTACACCGGTAGGAGATGTATCAGCCATGCGAGAAAGCTTAAAGCGTCTTATCACGGATGATGTTTTAAGAATGAGTATATCTGAAAAGGCAAAGGATATTCTGATCTCAAATGATGCAGATCATATTACTGATCAGTGGAAGAAGACTTTATCGATATAATTATGAGTTCGAAAAGATTAAAAGTAAATAACAGGGTGTTCTGGATATCGTTATGGGTGATACCCTTGGTGTTCTATGTTATTTTTGCATTAACAGACGGTGTGGCATGGTGTGCTGACAGCAACAGTTATCTTGAGATGCATGACTGCAGAGAGCCTCTTTATCCGACTATGCTTGCTTTGTTTAGGCTGATATTTCGTATCGGACCGGATGCTGATCCGCATTCGAATATAAGCTTAAATGCAGTTGTAATGATACAGAGTATTCTGGCGGCTGTTGCTTCATCAAGTCTGTCAGTATATCTGATCAAAAAATACATAATAAAAGTAACTGAAGAAAACATATCCATAAAAGAATATCTGTACTCATATCTGCTAGCAGTGATCCCGCTTATGGTTTCGATGCTTAACAGATTTACTGCAGGAAGAGCTTCAATGTATTCAAACAGTATAATGACTGAAGGCCTGACTATAAGCTTTTATTTGCTGACTTTCAGATTTTTGCTTGAATATGTCGATTCTAAGAGCAGATATTCCTATATGATAAGTTGCCTTTTTGTTTTTCTGGGAATAGCTACCAGAAAACAAATGTATATACTGCTTTGTCTTTTGGCTATTGCTGTCTTTTATGTGGATATCTTAAAGAAGCTGAAGAAAAACGGCGAGAAATCTAAAATTGCGGTCATCACAAAAGGGTTTGCGAGATTAACAATAACTCTTATTGCAATAGTAGGACTGGTTTTTTTGTTTGACTGTTTATATAACAAAGCTGTTAGGGGGGTGTTTGCTCCGCATACGGAAGATAATCGTTTTGTTTCGACGATGGCCTTCTATACGGCTGAAAGATCCTATAGCGAATATATAGATCCTGAACTTAAAGATATATATTTGCAGATTTATGATGAATGTGATGCAAACGGCTGGCTCATGCATGATGCGCCGACGAAATGGAATGATGCAGTGGATCATTTTTCGGATAGTTATGATCTTATACAGCTGAATACCATGCAGTTAATGCTTGAAGATTATGTGGATAATGCTGATTTCAGCGGATTTAAGGATGGTATGACCAAAACTGAAAAGATAGATGCTGTCAGAGCATCGTTCAATTCGAGTTTGATAGTACATGAAAAAGGCAGGCTTTTGCGTGTGTTTATAAACGATCTTTTATGTGGGCTGGTAGATACGGTTGCAAAAAGGAACAGATTGCTATGTATTTATTCTGTGCTGATCTATGTAACCTTTGTTGTACTGGCAATTATCACAATAAAGCATACCATGACACTGTCATGCTTGACTGCCTTGGGGATACTAGGAAATGTAACTTTGGTATCGGCGGTTATATTTTGTCAGACAAGATATACTATTTATAACATGCCATTATTTTATATGACTCTTGTCATAATGATTTATGTTTTTTTAAATAATAGAAGCAAAAGAGGAACAACAGATCATGTTTGAAGTATTTGAGGAGTGCGAATCAGAAGTAAGGTCATATTGCAGGAAGTTTCCGGCATTGTTTTCAAAGGCAAAGAACGCTGTTTTGACAGATAAGAACGGAAGAGAATATATAGATTTCTTTGCAGGTGCTGGGGCTATAAATTTTGGACACAATAATCCTTACATAAAAAAGGCGATAATAGATTATCTTGCGGACGATAATATCATACATGTGCTTGATATGTATACGGATGCCAAAGAGAAATTCCTGATCAGTCTTAAAGAAAAGATACTGGTTCCGAGAGGCCTTGAATATAAGGTTATGTGTTGTGGATCTACAGGGACAAATGCAGTGGAAGCGGCACTTAAACTATGCAGAAAAGTGAAGAAAAGAAGCAATGTATTTGCTTTTTCAGGTGCATTCCATGGTATGACACTCGGTTCATTGGCTATGACAGGGGAAAGAAATTCCAGAAGAGGCGCGGGTGTATCCATGGGCGATGTTACATTCATGCCTTACTTTGATATGTTTGAAGATCCTATGATGTCTTTGAATTATCTTGAAAAGGTTTTAAAGGATGACCATTCAGGGATAGATAAACCGGCAGCTGTTTTTTTGGAGACTGTTCAGGCTGAAGGTGGTATCAATGTCGCGCCTGTAGAATGGCTTAAAAGACTCAGAAGAATCTGTGATGAAAATGACCTGTTGATGGTAGTTGATGATATACAGGTTGGTGTAGGAAGAACCGGGACATTTTTCTCGTTTGAACGTGCAGATATAGTACCGGATATGGTTATACTTAGCAAATCAATAAGCGGATTCGGACTTCCTATGTCTCTGCTTCTTATGAAGGCTGAATACGACATTTTCAGACCGGCTGAGCATAACGGCACATTCAGGGGCAATCAGCTTGCATTTGTCGGCTCTAAAGCAGGAATAGAATACTTCTGTGATAACGATCTTGGTAATGTCGCAAAAGAAAAAGGCGAGGTTATATCAGATTATCTTACCGAGCAGATATTATCGATAGATGACAGGCTGAGCGTAAGAGGAATCGGTATGATTTACGGGATCGATTTTGCTGGCATAGATTCGAAACTGGCTTTGGAAGCATGCCATAGATGTTTTGAAAAAGGTCTTGTTATAGAACTGGCAGGAAGAGATGACTGTGTTTTAAAGATACTTCCGCCCCTGACGATCTCAACAGATGACCTTAATAAAGGTTTGAATATAATAAAAGAGGCAGTAAAAGAAACATTGTCTGATCAATAATATAGGTGATGTATGCTTTTTAATTCATATAGTTTTATTTTCCTTATGCTCCCCGTGAGTGTAATAGGATATTATCTATTAAACAGACTGAATCAAAGATTGGGTATGATATGGATTATCATATGCAGTCTTTTATTCATTGGACATACAAATATCATGTATCTCCTGGTCTTGATACCATGTATGATGTTTAACTATTTTGTCGCTTCTTATATGCATGTGACAAAACATAAAAAGGCGATGCTTACGTTTGGAGTAAGCATTAATGTACTTGTTCTTCTGATATTCAAATATACAAATTTCTTTCTGGATTATTTCAATGAGAACGTATTCGCCGATTCTTTGACTTTCAGGCTTTTCTTTCCACTTGGCATCAGTTTCTATACTTTTCAGCAGATTACTTTTTTGGTGGATTATTACAGGGATGACAGTTTGCGCTGTGATATCATAGAGTACTTTGCGTATATATGTTTTTATCCGCAGTTTGTACAGGGCCCGATAGTATTACAGAGTGAGATGATACCTCAGTTTAGAGATATATCAAGGAAAACATGTGATTACAGATATATATCCAGGGGATTGTACAGATTTGCATTGGGACTTGTAAAAAAAGTCTTGATAGCAAATATCCTAGCATCTGCTGTTGATGCGGGTTACAGATGTATATCCGAACTTGGCATACTGGCAGCAGTCTTATTGTTGATTGGGTATTCATTACAGATATATTTTGATTTTAGCGGATATTCCGATATGGCGATCGGAGTCGGCTGGATGTTTCATATAGATCTTCCCGAGAATTTCAATTCTCCGTATAAAGCAAAGAGCATAGATGATTTCTGGGACAGATGGCATATCACACTTACAAGATTTTTTACCAGATATGTTTATTTTCCTCTGGGTGGAAGCAAAAAAGGCAGGATAAGAACATATATTAATATTCTTATTATCTTTTTGCTGAGCGGTCTGTGGCACGGATCAGACAGCAGCTTTGTTATCTGGGGATTGATGCATGGAGTTGGTATGCTTTTATGCAGAATTTTCAAAGACGTAAAGAAAAATCTAAATATACATAATAATGCTATTGCGAAATCTGGAGTATTTAATGGTATAGGTACATGTATTACGTTTATTTATGTAAGTATTGCATGGGTGTTATTCAGAGCGGACAGCATATCAAAGGCTCAGAGGGTTTTTGCAAGATTCAAGGACTTTTGTGATCTTAGTATAAGTCATTATATGTATGAACCTTTCAATGAATTTATTGAAGCCACGATCTTATTAAGACTTGATGTTCTGGGGATTAATGAACGTATTCCGGGATTTCTTATGGGAGCTGTCATTATCCTGTTCATGATAGCATGTATGGTACTTCCCAATTCCATGCAGGTTGTGGAAAAATGGTCGGATGCATTGATTTCAAAAAAGAGGTTTGGAAGATTTGCTTCCTGTCTGGCTGTTGCAGTGATGATCACATGGGGGATATTAAGTTTCAGCGGAGTTACGGAATTTGTGTACTGGAGTTTTTAATGACTGATAATGTTGTAAAGGATAAAAATGAATACAGAAAATGGTTTCAGCATACGATTGTCATCATTCTGATACTGTGTGTTTTTATTGCGATCGTTAATATCGTAGTGGATCCCTTCTTTCATTATCATGCTCCAGTGGTTAAGTACAGACTGTATAATGAGAGATATATAAATGACGGGATCGCAAGGAATTTTGATTATGATGCCATTATTATCGGAAATTCGTTAACACAGAATTTTAAGATAAGTCAGTATGATGAACTTTTTGGTGTGAATGGCGTCAAGCTTCCGTATTCCGGTGCAAATACTGCTGAACTGTGGACTGCGCTCGGAAGAGCAATAGGTCGAGAAGTTGTCACTTCTGAGATTTCAGATGGTATTCCTAAAGAATACAGGAAACAGTATAATGCTTTAAATGGGTATAATGATGATGTTGATACTGTTCTTATATGTATCGACTGTGATGATATAGTTAATGATAAATTCTGGATTGGATATGATTCTTTACCGGAATATCTGTATGATGATAATCTTTTAAATGATGTAGAGTATGTCTTTAATAAGGACACTTTATACAAGGGAACTCTGTTTAATCTCATTCTGACAGTGCGCGGAAGGGAGAGCACATCATTTGATGAATATTCTGCATGGGAGAGAGAAAAAGGACCTTATCAGGCATGTGATTCACTCGAATTGATTGAAAAAGTGGATGAATCAGATTTTGTGGAATTTACACCAAATGACAGGAAACTGGCTGATCTTAGTCTGAAATATAATATTTTACCTGTTGTCAGAGCAAATCAGAATACGAGATTTATATTTGTACTGCCACCGTTCAGCATAGCAAAATGGGCTGAGTATTATCAGGACGGCAAGATCATGTACAGGATAGACAGTATGTATTATATCCTGTCCGAATTAGTAAAATATGATAATGTTTCAATATACGGTTTTGATGATGAATTCGAACTGATAACAAACCTGGATATATACTGTGATGCGATCCATTATGATGCCGATATCAACGACTGGATGCTTGGTGAAATTGCCGAAGACAGACATAAAATAGACTCAGAGAGTATTGAAAAATACTTTCAGAACATAAAAGAATATTATTTAACTTATGATTATACTGCGTTGAACGAGTATATAGATTGATTTGGTTTAGAGAATAAGTGGGGGTGAATATGGACAAAAAAAAGATATTGCTTGTAACCGGGGCTTCTTCGGATCTGGGTTCTGCTCTGATCAGAAGGGTTGCTCCGGATTTTGATGTTATAATTGCTCATTACAGACATTCCGGTTCTGTGATTGAAGAACTAAAAGACCTGTTTAAAGACAAGATCATACCTGTATCTTCAGATTTTTCCAGTATAGAGGATACATATGCTTTAGTGGATAAAATCGAAAGCTTAGGTATTTATCCGACACATATCGTACATCTTCCGGCCGATAAGTTGAGAAATTCACATTTTCATAAGTCTGATTGGGATACTTTTCAAAATGAGATTGACATCTCTTTAAGATCTGCTGTGATCATCCTTCAGCATTTTATAAAGAATATGGCAAAGAATAGGTACGGAAAGATCGTTATCATGTTGTCATCTGTTGTAAAAGATACTCCGCCAAATAACATGTGCGATTATGTTACGGTGAAGTATTCGTTGCTGGGAATGATGAAAAGCCTAGCTGTCGAGTATGCATCGAAAGGGGTATGCATCAATGCAGTATCACCTGACATGATAGAAACGAGGTTTGTATCGGAGATTCCTGAACTGATACGACAGATCAATGCTCAAAACAGTCCGACAGGTAAAAACCTCGATGTAAAAGACGTTATACCATCTATTGAATATTTACTATCGGATGAGTCTGATAACATGACCGGTCAAAACATCCTTATACCGGAACAGGCAGACTGCAAGAAGTGCCGTAAATGATGGATTCCTTGAGAAAAACGTTTGTTTATGATAAGATAATAGATTGAGTAAATCTGTATTGATGCAAGATATTTATTTGGAATAATATGATAGATTATCCTTTTGACAACGAAGAAATTCTAAGGAATTCAAAAAAGATAAAAAAGAAACTTTTGTGTGACGGTACTACCCGTATACACAAGAAGATTGCGGTACTTGGTGGAAGTACGACTCATGACATTATAAGAATAACTGAGCTGTTTTTGCTCGATCAGGGAATAGAGCCGGAGTTTTATGAGTCTGAGTATTCTCAATACTGGCAGGATGTAATGTTTGATAATCCAGAACTTGTATCTTTTGCACCGGATATCGTGTTTATACATACAAGCAACAGAAACATCCTTGAATATCCGATGATCAGTGACAGTGAAGAAGAAGTATCGGAAAAGAAAGATCGGACACTAAAGCATTTTTATGATATGTGGGACAAGATAGAAAAAACATATCATTGTCCGATAATACAGAATAATTTCGAACTGCCCGGTTTCAGGCTGTTGGGAAACATGGATGCGTCTGATATTCATGGAAGAGTAAGATACATAAGAGAGCTTAACATTAAGTTCGCTGAATATGCGGCAGGTCATGAGAACTTTTATATAAATGATATTGATTATATGTCTTCATGTTTTGGCCTTGACAAATGGTCTGATTCGGCATTTTGGCATATGTATAAATACTGCATGTGTTTTTCTGCTATTCCGGAATTTGCTTACAATCTAAGCAATATAATAAAATCCATATTCGGAAAGAATAAAAAGGCACTCGTTCTTGATCTCGATAATACTCTGTGGGGAGGTATCGTAGGAGATGACGGAGCTGAGAATATCGAGATCGGGCAGGAAACCGCACTTGGACAGACATTTCTGGAATTCCAGAATTATTTAAAGCTTCAGAAAGATATAGGTGTATTGCTAAATATCGATTCTAAGAATGATATGGAAAATGCATTGGCCGGATTGAACAGACCTGACGGTGCACTTAACCCGGATGATTTTATGATCATAAAGGCCAATTGGGATCCTAAGAGTATCAATCTGTCTATGATCGCAAAGGAGCTTAACATAGGAGAAGACAGTCTGGTATTTGTGGATGACAACCCTGTTGAAAGAGATATAGTTAAGCAGCAGGTACCTTCGGCAGCGGTTCCTGAAGTGACTACACCGGAACAGTATCTTAGGATAATAGACAGAGCAGGATATTTTGAGACAACCAAACTGTCGGAAGACGATAAGAAAAGAAATGAGATGTATAAGGCAAATATACAGAGGGCTGAGGAGCAAAAGTCATTTGCCGATTACAATGATTTTCTTAAATCTCTTAATATGACAGCTCAGATCAGAGCGTTTGCACCAATGTATTATGCAAGGATTGCGCAGCTTACCAATAAGAGCAATCAGTTTAATCTGACAACTAAAAGATACACACAGAGTGATATAGAGAAACTTGCAGATGATGAAAACTATATTACTTTGTATGGAAAACTTACTGATAAATACGGCGACAACGGAGTTGTCAGTGTCGTGGCGGCAAAAGCAGACGGCGATAAAATCCATATCGATCTGTGGCTTATGAGCTGCAGAGTTCTTAAACGTGATATGGAATATGCCATGATGAATGAACTGGTAACGGTCGCTAAAAAACGTGGGATAGAGCAAATCACCGGTTACTATTATAAAACTGCAAAGAATTCAATGGTGAAGGATTTTTATGCTCTTCATGGTTTCACAAAAGTTGGAGAGAACGGTGAAGACAGTGTATGGACTTTAAATATCAATGATTATGTTTTTAAAGAACATGCCATAGCTGTTAATACAGATGAATCTGATGAATAAAAAAGAAGCGGCAAAGATAATCATATTTCTGGCAATATTCATTTTTCTGTTTATAAGTGTTTCATATATTATGCGCACCAACGGAGATACAAAAGACAGGTTTGCCGGTTTTTATGCGGAAGAAAGAGACTCTATAGATGTATTGATGATCGGATCGAGTACGGTTGCGACCAGTTTCTGTTCACCGTATATGTGGAACAGATACGGTTTTACATCATATCCGATGTCGTCCAATTCTCAACGCCCAAAGGCGATAAAATATGTAATTGAGGAAGGATTGCATTATCAGTCACCTCAATTGATCGTTATAGAGATGAGGACGTTTATAGCAGACGACAATGAACTTGCCAAGGATGAGGGTCATATAAGAGAAACCGTTGATAATATGAAATATTCCCTGCGCAGGATCAGAGCTATAAATGCGCTTACCGAAGAGTTTGATGATAAGTGGCCTTTTTATCTGGACATCATAAAATATCATTCAAATATCGGTGTTCTGGCAAAGCCGGCAGAATGGAAGAAATTTGATTTTTCCGTAAAAGACAAGAAAAAGGGATTTCAGATATTTACCAACAGGGAGACCTTCAGACTGGAAACTACGGATACTTATTCTGAAGAACGTGTGGCGATACCTGATAATCAGGAGGAAGTACTAAGGGATCTTCTGAAATATCTTAAGGAAAAAGATATTGAGGCTTTGTTTGTGGTCTCACCGAGAGCATCTCTTGAAGATTATGACAAGATGATGAACTACTGTCAGGATATTGTCGAGGATGAGGGATTTGAATTCCTGAATCTGAATTATAAATATGATGAAATGGGGTTTGATTACAGATACGATATCGAAGACGGAGCTCATACCAATGTCTGGGGGGCATTAAAGTGTTCGGATTATCTGGGCAAATATATTGTTGATAACTATTCGATCGATAGAGAATATTCTAAAAAAGTTATCAAAGACTGGGATGATTCTTATGATCTGTTCATGCAGATGTATAACGAGATTAAAGAGGAGTAGATCACATGAGTAAAGAAGAGATATATGAAAGACTTAATACTGTTTTCAGAGATGTTTTTGATGATGACGAGATCGAAGTAAATGAAAATACTACTTCGGATGATATAGAAGACTGGGATTCCCTTGAGCATATCAACCTTGTTGCTGCTGTTGAACAGGAATTTGGAATAAAGTTCACAATGGCGCAGGTGATGGGCATGAAGAATGTCGGGGAGATGGTAGATATTATTCTGGGAGCATAAATCATGGGTATAACATCCCTGTATTTTCTCATATTTCTGTTTATAGCATTTGCGGGTTATTATATCCTTCCTTTAAAGATTAGGTGGATGTTCTTACTTGTCGTAAGCATAGTTTATATCGGTTTAAGTGCAAATCTCATCCTACTGTTGTATCCTGTCATCACAATCGGCATAACATGGTTTTGCGCTAACAGGATCGAGATAATAAGAGAGTCCGCAAAAAAAGATGATGAACAGCGCAGATGCAAAATGCATATTTGCCTGGCAGTTATATTTGATGTAGGTGTATTGTTTGTTTTAAAGTATGCAAATATGGGTATTTATACATACAATGCAGTTGCGGGGAGGATTATAAGAGGTTTTGAATCTACTGAGCCTTTACGATTTCTTGTTCCGATGGGATTGTCTTTTTATACACTGTCGATCATTGGATATGTTTTTGATGTGTATTATGGCATTGCCAAAGCAGAAAAGAACTATTTTAAACTGCTTTTGTTTGGTACATACTTTCCGCTTCTTGTCAGCGGCCCAATCGTAAGATATAAAGAAACAGGCATACAGCTTACAAAAGAGCATCGCTTTGACTACAAAAACCTTACATACGGAGCGCAGAGGATACTGTGGGGATTCTTTAAAGTATTGGTCGTTTCCGAAAGGCTGTCTGTAGTCGTTAATACCATATTTGATGACCCGGATACATACAACGGTATGTACATAGTCATAGCAGCATTCGGATTCACACTCCAGCTTTACTCGAATTTTTCGGGTTCCATGGATATCGTGCTTGGAATATCTAAGATATTCGGAATAGAATTACCGGAGAATTTCAGACAGCCGTTTTTTTCTGAGACCATACAGGAGTTTTGGCAGCGCTGGCATATAACACTCGGAAGCTGGCTTAGAGATTATATAATGTATCCTGTCCTCAGGACCAACACATTTTCTAGAATCAAGGACAGATTAAAGACCAAGTACGGAAAGAAAAAAGCCAATCATATGACTACGTACTTGGCAATGCTGATCTTGTGGTTCATAGCAGGTTTGTGGCATGGCGGAGCATGGAAATATGTATGGGGAGTTGGTCTGCTTCAGGGTATATATATAATTGTCGGAGAGATAATAAAGAATAGCAGAAACAACAAAAAAGACTCCGATAAAACGGCAGGACGATATCTGGTACTGTTTAAAAGATTAAGGACATTTGTGCTGATATCGGTCTCATTTGTTTTTTTCAGAGCAGATAGCCTTACGCAGGGATTCGCCTTTGGGGGAAAGCTTTTTAAAAGATGGAGCATAGTAACTGGTGAAGCCGGTAAGATAGGATTGAGTAGTGTTGATTGGATGATAATGATAGTCTCTCTTTTGGTAATGCTTATTGTTTCGATCCTACAGCAGAAAACTGATATAACTGAAAGACTGGCCAAAACAAATATAGTGTTGCGATGGTGCATTTTGTTTGCAGGGATCTTCGCTGTGATCATACTGGGTAATTACGGACCGGGATATGATGCGGCTGAATTCATCTATCAGGGATTTTAGCGGGAATGAATATATACAGATTTGAAGATATTGAATTGGGATTAACAGAGAGTTTTAATGTGACCATCACAGCAGATATGATGGACGCATTCAAAAATATAACCGGCGATGTTAATCCACTGCATTGTGATAAGGCTTTTTCAAAACAGGAAGGTTTCAGAGACAGAGTGGTTTACGGACTGTTAACCTCATCATTCTTTAGTACTTTGGCGGGAGTTTACCTTCCCGGAGAAAAAAGCCTGATACATGAGATACAATTCAAATATAAAAAACCTGTTTTTATCGGAGATGAACTGACCATATCCGGAACAGTGTCTGAGATAGACGATAAGTTTAAGGTTTTTACTATGAAGGTATCAGTAATAAATCAGGACAATGAAAAAGTGATCAGAGGTTCAATGCGAATTGGCTTTTTACCATGATGATTTGGGGAGATAGTACATGATAAAGATAGAGAAACCGATTCACGGGACAAAACTGATAACGGTATGGTTTGCCGAAGACAGAATATCGGATGAGGGTATTGTTCAGTATAAAGAATCCAGAAAAGCTATAGATCAGGCGGTCGGGTTTGATACATTGATCAGTGATCTTACTGAATCGGAAGATGAGATAAAAGCTCATTTCTCAAAGGGCTGCAAATATAAAGTTAACAGAGCATACAGAGAAGATGTCACATATACGATATTAGACAGTCAGGATATATCGGATAAGATGCTTAACGAGTTTCTGGATTTCTTTGAAGAATTCTGGAAGAGCAAAGATACCTCATTGAGTGACAGAGAATCTCTTGAAAAAGAGATGAAGGCATATAGAGAACAGAATGCTCTGACATTAGCATATGCTCAGGTTCACGGTCAATTAGCTGTTTACCATACTCATATTTATGATGATTTTACTGCAAGACTGCTTCACTCGGCATCATTATTCAGGTTAAGAGGAGAAGATGACGGTGACAGGAACCTTATCGGTATGGCAAACAGAGCACTTCATTTTGAGGAAATGAAGTTTTTTAAGCAAAAAGGGCTTAAAACCTATGACTGGGGAGGCGCAGGAAAAGCCGAAGATGTGGCAAGCATCACAGAGTTTAAGGAGTCATTTGGCGGAACGCCTGTTACATATTATGACTCGGAATGCATAGTCGGATTAAAAGCATCACTTGTAAGCGGACTGTCCGAACTGAAAAGCAGATTTCGATAAGATCTGATAGGAATTACAAAAAGGAAACGTTCAAAAAAGTTAGATATGTGTGGAATAAACGGAATTCTGGGGAATAAAAAGAATATCGAAGAAAACATATCCTGTATGAATTCGGCTATTGTCCACAGGGGCCCGGATGCAGAAGGTATATGGGTAAGTGATGACAAAACGGTTGCATTTGGGCATCGCAGGCTTTCCATAATCGAGTTATCTGAAAAAGGTGCTCAGCCGATGACCAGTATATCCGGTGAATATACCATCGTTTTTAATGGAGAGATATATAATTATCTTAAGATAAAGGAAGAGTTAGTAAAGGAATGCAAAAGTATTGAGTTCAGAGGCAATTCCGATACAGAATTGCTGCTTAACGCTATTGAGTGCTATGGCGTCGAAAAGACACTGAAACTCATAAAGGGTATGTTTGCATTTGCGGTTTACGAGAAAACAAGCGGCAGTGTCTATCTTGGAAGAGACAGAATGGGGGAGAAACCACTCTATTACGGCAAGGCAGCAGGGAATACTGTCTTTGCTTCTGATATTGGTTCCATAGAGAGAATAGAAGGTTTTGATAACAGTGTGGACGGCAGGGTTTTAGGATCATATTTTAGAGGTGGTTATATACCTGCACCATATACTATTTATAAAGACATATACAAGTTAAGACCGGGACATTTCATGGTTATAAAGCCTCCGTATAATGAATGGAGAGAAGAATGCTACTGGGATATAAGAAAAGTGGCATATGAAGGCTGTGAGCATGCTTTTGACGGCAGCTTTGACGAGGCATCCGATGAACTTGAAAAGCTGATAAAAAGCTCGATAAAAGGACAGATGATCTCGGATGTTCCTTTAGGAGCATTCCTTTCGGGGGGGATAGATTCGTCGCTTACAGTTGCACTCATGCAGAGTATGAGTGACAGACCTGTGAAGACATTTACGATAGGTTTTGATGATGAGAAATACAATGAGGCTGTATATGCTTCTGAGACAGCAGCTCATCTTGGCACCGAGCATACACAGATGTATGTGACAAATGAGGATATCCTGGAGGTCATTAGAGATATCCCGAAAGCTTTCAGTGAACCTTTTGCGGACAGCTCACAGATACCGACAATGCTAGTCAGCAGAATGACGAAGCAGCATGTGACGGTATCACTTAGCGGCGATGCCGGGGATGAGTTTTTCTGCGGATATAACAGCTATAAGGATGTAAGAAGAGGTCTTGATATCCTTAACAGTAAAATGGCTTTTGTTAAAGGAAAATCAAGAAAAGCTTTGGGAAGCTTGGCATATACACTTGGAGGAAACAGCAACAGGACGATACATAAGATCGCAACTTCACTTAGTGTAAGCACTCCTGAAGACTGGTACAGAAACGTCAGGGAAGATGATATCCTGCTAAACAGGTTGGCTGTAGATAAAGATCAGATAAAGGACAGTATAGATAACTATTTCGATGGATATCTAAGTGAACCTGAGCATAATCTTATGCTTATGGATATGTTGCAGTATCTTCCCGATGATATATTGGTCAAAGTAGACAGATCCGGAATGTTTTACTCTTTAGAGAGCAGGATACCGCTTCTTGACAGAGATGTTATGGAATTTGCCTGGACGCTTCCGCTTGAGTATAAGTATGACGGTATGACGACTAAGAAGATACTCAGAGATATCCTGTTTAAATATGTTCCAAAGGAAATGATGGACAGACCCAAGAAAGGTTTTTCTGTTCCGCTTGGAAGATGGTTAAGAGGAGAAGAACTCGGTTCATGGGCTGAAGGGATACTGGCCGATTCGAGAAAATATCTGGGAGAATATGTTGATTTTAAAACAGTAGATACCATGTGGCAAAACTTTAAAAAGACAGGTGAAGGTGATAGAAATATCTGGAATATTTTAATGTTGGCACAGTGGTTTGCAGAACGGAGCATGCATGGATAAGGTATTGACTTTCAGACTGGACGATATAACTCCTGGGCTGAAAATGGCAAACCTGAAAAGATTTGAAGAACTGTTTGATAGCTTTGATATAAGACCGATACTGGGTATTGTTCCATGTAATGAGGACAAAGGACTTATCGTTGATAAGATACAGCCTGATTTTTGGGATGAGATGAGGCGCTTAAAAGATAAAGGCTGGCTGATCGCACTTCATGGATATAAACATGTTTATGTCAATGAAGACAGCGGTATCCTGGAGGCCAATACATTCAGCGAATTTTCTTCTCTTCCTTATGAGACCCAAAAACAGATGATAAGCGAAGGTAAAAGGATTTTAGAAGAAAAGGATCTGCCTGTGCAGTTATTCATGGCACCCGGACATACATTTGATGAGAATACTCTTAAGGCTCTGGTTGCCAACGGGATATTCGGTTTGACGGACGGATATGCTGACAGACCATATATACGAGACGGAGTCACATTTTATCCATGCAGGTTGAATGAACCCTGTATACCTTCGGGCTTTGATACGCTTTGCATGCATCTTAATAATTGGACAGATGAAGATTTTATTTCACTGGAGGATTTTTTAAAGAATAACAGGGACATCTGTAAAAGTCTTGATGAAGCAAAGAACCTCTTTGAACCGGTCCCGTATAATGAGAGTATAGCTTTACAGGAAAAAAGATTTATCAGGAACAAAGCATTAAAACAAAAGGCAGCACAGAGTGAGATCATGCAGCGTTATCTTAAAAAAAGCTATTCAGAAAACAAAGTATTAAAACTCATAAAGAGAGTACTGTATCTGCCGATGCTGCTTAAAAGATAAGGAATATTAAATTGAAAGAAGATATAAAGGTATCCGTTATATGTGTGACATATAACCATGAACTGTATATCAGACAGGCGCTTGATTCCATATTGAAACAGAAAACCGATTTCAGATTTGAGGTTCTGATCGGTGAAGACTGTTCAAAGGATAAAACGAGAGACATTTTAAAAGAATATGAACAAAAATATCCGGACATATTCAGAATGTATTATCGAGAAAATAATCTCGGAGCCACACTTAATGAGTATGAGCTCATGATGGATGCCAAAGGAGAGTATATTGCTGCTCTTGAGCTGGATGATATCTGGACGGATGAGAATAAACTGCAAAAGCAGTATGATTTTTTAGAGACACACAGCGAATATATCGGCGTTGCTCATGACTTTGATATAATAGATAAAGACGGCAATGTAATTGAGAATGAAGACAACAAAGCGATAAAGGAGTTTCTTAATAAGCCTTTTACTTTGCAGGATTTTCTGGATAACGGGTTTGTTTTTCAGACTGGGACTCATTTCTATCGTAACATCTATAAAGACGGAAATGACTATAGCATCATCTATAAAGCGGACAGGCTGATAAGGGATAAGACGATCCTTTCACTTTTGCTTTACAGAGGGGATTTTTATATACTGCCTGATACAATGAGTGCATATCGAAGATTTTTTGATGAGAATGCGACTAATGGACGAAATGCCACGAATGCAAACATGGAACAGGATCTGTTTGACAAGGCACATCATGTTTGGATGTTAAACGAGTATTTTAAGGGCGGGATAGATTATTCCAGACAATGGTCGGATATGATCTGGGATTACGGAAAGCGTGCAATGACACATGTTGACGGTTTTACACTTAAGCGCTTTTTATACATGTATGATCATGCGGATGCAAAGTCAAAAAAACTTATAAGGAAAGAATTTACATCTTCTGTTAAGAGACGGTTTACAAAATGAGTTTAAGCATGTTAAAAAAACTCAACTCAATATTGGATAAGGGACAAAAGATACGTATATTGGGCCTTATGTTCATGATACTTCTTGGAGGTCTTTTGGAGACGGCAGGAGTATCTCTTGTGCTTCCCCTTATTGCGGCAGTGTTGGACGAGACCAGCTTTGCACAAAATAAATATGTTGTATATGCGATGAATCTTTTGGGGATAGGCAGTGTCAGAAATATGATATATATTCTTCTTGCATCACTTGCGATCATGTTTGTCATAAAGAATGCTTATCTCGTGTTTCTTACATATATCCAGTCAAAGTTTGTAAATAGAAATCGAAGCAGATATACCACGGACCTGTTATCTCAGTTTTTGAACAGACCTTATGAGTACTATCTGTATGCCGAGACATCTGTGATTGTCCGTACGATATACGGAGATATGGACAATGTATTCAATCTGCTACAGCAATGCATGAACCTTGCGGCAGAACTTGTTGTCAGTGTATGCCTTGGAATATTTCTGTTGATCGTTGACTTTAAGATGATGATAGTAATAGTCGGGCTTCTGGGACTGGTGACGGTTGTGATCATGAAGGTTATCAAGCCGAGACTTGGACGTGTCGGGGATGATGCCAGAGAGGCACAGGCCGGACTGTATAAATGGATACTTCAGCCGGTAACAGGAATAAAAGATGTTAAGGTGTTGAACAAGGAAGCCTATTGTACAGACAGATACAGAGAAAAGGCTACGGAATATGCGAATTATCAGGTTACTAATAATGTGCTTACAAATCTTCCGAGGCTTTTGATAGAAACCATAGCTATAGTAGGCATTCTGGCGTATGTTGGGGTTTCGATGGCAGCAGGAACCAAGATGAATGAGCTGTTGCCGCTCATATCGGCTTTCGCGCTTGCGGCTATGAGGCTTTTACCCAGTGTAAACCGAGTCAACACATATATGGCAAATATAGCCTACTATGAACCGGCTTTGAATTACATATATGAGAATGTGGATACAAAGGCTATCAGACAGCAGGTTAAGGAAGTCATGTCTGACAATGGATCAAAGCCTGTTGAACTTAAAAAGGAAATAAAACTATCGCATATAACATTTGCGTATCCCAATACAGACAAGAAGATATTTGATGATGCGGATATGCTGATACCTGTAGGTAAATCGGTTGGAGTCATGGGACCTTCAGGTTCTGGAAAGACGACTATCATAGATGTGCTTTTGGGACTTTTAAAGGTACAGGCAGGTTCTATAACCAGTGATGGAACTGATATATTTGAAAATTACGGATCGTGGCTTTCACATGTTGGATACATTCCTCAAACCATATACATGCTGGACGCTTCAATTAAAGAAAACATAGCGTTTGGAGTGGAAACAGACAAAATAGATGAAGAACGAGTATGGCAGGTTCTAAGGCAGGCTCAGATGGAAGAATTTGTCAAAGAACATCCTGATGGACTTGAAAGCCAGATAGGTGAGAGAGGTATACGTATATCGGGGGGCCAGAGACAAAGACTTGGTATTGCAAGAGCTCTTTATCATGATCCGGAGCTTCTGATATTTGATGAGGCAACATCTGCTCTTGATAATGATACCGAAAGTGCGATCATGGAAGCGGTGGATGCTCTTCACGGACAGAAGACTCTGGTGATCATAGCTCACAGGTTGAGGACAATAGAAAACTGCGACATCATATATGAAGTTAAGGATGGTAAGATATGCAGATCATCAAAGGATATGACAAAGCAGCAAATATAATATATTACATAGCTGTTATGATCCACATAGCTATCATGTGTGTGGGGTACAGTGTCTGGGAGATACCACTTAGAGGGAGACTTATGCAGCTTGCCTTTTTACTGTGTTGTGTAAAGATACTCATGACACGATATGAGAAGGCGGAATGGATACTGATAGCTGTAGTTGGAGCTCTTTCAATAGCCAGCTACATATGTACGAAAGAGAAGTATGTTGTATATGTTGCGGTGCTCATAATAGCGGCCAGAAATGCTGATATGAGATTCATCTTAAAAGCTATACTCGGAAGCGTATTGGTATCTTTAAGTCTGGTTGTTATACTTTCGCTTGCAGGTGTTGGTGGAGATGTTTCGGAAACAAGAGATTTTGGTCGTAATATAGTTGAGACCAGATATATGCTGGGATTTTCACATGCGAATAATCTTCATGGTACGGTATGGTATGCAATTGCAATAATGATCATGTTGCTTAAGGATAAACTTGACTGGAAGTTCTATTCATTTGCATCTGTTGTTAATATCATTCTTTACTTCATGACCAGATCCAGGGCAGGTGTGGTTGTAGTTCAGCTGGTGATCATTGCCGGTGTGCTTTACAGATATTTTAACAAAGCGGTATTTGATAAGATCTGGATATATATATTGGGAGCGTTGGCGTATACAGGGACTATAGCGCTCACGCTGGTATCCGTAACAGTGAATCCGTGGACAGGATATGGAAAGATCCTAACCAAACTGAATGAAATACTCACATACAGGATCAAACTTGCTTATGAAAGTGCGTATATAGGTGACTGGAATGCCATGACTGTCGGCGGAAGTCATAAAGATACGATTGATAACGGATTTGTGGCAGTGCCTGCTGACTATGGGTATGTGATAGCTATATTGTTTGTTGTCTTTATAGCATACCTGATCTTTAAAACATACAAAAACAAAGAAGGAATTCTTTATGTTACATTGATGTCAGCGGTTTTTTATACGTTCATGGAAAGATCCTATATGATCAACAATGCTTACTTGCTTAGCAATCTTATATATATAGTGGCTATGGTGATGGCTGCGGGAAGAATAAACGGAGAGTGTTTGGATACTGCTGATAAAGCAGTTGCTAATAAAGAATAATTAAGAGATTTAAGAATCGAGTGTCTGAAACTATGAGAATTGCAATGATAGGGGCAGAACGACTGCCTTCAAGAGAAAACGGAACAGATGTGGCAATAAAAGAACTGTCTGTAAGGATGGCTGCACTTGATCATACTGTCACAGTATACAATCACAGAGGTGTTAAGAATGTAGGCTATAATAACATTAACACTCCTACAAAAGACAAATATGATTATGAGGGCGTTCATGTAAGGACTGCATTCACAATAAAGAATAAACTGGTCAATTCACAGTTGTATTACTATTTTGCCACACTGAAAGCATGCAAGAGCAATTGTAATGTGATCCACTATTTTGGTGAAGCATCCGGCGATGTTCTTCAGATGGCTAAGAAAAAAGGAAAAAAGTGTGTTGTCACGATAGATGGTCTTGACTGGAAACGTTATAAAAACGGAAGTGGCATGGCAAGGAAGCTTAAACTGGCTGAAAAAAAGATCATTCAGTTTGCCGATAAGATAATCGTTACATCCGAGGATGATGCCAAATACTTTAAGGAGACATACAACAGAAGTGTTGCTTTTATTCAAAACGGTATAAATGAACCGGTATACAGTGCTCCGAAGGTAATAAAGCTTAAGCATGCTTTGAACGGAGAAGATTATATACTTTATGTGGGACGTATATCTCCCGAAAAAGAAATCCATACTCTTATCGAGGCATATTCAAAGAGCGGGATAGAGGCACCACTGGTGTTAGCAGGAAGCGGTGATCATTCTGATAATTATTATCAGACCATCAAAGCATTTGTTGACAAGTTTAATGATAAGACAATGCGTGCTCGCAGAAAAGCAAGGATCATCATGACGGGACTTGCACAGGGGCGAGAACTGGAAGAGTTGTATGGTAACGCAGTAATGTTTGTTTTGCCAAGTACTGTCGAAGGCATGTCAATTGCTCTGGCTGAGGCAATGAGTTACGGAAATATATGTCTTGTAAGTGATATACCGCAGAACAACGTCGTTGTTAGTCAGCATGGATTCTGTTTCCCGGCAGGAGATATGGAAAGTTTAAGAGATTCCTTGAGAGGTATCATAAGCAACTTAAGGGATATACGTGAAAGCGATGATTATACCAAAGAAGCGATTGGTATGCATGCTATCAGGAATTTCAGGTGGGATGAGACTGTAAAAAAGACACTTGAAGTTTATCAGACACTTGGTATCAGAGAATGATAAAATACTCCATCATAATACCGGTCTACAATATAGAGGATTACGTTGAAAAAACAATGGACTCTCTGATAAATGTACCGGATAACACAGAGATCATAATAATAAATGACGGTTCCACTGATAACACCTGGAAGAATGTCGAAAGCTATGTGGCCGGTCATGATCTTAGAGACATTCAGTTGCTCACGCAGCCGAATGCCGGAGTCAGTGTTGCCAGAAACACGGGGATAGAAGCTGCTAAAGGAGAGTATCTTATATTTGTGGACGGTGATGATATCTGTAAAGAAGGTTTTATAGATATTATTGATCGTGCAACAGGATGCGAACCGGATATGATCGTATGGAGATTCTGTACTGATTATGGAACGCGAACCAAGGAATCACAGGAAAGATTTGATAAAGATATATATTCTGCAAGAGAATTTGCGACATCTTTACTTAAGGGTATAAACAGGATCCGTATAGGATCGTTTGCTGTAAAGAAGCATCTTATAGAAGAGGCTGGCATACGATTTACGGAAGGCTGCGCCATATGTGAAGATGTAGAGTTTATGTATAAAGCGGTTTTATCTTCTGAATCGATAGCAGCGGTTAATGACATATGTTATACATATGTGAAACGTGAAGGATCTGCCATGAATACTGGGGATATGCGTTTCTTTCAGGCTCCGATCGCAATACAGAGGATATTTGGATTCGCTGATATGTACTGTTCGGATATCATGGACGAGTATATAGAGGACAGCTTGAAATACGGACTGTATATCACACATTGCATGTACAGTTTTGATTCCTGCTTAAGATATGTAAAAAACAGCGCCGATAGAAGAAATTTCTTAAGGCGCTACTTTGATGAATACGGAAATATTGAAGATTATATAAAAAGAGCAGAAAAAAAGATGAAATATAAGCCAGAGATATTTTCGGCAAGAAGACTCGGGATTTTCCTGTTTAGCAGGAGAATATATGCAGTATATATATATTGGATGAATAAGAGAGCAGCTTAGCAGAAGGGGAAATATGTCAGATTCAAATATACACGGTGTTGTGATAACCGGACCGACAGGTGCCATAGGCATTGCATTAATAAAGAAGTGCATCGAGAATGATATTGATGTTTTGGCTATATGCCACAGGGGATCAAAACGTATAAAGAGTATTCCTGCTGATGATCATGTTTTAATAGTGGAAGCAAGCCTGGATGAATATGATGATCTTTATAATGATTCTGTGACCGATAAAGGTAAATACGAAGTTTTTATTCATCTGGCATGGAACGGGACATTTGGGGACTCAAGAAATAACATGCTGTTGCAGTCCGACAATATAAAATATGCTTTAAGTGCAGTAGAACTGGCAGGCAGGCTTGGCTGCAAGGCGTTTATAGGAGCTGGATCACAGGCGGAATACGGACGTGTAGATAAGCCGCTGAGACCTGATACGCCGGTCTTTCCGGAAAATGGCTATGGCATGGCAAAACTGGCAGCAGGTCAGATGACAAGGATAAGATGCGAGCAGCTTGGGATCAAACATATATGGACCAGGATATTAAGCGTATATGGTCCGTATGACGGTGAATATACAATGGTGATGTCAACGCTTAAGAAGATGTTAAACGGTGAAGAGACGCACTTTACAGCCGGTGAACAGATCTGGGATTATCTTTACAGTGAAGATGCCGCAGATATGATGCTATATTTGGCAGAATCAGCCAAACATGGTACAATATGTTGTGTTGGAAGCGGCGAAGCCAGACCGCTTAAGGATTACATCACAGACATGTATGAGGCGACTGGATGCAAAGCTCGTCTTGGTATCGGAGACATACCTTACAATGATAAGCAGGTCATGTGTCTGTGTGTTGATAAAGAATGTGTTCTGCAGGGAAAGAAGACAGAGTTTTCTGAGGGTATAAGGAATTGTATAAGGTATCTGTCGTAGTACCAATCTATAACGTTGAACAGTATGTCGGTAAATGTGTAGACAGCATACTTGGTCAGACATATAAGGATTATGAATTAATACTTGTTGATGATGGATCTTTAGATGGATCAGGTAAGATTGCCGATGAATATGCGTTATCTGATGACAGGATAACAGCATATCATAAAGAAAACGGTGGATTATCTGATGCAAGAAATTACGGATTGGACAGAGCTAGAGGAGAGTATATCTGCTTTATAGATTCGGATGACTGGATCGAGGATAATTATCTTTATGAGTTGGTAAGGCTGATGGATGAATATCAGGCTGATGTTGTTATATGTGATTACAAATCCAACAGCGGAGAGGGTGTAATATCTCAGCCGGATAAAGAAGAAATTACACAAGAGAGCGGAATTGAGGCTATAGATAACATATGGGGAAGTCGCTATTCCGAATATGTCGTTGCCTGGAATAAAATGTACAGACGTACGGTGTTTAATGATATAAGATACACTGTCGGCATGATCCATGAGGATGAGGCGATATGTGCAGATATATATTGCCATGCATCAAAAGTGGTAAGAACAAACAAGATTCTCTACAATTATCGCGTCAATAATTCGACCAGCATAATGACGACGGGTTACAGCTTGAAAAGACTGGATATATTAAAGGCAATAGAGATCCGAATGGATATACTCAAAAACCGTGGTCTTCAGAAATACTATGAGAAAGACAGCTTTAAGTATCTGTACAAGATAATACTAAATGAGCTGGAAGTAAAAAAACTGGACGGAGACAATACTCAGATAATTAAGGAACTCAAGCGGAAATATTGGAATAAGTATCGAGAATCATTAAGCTTTGACTGGAGTATAAAGCGAAAGATAGCCATGCTTTTCTTTGGGATAATTCCCAAAGCATATTTATTAAGATATAAAAGGAACAGCAAATAAGTGTTTAAAAGATATAAAGAATCAGTTAAAAAGATATTTTATGTATTTGATAAGAAGCAGAAGAGAAGCATTTTTTTTCTGCTTGTTGTCATAGTAATCGGTGCATTGTTTGAACTTTTGGGTGTAACGGCCGTTTTGCCGTTCATTACCATGGCATTGTCACCAAATACATTAAATAAGAATGAGAGTCTCAGGGCTTTATATAATTTTCTTCATATGAGCAGCCCGACGATATTTCTTGCGGTTCTTGCTGGGATACTTATAGGTATATATTTGATTAAAAACATATATCTTGTATATATGAGCCATTCAATCTATAAATTTACCTACAGTAACCAGAGAAAACTGGCAGACAGATTACTGAAATGCTACCTGGAACAGCCGTATTCGTTCTTCTTAAACCAGAACAGTGCGGTTCTGATCCAGAATATAGGAACCGATGTTGTTCAGTTTTATGAGATCATACTTTGTTCAATGCAGCTTATAGTTGAAGTGATAGTGTGCTGCCTTTTGACAGGATATCTGTTTATAACCGACAAATCTATCAGTATAGGTGTTGTTGTGATACTGATAATGTTCTTCCTGCTTTTCTTTAAAGTCATTAAGAAGAAGATCAAGCTTCAGGGCGAGATCGTAAGGAAAAACAGACAGGGACAGACCAAATGGCTAATGCAGTCGTTTGGAGGCATCAAGGAGACAAAGATTGCTCAGAAGGAAGATTATTTCCTCGGACGATTTGATGCTGAGTATGAATCTTTTGCCAAGAATCATTGCTCATATCAGACACTTGCATATCTTCCAAAACCAGCGATGGAGACTGTTGTAATAGGGGCACTTTTATTTGTGGTAATGATCAAACTCCTGAGAGGTGTTGATAGTGTATACTTTGTCAGTACCATGTCTGTGTTTGCTGTTGCTGCATACAGACTGTTGCCTTCATTTAACAGGATTAGTGGTTATCTTAGCAGGATAATGTTTGATAAGGCAAGTATTGATGCAGTTTATAACGATCTTAAACTTGTCGAGCAATTAGAAGAAAAGAGAAAGAGTATTAAGGAAGAAGGAAAACTGACATTTAACAAAGAGGTTACCGTAAACGATATCTCTTACAGATATCCGAACACGGAAAATGATGTATTGTCTAAAGTCAGCTTAAGCATTCCGAAGAACAAATCTGTTGCATTTGTAGGACCTTCAGGAGCGGGAAAGACAACTCTTGCTGATATCATATTGGGAATACTTTATCAGCAGAGTGGAAGCATAGAGGTTGATGGTGTGTCTGTTCCCGAAGATTCTGTAGAATGGAAAAAGAAACTGGGATACATCCCTCAGGTTATATTCCTTATCGATGATACCATAAGAAACAATATCGCTTACGGTATCGGTAAAGATGATATAGATGAGAAACGAATAGATGAAGTGATTGAAGAAGCTCAGCTAAAGGACTTCATAGATACTCTTCCGGAGGGATTGGATACTGTTATCGGTGAGCGTGGAGTCAGATTATCCGGCGGACAAAGACAGAGGATAGGAATAGCAAGAGCCTTATATAACGATCCTGAAATATTAGTACTTGACGAGGCAACATCTGCTCTTGATACTGAGACCGAAACAGCCGTGATGGAAGCAATAGACAGCCTGAGCGGTAAAAAGACCTTAATCATAATAGCTCACAGACTCAGCACAATTGAAAATTGTGACATAGTATATGAAGTTAAGGACGGAAATGTCACCAGGCAGAGATAGGTTTATATGATGAAGAAACTGAAGAAACCGGATATAAAAAAGCATATAGCAGGAATTAAAGCTGATTTGATAATAGACAGGTTCAATTCCATTGAATGGATAGTGCTGGCGTGCATTCTTTTTTTGGTACTCGTTACATTATTCTATGGTGACAACCTTGGTATGTTTTTAACATATTATTGGAACAATGAGTCTTTTTTTACTACCGGTGACATAGGTTTTCTTGGAAATAACAGATTACCTTATGGTATAGTTCAGCAATGGTTCTGTGTTCTTTGGACTCTGCCTGTTAATCTGGTGAGCAGATTTGTGGATTTTGAGATCGCAAATGTGGTTACCGTGATATGGTTTAAACTGAGCATGGTCTTTGTGTTCACGCTATGCATGTCTGAAATGATTAAAGTCGGGAAACAGTTGGAGATCACGGAAGAACGTATAAAGTGGATGATACTGCTGTTTTGTTCAACCATACTAGTCGCTCTTCCGGTATTTCATATAGCACAATCAGATATTCTCTATACATATATCAGTCTGTTGGGAATTAGGAGTTTTCTGGAAAAAGATACCAAAAAGTTCATATTGTTTTTTGCAATGGCAGTATCATGTAAGGCGATAGCTGTTTTGGTATTCATTCCTTTAGTTTTATTACGAGAGAAAAGAATACTGTATATATTAAGAGATTCTGTATTGGGAGCATCTGTGTTTGTACTGGAACGTGTATGGTATAGGATTGTCGATAAGCTGAACATACTGTTGACCGGGAATCATATGATGGAGTCCTTAACTGTAACACGTGTTGTGGATGGTAATGAAGTTGCTGTTGAAAGATCTATGGATCAGGTCAATATCGACTTCTTTTCGCATTTTTATCATAAGGTTCTGTATTTTGAATTTCCTGCTATTAGAAAAGGATACACAGCGGCAGTATTAGTGGTATTGCTTGTTTTGCTTTATATATGGTGCTACGTCCAGAAAAAGGATAGCATTGATTGGAAACACAATTGTATATATGCGGTTGCGGTGGCTTGGCTCATATTCTTTATAAACGCATCACCATCACCGTATTGGATCGTTACAATGTTTCCTACATGGTTCTTATTGATGTTTATGCAACCTGAACGATTAAAGACAAATCTTTTGCTGGAAAATGCATTTACACTTACCATGTTTCTTGTATATGTTGTCAACACGGACTGGGTGTATGGCGGACCGGGGAATCTTGATTATCTTCTTTTAAAGGGACTCCTTAAGGAAGGACATGATTCTGTAAACGGACCTTATGTTGCAAGATATCTTAATAACCTTGGAATAGAAAGCGTTATGAATGTGATAACAGCAATATGTTTGGCTGTATCTATAGGATTGATGGTTATAAATCATCGCAAAGTAACTGTTAGTGACGAGATGACAGCAGACGATGAAAGAAAGATCATGCACGGTTTTTCTGTATGGCAGATATCTGTTCTTGCAATATGGTATGTGATAAATGTTTGGGTAGTACAGAGATGGTGATATGGAAAATATGAAAGTAAGTATAATCACTGTTTGTTATAACAGTGAGAAAACTATACGCAGAACCATAGAAAGTGTCCTTTATCAGACATATAATAATATTGAGTATATCATAGTAGACGGTGCTTCAAAAGACGGGACGATAAACATAGTCAATGAATACAAAGAAGCTTTTAAAGAACGATTGATCGTAGTGTCTGAACCGGATGACGGAATATACTATGCCATGAATAAGGGCATAAGATTATCAACAGGTAAGTTGATAGGAATCATAAACAGCGATGACTGGTATGAAGAGGATGCCATAGAAAAGATAGTCAGGAACTATAATGAAAGACATGTGAGTAAATATGAAGTTTACTATGGTATGACTGGTATCATAAAAAATGGTAATCTGTTAACTATATCAAAATCATCACATGAAAAACTTGAAGAAGATATGATATCGCATCCATCATGTTTTATCACTAAAGAAACGTATGAGAAGTATGGAGCATATGATATAAGATATCCTTGTGTTGCAGATTATGATCTTATGCTCAGATATAAGAGAAATGATACTGTCAGGTTCATACCTGTAGAGGAACACATTGCTAATTTTACTGTTGGTGGGATGAGCAGTACAGGCAAAGCATATATCGATCTTTTGAAACTTAGAGTTAATTATGGAAAGATAGCAAGAACAGAGGCAAAAAAAGAGATCATTAAAGCTAAAATTGCCATATGGATGGAAAAACATGGCATGAAACCGATAGAATTCAGAAAGAGATGATATGAAAAGAGCGCTTGTGACAGGAGGGACGAGAGATGATGTTGCTCCGATTGCGGTTTTTATTAAGAATATAAGAGATACCAACAGTCATCTGTTTGATGAGATTGTGGTATACCATGATGGGATAAAGAAAAAGAATCAGGATCTTATTAACTCCATCTTTAAGACCAGATTCATAGAGTATGACTACAAACCAAAGACTAAAAATGATGAGGTTATTTCATACTTTTCCAGAATGGTTTATTGCAAATATGAGTGCTTTGCCCTTTTAAATGATTATGATGAAGTAGTATGGAGCGATTATGATGTTGTCGTTCAGGATAAGTTGGATGATTTTTGTACCATAGAAAATGACAATCTAAATATGCTCAATTGCGGTGATGGACTAAAAGCCATGTTTTATAAGGACATAACCCACAAAGAGATATTAAACTATGATCTTGATACTGACGGAATAACAACTGCTCTGTTTGCAATATCAAATAAACTGAAGCGATATAATGAGATTCACAGATGGTGCTATGATAAAACAACAGAGTGGGGAGATGACCTGTATCTTCCCGAACAATGTATATTTGCCTTAGCGGTACAGGAATTTCAAATACCAATAAAACACTTTGATTTTAATGAATATGCCTGCTTTCCGACGAAAGCTGGTGGCGGAGAGAAGATACTTCATGCTGCAGGACCTGTAAAATTCTGGAACGGAATGAACAATGACACATGGAATAAGAATTATGAAGCATGGTTAAAACTTGGAGGAACACGTTATAGTGATTTTAGGAAGAAGTTAAAACGAAAGTATCTTTTCGTTGTCACAAGACTGGCTGGAATAAGACACAAAGAACATGGATGAAAAAGTATGAAGAAGATAGAATTACTTGATTGTACCCTTCGTGACGGTGGTTATGTTAATGATTGGGAATTCGGCCATGACAACATAGTGATCCTTTTTGAACGTTTGGTGAGTTCTGAAGTCGATTATATAGAAATCGGCTTTATGGACGACAGGCGCACTTATGACGTAAATCGAAGTATAGCGCCAGGATCATCAGCAATGAATGAACTCTATGCAGGATTGGACAAGAAAAATGCTTTTGTTGTGGGCATGATAGATTATGGTACATGTGACATATCCTTGATCCAGCCACAATCTGAAACTATCATGGATGGCATAAGAGTCATTTTCAAAAAAGAGAAGATGCATGGTGCGATAGCATATATGAAACAGATTAAAGAGCGCGGATATAAGGTCTTTTGCCAGGCTGTTTCAATCACCAGCTATAATGACTCAGAACTTGAAGAATTAATTGGATTGGTGAACGATCTTGATCCTTATGCTTTTTCATTAGTAGATACTTATGGGTTGCTTCATAAAGAGCAGCTGATGCATTACTATAACTTTGCAAATATTCATCTGAATGAGAATATAAAACTCGGCTACCATGCACATAACAATTTCCAGCTTGCTTTCGCCAATTGTGTGGAACTTATAGAATCCTTTGATAATACCAGAGATCTGTTGGTAGATGGAACCTTATATGGCATGGGAAAGAGTGCTGGAAATGCACCGATCGAACTTCTTGCGAATTACATGAATACACATCTTGATAGGCATTATCATGTCAATCAGCTTCTCGAAGCTATAGATGTCACCATAATGGATATCTATAAGAGAATTCCTTGGGGATACAACATGAAGTTTTTTGTATCAGCTTCCAATGATTGTCATCCAAACTATGTGACGTATCTGATGGATAAAAAGAAACTCTCCATGAGCTCGATAAATCATATACTAGCAAAACTGGAGGGGGACAAAAAGCTTCTATATGATCAGGACTATATAGAAAGCCTGTATCTTCAGTATCAGAACCGAGAGTGTGATGATAAAGTCGATTTTGATGCGCTGAAAAAGGAACTTTACGGAAAGCGAATTCTCCTTCTTGGGCCTGGAAAACGGATATATTCAGAAAAAGACAGAGTCGATGCATATATACAGGATAATGAGCCTACAATAATTTCCATCAACTTTATTCCTGAAGAATATCCGGTTGAGTATGCTTTTTTGAGTAACTCCAAAAGATATGTTGCCCAGGCTACAAAGATCAGTCATAAGGATGTAAAGCTTATAGCAACATCTAATGTAACCAAGGCAGAGGGACACTTTGATTATATGTTCTCTTATAGCAAACTTTTGGATGAAGATGCTCTTATTGCAGATAATCCTATGATCATGTTGATTAGGCTTTTAAAAGATATGAATGTTGAAAGTATTGCTCTTGCCGGATTTGATGGATATGAGAAGACCGCATTACCTAATTATATCAACGCCAATATGGAGCATACCTTCAGTAAAGAACTAGCAATGGAGATCAATGAGGATGTTCGTAAGGGCATGAAGAAGCTTGATCTTGGCAATTCAATAGTATATGTTACAAATTCACTGTATGAATAAGACGGAGAATAATTTTGAAGATAAAAGTATCTGACTATATTGCACAATTTATGGTTGAGCATGGTGTTGAGCATGTATTTACTGTGACCGGTGGAGGTGCCATGCATCTTAACGATTCTTTTGGACATAAGGAAGGACTTAAGTGCATATACAACCATCATGAACAGGCCTGCTCAATAGCTGCGGAAGGATATGCCAGATTGACAGATAAAGTAGCATTGGTATGTGTGACTTCAGGTCCCGGTGGAACAAATGCGATAACCGGAGTTATAGGGGGATGGCAGGATTCCATTCCTATGTTCATAGTATCAGGGCAGGTAAAAAGAGAAACAACCACATGGGCTACAGATGTTCCGCTTCGTCAGTTGGGTGATCAGGAGTTTCAAATAGCCGATGTGGCCAAGCATATGACAAAATATGCGGTAATGATAACAGAACCTAAGGATATAAGATATCATCTTGAGAAAGCCTGGTATCTGTGTAACAACGGAAGAAAGGGACCTGTATGGCTGGATATACCACTTGATGTACAGGCGGCTATAGTAGAAACCGATGAATTGAGGACATACGATTCTGCTGAAGATTGTAAAGAAGTACCGGTTTATGATAAATCACTAACAAAACAGATTTTGGAAAAGATAAAAGAAGCAAAACGGCCGGTTATACTTGTGGGAACCGGAGTACGTCTTGCCGGGGCATATGAATTGTTGCATAAGGTTGTAGAAGGATTAAAGATACCGGTTGTTACGGCATGGAATGCACATGATCTTATGGCTGATGATGATCCATGCTATGTTGGAAGACCTGGAAGCGTCGGAACCAGAGGAGGCAATTTCGTTATACAGAATGCTGATCTGCTTATAGTATTTGGTTGTCGCATGAATATCCGAATGATCACTTATAACTATAAGTGTTTTGCGAAGAATGCATACAAGATAGTTGTTGATATAGATGAAGCAGAGTTAAGGAAACCTACTGTTAAAGTAGATATGCCGGTTCATGCAAATCTTAAAGATGTATTAGAAGATATAAATCATGCGTTAAATGATTCAGACTTAAATGAAGGACAACACTTATTAGAAAAAAAGGAATGGCTAAAATGGTGCAGAGATATAAATGACAAGTATCCGGCAACATTACCGAAATATTCTCAAAATGACAAACCTTTGAATCCTTATTACTTTATTGATGTATTTAGTAAATCCTGGTCCGATAAAGAAAGAGTAATATGTGGAAATGGAGGTGCGTGTGTTATCACATTCCAGGCGGCTCATATAAAGAATGGCCAGAGATTATTCACTAATTCGGGATGTGCTGCTATGGGATACGGTTTTCCGGCATCCATTGGTTGTGCTGTAGCTGAGAAAAGCAACAGAGTCATATGTATAGATGGTGATGGAAGTTTTCAGATGAATATTCAGGAACTCCAGACAGTCGTATATAACAAACTGAACCTTAAGATAGTTATATTGAATAACAATGGATACCATTCTATACGTCAGACACAGAACAATCTTTTTGATCCTCCGCTTGTTGGTGTGTGTGATGGAAATGGTATAAGTTTCCCGGATATGGAAAAGATTGCATATGCATATGGAATACCGTATGTAAGAATTGATTCAACAACAAGTATTGAATCAGGTCTTCAAAATGTGTACAACACAGGTGGACCGGTTATCTGTGAAGTTATAGTTGACGAGAAACAGAACTTTGAACCGAAACTGTCGTCAAAGCGACTTCCTGATGGGACTATGGTATCACCTGAGATAGATGACATGTATCCGTTTCTGGATAGAGAAGAGTATGACAGGAATCACATATTAATGTGAGAATAGTATATGATGGAAACTATTTGATTTAGCAGGTATAGATGAATAGAAGAATACGGAAACAATATAATATTTAATAGAAGCTAGATACGATAATTATTTAGCATATATATTTGTTGAATTAATGGAAATACTATGGTGGGAATTTGGCATTTAATTTCTAACGCATAATAAAATATATTGAATTCTTTTAAGAGGTATAGTTTATGTTGTTCAACCAGGGGCAATTTTTGGTGTTTATGCCGTTGTTTTTGATTCTATATTATCTATTTCCGCAAAAAGCACAAAAAACAGTTTTGATTCTGGGATGCATATACTTTGCTTTTTGTCAAGGTTTAATTGCGTTATGTGCTATCTTTCTAACTACAATACTCACATTCTTTTTTTCTAGAATAGTTAACAAGAATAGAAATCTATTAAAGCAATTGTCATATGGAATGATTATCATTCTTGTGTGTATGTTAGTTCTATGTAGACTAAGATTTTTCACCCCATTAGGTATGTCATTTTATTTACTGAGAATCATAGCATATGTTATCGATGTTAAAAAAGGTCAAGATCCAGAGTTAAGATTAGATAACATTTTTCTAATAGTTGCTTTTTTCCCGATATTACCTGCGGGACCAATAGAGAGACGGGAAAACTTGATACGACAGATGGCATTTCCAAAATATTGGAATCCTCAAAGAGCGTATTACGGTGGGATAATACTTCTGATAGGGTATTCTATGAAGTATATAATTGCTGACAGATTAGCAGTGATTGTAGACAAAGTTTTTATGGATTACTTAACCTATTCAGGCAGTATATGTTTGCTCATAGCGTTTGTTTATTCAGTTCAGATTTACTGTGACTTTGCGGGTTATAGTTATATAGCAATAGGATTGTGTGAACTGATGGGGGTAAGTATAACTGAGAATTTTACCAGACCTTATTTTTCTTTAACTATTAAAGAGTTTTGGAGAAGATGGCATATAAGCTTGAGCCAATGGCTTAGAGACTATATCTATATTCCGTTAGGAGGGAATAAGAAAGGGGTTATAAGGCAATATATAAGTATTTTGGTTACTTTTATGATTAGTGGATTTTGGCATGGGAGCGGCAGTCATTTTATAGTTTGGGGACTATTACATGGGTTTTATCAGATTATAGAGAACTGTTTTCAAAAAGCAAAAATGTATTTTGGCTTAACAAACACTCCTAAATTTCTAAAATCTATAGTCGTATTTTTATGTGTTGTATTTGCATGGATATTTTTTAGAGCACCTACCACAGGAGATGCATATAATTTTGTAATGCATATTTGCAATGAATTTAGAATAGGAGATTTGGGGTCGCAGATATTGAATTTGGGATGGGGGAGAATGCAAATTGTAGGTCTTCTAATATCTATAGTTATCCTTTTTGTTATAGAGTGGTTAATAGAACGAGGAAGCCTATCTTTAACTAAGTTTTTTCTGTATCCATTGTGGATTCGAACGATGATTTGTTATGGCTTGATGATTGAGATAGTTATCTGTTTAGTTCAGTGCTATGGTATGCAACAAAAAGCAAATTTTATCTATGCAGGATTTTAATATTATGAAGTCAAAAAATGCTTTATTAGTTTTCGTGTTTTGGATAGGCTTTGTAGTGATTCTTTTATTGGTGGATCTGGTATCACTTTCAAAACGTGGCGATGAGGTTTTAGGAAGGATATTCTTTTCAACAGGCTATAAAGAGTTGGGGTCTTCTGAAATTTGTCCCGCTATAATATCAACAGAGAAGGCCAATGGATATACAAAACTGATTATTGGTGATTCAGTATGTCACCAAGTATTTAATGGTTTTCAAGAAGAAAATGCAGATTATTTGTTTTTGGGAACTAATCAGGCCATTACCATCGATGGTCAATACATTTTAGCTAAAAGCTTTATAGTCAATCATGAAAATGTTTCAGATATATATTTAATAGTTTTACCAACTAGTTTTAAAGGAGACTCTTGTAGTGAATTAAGTTATAGTTATTTAGTTGAACCTTTTGGGAAAATGGGTAAGTTGGATTATCTTTCTGAAGATACGATAAAAAGAATGAAAGACTATTATGGGAGTATATTTTTAAAAAAATCAATTATAAGATTTGTTGATGGTTCTTCAATCAATAACAAACTCTTTTTATTTCATAATCAGAAAAAACATTCAAACGAGATCAGTTCTTATAAAGCTTTGAGTGATGAGGCAAGGTTTTATATTATCAGATTATGGGAAGAATGCGAAAATGAAGGGATAGAATTTCACATATTATCGAGTCCAATATGTAGATCATTAGCTAATGAGGCTTCCATAGATGAATTGTATGGTGAAATAAGAAATACGGATTTAGAACCTATTTTTGAAAAATATTTTTTAAGTATATCTTACTATCCGCAAGAGTTGTTTAGTGATGGCATACATTTTAAACAAGAATACGCAACAAAAGACAACTTAAAAACATATATATATGATTTACAAAAAAAGTCAGGTGAATTAGAAGGATTGTTAGTCGAGTGAATGGTTGGTTAACTTGAGATTTATAGTAAACCGGAGAATTATGATGTCTTTAATGTGTTACTTGAACTAAAGTGGAGATGAAACAAGCATGCATCGTATCAGATGCTATAGTAGCTGATAATATACATTCTGTGAACGAGTCCTTCTTTTGAGAGTTGTGGGTTTGTCAATAATGAAAGAAAACATATCTTGGGAGTTATACGAAAGATACAATTATATAATCAGATATCTGAAATATCGAAGAAATCAAGTGGCAGAGAAAGTATGTGGACATGAATATTGGCCATTGCCAAATTATGAGGCAGGGAAAAAACTTTTGTCATTGAAAAAAACTAATGAATTGATAGGGGAATATATCGAAATCGGAAATCCAGCTTGGGTAGGTCGCATGGGCGGAACAGAGATGAATATGATCTTCGAGGTTCTGAAGCATCGATTCCATCCGGAATATGATAATCGAGCTCATGCAGTAGAATGTTTGTGTGAATTGTCTGGTTTTTTTCCAAATGATATTGAAATGGGCGACAGATTCGTTGATCTGATGTTGAGTTGTTGTGGAGATATTGATCTGCAGGCCGCCTGGGGAAGGTATATGGCAGATTTTATATACAAAAAATATCAGAAGAACACTATCCTTACGGGACTAGATAGGATTGAGCCTTGGAATATGTATAAAAGCAGATCATCAGTATTGCCATGGAGTCATGCATTAAAAGGGAAAAAGGTCCTTGTTATACATCCTTTTGCTGAATCGATAGAGAGACAGTATTTAGAAAACAGAACTAGGATTTTCAAAAACATATATGATGCGGATAATATCTTGCCAGAATTTGAACTTCATACTATAAAGGCTGTCCAGACATTAGCAGGTGAGAAAGACGCGCGGTTTAAAGACTGGTTTGAAGCATTGGACTGGATGACGGAGGAATGTAGAACAAAAGTATTTGATGTCGCGATAATTGGATGTGGAGCATATGGATATCCTTTGGCATCAAGAATCAAGGCCATGGGGAAATGTGCAATTCACCTTGCGGGAGCGACGCAGCTTTTATTTGGAATAACTGGGAGGAGATGGGAAGTGGAACACATATATAAGGATTTTCGGGAGAACGTGATAAATGAGTACTGGATTAGACCAGATGCTAGAGAGAGTATAGTAAATAAAGATAAGGTTGAGGATGCCTGTTATTGGTGATTTGGATTGATTGGGGAAAAAGATGCAAAATATTAAAACTTTCATCAGGATGTTCAAACAACTAAATGAGATATTCACACAGAAAGAAAAGAGAAAGGCATTTATGATTGCTTTACTCTCTCTTATCAGTGCTTTTTTTGAGATGTTAGGAGTGAGTGCTATTTTACCGCTTGTATTAGCATTGTTACAGCCAGCTACATTAATGTCATATCCTAAGATTATTGCTGTACTTGATTTCTTGAAGATAGAGACCGAAAGAGGGATGATTCTGTTTGTTGGCATAGGCGTGATAATAATATATGTTATTAAGAATTTATATATTGTCATATTCAACGGGTATAGGTTGAGGTTCCGAAATCGCCTTGAGAATAAACTAGCAATATTAATGTTAGATTCGTATATACACAGACCGTATACTTTTTTTCTTAGAGCAAACAGTGGTGAAATCATTAGAGGCGTAACTAATGATAATGCTGCTGTGGTTACCGTATTGGATTCATATTGTGGACTCGTCAATGAAGGAGCAACCTGCATCATGATAGGTGTTGTTTTGGTGATGATTAATCCTTTAATGGCAATAACTGTGTTAGTATTGGCTGGAATGATATCGATTTTAACTGTTTTGATTCTCAAAAAGAAAGTTGCTCACTACGCGGTAGAAACAAGAGAAGCTTTTGCAGAAAGGTTCAAATGTGTAAATGAAACTATAAATGGAATAAAGGATATCAATGTCATGAGAAGGCAGGATGTCTTTTTAGATAGATTTTCCAAGATATCGTTTATAGCCTGTGAAAACAATACGAAATACCTGTGGACTTCAATGCTGCCAAGTCGTGTGATAGAGACGATTTTTCTAAGTGGTCTAATATTAATCATCTTAGCTTTGTATAAAGAAAATACGGACATGACTGTTATAGCAGCACAGTTTAGTGCATTGGCTGTAGCGGCGATTAGAATTTTGCCGGCTATATCCAATATATCTGGATCTGTTAATGCCCTTGTATTCAACAGGCCTGCTTTTGAGAGCGCATATGATAATATAGTTAAAACTGGATTGAGATCAAAACACATAGATAAGAAAAAAAATAGAGATGTATTAAATAAGGTTGAGTTACAAGAAACCGTAGTGATAAATAATATAAGATGGAAATATAGTGACGATCAACCAGATATACTATCCGATTTGAATTTGCAGATAAAGAAAGGTGAATCAATTGGAATTATTGGTGAATCTGGGGCTGGAAAGACGACATTGGCGGATGTGATTTTGGGTATATTAGAGCCTCAAAGTGGAAAGGTTGAGGCAGACGGAAGAAGCATTTACGAAGAAGATACTGCATGGTGGAAAATGATAGGATATGTTCCGCAGAATGTGTTCTTGCTCGATGATACAATCAAGAATAACATTCTTTTTGGAATAGCAGAAGAGGAACTTGATGAGGAGAGATTGGATTCTGCTATTGATAAAGCGCAGTTAAGAAATTTCGTGGAATCGCAGAAAGATGGTGTGGAAACTGTTTTAGGAGAGAGAGGAGTCAGAATATCAGGAGGTCAGAGACAAAGAATTGCAATTGCTAGAGCGTTGTATTATGATCCAGATGTTTTGGTATTAGATGAAGCAACATCAGCATTGGATAATGAAACTGAAAATGCTGTGATAGATGCGATAAATGCGTTGCAGGGAGAGAAAACGCTGATTATAATAGCTCATAGGTTATCTACAATTGAAAAATGTGATAAGATTGTCAGAATTGAGAATGGTAAAGCTATTAGCGTTATGCAATGATAACAAACTTAAAAATGTGAAATTGGTACGATAGTGTAATAAAGGAATTTAAAGAGTAAGGTTTAGCACCACATGAAGAAAATACGAATAAAAATGGTTGATTGGTATCCGGGATATGATCCTGAAAAAGATGATTTAACTAGGATACTAAAAGAACGTTATGAAGTAGAATACACAGATAATCCGGATTATTTGATATGCGGAGTATATGGAGAAGTGTTAGGAAAGCATGCTTTGAAGTATGATGCAATAAGGATTTTTTTTACTGGAGAAGCGGTATCATCTAATTTCAATTATTATGATTACGCGGTGGGATTTGATGATATAACTTGGGGGGACAGGTATTTTAGAATGCCGTTATGCTGTTTGACATGTGATAGTAGGCGAAAAGAGTTAATTAAAGAGAAAGAAAACTTTAATGAAGAGGAGTTAAAACAAAAAGACTTATTTGCTAATTTCATTTATTCAAATAAATTTGGTTCTAAATATCGAGAGGAATTCTTTCGACTTTTGAGTTCATATAAGAATGTGGCTTCAGCCGGAGGATTCCTCAATAACATGGACGGTTATAGATGTGAAGATAAGATAGATTTTATGCGACGTTGTAAGTTTTCTATAGCGTTTGAGAATGGAATGTATAAAGGTTATACGACGGAGAAAATTGTTGATGCGTTTGCTGCACATACCATACCTATTTATTGGGGCAATCCAGACATTGGCAAGGACTTTGATGAGCGGTCATTTATTAATTGTCACAACTATAATTCATTTGACGAAGTAATAGAAATAGTAAAAGAATTAGATAGTAATGATGATCTTTATATTGAAATGATGCAAAGGAATCCGTTTGTTTACAGTTTTGATGAACGGCAAAAAGAATATGAAAACTTTCTATATAATATTTTTGATCAAGATGTTAATGATGCGTATAGGAGAAATCAATCTTTATTTGGCTCCAGACTAGAAAACGTCGAGAGAAAGAAAATTCAATGTTATCCTGTATCACATATATATTCAAACAGAATAACAGACAGATTACATTTTTTATATGAAAGGGTAAGGACAAAACAATGAATATTAGAGAATTAGCGTGGAATATGTTGCCAGGATTTCTTAAGAAAATTAGACATACATGGGTATTAGGTAAAATCGGTCAGTATTCTGAAGATGACAACTTCCTGTATGATTATAGAATTCTTAGTAGATTATATATGAATAGTTATTCTCAGCATGGACAGGATGCCTTTGTTTTCTATTTACTTTTTGGCGGGAAAAAAGAGGGTGTATTCCTTGACATTGGAGCAAACGACCCTATCGCGATAAGTAACACACTTTTGCTAGAAGAAAATGGGTGGTCAGGTTATGCGTTTGAGCCAATTAAACGCTTAGCTGATAAGTGGAGTGAAAGTCGAAAAACGCCTTGTTATAATATTGCTTTGGGGGCTGAAAAAAAGAAGGTGTTGTTTTCCGAAAGCCAATTGGATTATTTAAGTGGTATAGGCGTTACGGATATGGTGGAGAGTCAGTATGAAATTCAACAGGATACTGTGACATCATTTCTTGTTGATAAAGGGATAAATAAAATAGATGTAGCGTTTATTGATGTTGAAGGATATGAGATGGAGGTGCTTAAGGGTATAGATTTTGAAAAACTGGATATAAAATGCTTTTGTATAGAGAATAACAGAAAAAGTGAAATCATCCCAGACAAAACCATGAGAAAATTCCTTATAGACAGAGGGTACAAATTGATTGCAAGGCTAACAATAGATGATGTTTTTGTAAAGTCGGATTTAATTAAATGATTAGCGAAACAGAATATGCTCCAGTTATAATCACTACATTGAATAGGTATGACAAACTTAGAAGTTGCCTAGAATCATTATCCTTGAATTCTGGTGCGGAAAAAACGGACATATATATATCTTTGGATTATCCACCATCTGAGAAATACTGGGAAGGCTATAAAAAGAATAAGGAATATCTTAGTCATATAGATGATTATAACTATAAATTCCATAAAGTTGAGGTAATATGTCAAGAGAAGAATCTTGGACCATTCTCAAATATGATTTTCTTATATAATCATGTGAAAGCCTTTTCTGATATATTCATTACCACTGAGGATGATAATATTTTTTCACCATGCTTTTTAGATTATATGAACAAAGGCTTGAAGTTGTTCAGAGATAATCCGAATGTAGCATATATTAGCGGCTATCGAGATTCTCAACATGAAAGCGATGAACCTAATAATGTGGCTGCCTATTATAATTATTCTCCCTGGGGAACCGGGGGCTGGTTTGGAAAACAGGATTTTTTGTTTAAGGAAATAGACAGATATCATTTTAGGGAAGTATTGCGTGACAAAAAACAATGTTTGAGTTTGTTTCGCAAAAGATCTGATTTGTTTAGGTATCTTGTAGAGGCAGCAATGACGGAAAAGGATGATCTTAATGGACCTTATCGGGGTTACCTATTAAAGACAGGAGAGCTTGCTCCAATAGATTTTACGCTGTCTATAGTAATGAATATTAACAACATGTATACTGTTGTTCCGAGTAATTCACTTGTTCGGAATATTGGCGTAGAAGATGGGACAGGAAATCATACTTGCCGTTGGACAGACGATGTTTTTTCACAACAGCAGATAGAAACAAATTTAATATATGAATATAAAATCGAAAAACCATTAGATTCTGTAAAAGGCGATGCTTTTGATAATAAGAAAATATCATCTCCCGAAGCTAAAAGGGCGTGGGTATTACGTAAGATTTATATATTATTTGGAACAAAACCAGTGAAATTGATAATGAAAATATCATATTCATTTTCGAAATTCATTTCAAAGAGAAGATAGATTATGATAACTTTATGTGAAGAAAGAGAATACGCACCAATTGTAATAACAACATTACATAGATATGAACATTTTGTAAGGTGCGTTGAATCATTAAAAAGCAATGAATGTGCTAGGTATACTGATATATATATAGGAATTGATTTTCCACCGAGCGAGAAATATACAGATGGAAACAAAAAGATCATAGAATATGTCGATAGACTGGAGGGGTTTAAGAATATATTTGTCATAAGACATACTGAAAATGTGGGAAGCGAAAAAAATTTCTTTTCATTGCGAGAACTCGTTTTGGAAAAATGTGATAGATACATATCTATTGAAGATGATAATGAAGTATCACCCTGTTTTTTGGAGTTTATGAATGAGGCTTTGGAAACCTATAAAGATGATTTAGGAGTATTAGCTGTTTCGGGGTATATGTATCCTATAGAAGAAAAAGAGAATATGTCTTCAGCCAGTATAAAGAAGATTAATACGTATTTTGCAGCGACAGCTTTTGGCTTTTGGGCAGAAAAAGAATTTTGTATGCGAAAGTTTCTTAATATGCATAACTTTGAAAAATACTATTATGATTTTAGAGGTATGAAAAGACTACGCTCATATAGTGAAAATCAGTACTGTAATTTTGTTAAAGGAATGTTAGGGTATACAAAAGACCTAATCAAGGAGGATAAACTAGCTCAAATAGATCTTTCTTTTGGTATTTATATGTTTTTTGAAGGAAAAACAATGGTATATCCAGCTATATCGAAAGTTAGAAATTGGGGATATGATGGCACTGGCGAACACTGTAATGAGATAAATATTGGTGTAAAAGGAAAAGGATTTAGATCATATGATTTTTCAGTTCAACCTATAGATAATGCTGATTTGATTAGGCAAAATCTGTATGAAATCAGTGATGATATGATCAATAAGAAATTGGATAATTTCTTTAGTATAGAGAGAAAAGAACTTCTTAAAACCAAGACAGCATATTTTCTATCGAGAGTTTTGGGGCTTAATAGAACAAGAAAACTCATATCATTAATAAAATAAGGAATATAATGATGAAAAATGATTTTAAAGTAGCTATAATGCAGCCATATTTTATGCCATATATAGGATATTGGCAGCTGATAAATGCGGTTGATTTATTTGTGTTATTTGATGATGTTAATTTTATAAAAAAAGGTTGGATTAATCGAAATAGAATTATCAATAATAAGCAGGAATATACATTTGTACTCCCATTAAAAAATGTCAGTCAGAACAGGCTAATAAATGAACATGAATTTGTTGATAATGAGGCAAAGACAAAACTTTTTAATTTGATTAGTAATTCATATAAAAAAGCACCAGAATGGGACAATGTGAAAGATCTTCTAAATGATGTAATAAATTATCCTACGTTAGATCTTGTTGAGTATATAAAGAATTCTATAGAAAAAATATGTAACTATTTGGGGATTGAAACAAGAATTGTTGCTTCATCCGATTTAGATAATAACAAGGAACTGAAAGCACAGGATAAGATTATAGATATTTGTAAAATGTTGGATGCCGGGATGTATATAAATCCTTCCGGAGGGATCGATCTATACGATGATGAAAGATTCATGAAGGAGGGAATAGATCTTAGATTTATTTTTTCTAGAGCGATAGAATACAAACAGTATAACAATGATTTTATTCCCGGGCTTTCATTTATTGATATGCTTTGTTTTTTAGACAAAGAAGAAATTAAAAGTAAATTGGAACAATATGATCTTGTAAAAAAGAATACTTTATAATTGAATTGGAGGTTTTTATGTTTAGATGGGAAAAGAAAGGAATGATATTTTCTCCTAATGGATATTCTGATTGGATGTTCAGCCATGCGCAGTGCCCTTTTTCTTATGATTTTGGAGATTATATAAGGATATATTTTTCGACCAGAGAAGCCTATCATGATGGGATGAGCAGGGCACATGGAGGATGGGTTGATGTTGCAAGGGATGATTTGAGTAAAGTTATAAGAATTGCTGACAAGCCTATGGTTCCGCTTGGTGGAATAGGAGAATTTGATGAATTCGGATCAATGCCAAACAGCATAGTTAAAGTGGGAGATGAGTATTATCTGTACTTTTGTGGTTGGACAAGAGCTGTAAGTACTCCATATTCTTGGGAAATAGGACTTGCGAAGGGAACAGATGCAGCGACATTTACAAAAGTTGGTAAGGGCCCGATTATTGGTCCTACAATGTATGAACCATATCTTCACGCATGTCCTCAGGTTTATAGATTGAAAGATAATGAGTGGCATATGTTTTATCTATCGGGGCAATGTTGGCTTCAGGGTGAGGAAAAGATGGAATCTCAATACTTATTGGTTCATGCAACATCCACAGATGGATTGAATTGGAAAAGAAATCCAGAACCTATAATTAAGCCTGTTGTTGAATATGAGAGTCAGACAAGTGCTGCTATTATAAAAATAGATGATATGTATCATATGTTTTTCTGTTATAGATATGGCTTGGATTTTAGACATACAGAGGGACGGGGTTATGCTATGGGATATGCCTCTTCAAAAGATCTCTTTACTTGGGAAAGGGATGATTCGAAAGTGGGAATAACATTATCAGATAGTGGATGGGATAGTGAGATGATTGCATACCCTCACATAATGGAAGTTGATGGAAAGTATTATATGCTCTATTGCGGTAATGGCTTTGGTATCGAGGGATTTGGATACGCGGAATTAGTTATAGAAGAGGATTGACTGGATGAAACTGACAGATTTCATTGTCGATAAGCTTAGTGAATATGGTGTGGATGTTGTATTCGGATATACGGGAGGGAGTATAGCTGATCTTATTGATTCTGTATGCGAAGACTCGAGAATGAGATTTGTCCAAACATATAATGAACAGGGCGCTGCTTTTGCTGCAAATGCTTATGCAGTCAAACATGGATCTCTAGGTGCGTGTGTGGCTTCGAGTGGTCCGGGAGCCATAAATCTGATAAATGGCATAGCAAACGCATATTTTGATTCAATTCCATGTGTATTTATTACTGGTAATGTTCATTCCCTCGGACGAAAAGAAAATGAAAATATAAGACAAAATGCTTTTCAGGAAACAGACATTGTTTCTATGGTAAAAGGAATAACAAAGTACTGTGTGTATATTGATGATGAATCTAAAGTAGTATATGAGTTGGAAAAGGCAATTCATCTTGCTAATGATGGCAGAAAAGGTCCAGTACTTATTGATATACCATATGATATACAAAGAAAAGATATAATACCTGATCAGTTATTAAGATATGTGAAGTCAGAGGATGATCCTATATTTGATATTTGTGATATAGAAGCTGTAAACGAGACAGTAACAAATTGTAAAAGACCGCTGTTGTTATTGGGCGGTGGTTGTAGTGAATACGGGGATAAAATTTGTACACTTATCGATAGAATACCTATACCTGTTGTCGTTTCAATGAGAGGCTTGGATGTTATTTCGCACAGCAACAGTTTATATTTGGGGTTTATAGGTACATATGGTAACAGAATTGCTAATCTGGCCGTAGAGAACTGTGATTGTCTGATAGTACTAGGGTCAAGATTAGATGAGCGTCAGATGGGATATATAAAAGAACAATTCGCTCCTGATGCAAAAATAATAAGAGTCGATATAGATAGATATGAATTATGTAGAAAAGTTGATAGTTTTTTAAGTATAAATGCAGATGTTGGTAAATTTATTGATTGTTGGATGGAAAATACAGCTATCATAGAGAACCACGAATGGTATAATTTCCTTATTGATAAAAAGAAAGAATACGATATCGAGGAAAGTAAGTATTTACCCAATCGTATTGTTCGCAAATTTTCAAGTGTTTTCTCATGTGATGCTGTGTTTACGGCAGATGTAGGACAGAATCAGATATTGTGTGCGCAATCACTTGATTTACGCGAAAATAGATTTTTATGTTCAGCAGGTTTGGGATGTATGGGGTACTCTATTCCAGCTGCTATTGGCTCGTATTATGCCAACAAAGAGGCTGAAATAGTGGCATTTTGCGGTGATGGCGGTTTTATGATGAATATGCAGGAATTGCAGACAATAAAACGTGACAATTTGCCAATAAAGATTATAGTACTCAATAATTCCTGTCTGGGTTTAATACGTAGTCTTCAGAATAAACTGTTTGATAAAAGATATCATGCTTCGGTAGAAGGCTATGAGAGTCCAGATTTTGAAGCAATAGCGGGCGCGTGGGAAATGAAATATCTATGTGTCAAGGATGTTCATGATATCAATGAAAATTTAGAAGAAATAACTAATAGACAACCTATGATTATAGAGGTTGCTCTTCCAGAGGAAATAAATATATGATGAAAGATAATATATCAAATCTTACTGTGCTAGTATCAGGAGCTTCAGGAATAGTAGGATATGGTATAGTTAGGAATCTAAAAAGACTTGGGTGTAAAGTGATAGGAACAACTGTTTATGATGTATCTCCGGCTGATTGTTTCTCGGATATCGTTATTAAGGCACCCTATACTTCTGATGAAAGCTATTTTGAGTGGCTTAGGGATATTATCAAAGAGTATCATATTGATATGATAATACCAGGAATTGAGATTGATATGAATTTCTGGAATAAGAATAGAGATTTGATAGAAAAGACTGGAACATTTCTACTGCTGAATAATAGTGAACTCATAGATTTGTGCCTTGATAAGTGGCTTTTTTATTGCAAATTAAAAGATTCTGGGTTTAAAAATTGTATTGATTCAAGTTTGGATGCGGACTATAACAGGTACGATAAACCATTTATAATAAAACCTAGATGTGGATTTGGATCAAAAGGTCTTATAAAGGTTGATTCGCTTGAAGTATTTGAACAGAATAAAGAGAGAGTAGGGAAAGAACTTATGATTCAGCAGTATGTGGGTACAGATGATGAAGAGTATACTGTATCGGGGTTCTTTGACGGAGACAGTAAGTTGCGTGCGATGATATCCATGAAACGCAAGCTCTCGGCCTCGGGATATACTGATTATGCGAGAATTGCTGATAATGATCAGTTTGTGGATTTGATCAACGAACTTGCGATATGTTTAAAACCGATAGGTCCTACGAATTTTCAGTTCAGACATGATGGGATAGAGTGGCGACTATTGGAGATAAATCCAAGGATATCTTCATCAACATCTATTAAAGCTGCTTTTGGATATAATGAGGCGGAGATGGCTATTAGATATTTTTTGCTAGGTCAGGAAATATCACAACCTGAAATAAAACGTGGTACTGCTATAAGATATACTGAGGATTATATAATATATGATAGCGTTGATATCTGATGTACATGGTAACTATGAAGCTTTGAAATCTGTTCTTGCAGATATAGATAAAAAGAACATCGAGACTATTATCTGTCTTGGTGATATTGTGGGATATTATTCTCAGGTTAACGAATGCTGTGATGAATTGAGAAGACGAAATGTTCAATGTTTGATGGGAAATCATGACTGGTATCTTGCATCTGGAACACTTTGTGAAAGATCTCGAAGTGTGAATGATTGTCTAGCTTACCAAAAACTGATAATAACAAAGGATAATCTTGAATGGGTAAGAAGTTTTAAGACCATGATTAGTTCACATGGATTATGTATGGTACATGGTGGTTGGAATAATCCGATAGATGAGTATATTGAGCCGTCGAAAGAGTATTTTGATAAAATCGATGGTTTATACTTCTGTTCAGGACATACTCATATTCAAAGAGTAGCCGATTACGGAGATAAATTGTATTGCAATCCAGGAGCAGTAGGACAGCCTAGAGATGGAGATAACAGAGCCGCATATGCTATTTTTGATAACGGAGAGTTTACGTTATGCAGAGTGGCATATGATTATAAACGGGTTGGCGAATTAATGGAAGAAGCGGGATTCGAAAAGTATTATTACGGATGTCTTTATGATGCATCTCTTCATTTACATAGTTAGGTGTATAATGCGGATTTGACGCTTTGTATACAAATAGAGTAAAATATCAAAGGATATTTTACTCTATTTGTATATGGGGAGAATAACATGAAAAAGATAAGTATTATGATTCCTTGCTTCAATGAAGTAGAGAATGTTGAGCTTATGAGTAAAACTGTCATAAATGTACTTGAGGAAACGCTTCCCCAGTATGATTATGAACTGATTTTTATTGATAATTGTTCTACAGATGGCACACGCGATGTCATTGAAAAAATATGTTCTCAGAATAGAAAGATCAAAGCAATATTCAATGTAACAAATTTTGGTCAGTTCAACAGTCCATTTCATGGTATGTGCCAAACGACGGGGGATTGTGTGATAAGTATGTGTTGTGATTTTCAAGATCCAGTCGAACTTATTCCCAGATTCGTGGAAGAATGGGAAAAAGGACACAAGATAGTAAGCGGGATTAAAACATCCAGCAAGGAGAATCCTATTATATATTTTTTAAGATCCTGCTATTATCATATGATACGAAACATGTCGGATGTTAAACTGATTGAGCATTTTACTGGCTTTGGTTTGTATGACAAAACATTTATAGCTTTATTGAGAGAATTAAATGACCCAATACCGTTTTTAAGAGGAATTGTTGCGGAATATGGTGCCGGTTTCAATATGACAGAGATTGAATATGAACAGGCAAAACGAAGAGCAGGAAAGACGCATAATAACTTTTATACTTTATATGATGCAGCAATGTTGAGCTTCACATCATATACCAAGGTCGGACTTAGACTTGCTACACTGCTTGGTTTTATGGCCTCTGGCGTAAGCCTAATTGTTGCCGTCGTTTATCTGATCCTTAAATTAGTTAATTGGTATAACTTCAATCCAGGTAATGCGCCAATGGTTATTGGTATTTTTTTTCTTGGATCTTTACAGTTGTTTTTTATAGGATTGCTTGGGGAATATATTCTTAATATCAATACTAGAGTTATAAACAGACCAGTTGTAGTAGAAGAAAAAAGAATAAATTTTGATCTTGATCCGAATGTTACAGGCCACGAATAATGAAACAGTATAAAGAGTCGATGGTTTCTATCGTTGTACCAATATTTAACGCAAGTAAATACCTGAAAAGATGTCTGGATTCTATCGCAGGGCAGGATCATGAGTGCTTTGAGGTTTTAATTGTCGACGATGGTTCAACAGATGATTCAGTAGAGATATGTCAGACATATTGTAGTTCAGATAAGCGGTTCAAATATATATATCAAAACAACGCAGGACCGGATATAGCAAGAAAGACTGGAACAGCATCTGCAACTGGTAAATACCTTATGTATGTTGATGCTGATGATTATATTGCACCTAATATGCTTAGTAGGATGTACGAAGCAGCAGACAAAACAGGTGCCGATATAGTATGCTCTCAGATTGTCAGATTTGATGATAAAAAAGAATGGTTAGGTTCCGTACCGGTTGAAGATTTAACAACAATAACTGAAGAGTCGGAAAAGATAAATGCTTTTTTTGAGTCAGGTGTTCTGATCGGAACATATTATGGAAAATTGATCAGACGTGTTGTCATACAAGACTATGAGTTTATTAAGGACGGATATATAGGCGAAGATATAACTGCTGCATTGTACATGTTTGACAAGGCATCAAGTATAGTGATCATTCCTGACAGGCTTTATTACTATTTTCAGAATGATAATAGTATATCTCATGCAAAATATACATATAGACATGCAGTTTCGCTTGACAATTATGTAAGATTAAGAGACGAATATGCTTTAAGAGATACAGCTGACAGAGTTAGGATCACAGGTTTTTTTGCCGGGTATCAGATGGCTGTCGCTACAGCTATGGGGCGAAGCGGCAGATATGAAAAATCAACAGGAGAGATTCTTAGAAAAGATCTTAAAAATAACTGGACATATATCAAGTCAGATAAGAAAACGGCTTTTTATATGAAATGTTGTATCTTGTTGTATATGTATGTACCCCGAATATTCGTGTTTATGTTTAGGATATTGTATCTCATGACGGGCAGATGAAGAGTATGACAAAGGTTACAGTAGCGACGGTATGTTATAATTCAGAGGATTCCATTGAAAAAACAATCACATCAGTCTTGGAACAGACTTATCCAGAGATGGAATACTTGATTATCGATGGTGCATCTAATGACAGTACTATAGATATTATAAAACGTTATGAAGAAGAACCTGGATTAAGATATTTATCGGAAGCCGATGATGGTTTATATGATGCGATGAATAAGGCGGCGGATCTGGCGACCGGAGATTATATCATCTATATGAACAGTGGAGATGTATTTGCTGGAAAGAATGTTATATCAGATATCAGTAGCAGTCTTGATGGGATAAATGAACTGGTATATGGTAATGTAATTCGAATTAAGAAGGAAGGTAGAATCCTGGAAAAATACGGTAGTAGATATACACCGATGTTCTTATTATTGCAGGGAAGGATGATGTGTCACCAATCAATCTTTACCCGATGTGATATCATGAGATATTACAGGTTTGATACACAGTTTTCTATAACAGCAGATTATGATTTTCTTATGAGGATGGTTCATGATAAAAGAAAACTGAAATATGTTGATGTTAATGTGAGTGTTGTTGATAATGTTGAGGGTATCAGCTCGACAATCTCAAATATGGATGAGATGCGCAGACAGGATGATATAAGCTTAAAGCAAAATTTTCCAATCTGGTATGCTGCTTTAAAACTTCCTAAGGCTGTAGTAAGAAAGAAACGCAGAAAAGTTGAAAAAGTGATAATGAATTGACATTAGATTCATCATTGAATAAGAATTTATGAAAACACAAGACAAAATACTAGTAACCAAGGCAACTTTGCCGCCTATTGAAGAATATATAGAAGAGATAAAAAGCATATGGGACAGTCATTGGCTTACCAATATGGGTGACAAGCATAAGCGTCTGCAGAGTGAACTGCAGAACTATATGAAAGCTACATATGTAGAGCTACTGGTCAATGGTCATATGGCTCTCGAAATGACATTTCAGGCGTCGGGCTTGAGTGGCGAAGTTATAACCACCCCATTCACATTTGCATCTACAACGCATGCAATAGTAAGGAATGGACTGACACCTGTATTCTGCGATATAAAAGAGGATGATTACACAATAGATACCGATAGGATAGAGTCCTTGATCACAGAAAAGACAACAGCCATTGTCCCGGTGCATGTATATGGAAACATATGCGATGTAGAGAAAATTGACATGATAGCTAAAAAGTATAATCTGAAGGTTATATATGATGCTGCCCATACTTTTGGAGAAGAGTATAAGGGAACAGGAATTGGGAATTTCGGTGATGCATCCATATTTAGTTTTCATGCAACAAAGGTATTTAACACGATAGAAGGTGGATGTGTTTGCTTTTCTGATGAATTGTTGGGAAAGAAACTATATAATCTGAAAAACTTCGGTATTAAAAATGAGGAATGTGTCGAAGCAGTCGGTGCTAATGCCAAGATGAATGAGTTTCAGGCTGCGATGGGTTTGTGTAATTTAAGGTATATTGAAGAGAACATTGAGAAAAGAAAGAAAATCGCCAAGAGATATCAGGAATTGTTATCAGAAATAGAGGGTATAACAGTCTGGAAGGAACAGGAATGTGTAAAGCATAACTATGCATATTTTCCTATTGTTATTGACAAAGAACGATATGGATATAATCGCGATGAAGTCTATGATAAGCTGGCAGAGCAAAATATATTCCCAAGAAAATACTTCTATCCGTTGACATGTGACTTTGATGCTTACAAAGGTAAGTATGGTGGCGATAAATGTGATGTTGCTAGAAAAGTAAGTAAATCTGTCCTTACTCTGCCAATATATCCGGATATGAATGAGGACGTAGTAGATAGGATATATGATATCCTAATCGAAAAAAGATAACTCATTGTCTGATTAGAACGAGGAAGTTTATGAAGACTATTACTATAGTAATACCGACTTACAATGAAGAAAAGAATATAGCCAATACATATGATCGGGTTAAGACTGTATTTGAACAAAACCTATCATCATATGATTTTCAGATCCTTTATATAGATAATGCATCTACTGATCAAACAAGAGATAAAATACGCAAACTGTGTGAGGAGGATAAGAGAGTCCAGGCGATTTTTAATAACACAAATTTCGGCTTTTCAAAGTCTTCATTTTATGGACTTTCGCAGGCAGAAGGGGATTGTGCAGTACTCATGTATGCTGACATGCAGGATCCGCCTGAAGTAATACCTCAGATGGTAAAAAAATGGGAGGAAGGATACAAGGTTGTTGTCGGCATCAAGAGCAAGAGCAAGGAGAATCCTCTCATGTATCTTGTCAGAGGTATATATTATAAGATCATGGATAAACTGTCTGATGTCGAACATATAAAACAATATGACGGATTTGGATTGTATGACGCATCGTTTGTTGAGCAGTTGAGAAACCTTAAGGATGCCCTTCCTTATCTTCGTGGATTGGTGGCGGAGCTTGGTCCGGAGAGAGCACAGGTTGAGTATACTCAGGATACGAGAAAAGAAGGAAAGAGCAGCTTCAGTTTTATGAAGTATTATGACGTTGCAATGCTTGGAATCACATCATCATCAAGAGCTGTTCTTCGAATGGCAACATTTATAGGTATGCTACTTAGTGTTCTTTGCGTTGTTATAGCAATTGTTACTTTGGTTATAAAACTACTGAATTGGGAATACTATAGTGTTGGAACTGCAGCAGTTATTATAGGTATATTCTTTGTTGGTGGTGTTCAGATATTCTTCCTTGGTTTTATTGGAGAATACATCGCAAATATTAATCAGCGTACTATGAATCATCCGATAGTAGTTGAAAAAGAACGTATCAATATGAAACGTGAGGTATAGATTGAAATATGCGGTTGTTACCGGTGGGACCGGCTTTATCGGTTCATGGCTGGTCAGGGAATTGTTAAAGAATAACGTAGAGGTAACAGTACTTGTAAGAAATACAGTTAAAGCCTCCGAACTTTTTGAAGGAAGAGTTAGAACTGTTGCTATTCATTCGACTGAGTATGATGAACTTTTGAACGATAATAAGCAGATCGATGTTTTTTATCATTTGGCTTGGGAAGGTGTTGCTCCTGAGAAGAAAAATGATCGAGAGGTGCAGATAAGGAATATTGATCTTGCCATGGAGATGCTTGAATACGCTTCGAAACTTCATGCAAAAAGATTTATAGCTACCGGTACGGTTGCGGAGTATTCGTTCTGTGAAGATGTCATGGATATCAATGCGAAGCAGACTCCGAATGATCTGTATGGGGCTGCCAAAACAGCTACTCACTATATGCTTGAAACATGGGCAAGACAGCTTGACATGCCTTTTAACTGGGTTGTGATCCCGAGTACTTATGGTGAAGGAAGAAGAGATAACAACATTCTTACTTATACGATAAGGAAGCTTTTGAGTGGAGAAAAACCATCATATGGATTCCTTACTCAGATGTGGGATTTTTTGTATGTTGGAGAAGTTGTTAGGGCTTTGTATCTCATAGGGGAAAAAGGTTTATATGAAAAAACCTATGGGATAGGAAGCGGTGATTATCGCCCCCTCAAGGAATATGTATCGATTATCAGAGATATAATTGATCCTGATCTTGAGCTTGGAATAGGTGAAATTCCTTCTTTATCTGCTAAAGTGTTTAGTTCGTGTGTGCCAATCCATGAATTGAGTAAAGACACGGGATTTATTCCTCAGATAGGCTTTGAGGAAGGGATTAGGCGTACCATAGAATACTATAAAGAAGAAAATGAGAGATAAGCTGTTTGTTTGGTTAAGAACTATATTGGTTGTGATAATATCCGCAGTTGTAGGATATATTGCATTGATCCTGGTGTATATGTTGCCGGTCGATCAAATCAGAGAAAATGTGGGTGATTCGCTTGACGTTTTAGAACAAGAAGGGATCACTCATAATGTTATTGAGGGATATGACACAACAAGACTTGATAATTATACCGAAGGACTGACTTTTAACAGTGCTATCTTTGACAGCAATGATTCTGTATTTGAAAAGGCAGCTTCCATTCATCAATACAGATACCAGGATGCTCAGATGTATTATGATGCTCTTTTTGAGTATTATTCGGGTAATGAGAATTACTATGTTGATGAGTATGCCCGAGATTGGCATGGGTACCTGGTATTCGTTAAACCGGCACTGCTCTTATTCAATTATTCAGCCATTCGAATGATCAATCTTATCATTCAGCTGATCCTGGTTGTTTTGATCTGTATATTCATATACCGTGATGAAAAGGTAAGGCCCTATTTGGTGGCATTTGGTGTATTACTCTTTTTTATCACGGCTCCGATGCTTTTCATGTCTATGGAATATTCGGCACTTTTCTATGTAATCCTAATATCTGTGTTATATATAATGCATGATAATTCTATTTTGAAGAGTGAGAAAGGAAGAAGCATCTTCTTTACACTTATAGGAATTGCTGTAGCTTATGTTGATGTACTTACATTTCCGTTATTGACTTTCGGAATCCCAATGGTCTTTTGGTATATAAAGAATGGAGAGACTAAGGACACACGAAACTGTGTTATCACTTTCGCAGAGAACCTGCTTTACTGGCTTACTGGTTATGCTGGTATGTGGGGGATGAAATGGATAATAGCCACGGTATTCACAGATAAGAATATCATTAAAGATGCTGTCCTCATGGTATTATATAGGATGTCATCAACCAGTGCGGAGAGCGGAGAGAACATAACCATATCATTAGGGGAAGTTATCAGAAGAAATTTCGGTGTTTATGCACACGTGCCTTATATAGCAGTCATCTTGATTATTTTGTTACATGTAGTGTATGGCTTGGTAAAGAAAAGATATGCTGTTAACAGGAACAGTTTGATTTTTTATGGTATGATCATTTTGATGCCTTTCGGATGGTTTGTTGCTGTGAAGAATCATTCATACATTCATTATTGGATGACTTATAGGAATGTGGCACTTTCGCTCTTTGCGTTATTGTGTTTCGGAGTTGATTGCTACTGCTACAGGAGAGAGTTAATATGCCGTCAAACGAGAATAGAAGAGTAGAAATATATGATTGGATAAGGGTATTAGGTATGATCCTTGTTGTGCTGGGTCATGCTTCATATATTAGTCATGCAACGGATTTTGGATCCATATCGTACGAATTACCGTACACAATAAACGGTCACTATCAGGATGATATTATCCCGAATGCCATTCGCACAATAGGTGGCTGGGCATATTCGTTTCACATGCCTCTGTTTTTTATGTTGTCCGGAGCGGTATACTCATTAAAGCAGGCTGGATCATTTGATCAGATTGTGGTAAAAAAAGCAAAGGCTCTGATAATACCGTATTTTGTTTATGGTCTTATCTTTATGTTGCCCTTAAAATACTATTGCGATTTTTACAAAGAAGCCAATATGACAAGGGTGGTACGTAATTTCCTTGAAGGAGGAGCAGAAAGCGGTCATCTATGGTTTTTGATAACGCTGTTCTGGTGCTTTGTGCTGGGATATATACTGATCAGGTATGTCGGAAAAAGAAGCATGGCAGCCGTTCTGCTTATAGGAATTCTGTTAAGCAGGATGAAACTTGAGTATTTGCCGGATTATCTTGGATTCAAAAATTCATTAAATTATCTCCTATGGTTTTTAATGGGATTCATATTTGAGGAGTATATAAGAGAAAAAATAGAGCAGATGAAAACCGGTTCACAGATTTTAATATTTGTGATCATGACGGTGGTAATGATACTTTTGCCTCTGGATGACGGAAATGGAGCTATTGTATATATAGCTTTTCATTGCGCATGGTTTATGTTATTTTCTCTTATGTTCATGAAACTGTCGAGAAAACTGGGAATGAAAGGCAGGATCATCATGTTTCTGTCTCCGATCTGTGTGTATATTTATATATTCCATGATCCGCTTGAATATCTTATACTCAAGGAAGCTTTTGCATATAACTGGCTTTCATCCGGTGCATATGTATATGTATATTATATATTGAGGACTGTTGGAGTATTTGTAGTATCGGCTTTGTTAGGAATGGCTGTATATAGAGTTAAAGGTACAATAAAAAAGAAAAATGAAGAAAAACAGTAATTCAATAGATAGTAACAGAATACTGACTGTTTTGCTGTTTGTGATAGCATTTGTCATAATCTTGGTCCAGTCTGTCCCATATATTATAGCTACAAGTTATACTTTTCCGCTTCAGGATGATTTTTATAATACCGGAGTGGTATTAAAGGAGATTGAAAGTTCTGGGGGCAATTCTTTTTCTACATCATTAAGACTGGCATATGAAGGATTCTTTAATTACAGGGGATACTATTTTTCTACATTTATAACGTACTTTGCAGATGCTGTCACTAAATGCAGCATAACTCAGATACGAGTTTGGCAGACGATTATGCTTATTGCACATTATGCGGCACTTGTTTTTATGTTGTATTATGTCGGTCGCAAGATCATGAAGCTTAACGAAGTGTCGTCTGCTTTGATAGCCATGGCAGTTTTTTCATTATTCCCGAGCCAGTTTTATTTTGTAAACAATGAAACTCTTTTCTGGTTTTGTGCATCAACGATATATCAGTTGCCGGCGACACTGCTGTATATCTTCGTTGTATTATTCATATATGGAATTGAAAAAGACAGCAGGCTTTGCTGTGTTATATGCTTTATACTGGGATTTCTTCTGGGTGGAGCTTCGGTTAATGTAGCTGTTCTTGTTTGTATTATAACTTGTCAGCTTATATACTGGGGCATTGTTGTATGCAAAAAAATTTTTGCATCATGCATAAGCGGAATACCTGCTCTTATTGGGAGTAGTTTGAATGTTCTTGCTCCGGGAAATTATAAAAACGGTGCAGCACATGAGGATGCATTTGACAGATTGATTGTTACATTCAAGGGATCATTCCTTTATGAATTTGATCGCTTAAGAATGTTCGCTAAAGAAAATCCGTTGTTTATATGCATCATTCTGGTAATACTGATAGTCTTTATTATCAGTGAGCAGCATTTCAAATACAGATTTCCGATTCCTGGAGTATATACAGTTTTGCTGATACTGGGTGAGGTTGGAGTAATATTTCCTCTTCAGTGGGTGTCAGACAGAGAAACTTATGCAGTATATGAAAGGTGTATAATAGTATCGGATTGGGCATCTTTTCTGATATTGATGCTTATTGTCTTTTACTGGACAGGTTGGATCAAATGCAGACTGAAATATACAGGCTTAAAAAACAGTAATCTCAGACTGCTTGTAAACTATCTTGCTATGATGGTAATTGCAATTGTGCTGGTAGCAGGCAGAGAAAAGACAGCTAGCGGAAGACTGACGGGGGAATTGTACAGAGGAGATCTGCAGTCATACTGCAACTGGGTTGCAGGTATTATCAAAGATGTTGAACAATCTGATGAATCTGTGGTAAGAATATATACTAAAGAGGTGGCGGATACAACCTGTATGGCCAATGCTTTTTTCAACATGGGTGAATATGATCCGTCGGTTTATACCGGTAATTCGGCTATGAGTATATTTTATGGAAAAGAGGCGGTATACCTCATTGATGAAGGAGAATAAAAATGAAGCTGTCGATAGTTATACCGGTATATTACAACGCGGAAAACCTTATTCCGCTATATGAGGATATTAAAAGCAAGATAATAGATGTCATAGACTTTGATTACGAGATCATTATGGTTGATGACGGATCCGGTGATAACAGTTACGAGGTAATGAAGGATCTCAGACAGAAAGATGAGAATATCCATATATACAGACTGTCTCGCAATTTTGGTTCTCATGCGGCAATACTTTGCGGCCTGTCCAAGTGTACGGGCGACTGCGCTGTAGTCAAGGCTGCAGATCTTCAGGAACCCACACAGCTTATTCTTCAGATGTATGAGAAGTGGAAGGCAGGAGCCAATGTGGTATTGGCTGTCAGAGACGGACGTGATGAAGGAAAGTCACAGACTTTCTTTGCAAATATGTATTATGGTATGATCAGAAAGTTTATTCTGTCCAATATGCCAAAACAGGGATTTGATGTATATTTGATCGACAGAAAGGTAATAGATGTCCTGATGGCTCTTGATGAAAAGAACAGTGCTCTGACAGGACAGATATTATGGAGTGGTTTTAAAACCGATACGGTATCATATCACAGACTTGCACGTGAGATAGGAAAAAGCAGATGGACGTTAAAGAAAAAGGTAAGACTTGTTTCGGATACGCTGTACAGTTTTTCTGTTCTGCCTATAAAGATCGTTACTATAGTAGGTATGCTTTCCCTTATAGGAGGTATAATCTGGGCAATCGTTGAACTGGTATGTAAACTTGCCGGTATGATAGATGTATCCGGATGGACAACGCTGTTCATATTTAACCTTATGAGTTTTGGCATCATCATGTTTTCAGTGGGAATACTTGGAGAGTATATATGGCGTATATTTGATGTATCCAGAGACAGACCGGCTTACATAGTTGAGGATGATGGTGACAGCCCGGACAACAGATCTTACGATAGGAGAGAGATTTAATGTTACATAGTTATGGTGCCGGATACTCAAATGTTGTCATAAGGCCTCTTGAAGAAAAAGACATTGAAACCATCAGAAGATGGAGAAATGATACGTCTCAGACAAAATTCCTGCGTGATGTCGGACATATAACAAGTCAGATGCAGCTGGAGTGGTATAACAATTATCTGAAAGATGAATCTCAGGTAATATTTGCCATAGATGAAGTGGATGAACTCAATCGAATGGTTGGCAGTCTTGCGGTATATAATATAAATCCCAATGAGCATACTGCCGAAATAGGAAAGATCCAGATCGGTGATCCTGCAGCACATGGAAAAGGCATAGGAAGAGTCAGTCTTGTTATGGCTATGAAGATAGCAATAAGACTGATGGGAATAGAAAAGATACTCGGAGGTGTCAGCCGGGATAATGTTCAGGCATATACCAATGATATGAGAGTGGGATTCAGGATAGTTGGAGAACATATCTCGGATAATGGTATAGTTGAAGCAGATATAGAACTGGATGAGAGCGATTTATTCAGAGCCAATGATTATTATGAAAGCATAGAGGTGTCAGACAACTGGTATGAAATATAGTGTTGGTATGACCGGAGAATACAGCAAATTAATCACCGAAGAGGATATTAATGCCTTTGCTACTGTTTCGGGTGATTATAATCCTGTACACATTGATGATAAAAAAGCAAAACAGAGTGTGTTCGGGAAAAGAGTGGCACATGGAATGCTGACTGTGTCATTTATATCAAAAGTTATAGGTACCATAATGCCCGGGGAAGGAACAATCTATTTATCACAGAATGTTGATTTTCTTAAGCCTGTGTTTATAAATGATACAGTCAGGGCTGTGGTGACGATAACGGAGATGGGTAAGAATAATAAGGCAACTCTGATCACGGAAGTATTTAATCAGGATAATGAGAAAGTTATAAGCGGAAGTGCATTGGTCAAATTGCCTCAATAACATCTGAGGATATAGGAGTGGAGTGATACTGATATGATAAATGAAGCCAAGATGCTGGAATTCAGTGAAAAGGGAGATGACAGAGGTCATCTGGTTGTAGTAGAGGCAATAAAGGACATACCATTTGAGATAAAAAGAGTTTTTTATATCTACGGATCAGATTCTGAAGTCATAAGAGGCAGACATGCAAACAGAAAAACTGAATTTGTGTTAATAAATGTTGCCGGCACAAGCAAGGTTAAAGTTCATTATCCAAATGGTAATGAATGTGTATTCTCTTTGAATAAGCCTCATACAGGTATATATATTCCTAAGATGGTCTGGAAAGACATGTATGACTTTTCCAAAGATTCCGTATTGCTTGTATTGGCTAGCGAATACTATGATCCGAGTGAGTATATAAGAGATTATGACGAATATTTAAAAGAGATAATGTGATATTTCAATGAAGCTTCTGACTTACGAGTTCGGAAGCTTTTTTTAGTACATACGATAAAGCAATATCGGTACATAATACAAATAATGTTTTTACAGGATATGACATATCTGCTTTTTCTGCAATCGCAACAAATATAAACTGAAACAGATACATAGGCGTAGCAATTGAAGTAAAGAATGATAGTATTCTATTATCGGGTTTCAGATATATAAGTATCATGATGAGAAGAAGTATGAAGCCTATACATAATATATTGTTAGACAAGGCATACATCATCTCGGTCACTTTGAAGGTCTGACCTGTTAACTGAGAGTAGTTTAACAAAGAAAGTATAAGTCCCAAACCGGTGAAAAATATGGCTATAAGTTTTCCACTTAGATTTTTTAATCTGTCCAATATCAGATCGATATTTTCATAGAATACTATTCCTAAAGGAAAACAGATTATGCTGGCGAACCAGCATCTGGTATATCCTGTCATATAAAGGATGGCACATATTATGACAATAAACGTGCATAACAGTGCGATCCTGTATTTTTTTACAAATCTAAACACAATAAAGAAACATATATACAAGAGCATGAGTTCTCTCATATACCAGTTTGTTCTGACAAGTGCAGATTTTGCAAAGATCAGCGGGTCAGTTGGAATATCCTTGAAATCCGTAGCTACCGGTGAAATGTATGCTATCAGCGTAACAATGATCAATGCTTCGATTGCCAGGATGAGCAGCTTGAGGATCCTGTGTTTAATGAAACTGTCCATGTATCCGAGCTTGGTATAATATGAACGTGCAAGACCATATCCTGAAACAAAGAAAAAATAGCCTACACTTATGAGCATGAAATTTCCTAATGGAGTCAGAGGACAGGATTCATAACGGACACAATGACCTATTACGATCTCAAGTGCAAAGATTCCGCGCAGAGAATTCAAAGAGAAGAACAGTTCGTCTCTTTTTTGAATGTCGGTACGCTTGATCTGAAACAAAAGTATGAAGGCCAGAAATATATATATTGCTATACAGAAGATTAATTGGATCATTTGGAGAAATCTATATCTATTAAATCTGACAATATTATCGTTGATATTATCTCCTATAAATGCCAACAATGCAACGATTATTGAGATAAACAGGTCGTTCTGATATAATTGGTTTGGTGATTAGACAGGACTTTTGATCGCTTGATAATAAGAAGTTTAAGTAAACTGATAAGTGTTTTTATGGATGCAAAAGTGACAAAACCATATGGGATTATAAAATATATCGCAGCCTGGGGTATTATTCCCATGGCTTATTTGTCGTGGTGCTTTTCGACCGTATCTTATAAAAGCAGTGTTTTTTTATATCTTTCGGGTATTCTGGGAATATTATGTGCAATAGCGTATATGCTGATCGCAAAAAAAGCTGTTAAAGATAACCCATCCCATGAATCAGAAATAAGATCTCTTAATATATCCATATTGTTTGTATCTGTGCTGTTTGAATTCATCATACATAATGAGTATCTTCCTAAAGGTAGATGGATGATCTATCTTACAGTAACCTCATGGATCGCGGTTTCTGCTTTGAACCTGAAAGACATTTGCAGTAGGAATCTGATCTTGTCTGTAGCGATATGGATAAAGCAGCATATACTGTTATTTATATTGTTACTGATATTGATATTATTATCCCTTGACAGCAATATGTATCAGTTCAAATGGGACGGTCTTTTGTACTATATAGCGGTAAGAGATGCGAGCCTAAGATCTGTTAGCAGTGTTGCACTTTATGGCCATATTGCAATGGGTTCCGGGGTTATATACAGATTTTTTGCTTCACTTATCGGTGATGTATGCAGTGGTATGATAGCTGTGAATATTGTGATGCTTCTTGCGGGTACATGTGCGTTTTACGGATGTATAAAGAGAATATGTCCAAATCGTAAAGAGTACGAATATGTACTGGCAGCATCATGCTTTGGTTTTTCTCCTTTTCTGCTGGGTATGGTGAATTACTTCAGTACGGACTGGTGTACTGTATGCTGTGCTGCGATATTAATATACTTTGTTCTAAGCCGAAGATGGATATGGACAACGATAGCTGCATGCATATTCTGCACGACAAAGGAACCGGCACTGATAGCTTATACGGGATTGTGTCTTGGTCTTGTTATTTTTGATATTACAAAGGAACAGGATATAAAGAGCGGTTTCATTGGTCTGTTTAAAACAGTGCATTATTATTTTATGCTGATCCCATATCTGATATGGATAGCCACATATAAGGTTTTAGGACAGTGGAGTGCCGGAAATGGTGCTTTCGGACTTGATGTTCAGTATATATATGAGAAATCGAAAGTTTTCTTTTTGATCAACTTTAACTGGGTACTTACAATTATTGTAATTGCAGGTATAGTTTACCTGTTAGCAGTAAAGACATTTAAAGATCATATTTTGTGGATATTGCCATTGCTTTGCAGTAATGTATCTCTTTTAATCTTTAACTATGCATTTAAAACAGTAAACCACTGCAGGTATATAGACAGTTTTATATCAGTCAGCCTTGTTATGGCAGTAGGCTTTGTTTTTGCACTCGTTAGTAAGGAGTGGATCAGAAATACTGTCATGGTGGTGTTAGCGATTATCAGTCTGATCTCATGTTACAGATGTATAGATCCTGTTTCAAGGATTGCTTTTGACAGTAAGAATGTGGGGGATTCGTCCATTCTATCTACAAGCGATCTTTTCTTTGGAGATTCCGCCATATACAACAAACAGATGCTCTGGATGGAGAATCCTATCGAAAAAGCGATAGAAGACAGTTTAAATGAAGATACGGCTGTTGTCATGGCTATAGCCGACAGATCGATCTATTCATTTGATGGAATGTCGGAAAAAATCAGTATGACTGATGACATTGATAAGGATATCCAATACTGGAACAATGATAAAAATCGACGTGTACCGTATGCGAGCGAGCATGCCTATGAAAATACACCTGTAACTGTCTGGCATGTGGCTGACGGGACTCCTATAGATGAGATAGATTGTTATGATAAGGATATAAGTGTTATATATATTAAGGGAATAAATAATTATCAGATCTCAAACAGGTATGCTTTGAAAGATACCAGAGATTATCAGTACAGAGGCTGGATCATCACAAGAGATGTTTATGGACTGTTAAAGTGATATATTGGTAAAGGGTTAGGGGTATATCGGAAATGGACAAACTTTATATAGTTATTCCTGCATACAATGAAGAACTGAATATAAAAAGATGTGTTGAGGAATGGTATCCGATCGTTGAGGCTCACAATGAAAGCGGTGAATCCAGACTTGTTATTGTAAACGATGGTTCAAGAGATAATACCAGTGAAATTCTGAATGAGCTTTCACAGGAAAAAACTTTACTCGTTACTTTGAACAAAGAAAACGGCGGGCATGGCTCGGCTCTTTTGTATGGATATAAATATGCTATCAAACAGGATGCTGATTGGATATTTCAGACCGATTCCGACGGACAGACAAACCCGAATGAATTTGAAGGCTTCTGGGAGAAAAGAAATGATTTTGATGCTGTTATAGGAGAGCGTCATGATCGCGGTGACGGTGCAGGCAGAAAATTCGTTGAAGATGTTGTCTGTATTCTGCTCAGACTTGTATTTAGAGTATCCGCAAAGGATGCCAATGCACCTTTCAGACTGATGAAAACGGATCTGGTAGGAAGGTATATAGACAGATTACCTATAGATTTTAACATCCCCAATATAATGTTTGTAGCATACTTTTTGTATTATAAGGAAAATGTTACATTCAGTCCCATCACATTTAAACCAAGGACGGCGGGTAAGGCTTCGATAAACCTAAAGAAGATAATCAAAATAGGCATAAAAGCTGTTGGGGATTTTTACAGACTCAGGAAAGAAATGTAATCATACGGATTTGAATGTCATGAGGAATTCATATGTCAGATAAGATCAATATATTGGATTATGAAACTGTAGAACTGGATACTGATACAAACGAACTTGTCATTATAGATCAGACGAAGCTTCCTGGAAATATAGAGATCGTAAGATTAAAAAGTGCCCAGGAAATATGGGATGCGATATATCTTTTGAAGGTAAGAGGAGCGCCTGCGATAGGTGTTGCAGCTGCTTTTGGACTTTACATTCTTGCAACACAGATCAAGGCTGATTCGTTTGAGGGTTTTTATAAAGAGTTTGTAAAGAATAAAGAATTTTTGAATTCTTCAAGGCCAACTGCTGTGAATCTAAGCTGGGCGCTTAACAGGATGGATAAGCTTGCCTGTACAATGAAAGAATTTAGTATAGATGAAATACTCGAAGCCCTGAAAAAGGAAGCAATAACGATAAAAGAGGAAGATATAGCTGTATGTAAAGCAATCGGTGAATATGGCCTGACTCTGGTAAAGCCGGGGGACGGCATTCTGACTCACTGCAATGCAGGTCAGCTTGCTACATGCAAGTATGGTACTGCGACGGCTCCTATTTATCTTGGACATGAGAAAGGATACGGGTTTAAGGTATATGCCGATGAGACACGTCCATTGCTTCAGGGGGCGAGACTTACGGCTTTTGAACTTCAGAGTGCCGGAGTCGATGTTACGCTCATATGCGACAACATGTCCGCGACTGTTATGAAACAGGGAAAGATAGACGCTGTATTTGTTGGATGTGACAGAGTCGCTGCAAACGGTGATACGGCAAATAAGATCGGGACAAGTGTGGTCGCTACTGTAGCAAAGCATTACAACATACCTGTTTATATCTGTGCACCAACATCTACGATAGATCTTGATACACCTACTGGTAATGAGATAAAGATAGAGCAAAGACCGGATACGGAAGTGACAGAGATGTGGTATAAGGAGCGCATGGCACCTGAGGGTGTAAAGGTATATAATCCGGCATTTGATGTGACCGATCATGAACTGATAGCAGGTATAGTTACGGAAAACGGTATTGCATATGAACCGTATACCGAGAGCTTAAAAAGGATGAAAAACATATAATGAAATACTATATGCCGACAAAACTCTATAGCGGTCACAACTGTGTTAAGGAGCATGCTGATGAACTGGCGTCTTTTGGAAAGCATGCACTCATAGTTACAGGCAGAGGTTCTGCAAGAAAGAATCATTCACTTAAAGATATAACGGATGTACTTGACAGCAGAGGCGTATCATATACAATATTTGAGGGTGTCGAAGAAAACCCTTCGGTTGAGACTGTCATGAAGGCTACAGCAATCGGACTTGATGTTAAAGCCGATCATGTCATCGGTGTAGGCGGAGGATCTCCGCTTGATGCTGCCAAGGCTGTGGCTCTGATGATCAACAATCCTGACAGATCATGGGAATTTCTTTATGAGAACACCAAAGCAGAGGCGTTACCGATCATTGCTGTTCCGACAACCTGCGGAACAGGATCTGAGGTAACAGGCGTGGCTGTTCTTACCAGACACGACCTTAAAACAAAGATATCAATGAAACACAAGGTGTTTCCAAATCTTGCTCTGGTTGATGGAAAGTATATCCTTTCAGCACCAAGATCACTTGTGATCAATACAGCGATAGATGCATTTGCACACCTTGTTGAGAGCGCTGTTAATTCAAATGCAGATTATTACAGTCTGCTTAACGTGATAGGCGGTATATCACTTTGGAGAAGCTGCAGACCGTATATAGATGATCAGGATCCCATGGCTTCTAAGCTTGATGAGGCATCGGCACTTAGACTTATGGAAGCATCCGCGATAGCGGGTATTTCGATAGCTCAGACCGGAACGTCGCTTCCTCATGCGTTAAGTTATATGCTCACTTATGAACTGGGAATACCTCACGGACCGGCATGCGGAATGTTTCTTGCACGATATTTGGAGCTTTCTGATGATAAGATAAAGGATGATATTCTTGCAGCGGCAGGCTTTGAATCGTGCGAAGAACTGGGAGTATTCATCGACAGGCTGGCCCCTGTATCAGCCAATAAAGAAATACTTAAACGTTCTGCCAAAAGCGTTTTATCAAATACAGCAAAACTAAAGAATTGCCCATATAATGTAGATGAGAAAAAAATGGATTATATTGCGGGAGTATAGATCAAGGAGGAAATATGTTAAAACAGGTATCAATTTATGCAGAGAATGTTAAGGGTAAGATGTTGGAGATCACAGAGACTCTTACAGAGCAGAATATAAACATTCTGGGATCTGTTACGAATGATTCGGCCGAATACGGTATCGTAAGGATGGTTGTTGATGATCCGATTAAGGCAACGCAGGCTTTAAAGGATAAAGGCATCATATGCAAGCTTACGGATGTAATAGGAGTTGAGGTTAAGGATGAAGTAGGTAATCTGAACAGGCTTCTTAAAGCTCTTAACGATGCAAATATCAATGTTCATTATCTGTATCTGTCATTCAACAGAGTATCCGGATGTCCCATAATGGTACTTCATACAGATGATACAAAAGAAGTTGAGAGCAGTCTTAAGTCCAAAGGATTTTCGCTCTGCTAGGATGCTGTAAACAGAATAATAAAATTGCTTTTTGCGCCTTTTAGTGTTAGTATAGAAAAGGCGCACTTTTTTTATGTGTGAAAGAATGGAAAGCAATATCGGTCACATGATTTCAAAGTGCCAAAATACATAGTATTTAAATATTTTTATATATCATATGGAGGATGTTATGACCAAGAATTTTGAAGGTTTACTTTCAAAAGTAAATGAATGCGAGACAAAAAAACTGGCTGTTGCCGTTGCACAGGACAAACCCGTGCTTGAAGCTGTAAAGCTTGCTAAGGAGCGTAAGATCGCAGATGCCATACTTGTCGGTGATGAAGAGCAGATCAGAGCGATCGGTGCTGAGATCGGCATGAACATGGATGAGTTTAAGATCATAGATGAGAAGGATGTTGTTGAGGCATCATTAAAGGCTGTAAAGCTTGTACATGACGGTGAAGCTGATATGTATATGAAGGGTATACTTCCTACAGGTACATTCTTAAAGAGCGTACTTAACAAAGAAGTCGGTCTTCGTACGGGTAAGCCTCTTTCTCATGTCTGTGTGTTTGAGATCCCCGGATTTGACAGACTTTTATTCCTTACAGACGTTGCATTTATGCCTTATCCGACTCTTGAAGAGAAAAAGTGCATGATAGAATATACCGTAGATGTAGCTAAGGCATGCGGTGTTGATGATCCCAAGGTAGCAGTACTTGCTGCTCTTGAAACTGTAAATGAGAAGATGCCCTGCACAGTAGATGCGGCAGAACTTTCACGCATGCAGGAAGCTGGAGAGATAAAGGATTGTATAGTTGAAGGACCTCTTTCAATGGATATAGCTCTTTACAAAGAAGCAGCAGAGGAAAAGGGAGCTCTTGGAAGAAAAGTAGCAGGTGATGCAGATATACTTGTTTTCCCTGATATCCATGCAGGTAACCTTGTTTATAAGACAATGGTTCACATGGTAGACTGCAAGAACGGTAACATCCTTACGGGAACCAAAGCACCCGTTATCCTTACATCACGTTCGGATTCTGTAGAGGTTAAGATCAATTCCATAGCTCTTGCGGCAGTTGTTGCAGAGCAGATGAAAAACAGATAAAAAGATTTTGATTAGAGAGGAAGTACTGATATGAGTATAAAGAGTTTGATAATCAATCCCGGTTCAACATCAACAAAGATCGGTGTTTTTGAAGATGAGAATTTACTTTTTGAAGAAACCCTTCGTCACAGCACGGAAGAAATAGCAAAGTATGCTACCATAGCTGATCAGAAGGATTTCCGTAAAGCTATCATTATGAATCTTCTTAAAGAGAAGAACTTTGATATTAAATCACTTGGTATGGTTGTAGGTCGTGGCGGAATGCTTAAGCCTATCCCCGGTGGTACATATGCTGTAACGGACGATCTGCTTCATGATCTTGTTATCGGAAAGCAGGGACAGCATGCATCAAACCTTGGAGGTATGCTCGCACGTGAGATCGGAGACGAGATCGGCGTACCTTCATTTATAGTTGATCCTGTTGTTGTTGATGAGCTATGTGACGTTGCAAGATATTCGGGTGTTCCGGAGCTTCCCCGTACATCGGTTTTCCATGCACTTAACCAAAAGGCTGTGGCAAAGCGTTATGCAAAGGAAACAGGTAAAGCCTACGATTCACTTAATCTTATTGTTGTTCATATGGGTGGCGGAGTTTCAGTCGGTGCTCATAAGAACGGTAAGGTCATAGACGTATTCAACGCACTTGACGGTGACGGTGCATTCTCTCCCGAAAGAGCAGGTGCTGTTCCGGTAGGAGCACTTATAAAGATGTGTTTCTCAGGAGAATATACAGAGAAGGAGATCTATAAAAAGTTTGTCGGTAACGGCGGATTCAATGCCTACCTTGGAACAAACGACATGAGAGATGTCGAAAAGATGGTAAGTGAAGGCGATGCTAAGGCAAAAGAGATAAGAGATGCATTTATATTCCAGGTTTCAAAGAATATAGGTTCAATGTCTTGCGTACTTAAAGGTAAGGTGGATCAGATAATCGTTACCGGTGGTATCGCATATGACAAGGAAGTTGTTGCAGGACTTAAAGAAGCAGCTGAATGGATCGCACCTTTCACTGTATATCCCGGAGAGGATGAGCTTCTTGCACTTGTTCAGGGCGGACTTCGTGTTATGAACAAAGAAGAAGAGGCTTGTGTGTACTAAAATATCATTAGGAGTTTTCGATGAGTAAGATTGTAGATAAAGTCTTCGGTACTCACAGCGAGAGAGAACTGAAGAGGATCATGCCGCTCGTTAACAAGGTTGAAAGCCTCAAACCTACCTTTGAGGCAATGTCTGACAGCGAGTTAAAGGACATGACAAGAAAATATAAGGAGCGTCTTGCGCAGGGAGAGACTTTGGATGATCTTCTTCCTGAGGCGTTTGCCACAGTAAGGGAAGCTGCCAGAAGAGTTCTAGATATGGAACACTTCAGAGTACAGATAATAGGCGGTATCATCCTTCATCAGGGTCGTATCGCTGAGATGCGTACAGGTGAAGGTAAGACACTTGTATCCACGCTTCCTGCTTATCTGAACGCCTTGACGGGTGAGGGAGTATATATCGTTACCGTCAATGATTATCTGGCAAAGCGTGATGCTGAATGGATGGGACAGATCCATGAGTTCCTGGGCCTCAAGGTTGGAGTTGTTTTAAATTCAATGACCTCAGAAGAGAGACAGGCGGCTTACAGATGTGACATTACTTATGTTACTAACAATGAGCTTGGTTTCGATTACTTAAGGGATAACATGGTCATTTATAAGGAGCAGCTTGTTCTTCGTGATCTTAAGTATGCGATCATCGATGAGGTAGACTCGGTTCTTATAGATGAGGCAAGAACTCCCCTTATAATATCAGGTCAGAGCGGAAAGTCTACGAAGCTCTATGAGGCATGCGATCTGCTCGCACGTCAGATGCAGCGTGGTAAGGATATGGAGGATCTCTCCAAGATGGATGCCATCATGGGTGTCGTTCAGGAAGAGACCGGTGACTTCATAGTAAATGAGAAGGATAAGATCGTTAACCTGACTGAACAGGGCGTAGGTAAGGTTGAGCAGTTCTTCCATATAGACAATCTGGCTGATCCTGAAAATATAGAGATACAGCATAATATAATCCTCGCTCTTCGTGCACATAATCTTATGTTCAGAGATCAGGATTATGTTGTTAAGGACGATCAGGTCCTTATCGTAGATGAATTTACCGGACGTATCATGCCCGGAAGAAGATATTCGGATGGCCTGCATCAGGCTATCGAAGCAAAGGAACATGTTAAGGTTAAGCGTGAGTCAAAGACTCTTGCAACGATCACGTTCCAGAATTTCTTCAACAAGTTTGAGAAGAAAGCCGGTATGACCGGTACCGCTCTTACTGAAGAAAAAGAGTTCAGAGAGATCTACGGCATGGATGTTATCGAGATTCCCACAAACCGTCCGATAGCGCGTATAGATTATGACGATGCCGTTTATAAGACAAGAAAAGAAAAACTCAATGCCATTGTGGAAGCCGTCATGGAGGCTCATGAAAAAGGTCAGCCTGTACTGGTTGGTACCATTACGATCGAGGCCAGTGAGGAACTGTCCGCAATGCTTAGAAAACGCGGTATTGAACATAAGGTCTTGAATGCCAAGTTCCATGAGATGGAAGCAGAGATAGTTGCCGAAGCCGGTATACATGGCAAGGTAACCATCGCTACAAACATGGCCGGTCGTGGTACCGATATCAAACTGGATAAAGAGAGCTTAGAGGCCGGAGGACTTAAGATCATCGGTACAGAACGTCATGAGAGCCGTCGTATCGATAATCAGTTAAGAGGTCGTTCGGGACGTCAGGGTGATCCCGGTGAATCAAGATTCTATATCTCGCTCGAAGATGATCTTATGAGACTCTTTGGTAGTGAGAGACTGATAAATATGTTCAATGCACTCGGTATCCCTGAGGGACAGCAGATCGAGCATAAGATGCTCTCAGGTGCAATAGAGAATGCACAAAAGAAGATCGAAGGCAACAACTTCGGTATCAGAAAGAATCTTCTTGAGTATGACCGCGTTAATAATGAACAGCGCGAGATCATGTATGCTGAACGTAGAAGAGTACTTGACGGTGAGAACATGCGTGATGTCATCTATAAGATGATGACTGATATAGTTGATGGAAGCGTTGATACAGCGATCGGAGACGATAATCATCCCGAAAACTGGGATTTCAGAGAGCTCAATGAACTGTTGCTTCCTATCATACCTCTTCAGCCTGTAAGTTTAGAGCGTTTTGACGGAAACAATAAGGGCGCATTAAAGCAGCAGCTTAAGGAAGAGGCTGTTAAGCTGTATGAAGCAAAAGAAGCGGAATTCCCGGATCCCGAACAGGTAAGAGAACTTGAGCGAGTAGTACTTCTTAAGACCATAGACAGAAAGTGGATGGATCATATCGACGATATGGATCAGCTGCGTCAGGGTATCGGACTTCAGGCATATGGTCAGAGAGATCCTCTTGTAGAATACAAGATGACCGGTTATGACATGTTTGAAGAGATGACGGACAGCATTCGTGAAGATACTGTAAGAATGCTCTGCCATGTAAGAGTCGAGCAGAAGGTTGAACGTGAACAGGTTGCCAAGGTGACCGGAACGAACAAAGATGATACTGTGGCAAAAGCTCCCGTAAAGAGAATGGAATCAAAGGTATATCCCAACGATCCATGTCCGTGCGGAAGCGGAAAGAAATACAAGCTTTGTCATGGCAGAATCTGAGACTTGTAATTGATATATTAGAACCGGCCGTAGGACTATTTATGCAGCCGGTTCTGATTTTATAAAAATCTAAATTTAGAAAGTGTGGTGACGTTAAGTGGTTGAGTTAGATCAGATGAAAAGCGAACTTATCTCCTACAAAAATCCATTAGCGGAAGTGAGGGATTCACTTTGACTTAGCTAATAAGGAAAAGCGAATCGAGGAGCTGGAAAGAGAGATGGAGGCTCCAAACTTTTGGGATGATGCAGATGATGCAAACCAAAAGATGAAGATACTTAAGAACATGAAAGATACAGTGGAACTGTATGGCTCTTTGGAGTCCCAATACGAAGATATTGAGACTCTTATTGAGATGGGATATGAAGAACCGGATGAGAGCCTGATACCCGAAGTCAGAGAAGAACTGGATAACTTCATAGCAACTCTTGAGGATCTCAGGATAAGCACATTGCTTACTGGAGAGTTTGATAAGAATAATGCGATCTTAAAACTCAATGCCGGAGCAGGAGGAACCGAGTCGTGTGACTGGGCTCAGATGCTGTATCGTATGTATACGAGGTGGGCAGAGAAGAAGGGCTTTACGATCGAGATACTTGATATGCTCGAAGGAGATGAAGCCGGTATCAAATCTGTGACATTCCAGGTGAACGGTATAAACGCATACGGGTATCTTAAGGCCGAAAAAGGGGTTCACAGACTTGTAAGGATATCACCTTTTAATGCACAGGGTAAAAGACAGACTTCGTTTGTGTCTCTTGATGTAATGCCTGAGATAAATGATGATCTTGATGTTGAGATCAAGGATGAAGACATCCGTATCGATACATATCGAAGCAGCGGTGCGGGCGGACAGCATATCAATAAGACATCATCAGCTATCCGTATCACTCATTTTCCGACAGGTATTGTTGTACAGTGTCAGAATGAGAGAAGCCAGTTCCAGAACAAAGATAAGGCCATGCAGATGCTGAAAGCAAAACTGTATATGCTGCGTATGGAAGAAAATAAAGAAAAGCTCTCTGATATAAGAGGTGAAGTCACAGAGATCGGATGGGGCAATCAGATACGCTCATATGTCTTCCAGCCATATACGATGGTTAAGGATCACAGGACAAATGTTGAGAGCGGAAATGTCGATGCGGTAATGGACGGAGCGATAGACCAGTTTATAAACGGATATCTTAAGTGGATAAATACAAAACCGGGAGAACAGGCATAAGGAAACTGATATGGATATAATAGCAAAGATAACAGAAGAACTCGGAGTTAAAAAATGGCAGGTTGAAGCAGCTGTCGGACTGATTGATGAAGGGAATACCATACCTTTTATATCAAGATACAGAAAAGAGGTTACAGGTTCACTTAACGATGAACAGTTAAGAGACCTTGATGAAAGGCTCAAGTATTTAAGAGGTCTTGAGGAGAGAAAGGAAAGTGTCCTTGCATCGATAGAAGAGCAGGGAAAACTGACTGATGAGCTTAAGGAGAAGATTCTTGCTGCCGAGACGTTGGTTTTGGTGGAGGATCTGTATCGTCCTTATAAGCAAAAGAAAAAGACAAGAGCAAGTGTTGCAAAGGAAAAGGGCCTCGAGCCGTTAGCCGAACTCATATGGCAGCAGGAGATGACAAACCCTGTTGAAGAAGAAGCAGTAAAATATGTGAGTGAGGAAAAACAGGTTGCGGATGTTACTGAAGCCGTTCAGGGTGCAAAAGACATTCTTGCGGAACGTATCTCCGATGAGGCTGACTTCAGAACCTATATAAGAAAAGCTACGATGGAGGAAGGTATCCTTACAAGTAAGGTCAAAGAAAAGGAAGCAGATTCCGTATATGAGATGTATTACGATTATGAGGAGCCTGTTTCTAAAGTGGCTGGTCACAGAACACTTGCCGTTAACAGAGGTGAAGCTGAGAAAGTCCTTACAGTCAAGGTTGTAGCGCCTGTTGACAGGATAATCAATTATCTGGAAAAGAAGGTAATCATAAAAGACAACGAATATACAACACCTGTATTAAAAGATGTTGTTGCGGACAGTTATGACAGACTTATCGCACCTGCTATAGAGCGTGAAGTCAGAAATGAACTCACAGAGAAGGCTGAAGACGGCGCCATATCCGTATTTGGCAAGAACCTTGAACAGCTCCTTATGCAGCCGCCTATCGCAGGTAAGGTTGTACTTGGCTGGGATCCCGCGTTCAGAACAGGATGTAAGCTTGCTGTTGTCGATGAGACAGGTAAGGTTTTGGATACCAAGGTCATATATCCGACTGCACCGCAGAACAAGGTCGCTGAAGCGAAGATTGAATTAAAAAAGCTTATCAAGAAATATAATGTTTCACTTATATCTGTAGGTAACGGTACGGCATCCAGAGAATCGGAACAGGTTATTGTTGAACTTATTAAGGAACTTGATACACCCGTACAGTATGTTATTGTCAATGAGGCGGGAGCATCTGTTTATTCTGCAAGCAAACTGGCTACGGAAGAGTTCCCCAATTTCGATGTAGGACAGCGTTCGGCTGCTTCTATTGCAAGAAGATTACAGGATCCTTTGGCAGAACTTGTTAAGATAGATCCAAAGTCAATAGGCGTAGGACAGTATCAGCATGACATGAATCAGAAGAAACTTGGTGATTCACTTACCAATGTTGTGGAAGACAGTGTAAACAAGGTAGGAGTTGATCTGAACACAGCATCGGCTCCGCTGCTTGAGTATATTTCGGGTATTAGTAAGCCTATTGCCAAGAACATAGTGGAGTACAGGGAAGCAAACGGCAGATTTAAGGAGAGAAAGGAACTCCTTAAGGTGCCGAAACTCGGACCTAAGGCATATGAACAGTGTGCGGGATTCTTAAGGATAAATGACGGAACCAATCCTCTTGATGCAACGAGTGTTCATCCCGAGAGTTATGATGCGGTTGCCAAGCTGCTTGAGAAGCTGAATATGACAATGGATGATATCAAGCAGTTGCAGAAACAGGCGGCTATATCCGGAAAGCAGAACCAGAAAGCAGCTGAGAAGCCTCAAAAGACAAAACGTCCCGAGAAGCGTATGCATATCGATACATCGACTGCGATGGGCAAGGCTTTGGCGGCAGCCATGGGAAATGTAACACTTGAACAGGCCGATGATAAAAAGAAAACTGATACGGCAAAGAAGAATGATACAACTTCTTCGCTTGCGAAAAAAGTGGGTGATACATCCAAGATGGCTTCAGAGCTGGGGATCGGCGAGATCACTCTTAATGATATCTTAAAAGAGCTTGAGAAGCCTTCAAGGGATCCCAGAGAGGATATGCCCAAGCCGATACTCAGAAGCGATGTCCTTGACATGAAGGATCTTACCCCGGGTATGCAGCTAAAAGGCACGGTTAGAAACGTCATAGATTTTGGTGTATTTGTGGATATAGGTGTTCATCAGGACGGACTGGTACATATCAGCCAGATAACCGACAGATATATCAAACATCCTCTTGAGGCAGTTTCTGTCGGCGATATTGTTGATGTAAAGGTGCTTGATGTGGACATTGCAAAGAAGCGCATTTCGTTGACAATGAAAGTGTAGGATAGGTATAATTGAACTATGGAAGAACAGTTCACGGATAAAGTCAGAGAAGCATATATACCCTATGACAACGGCTTTCAGAAAGCTGCAGGTATCATGGGGATAGCGGCCATAGCAACAACATTTTTCGGACTTATAATGCTACCGATGATGCTTGGCGGACTTGCTGTGATCCTTGCCCTTTTATCAAGGGGTAAAGGATATATGAGCAGACGTGCCTACATGGGATTTACCTGCGGAAGCGTTGCTATCATACTAAATATCCTGATAGTAGGATACGCTTTGTTTATGTTCTGCTTTAATCCTGTCTTTCGCAGTACGGTAAATGAGCAGAGCAGACGCATGTACGGATATACTATCAATGATATGATCAATGAGTCTGTGGGGAATGACTTTGATGTAGACAGTTATCTCAGAGACATTACAAAGAAGTTTATGCCGGATTGACAGTTTTTCTTTGATGGGATGATTTTTGTATTATGGGTTATATGACACAAAAAGAGCTTAAGAATATGGCGAGAGACAAAATGCTCGGACAGTACGGCACCGCAATAGGTGCCTTTCTGTTTATGCGCTTCGTTCTGATGATAGCTTTGGGGGCAAGCTCAAGCCTGTTTGCAAATCATGGCATCATGTTCATGATAGCATCATTTATAATAGTTTTGTTTGAAGGAATATTTGCATACGGGGAGCTTTCCATATATTTAAAGATTTCAGTTGGTATGCCGACAGATATGACGGATGTGGTTTCGGCATTCAAAGGAAGTGCTGACAAAGCGATAAAATCAAGACTTATTCTTATGATGATCCTGTATGGATGCATGTATTCACAGATGGGGATTAAATACATATGTGACAGATTCATAAACGAAACAGGAAGTATCATAACAAAGATTTCAGGGATATTGTTAGCAATACTCTGTGTATGGCTTTTGCTCACATATTCTCAGGTTATGTATTTTCTGCATGACTTTTCAGAGATAACTGTTAAGGAAGCCTGCATAAGGAGCAGAAGACTAATGCAGGGCAATAAACTGACTTTACTGTCAATGTATATAGGTTTTATACCGATATATATAGTGGGTGTATTGTCATGGATGGTTGGGTTATATTTCCTTCATCCCTATGTAAAGATGACTCTTACGGAATTCTATCTGGACAGGGTCAAAAAATCTGAAAAGAAGGATGGTGCGAACATATGAAACTAATGTTTATCGGAGCGGATCATGAGGTTACAGGAAGCTGTCATTATCTGAATGCGTGCGGAAAGCATATACTGATAGATTACGGTATGGAACAGGGTGTAAATGTATATGAGAATGCACCGCTTCCGGTAGAAGCACCGCTTATCGATTATGTTTTTCTTACACATGCTCATGTGGATCATTCGGGAATGCTGCCTCTTTTATATGCAAAGGGCTTCAGAGGTCAGATCTTCATGACGGATGCGAGTGCAGATCTGTGTAGCATCATGTTACGTGACTGTGCTCACATTCAGATGCAGGAAGCTGAATGGAAGAGCAGAAAAGCCAAAAGAAGCGCCGATATTCAGTATCAGGAACCAATATATACAATGGAAGATGCCGACGGGACAATACGTCGGATAGTTCCGTGCTCATATGATAAAGAGATAGAAATCTGTGAAGGCATAAAGATCAGATTTACGGATATAGGACATCTTCTTGGCTCTGCCAGTATAGAAGTCTGGATAACCGAGGGCGAAGAATCCAGAAAGATCGTTTTCTCAGGAGACATCGGCAATCTTGATCAGCCGCTTTTAAAGAATCCCATGAAAACTAAAGATGCGGATTATGTAGTCATGGAGTCAACATACGGAGACAGACTTCATTCTACGGAAAGACCTGATTATGTCGGAGAACTGTCATCTATAATCCAGGAGACTTTTAACAGGGGCGGTAATGTGGTGATCCCGTCTTTTGCAGTCGGACGTACTCAGGAGATGCTTTTCTTCCTTCGTAAGATAAAAGAAGAGAGACGCATTGTCGGATTTGAAGATTTTGAGGTATACGTAGACAGTCCTTTGGCTGTTGAGGCAACCGGTATATTCTTAAAGAACGGCATGGACTGCTATGACAATGAGGCGAAGGAACTTGTTAAAAAGGGTATCAATCCTATAACTTTTCCGGGACTCAAGCTTTCTATCACTTCGGAAGAATCAAAAGCCATTAACTTTGATATGACCCCCAAGGTAATCCTGTCGGCGTCAGGTATGTGTGAAGCCGGAAGAATCAGGCATCACCTTAAGCACAATCTGTGGAGACCCGAGTGTACTATTCTGTTTGTCGGATATCAGGCATACGGTACGCTTGGACGTGCATTGATCGAAGGTGTTGATGAAGTAAAGCTTTTTGGTGAGCCTATCGGTGTAAGAGCAAGTATAAGACAGCTTGCCGGAATAAGCGGACATGCTGACAGAAACGGTCTGCTTGAATGGATCGGCGGATTTGAGAACAGGCCGACAAGAGTATTTGTTGTACACGGTGAAGACAGCGTGTGCGATGCATTTACTCAGACACTTATAGATGAATGTGATCTGGATGCATATGCTCCTTTCAGCGGCACCAGATTCGATATGATAAGCAATACCTTTGATTATGAGGCAGTCGGTATCAGGATCGAGCCTAAGAAGACGAAGAAGATCTCGACTGTATTCAACAGGCTTATGGAGGCTGGTCAGAGGCTTATCGGCATAATAAAGAAGAGCGAAGGATTGGCAAACAAGGATCTTGCAAAATTTGCTGATCAGATAAATTCACTTTGTGATAAATGGGACAGGTAGGTATAGTATGAGTTACGCAGACAGAGTTTTTGTTGATATGTGCAAGGACATTCTTGAGAATGGGACAAGCACGGAAGGAGAAAAAGTCAGACCCCACTGGCCTGACGGGACACCTGCATATACGATCAAGAAATTCGGTGTTGTCAACAGATATGATCTTAGAAAAGAGTTTCCTCTTTTAACTTTAAGAAGGACGGCACTTAAGTCTGCAACAGACGAGATACTCTGGATATGGCAGCAAAAGTCAAACAATATAAATGATCTTCACAGTCATATCTGGGATGAATGGGCCGATGAAGACGGTTCGATCGGTAAAGCCTACGGATATCAGCTCGGAGTCAAGCATCAGTATAAAGAAGGCATGATGGATCAGGTAGACAGGGTCATATATGATCTTAAGAACAATCCGTTCTCAAGAAGGATCATGACAAATATCTATGTTCATCAGGATCTTCATGAGATGAACCTGTATCCCTGCGCATACAGTATGACTTTTAATGTAACACAGCGTTTAGGTGAAGATAAGCTGACCTTGAATGCTGTGCTCAATCAGCGTTCGCAGGATGTCCTTGCGGCAAATAACTGGAATGTTGTTCAATATGCGGTTCTTATGCATATGTTAGCCCGCACATGCGATATGTATGTTGGTGAACTTGTGCATGTAATAGCCGATGCACATATCTATGACAGACACGTGGATATCATTAAGGAACTGATAAGCAGACCGCAGTATGATGCGCCTGTTTTTACCCTTAATCCCGATATCCATGATTTCTATCAATTCACCCGTAATGATGTTTCTGTTGAGAACTATCAGTATGGTGAGCAGATCGAAAATATTCCCATAGCAATTTAATTTTTAAAAATGCTTGACGAGGGTAAATAATAATGTTATGCTTTAATGCGTCAAAGCGTTGACGCTTCAAAGCGTGTAAGTAAGATTTTTGGAGGTATTATTAAGATGACAGTTGTACTTAGTTCAGTTCTTCTCATTATATTCTTCGCTGTTATGATAGGCGTCGGAATATATACAAGAAAGAATGCGACAGATGTCAACGGATTTGTTCTCGGAGGACGTTCCGTTGGTCCGTGGCTTACGGCATTTGCATTCGGAACATCATATTTTTCGGCGGTTATTTTTGTAGGATATGCCGGCCAGTTCGGATGGCTTTACGGAACATCGGCTACATGGGCAGGACTTGGAAATGCATTCATCGGTTCGCTTCTTGCATGGAAGATACTCGGAAGAAGAACAAGGATCATGACTCAGAGTCTTGATACAAAGACTATGCCTGATTATTTCGGAAAGAGATTTGAATCAAAAGGTCTTAAGATAGCGGCATCGGTTATTATATTTATTTTCCTTATACCCTACACCGCATCATTGTACAACGGTCTTTCAAGCCTGTTCGGTCTGGTTTTTGATATGCCTTATTGGGTAGTTATCGCAGTTATGGCAGTCCTTACAGGAATATATGTTATATTTGGCGGATATATGGCAACAGCGATCAATGATTTTATTCAGGGAATCATCATGTTAATCGGAATAACCGCTGTAATCCTTGCAGTACTTAAAGACAACGGCGGCTTGCTTTCAGCCATGCAGGCTTTGTCTGCAGTAGAGTGTGAAGGATGGTCAGGCGGAGCATATTCATCATTTTTGGGACCCGATCCGCTTGCACTTGCATTTGTTGTAATACTTACATCTCTTGGTACATGGGGACTTCCTCAGATGGTTGGTAAGTTTTATGCGATAAAGAGCGAAAAGGATATACATAAGGGAACTATCATCTCAACGATATTCGCGATCATAGTAGCAGGTGGCTGCTATTTCCTCGGAGGATTCGGAAGACTTTATGCCGACAAGATCACATACAACGAAGCAACAGGCAAGCCTTTGTTCGATACCATCGTTCCGGCTATGCTTTCAACGCTTCCGTCAGTGATAATAGCAGTAGTTATCGTACTTGTACTTTCAGCTTCAATGTCAACTCTTTCATCGCTTGTTTTGACATCAAGTTCTACATTTACACTTGATGTTATCAAGCCTTCCATGAAAGATGAGATGACAGAGAAAAAACAGGTATCCATCATGAGGGTATTTATTGTATTTTTCATTATTATCTCGGCAATAATCGCCGTGATAAAGGATGCGAATCCGAGTGTGACATTCATAGCTCAGATGATGGGTGTTTCATGGGGCGCACTTGCAGGTTCATTCCTTGCTCCGTTCCTCTATGGATTATACTGGAAGGGTGCTACTAAGGCATCAGTTGCAGTATGTTATGTTTGGGGATGTGCTATAGGCATACTACAGATGATCATCTCACTTTGCAAGATCGATCTTAGCGGATGCGGTGTGATTATAGGATACATATTCAAGTCTTCTATAAACTCGGGTGTTGTGGCTATGGTAGGCGGACTTATAATAATACCTCTTGTAAGTCTCTTTACCAAGAAACAGGATGAGAAGGTAGTTGATGAGATGTTTGAATGCTTCGAGCACAAGGTATCGGTTGCTCAGAAGGAAGCATTGGATTAATAAACTTAAAATATGATGATTTTGCAGGGAGCATCAGGTATGATGCTCTCTGTTGTTTTATAGACTAATAAGGGTGTTTCTGATATAATTGTGAAGGATTATGTTTTAAAGGAGAATCACTATGTTTGAGAATACATCACAACAGGAAGCAAAGGAACAGATCCTTTCCATGGTCGGAGAATACTGCGACAGATTTCATAATAAAAGAAAGGATTTTGAACCGGGAGACCGAATAACATATGCGGCCAGAGTATATGACAGAGCTGAGATGACAAATCTGGTTGACAGTGCTTTGGAATTCTGGCTTACTTCAGGAAGATTCACTGATGAGTTTGAGAAGAAACTGGCAGATTATCTTGGAGTCAGATTCTGTTCTCTGGTTAATTCGGGTTCGTCTGCAAATCTTATAGCATTTATGGCTCTTACTTCACCTTTACTTGGTGACAGACGTATAAATAGAGGTGACGAGGTCATAACTGTTGCGGCAGGTTTTCCTACTACTGTTACACCTATCATTCAGTATGGTGCAGTACCTGTGTTTGTTGATGTGACGATCGGACAATACAACATAGATGTCACAATGCTTGAAAAAGCATTGTCTGAAAAGACAAAAGCAGTTATGATCGCTCATACTTTGGGAAATCCTTTTGATCTTAAGGGCGTAAAAGAATTCTGTGAGAAACACGGACTCTGGCTTGTTGAGGATAACTGTGATGCGCTTGGATCCAAGTATACACTGGATGGTAAAGAATACTTTACAGGAACAGTGGGTGATATAGGCACTTCAAGTTTTTACCCACCTCATCATATGACTATGGGAGAAGGCGGTGCGGTATACACCGATGATGCATTGCTTAACAAATGTATAAGATCGTTCAGAGACTGGGGAAGAGACTGTGTTTGTCCTTCCGGAAAAGATAATTTCTGCGGACACAGATATGACGGACAGTACGGAGAACTTCCTGCAGGATATGATCATAAATATGTATATTCACATTTCGGATATAACCTTAAGGCAACAGATATGCAGGCTGCAATAGGCTGTGCTCAGATAGAGAAATTTCCGTCGTTTGTTGAAAAGCGTATAGAGAACTTTAACAGACTTAAAGCGGGACTTGCCGGATTGGAGGATAAGTTGATCCTTCCTGTAGCAAATGAGAATTCTAAGCCCAGCTGGTTTGGCTTCCTAATAACAGTCAAAGAGGGTGTGAGCAGAAATGAACTCGTAAGATTCTTAGAGGATAACGGTATTCAGACTCGTATGTTGTTCTCGGGAAATCTTATTAAGCATCCCTGCTTTGATGAGATGAGAAAAACCGGTGAAGGATACAGAGTGGTCGGAGAACTTGTAAATACAGATCGTATCATGAGAGACACTTTCTGGGTAGGAGTTTATCCTGGCATGACTAATGACATGATCGATTACATGGCAGCAATGATCCGTAAGTATTTTGAAAGATGAAAAATAAGCGTGTTAAGGTTGTACAACTGATAACAACTATGGCAGATGGCGGGGCAGAAACCTTGGTAAAGGATTATGCCCTTCTTTGCGATAAAGAAAGAATAGATCTTAGCGTTATAGTATGGAGCGGACCGATTGGTTCTTCAAATGAGAGACTGCTCAGGGAAGCCGGTATAAATGTTATATATCTGGGGATTGATGCTGTAAACAAGCCGTCATCCAATCCTGTTATCAAAGCGTACAGGATGGTAAAGAAGTATAAGGTTTTCAGGGATGAGATCATAAAGGGCAATGCAGAGGTGATACATGTTCATCTTCGCTTTGGAAGATATCTTAAAACATTGCCCGACAATGTGCTTAAGAGAATAAAACTGTTTTATACACTCCATAATGAACCTTCAAAGTATTTTGATCCCAATGGTTCCGGTAAGAAGAAATTTGAATATGAAGAGACCAAAAGACTGATAGACAGATACGGACTTACTGTTATCACGTTACATGATGATATGAACAGACAGGTACGTGAGCTGTTTAATACAGAAAATGTCATTACAGTCAACAATGGGATAAACTTTGAAAGATTTGACAGATTATTATACGACAGACAAAGTGTTAGGGACTCGCTCAACATATCAGCCAATGCGAAAGTCATAGGCCATGTTGGATCTTATACGGAACAGAAAAATCATGAATTTCTATTAAAGCTTTTTTCGGAATATCTGAAAAAAGACAGAGACGCAAGAATGATACTTGTAGGAAGAGGCGTTCTTAAAGAAAAAGTCGCCGGGATGATCAAGGACATGGGACTGGATAAACAGATCATTTCGCTTGAAAACAGAAGTGACATACCAGCGTTGATGTGTGCGATGGATGTATTTGTTTTGCCATCGAGATGGGAAGGATTTCCGGTTGTCTTATTAGAGGCACAGAAGATAGGACTCAAATGTGTCATATCAGACAGGATAAACAAAGAAGTAGTTTTGTCTGATGATGTGACTATGCTTAATATAGATGGAAATCTGGACAGTTGGATTGAAGCTATCGACGGCAATTCCGTGAAAGAAGAACCTGTCGGAAGATTTGAGGATTATGATATCCGTAAGTCAATAAAGACACTTGAAGACCTTTATGCTGTATAGATTGTTTGTAAATGTTAAATATGGGAAATGGTAAGAAGATACTCCATATATGCACGATAGATAAAGGCGGTGCATACAATGGAGCAAAACGTCTCAATGAGATGCTAATTGAACATGGATATGAATCACGGATCTTGGTAAGAACAAAGACCGGAAACTCATCATATACATTTCCGGCTTTTAAGAGCACATGGGAAGAGACGTTATCAAAGGTAAAGAACGTTGTAAACCTCTGCTTCAAGAAAGGTGAGGTCAAAAGAGATGTTCTTGGAAGTGATCTTACCGGAAATTCCATGGTCAAGGAAGCGGATGTGATCTTTATACACTGGATCAGTACTTTTCTTTCACCCAAGCAGATATATGAGCTATCTGGATTAAAGGATAAAAAGGTTATCTTTTGGATGCATGACATGTGGCTTTTTACAGGCGGCTGTCATGTGGATAGGAGATGTGGACGATATACTGATGAATGCACATCCTGCCCTATGGCGGGAAAGCCTGCGAGTGTTAGCTTTAGAAGAAAGAAGGATTATATACAGAAAGCTTCTTTAACTGTGACCGGTCCGAGCAGATGGATCGTGGAGGAAGCTTCAAGGAGTTGCATCCTTAAGGGAAAAGACATCAGATATATACCTAATGTATATGATCAAAAAGTATTCTGCCCCAAAGAGGATATAAACAGTATAAGGGACAGACTGGGAATAAAAACTGATAAGAAGGTAATAATGTTTGGGGCTGCTGACAAAGGAGCTGCAAACAGCAATAAAGGTTTTTCTTATCTGTTAAAAGCGCTTGAAATGATAGATATGAGTGATAAGCAGCTTGTGGTATTGGGGAATGCCGAGAGTATAAAGAATGATCTTGGATCATATGATGTGATATATCCCGGATTTATATCAAATGAAGAACTCTTGGCGGATTATTACAGAGCGGCAGATGTGTTTGTAAATCCTTCCCTGCAGGAATCATTCGGATATACTGTCTGTGAGTCGATGGCTTGCGGGACTCCTGCTGTTGCATTCGCAGTAGGAGGCATGCTCGATCAGATAGAAAGCGAGACTAACGGCTATCTGGCTGACTATGAGAACAGCGAAGAATTGGCAAAAGGGATAGAGTTTTGTGTTGAGAATAAAAAAACACTTTCGATACAGGCTGCAGAAGCTGCAAAAAGATTTTCTTATGAAAACGGATTTGCTAATATAGAAACGCTCTTGGAAGAATAAAGAACAGGTATGAATACTGACAGTATAAAAAATATAATATTCGTTACGATCTCCATGACAGGCGGAGGGACTGAGAGGGTGATAGCCACTTTATCCAATTATTGGATAAAGAACGGCAGGCAGGTAAGCATTCTGATGATAGGCGGAGATGATATCGCCTACGAGTTGGATGAGAGAATCAAGGTCAAGGTGCTTTCTGGTGCTACCGGTGGAAGTCTGTCGGCAAGATTAAGCAGGATAACAAAACTCAGACAGGAGTTTAAAGAAAATAAAGACAGCGTGATAATCGCCATGGGAACGGTTGCATCAATGTTTGCTGCTGTAGCTCATTTTGGCCTTAAGAATCCACTGCTGTTGTCAGAAAGAAACGATCCGAACAGGCTTAATCATAGACCCATAAAAAGCTACGAAAGAATAATTAGGAATATATTGTACAGAAAGTCTAATAGAGTAGTTTTTCAAACCCAAATGGCAAGAGATTGCTTTCCTGAAAGCATTAGAAGGAAAGGCTGTCTCATACCTAACCCTTTAGAGGATATCCCTGATACTATGGAATATACCAATAGGGATAAAAAAATCGTATCAGCAGGGCGACTGACAGAACAAAAGAATCATAAGCTTCTTATTGATGCATTCAGTTCAGTGCATGACAGGTTTGATGATTATGAACTTGTTATATATGGAGAGGGCGAATATAAGAATGCCCTTAAAGAATATATAGATCAGAAAGATGCAGGCGAGTATATTAAACTGGCAGGGTTCAGTGACAGATTAATAGACGTTCTGGGGATGACCCGTATATATGTGTCCAGCTCGGATTGGGAGGGGATTTCCAATTCGCTTGCTGAGGCAATGGCATGCGGTATGGCTGTCATTGCTACAGACTGCCCGATGGGGGGCAGTGCCATGCTGATAAACGATGGAGTAAACGGAAGACTGGTCCCTGTTTCTGATCTAAACAGTATGACACAGGCACTGGAAGATTTTCTTTCCGATGACGATATGGCAGCGAAATGTTCGACCAATGCCAGATGTATAAGAGAAGACATGGCGGTTTCACGAATTGCAAAAATGTGGGAGAATGCAGCAGTTGATTGATAACAGGATTGAGTTATGATCAGGATTTTGATAATCAGAACATATCCTTCAATATTGGATCCGGATGGTTACAATATACAGGAGACCGGATTGGCAAAGGCACTTGTAAGAGCCGGAGCGGTCTGCGATGTTGTATTGTATAACGGAAATAATGCGGATGAGATAAGGGAGATTAAGGTACCCGGAACTGAAAATGGTGTGGTTAAAGTTTACATGCGTCATGGTAAGGGTATACTTAAGAACGGATTTTTTCCAGGACTTAAGAAGATAACCGAGGAATATGATATCCTTCAGGTAAATGAATATGATCAGATAACATCATGGTTATATTATACCCGGTCAAAAAAACCTGTGGTCATTTACCATGGTCCGTATTACGATGAATTCAACAAGGGATATAACTTTAAGTGCAGGGTGTTTGATAACACTTTCCTTAAATTGGGTAAGCATAAAGATATACTCTGCCTGACAAAGTCCAATGCAGCAGCATCTTTTTTGAAACAAAAAGGTTTTGATAATACTGTACCGATCGGAGTGGGATTGGATACAGATAGTTTTTCCAAAGCCAAGGATGCTGATAAACAAATTGCAAAGATAGATGAGATCTGGGATCAAAACAAGTGGAATATCATCTATGTGGGTAAGATAGAACCAAGGAGAAATCCTTATCTGCTTCTTGAGATCGCTGGCAGACTAAAGGATATTGATAAGAATATCGGGCTTACGATCGTAGGCACCGGAGAAAAGGAATATCTTAAAGAGTGGAAGGAAGCTGCAGACAGATATATAAAAGACGGAGTCTTAACGTACATCGAGAGAATGAGCCAGAATGATCTTAGAGATGTGTACACAGAGGCTAAGCTGATGATCTTTCCATCCAATTATGAGATATTCGGAATGGTACTGCTTGAGGCAATGTATTTTGATCTTCCTGTGATATCTTCTGATAACGGCGGCTCTGATACTCTGATAACGGATGGAGTGGACGGCGTGATCATCAAGGAGTTTGATAAAGATATATGGGTGAATACTATCTCCAAGCTTCATGATGACTCACAGGAATACAATACCATCAAGAAAAATCTGACATTAAAGGATCACTCAGTATACACCTGGGATGCAATAGCAAAAAAGTATATTGATGCGATCAAGAATACATTTGATTGACATGGATAAAAAATCATATTTTCAAAAACTGAAAACATCAGCTGTGGTCACAGGACTGGCTGCTTTTATGTTATGCATATTTAGCCCTGCTGAAACATTTTTTGCAAACTCATCAGAACTGCCTTTTGTCTATGGAGAGTTTTCGGGTTATTTGTGGATGTTTGCGATAGTATTCGTAGTAGGTATGTCTTTAGTTACAGCTTTACTGCCTGAGAGGATACATGCCTTTATTGCGGCGTTATTATTTGCACTTAGTGTTTGTGCTTATATTCAGAACATGTTCCTTAACAAGGGACTCGATCTGATGGGACTTAATCCCGACGGATATAATGCAGATAGTTCAAAAGCTGGTATCAACATCGCCATATGGCTGATAGTTTTGGCAATAATTGTCATTCTTGGGATGATCAAAGGTTACGGAAAGAAGATCGTTACATACGGAGCGCTTTTTCTGCTCGCAATTCAGGTGATAGCATATGTGAGTCTCATAGTGCCGGCTGATGACAGCTGTTTTGACTATCCGTTGGCTGAGTATCATCTTTCGGGTGAAGACCAGTATGAACTTTCAAAAGACGGAAATATAGTTTTGTTTATAGTTGATTCACTCAGCAACAGGGATCTAAAGAATGCACTAGATATTAATCCCGATGCATTAAGTGAATACAATGATTTTGTTTACTACACAAACATGGACTGCTGTTACTGCGGTACATATCCGTCGCTTACCCATATGCTCACAGATAATTACGTAGATATGGAAGCAGGAGTAAATGACTGGACAAGATCTGCATGGACTGATACAAACTGTGAAATGTTTTATGAAAACATGAAGGCATCGGGTTACAAATGTCTTCTGTATACTCCTGATCTGCATATCATATGCGGTAATAATGCACCTGAAGGACTGCTTTTAGGCAAATGGGATAATTTTACCGATGCACCTCTTGAGAGAGAAGTGGCTAACAGCAAGATTGTAAAAGTTATGGTAAAGATGGCGGCATACAGGATGCTTCCGGAAGTTATGAAGAACTTAGCTTACGTGGATCTTGGCGAGTATTCAGATGCTGTAAGGATAATCGAAGATCCCGTAATGCATGAGAATTATGATTTTTGTGATAAGCTGGAACAGAACGGCCTTTCAACTCATAGTGGTGATAAAGTATTTGTTGTTCAGCATCTTATGGGGACACACCTTTTCAAGAATGATGAATTTGGTAAATTCAAAGAAGGTGCGTCTTACGAGGAGACTACGCTTGGTTGTCTTTATATAGTCGGAGAATATTTAAGACAGATGAAAGAGGCTGGAGTATATGATAATTCGACCATAATCATAACCGCTGATCACGGTTGGGAATACGGTCAGCAACCGGTATTCTTCATCAAAGAGGCTGGAGCTTCTTATGATGAAATAGTATATAATAATGCGCCGGCTTCATTTCATGAATTGCTACCAACTATCGCATCTATCGCAGGAATAGATATGGATGGACAGACTATATATGATTTTAAGCCTGATGAATTAAGAGAAAGAACTTTATATATAAGATACTACATGGATGAGTATCCTGATGTACCATACTTTGGTGGAGATAAGATGGGAACTTCCAATATTTATATGGGATTTACATATACCGGAGATGAAGATGTACTTAGAGAGTATCTTTTTGATAAACCTTCCAAGATAATACAGATGGTGGATTCATATTTTTAATAGAGAGGAAAATGATGGATTTTAAAGAGATTTTAGATTATTACAATGGTAAGAAGGTATTTATAACTGGACATACAGGTTTTAAAGGATCTTGGATGTGCCAGATATTAAAGAATAGTGGTGCTAAAGTAGTAGGTTACTCACTTGAGCCCCCGACGGATCCGAGTCTGTTTGAGATTGCTTCAGTTGCCGATGGTATGCACTCGTATATCGGTGATATACGTGATCTAGGCAGCCTGAGAAGAGTATTTGAAAAAGAAAGACCCCAGATAGTGATCCATATGGCGGCTCAACCTTTGGTTAGGGAATCATATAGGGATCCTGTAACGACATATGCAACCAATGTCATGGGTACAGTCAATGTTTTGGAATGCGTCAGAAATTGTGACAGTGTAATCTCTGTCGTTAATGTTACAACGGATAAGGTATACAGAAACAATGAATGGGACAAGGGCTATGTTGAGGAAGATATTCTGGATGGATATGATCCGTATTCGAACAGTAAGTCATGTTCTGAGCTTGTGACGCATAGTTATATACAGTCATTTCTTGCAGACAGAAAGATACCTGTATCAACCTGCAGAGCCGGTAATGTCATAGGAGGAGGAGACTTTGCGACCGACAGAATAATCCCGGATTGCTTAAGAGCAAGCTTCGAGGGTAAGGCAGTTGTTGTAAGGAATCCATACTCTACCAGACCTTATCAGCATGTGCTTGAACCGTTATTTGCTTATCTTATGGTTGCTATGAAACAGGCTACGGATTATTCATATGCATCAAATTATAACATAGGACCAAACGATGATAACTGTGTAACAACAGGTGAACTTGTTGATACATTTGTTGATTCATGGAATCTGTATCTTGATAATAACGGAATGAGTGATGCTGTAAGGGCTTCCAGACAGGATATACCTGATGGCGGTCCTCATGAGGCTAATTTCCTTAAACTTGACTGCGGCAAATTAAAAAAGACTTTTGGTTGGAGTCCAGTCTGGAACATTAGAGAGACCATAGATAAGATAATCGAGTTTGAGATGATCAGAAAATGCGGCGGAGATGCTAAAGAACTCAGTGCCTGCATGGAGAAACAGATTAGGGAGTATATAGGAAAAGCTCAATGAATAAAGAATTGCTATCGATCATTCAAGATGATATAAAGCGAGGATACGACAACAGATTATTCAGAAGACCGCTTCAGTTAAGATACCTCATCACCTGGCGTAAGGCATCCTTTTATGAAAAAAAACATCCGCTGGGGATCATATACAGGATCAGATTAAACAGGCTTTCTGAAAAGAGCGGGATACAGATACCCACAGAGACAAAGATAGGGAAGGGTCTGCTTATTGCTCATTTCGGAACAATAATCGTCAATCCTGCGGTTAGTATCGGAAGTAATGTAAATATTGCTCCCAATGTTGTCATAGGCAAGGCAAATCGCGGAGAGAAGAAGGGAACACCTAAGATATCAGACAGAGTCTGGATAGGAGCAGGATCTGTTATAGTTGGAAATATAAACATAGGTGAGGATGTGCTCATTGCACCGAATTCCTATGTGAATTTTGATGTGCCTTCTCACAGCATAGTGGTAGGAAATCCCGGAGTCATTCATCATAAGGATGATGCTACTCTTGATTATATAAACAACATGGTTTAGCAGTTTTAATATGTTTATCTTTACATTAACAGCCATCATACTGGCTTCACTAATAATCGCATATAAATTTGATATCACATTATCTGAAACACTCGGACCGTCATGTATCATGGCAATAATAGTCATGTATGTGGCGGCTTTCTTCAGAGGTCTGTATGTTGTTGATCTTATCAGCATCGCATTGATCGTTATCATGACCTTCTGGATAGTAAGAAACCGACTGATGCCGCAGATATTGAAAAGATTGGCAACTGTGACAAACCTCAGTGTTCTTGTGACCATCGTTCTTATTGTATTTTTTTTGTTAAAGAAGGATGTGCACTTTGAGGGAGTTGATGCATTTTATGCGGCTGATATAAAAGCTCTCTATACTTTGGGAGGATTTGCTGCACGTCTTGGAAATGTATTCCCGAGATTCGGAGATTATCCGCCCGCAATGCAGCTGTGGGGATGGCTGATAGCTCATGCATCATCCGAATCATATCATCCAGGATTATATCTTACAGGATATACCTGTCTGAATTTTATATTGCTCCTTCCTTTACTGAACAGAGCGTGCTTTAGGAAGATAAGTATAAAAAGCAGCATATGGGACACGCTTACCGGACAGGGAGTTTACCGCTCGGATGAGGATGAGAGCGAGGCTTTTGATAACGGCCTTGATGATGATAAGAATGACGGAGTTTCTGTAAGGATATCGAAGAATAAAAAATACAGATTTGTGTATGAGAGCTATAGATTAAAGAGCAAATATAAAGTACACATCAAAGACAATGGTGATTATAAAGACGAGAAAACGGATGTCGCTGAAAAGATCATTGCTTTTATGGCTACACTTGTTACGTGTTTGGCACTTGTTCTTGTTCCCGCAATGATATGCGCATTTTCCTTTGACAGCTTAAGACCTGATATAACTATGGGAATAGCTGTGGGTATGCTGCTGCTGTGCATATTTGATATTGAGACTTCTCCCGGGTTATTCTATGGGAGGATCGCGCTATATGGAAGCTTTATCATCCTGTGTAGAACGTGGGGGATCCTATGGCTGATCATTGTGATGATCCCTATGACTATTCGCATTATTAAGAAAAGAGATGCTCTTGAAGAGCTGAAATACCTGATATGTGTACCTGTGATATGGCTATCCCTTGTGGTCAGCTGGGTAGTGATGTGCATATATAAAACAAGGATATCAGAACTTTCAAAGTATACTTTTCATATGCTTATGGGAAGAGCGGGACAGGCGCTTGATGTAAAGGCAAAGTTTGTTGAAATGGCAAAGGCAATCAGTGTTTTCCCATTGATGCAAAGCCGTGTCGGACTGGTTAGACTTAGTCCTGTCATATTGCTTATCATTTTCATGCTGTTTATATATATAGCGGCAAGAAAGTGTTTGATAGAAGATAACATTAAGAATATTTATATATATATTGGTGCTGTGTTTATTGTTTGTCATGGTGTCATGTTCCTTATATATACCCATCTTTGGGAAAGTATAGAGTATTCCGTTACAGAAGTCAGCCTGATGTGCGATATACCGTTATGCTTGATGCTAATTATTTATTCATTCGGAATCCTTACACACACATTAAATGAAAATGACAGTGAGATTGCGGTAAGAGAGAGCAAAGTTGACAGGCAGTTAAGATCAAGAGATGCGGGACGCGTCTGGAAAGTATACCTTGGTATAGCATTTATTGCTTTTATATCATGTGAATATCCTATCGGTATTCTGGGATCTGATAATACCTCTGCAATGGAACAGACATATGATTCAGACAATGCTTATGACAGGTTTATTGAGACACTTTCTTCACATGTTGAACTGAATGGGCGCAGAGTGCTATACTTAACTAATGGTAAAAGTGATATTTATTCATGGGATGATATCAGTCTTGAAGCTTCTCCGGTCGCTGTTGTATACAGCAGGATAAGTACGGATTTCAATGAAGATTCGATAAGGAACATAATGTCTTCAAGCAATGCTGCGTATGTATATGTCGATGACATGGGTGAAGACATGAAACCTCTCTTTTCTGAAATGTGTATACAGGATTGGGAGTATGAACACATATATCAGATCGGGCAGGATGGAATGCTCGATTATATTGAGATAGAATAAGATCTATGACACAAAAAAACAGACAGATAATTAAATATGTTTTGATGGCGCTGATGGCATTTGCTGTTTCGGTTTCTATTGCGCAGATAAGCGATTACGGTATCACAGGTATAGAACTGATGTTACCATGCGTTTTTGCGCTTTCTTTTGTTGTATATAACAGGACATCAAAACTATTTTTAGGGGATTATGCTGTAAGGGCACGTAAGGACCTTCGATTTGCGATACCGCTGGGAGTTGTTATGGCACTTGGAAGTGTTATCGGAAGCAAGATAGATTTGGACGAGCGTGTTTTTGGCTCTGTCGGTGCAGCAGATTTTATATATGTGATCTTTCTTATCCCGTTTTTTACTTCAATTCTTTTGCTTCTTTTTTTTTCGCTCGGAGCGGTAACGTTAACAGGGACCGCTCAGAAAGATGATTCTTTTTCAAAGAGTAAGATAATCAAAAAATGCGCATGTTATATGGCAGTCATGCTTGTATGCTGGTTGCCTTATTTTCTTACATATTTTCCGGGTGGTATAGGCAGTGATGATTTTGAAAGCATTTCCATGTGTCTCGGGATAATCCCGTGGACAAATCATCATCCTGTATTCTTTACGGCGCTGATTAATGTATTCATAAAACTTTTTGGTAATAGTTCGCTGACTTTAGCTTTAGGGATCATGACCGGCTGTCAGATGATACTCTTCTCATTTGTATTATCACTTATACTTGTTTGGCTTGAAAAAAGAAGTGTTAAAAAAGGCTTCGTCTACACAGCACTTGGATTCTTTTGCGTTCATCCGATAATTGCGATGTATTCCATATATCTGACAAAGGATATTCCTTTTGCAATGGCGGTAATATTGCTGGTACTTTGCCTTTATGACATATGTACTTCTCAAAAGCCTAGGTATGTTGCTTTGGCGGTTCTGTCGTTGCTGACGATGATAACAAGAAATAACGGTGCATTCATGGTGGGAGCAATGGCTGTCTTTTTGCTTGTATATCTAAAAGAACACCGTAAGCAGTTGGTTATAGTCTTTTTTATCGTCTTCTTGGTCAATGCTCTTTATAAGAATGTCTTATGGCCTGCTGTCGGGATTGAGAAACAGTCTTTCGTCGAATCGGCATCGATCCCGCTTACACAGGTTGCATACACGATCTATACCGACGGAACGATAGACCCCGAATACAGGGAGTATCTTGAAAGTATTATGCCGTTTGATGAGGTTAAGAAAAACTTTCTTCCGGGATATGTTGATACATATAAGTTTGATGATTCTTTTGATGCATCTGTGATCGATGATGATCCGGGCAGATTCATAAAGATCTGGTTTAATCTTCTGGGAAGGAATTTTGGCTGTTATGTTGAAGCATATCTTTTTGAGACATGCGGGTACTGGCATTACGGTATCACAAATACGGTGGCAACTGAAGGAGTACAGCCAAACTCGCTGGGAATAACGGGAGTTGATGTTATTGACAGTGTAACAGGACACTCGCTTAAAGGGATACTCGAAGAACTGGTACTTATTGCCAGAAAGCTTCCTTTGCTCTGCATGCTGAGCCAAATGGCGATAGAGTTTCTTGCGGTCATCCTTCTTATCTTAAGATATTTAAGGGCCGGGAAGAAAAATATGGTATGTACCATGATACCGTTTGTCGCTTTATGGCTGTCGGTAATGCTTGCCACACCGGCTTATTGCCTGTTCAGATATATGTGTCCGGTATTCTTTATGTGGCCTGTTCTGATAGCACAATTTTTTGCCAATACACGTAAAGAATGATAAAATATCTTTATATGAATACTAAATCAAGAAAAAGGGGAATATATGGATAAGATCGCGGTACTTATACCCTGTTACAATGAAGAGAAGACGATAGCTAAGGTGGTTAGTGATACTATCGCTGCGCTTCCCGAGGCGGTTGTATATGTATATGACAATAACTCTTCAGACAAGACAGTGGAACTTGCCGGACAGGCAGGAGCTGTTATCAGACATGAATACATGCAGGGTAAGGGAAATGTAATCAGAAGAATGTTTCGTGAGATAGATGCGCAGTGTTACATCATGGTTGATGGAGATGACACATACCCCATGGAATATGCCAAGCAGATGAGTGATCTGGTGCTTAAGCATAATGCCGATATGGTGGTTGGTGACAGGCTTTCGAGCACATACTTCACTGAGAACAAACGCCCGTTTCACAATTTTGGAAACAGTCTTGTGAGAAAGAGCATCAACCAGCTTTTTGACTGTGACATCAAGGACATAATGACAGGCTATCGGGCTTTCAGCTATCAGTTTGTAAAAACGTTTCCGGTTTTGTCTAAAGGTTTTGAGATAGAGACCGAGATGACGATACATGCAGTCAGCAACAACATGCAGGTTGAAAATGTGATAGTCGAGTACAGAGACAGGCCGGAAGGCAGTGAATCAAAGCTCAATACCTATTCGGACGGCATGAAAGTCATATTTACTATAATACGCTTGTTCAGGGAGTATAAACCGTTTAACTTTTTCTCTCTGCTGGCGTTTATCCTTTTGGCGATTGCTGTCGGTTTCTTTGTTCCGGTATTTATTGATTATCTCAATACCGGACTTGTTGCAAAGTTCCCGACTCTTATTGCATGTGGATTCGTAGGGCTTGCCGCAGTACAGTCATTCTTTGCGGGAATGATACTGCAGAACATTGCACAGAAAAACAGAAAAGATTATGAGATGGATCTGATAAAGCTGTCCATGAGAAAGGATAAATAATGAAGATAGCAGTTGCAGGCACAGGCTATGTGGGACTGGTCGCGGGGGTATGCTTCGCGGAGGTTGGCCACGATGTTACCTGTGTCGATGTTGATGAAGCAAAAGTAAAAGTGATGGAAAGCGGTGTTTCACCGATATACGAAGACGGTCTTGAGGAACTGATGAAAAAGAACAATGCGACGGGACGTCTTCATTATACGACGGATTATGCAAGCGCATATGCAAACGCCGAAGCGATATTTATAGGAGTTGGTACTCCTGAAATGCCTGACGGCAGTGCAAACTTGAGTTATATCGCTACAGTATGCAGACAGATAGCGGAATCGGTGGAGCATGACTGTCTGGTGGTAGTAAAATCGACGGTTCCGGTAGGCACGAATGACAAGGTCGAACAGTTTATAAAGGATTCTCTTGAAAAAGATGTCAAGATCGAAGTAGCATCCAATCCGGAGTTTTTAGCGCAGGGAACAGCAGTACACGATACTCTTCATGCGGCAAGGATAATAATCGGAACAGAATCAAAGGAAGCTGAAGCCAAGCTCATGGAGATATATGAACCGTTTGGTCTTCCCATTGTTTCCGTTAAGAGAAGAAGTGCTGAGATGATCAAGTATGCATGCAACGATTTTCTTGCACTGAAGATATCATATATGAATGATATTGCAAATCTTTGTGAACTCGTGGGAGCAGACATAGAGGATGTTGCAAAAGGCATGAGCTATGATGCCAGGATCGGTGAGAGATTTTTGAATGCCGGTATCGGGTTTGGCGGAAGCTGTTTCCCCAAGGATACGAAAGCGCTTAAGTTCCTTGCGAAACAGAACGGCTATGAACTAAAGACCGTTGAAGCATGTGTTGATGTCAATACCAGACAAAAGACTAAGATGTTTAATAAGGCAAAGGACAGAATGATCACATTTGACGGACTTAAAGTTGCGGTATTGGGGTTGACTTTCAAGTCCGGCACGGATGATCTGAGAGAGGCTCCTTCGGTTGAAAATATAAAACTTCTGCTTGAGCAGGGCGCAAACATCTATGCATATGATCCTGCGGGGGTTCCGAGGGCTAAACAGCAGTTTCCTGAAGGGACTATAGGAAGAGGAAGCATCACATATGTGGATGATCCCAAGGAAGCCTTAGAGAGAGCAAATATCTGTTTCGTGTTTACCGAGTGGCCACAGATAAGAGAAGTAAAGCCTGCCAGTTACAAGGAGTTGATGAAGACGCCTCTCGTATACGACGGTAGAAATCTCTATGGACTTAAAGAGATGAAAGATGCCGGAGTAGAGTATTACAGTGTAGGAAGGTAGTGTATCGGTTTTAGAAGAAGAGAAGGATTAAGGGGATTATGAAAATACAACAATTAAGCGGAGGGTTTGCCAGTCAGGTGTTTCAGTATGTGTTCATGAGATATGGACAGATGTCTGATCCCAATGAAGAGTGGTATCTTGATGATTCGGATTTCTTTATTAAAGATAAGTATAACGGTTATGAGCTTGAGAAGGTGTTCGGAGTAAAGCCGATGCTTTTAAGCGATTACTATGAGCCGGAAAAATGGAAATCCATGATAGAACAAAAGAAAAAGGGTACGAGCATTCCGCAGATCTTAAAGGATGAAGGAATGGATATCGTTATGTATGCCGACAATGACGGCTATAAAACAGATAACCCCTTTGACGGTGAAGTGTACAGGATGCTGCCGGAAGGAGGCTTTTATCCTGAGATCGCGAAACTTGAAAAACCTGTTGTGTATTATCATGGAGAATGGGTTGAGAAAAACTGGTTTGACTGTTACAGGGATATCTTTTTAAAGGAGCTTAAGTTCCCTGAGATAAAGAGCAAACAGGCGCTGCTTTACAAAGATAAGATACTAAACGGTATTTCTGTCGGAATGCATATCAGAAGAGGGGATTATGTCAAGATTGGTATAGATCTTGACAGCAAGTATTACTTCAATGCACTCAAGGACCTTTCGGAACATTATGATGATTTTACGGTATATGTATTCTCTGATGATCTTTTCTGGTGTAATCAGAATGCTTATCAGCTCGGACTGAATTTTGCACCCAGGATCGAATATATATCGGGGAATATGGGAAAGGAAAGCTATGTTGATCTTCAGCTTATGAGTATGTGCAATGTTGTGATAATGGCAAACAGTGCATTTTCTTTCCTTGCAGGTCTTATGGATACGAGACTTGATTACTTTATCGATCCGTGGACAGGAGAATGGGGTAAATGATGATCACATATGATTATCTTATAGTAGGTGCTGGATTATATGGCGCCGTGTTCGCTCATGAGATGACAAAGAAAGGCAGACATTGTCTTGTCATTGACAGGAGGGATCACATAGCCGGAAACATCTACACTAAAAAATGGGCGGACATTGATGTACACTGGTACGGAGCTCATATCTTTCATACAAGCAATAAAAATGTTTGGGATTATGTGAATGAGTTTGCAGAGTTCAATAACTTTGTCAATTCACCGTTGGCGGTATACAAGGACGAACTTTATAATCTTCCGTTCAACATGAACACATTTTCAAAGATGTGGGGTATCCGCACTCCGGATGAGGCGAAAAAGATCATAGCAGATCAGATCGCAGCCGAAAAGATAACCGGGGATGCGAAGAATCTTGAAGAACATGCTATTTCCATGGTGGGAAGGGATGTTTATGAGAAACTAATCAAAGGTTATACCGAAAAGCAGTGGGGAAGAGACTGTAGTGAACTGCCTGCATTTATAATCAAGAGACTTCCTTTGAGATTCACATATGATAACAATTATTTCAATGACCGTTACCAGGGAATACCGATAGGCGGTTACACTCAGATAGTTGAGAAGCTCTTAGAAGGATCTCATGTGATGCTGGGTGTCGATTACAGGGATATAAAAGAAAAGCAAAAAAGCAAGACTCTGGATTTTGATTTTAAAAAGATCTTGTATACGGGAATGATCGATGAGTATTTCGATTACTGCCTTGGAGAATTGGAATACAGATCTTTAAGATTTGAGCATGCGCTTTTGGAGGGGGTAGAAAACTATCAGGGCAATGCTGTTGTTAATTATACGGAGAGACAGGTGCCCTATACAAGGATAATCGAACATAAGCATTTCGATTTCGGTAAGCAGAAGGATACGGTCATAACAAAGGAATACCCTAAGAGCTGGGTAAAGGGAGATGAACCGTATTATCCTGTAAACAATGATAAGAACAATGAACTGTATCAAAGATACAGTGAGCTTGCATACAAAGAAGAGAATGTGATCTTTGGCGGAAGGCTCGGAAAATACAGATATTACGACATGGACAAGATAATAGAGGCAGCACTGGAATGTGTCGGGAAAGAAGTTGACATACAGTAATGGCACAAAAAGTTGAATCTTCTTCACAAGTAAATAACAGCAGTGTAAGAGATCAGCATATTAACTTGATCCCGATGGACTGGATCAGCGGATTTGATGTCAGACCCGGATTCTATGAGATCAACGGGGCTACACCTATTCCGGGAGGCGTTAACTTTACTATCCAGTCGTCACAGGCAACTTATTGCGAGTTGCTGCTGTTTAACAGGCGAGAGAGCGAACCTTTTGCTATCCTCCCGTTTCCGGAGCATTATCGGATAGGAAATGTCTTTTCGATGATAGTATTCGGCGTCAGTATAGAAGGCCTTGAATACGCATATCGAATGGACGGCCCCAACGATCCTTCAAAAGGTCTTTTGTTTGACAGAGAGAATATCCTGCTTGATCCTTATGCAAAGGCGGTGGCCGGACTTCGAGAATTCGGAGTTGATGAGGTTGATTATTCCGGATACAGAGCAAGAGTTGTTAAGGATGATTTCGATTGGGAAGACAGCAGGCAGCCGCTTACTCCCATGGAGGATGTTATCATATATGAACTGCATGTTCGCGGATTCACTATGGATCCTTCTTCGGGTGTAAGATTTCCCGGAACATTTGACGGAATAAGAGAAAAGGTTCCTTATCTTAAAGCACTTGGTGTTACTGCGGTGGAACTCATGCCTATATTTGAGTTTGATGAGATGCATGATCACAGGGAATATGACGGTCATCAGCTCATAGACTACTGGGGATATAACACAGTCAACTATTTCTCGCCCAATACCGCATACTGTTCACAACCTGAATACAACAAGGAGGGTAATGAACTCAAGCGGCTTGTGAAACTGCTCAACGAGAACGGAATAGAAGTTTATCTGGACGTAGTTTTCAACCATACGGCTGAAGGAAATGAACAGGGCCCGATATTTTCTTTTAAGGGTATTGATAACAATGTATACTACATGCTGACACCCGAAGGATACTATTACAACTTCTCTGGGTGCGGAAATACACTTAACTGTAATCATCCCGTTGTGAGAAGGATGATACTCGACTGTTTGAGATACTGGGTCATTGCATACAGGATAGACGGATTCAGATTCGATCTGGCATCGATCCTTGGAAGATACAAGGACGGATCACCGATGGCCAATCCTCCTCTTTTGGAGGCACTTGCATTCGATCCCATACTCAGCAAAGTGAAACTTATCGCCGAGGCGTGGGATGCGGGCGGCATGTATCAGGTCGGTTCATTCCCCAACTGGAAGAGGTGGGTTGAATGGAACGGCAAATACAGAGATGATATCAGAAGCTTTTTGAAGGGTGATGATTATAAGGGGCAGGTGGCAGCCAACAGGATAAGCGGTTCGCCTGATATATACAATCCCGAAGACAGAGGATGTTTTGCGTCCGTAAACTTTATCACCTGTCATGACGGATTCACTCTTCATGACCTTTATGCCTATAATTGTAAGCATAATGAAGCGAACGGATGGAACAATACAGACGGAGCAAATGATAACTACTCATGGAACTGCGGATATGAGGGCGAGACTGATGATAAGGAAGTAAATGACTTAAGAGCCCGACTTGTGAAGAACGCCTGTGTTGTATTAATGCTCAGTCGCGGAATACCGATGTTTCTGGCGGGAGATGAGTTTGGCAATACACAGTTTGGAAATAACAATGCGTATTGTCATGATAATGAGATATCATGGCTTGACTGGAGCCTTCTTGATAAAAACAGAGATCTTTTTGAATTCTTCCAGTATATGATATGGTTCAGAAAGATGCATAGGATAGTAAGAGTCGATACCGAGATGTGTTCTCTCAATTATCCGTTTATTTCTCATCATGGTCTGCAGCCTTTCTGGCCTGACTATAACAGTAACCATCATTATGTCGGTATCATGTATGCGGGCAGGAACCGCAATGGTGAAGATGAGCTTGTATATGTGGCAATCAATGCGTTTTGGAATCCGCAGACATTTACCCTGCCACAGGCACCTGAGGGAAGAAGGTTTTATGTTGTCATAGATACATACAAGGAACAGAGTGTCGTTCAGGATATCATCCCCGTGCTTGGTCCGATCACCATAATGCCGAGAACGGTAATGGTAATGGAGACATATCCGATAATAGATCATTCATAATGTCGTACAAAAAAGGATAGCTTTTGGCTATCCTTTTTCTGTGCATGTCTAAGTCTAACAATAAGAGTTGAACATAAAGCCTGAATAAGCACTTGCAGTGTACGGGCTGGTATAATTCTTGCCCGGATTCTTGTAAGCCACCACAGTCTTGTTCAGATATTCAACCGGGTTAACCGAAATCTGGTTACTCTTTCTCAAAATCGATGAAGTGAATTTCTTGATAACTTCCACCGAATCTGGACCGTTTGAATTTGTTATATAGTCAGTAAGAACATCCTTGTTCATGCCAAGAGTACCGCCTTTTTCGAGCGAGATGCCCATCTTTTCCATTTCTGACTGGTAAGTTCGTGTGATTCCGTTAAGCTCTGCGAAAAGATTGTTGGTTTTCATCACATCTGCCGAATAGGTATTCATAGAGTTGATGAAGCCGTTATAACTGTCCACAAGGTTTGTTATGTTTTCAACAGCTGCTTCTATGTCAGGCTTTACTCCTACCGTTGCCGTTATACCCGGCTGTGGAGAAATATTGTTAAGTTTGATCTCAAAATGCTTATCAAGCAGGAAGATATTCGAAGGTGAACTGACATTTTCACCATTGATCACCAGTTCGGCATCTTTTGACTGCCTTGCCACGTAATCAATGCCCAGGTAGGGAACAGATCCTGAAACCTTTCTGTCACTTGAGTCTGCTATAGTAAATGCTCCGGCTGTCTCATTGGCGTGATCACCTGTCTGAAGCGATTCTATCCTGAGAGCTGCATTACCTCTGTCATCCTCCTCCACTGATGAAGAAAGACGGATGTTTGCATTGTTGATAAGTCTTGATAACTTGTTCTGTATATCGAAATTTGTTTCGCTTTCGTAGATATTATACTGGAACTCGTAACCCTGACCGCCGACTGATACATCAAATGCATATTTACCCGGAGTTATGTCTCTTGTGTCCTTTGGCAGATACATACCTAAATTTACCTGCGGAGTCGCAAGTGATTTCACTTCGATATCATATGTTTTGTTGACTGCAGTCGGTTCATTATCGTCACCGGAGTAATACTGTGCGGAAAGTATACCTTCGTCTGTAGAATAAGCTATTCGTGCATCAAGCTCCAGATTTTCTGCATCACCCATAACAGACACAATGTTATTATGGAGAACTCTGGATTCTTCTTTAAGACCGATAACACATTCTCTTGATTCTTCGGAAGTATCGATTTTGTAGAGGGGAGCATCACGATTAACCCTAACCATAGAGTTGTAGATATTCTTCAACTCAGATCGCTTATGGGCATCATAACGACTGTTGCTCTTTTGCGGAGCGTATGTCGTGAGATATTGATTGTAGACATTGCTTAGAACTAAGTTATTAGCCATATCAAGCCCCCTCCTTTCTTCCGTGATAAGAGTTTACAATCCTTTGTAAGGCTCTGACTATAATTTGCCTATAGTAATAGACAGTATTACATGCTCATCGTATCACAGTTCTTGTCAAATAGCAATAATTTTTCTAAAAATATTTTTTTTTTCTTTAATAATTCTCACAAATAGAGTAAAATTGAAATACAGTTGTATTAATATGTGGAAAGGAATAAGGATATGGATATTAATTATTTGCTTCAAATGGCGCGTAAGCAGGATTGCTCTGATCTTCATATCACGGCAGGAACAGCTTTGGCAGTGCGTCGCTATGGTATATTGAAGATACTGGAAGGAACCGAGGATTATATTCCGACACTGACTGAATCTGAGGCACTCATTCTCTCGCTTTTGGATGAAGAGCAGAAAGAGACTGTACTTAAGGGTAAGGATCTGGACGTAGGTTCCATGATGGAAGACGGAAGCCGTATAAGAATAAATATCTACCATCAGCGTAATCACCTTGCTGCCAGCATCAGACTTCTGAACAGTAAGATTCCTTCAATATCCGAGCTTGGGCTTCCCGATACCATCCTTGAGCTTGCGGATGAGTATAATGGACTTGTGCTTGTAACAGGACCTACAGGAAGCGGAAAGTCTACAACGCTTGCATCGATGGTCGAACATATCAATGCTACTACCGCTAAGCATGTAATAACTGTTGAAGATCCTATCGAGTATATATATGAACATAAAAAGGCAATGATCCACCAGAGAGAAGTTGGAAAGGATGTTGAAGATTTCGCTGTTGCACTTAGAAGCGCGCTTAGAGAAGACCCCGACATCATACTTGTTGGTGAGATGAGAGACTTTGAGACTATAAATGCAGCCATCACGGCAGCTGAGACCGGTCACCTCGTGCTTGCAACGCTTCATACATCCAGTGCCGCTCAGACTGTTGAGCGTATAATCGACGGATGTCCCGTTGATGCTCAGAACAGAGTAAGGATTCAGCTTGCAAACGTTTTAAGAGGTATTGTTACACAGCATCTTCTTCCGAGAGCCGATGGCTTCGGACGTGTAGCCGCAACTGAGATCATGATAAACAATGCGGCGGTTTCCAATATGATCCGTGAGAACAAAGCCTTCATGATCAACAATGCGATCCAGTCAGGATTCCAGCAGGGCATGCATACCATGCAGAGTGATGTACAGAGACTTGTACAGTTCGGAGAAGCTGATCCGGTATACGCTAAGAGATTCATAGTTTAGTATATAATATGAAGAAAGAGTTGTCATGGCTCTTTCTTTTTTGCGTTTATACTATATATAAGTAGTGGATCTGAAAATATTTGGAAAAATGAAAATTATGATTGACGGGACATATACCGTTATGTTATATTGATTGAGCAAAAAGACTCAGGTCTTTTTTTTGTGGACTGAAAAAATATTCTCGTGTGCGAGATTCATGGAGGTGAATAATATGCGTACCAAGATAACATTGGCATGCACAGAGTGCAAGCAGCGTAACTACAATACGACTAAGGATAAGAAGGTTCATCCTGATCGTATGGAGACAAAGAAGTACTGCAGATTCTGCAAGACTCATACTCTTCACAAAGAGACAAAGTAAGGCTTACCGGTTGGTTGGTGAAAGGAGCAGTATATGTCAGATAAGAATGAACAGAAGGAAAGCTTCTGGGATGGCGTAAAGACTGAATTCAAAAAGATATCTTGGCCTGAAAGGGCAGATCTTATCAAACAATCTATAGCAGTATTGTGTACCTCTGTTGTTGTTGGCATCATCATCGCGATCATAGATGCAGCGGTTAAGTATGGTGTTAATAATTTCTTGGTAAAATAGTGAGGAGACTGTATGGCAGAGACAGAAGCAAGGTGGTATGTTGTTCATACATACTCGGGCTATGAGAATAAGGTTAAAGCTGATATTGAAAAGACTATAGAAAATCGTAATCTTCATGATACGATACTTGAGGTCAGAGTTCCTTTACAGGATGTAGTGGAAGTCAAGAACGGATCAAAAAGAACAGTCCAGAAGAAGATGTTCCCCGGATATGTTCTTGTAAACATGGTCATGAACGATGAGACATGGTATGTTGTACGTAATACACGTGGTGTTACCGGATTCGTAGGACCCGGAAGCAAGCCGGTACCGTTGACGGAAGCTGAGATGAAGCCTCTTGGAATCAAGACAGACAATGTTACTATTGATTTCGAGGAAGGCGATATGATAGTTGTTGTAGCAGGCGCTTGGAAGGATACGGTTGGAGCAGTTCAGCGTATAGATTACAACAAGCAGACAGCAACTATAAATGTAGAACTCTTCGGAAGAGAAACACCTGTCGAGATAGGTTTCGAAGAGGTAAGAAGATATATATAGGTAACTTTCGGCTAAAGCCGATTGAAACAGTGGAAGGGCACCTATAACCCGTACCACAATATATTATTATAGGAGGAGCCGATCATGGCAAAGAAAGTAGAAGGTTATATCAAATTACAGATTCCTGCCGGCAAAGCAACACCTGCACCGCCGGTTGGTCCTGCTCTGGGTCAGCATGGTGTTAACATCGTTGACTTCACAAAGCAGTTCAATGCGGTAACAGCAGATAAGGGCGACGTTATCATACCCGTTGTTATCACAGTTTATTCGGACAGAAGTTTTAGTTTTGTAACTAAGACTCCTCCGGCAGCAGTTCTTCTTAAGAAGGCATGCAACATCAAGTCTGGTTCAGGTGTTCCGAACAAGACAAAGGTTGCTACTATCTCTAAGGACAAGCTTCGCGAGATAGCAGAGACAAAGATGCCTGACCTCAATGCTGCATCTATCGAGGCAGCTATGAGCATGATAGCAGGTACAGCACGTAGTATGGGTATCAAGGTAGAGGACTGATTTAGGAGGTAAGCTTATTATGAAACACGGAAAGAAATACGGCGAAGCTGCTAAATTGGTAGACCGCGCCAACTTTTATGAAGCAAACGAGGCTATAGGTCTTGTAAAGAAGACTGCAACAGCTAAATTTGATGAGACTGTTGAAGTTCATATCCGTACAGGATGTGACGGACGTCACGCAGATCAGCAGGTTCGTGGAGCAGTTGTACTGCCCAACGGAACAGGTAAGACTGTTAAGGTTCTTGTTTTTGCTAAGGGTGACAAGCTCAATGAGGCAGAAGCAGCTGGAGCTGATTATGTAGGCGGCGACGAACTCATCCCTAGAATCCAGAATGACGGATGGTTCGATTTCGACGTAGTAGTAGCAACACCTGACATGATGGGCGTTGTTGGTCGTCTCGGTAAGGTACTTGGTCCTAAGGGACTCATGCCCAACCCGAAGGCCGGAACAGTTACCATGGATGTTACCAAGGCTGTTCAGGATATCAAAGCAGGTAAGATCGAGTACAGACTTGATAAGGCTAACATCATTCATGTACCCGTAGGTAAGGCTTCATTCTCTGAAGAGAAGCTTACAGAGAACTACAATGCACTTATGGATGCTATCGTTAAGGCTAAGCCCAGCGCACTTAAGGGTCAGTACATCAAGAGCGTTACTCTTGCTTGCACAATGGGACCTGGCGTAAGGGTATCTGTTGCTAAGTATTAATATTTAAACATTGAAACCTTCCGAGAAATCGGAAGGTTTTTTGTTTGTATGAGATATTTCTTTGTGGTAATATATTATAGTAAATGTTTACCCTAAAATTAATGAAAAGAGGATCAGATCATGGCTTTGAAACCTATTATGAATGTCATAAAGAATGAGTCCATGGGAAGCATGCTATGCTATAAAGTACCGTGCGAGGATTTCAATAACGGATCTCAGCTCATAGTTGCTGAGTATGAAGAAGCGCTTTTCATGAAGGATGGTATCGTTGAGGAGACTTTTCAGGGAGGCAAGTACACTCTGACCACAGAGAACTTCCCGTTCCTCACGTCACTGAAGTCAACCCTGATGACAGGCGGTGTCAGTGCATACAACTGTAAGATATATTATATCAGTAAGCAGGATCATCCGGAAAAGAAATGGGGAACGAGCGAACCCATAAATATACTGGATCCTTTCTGGCAGACATACCTGCATGTTCAGGCAAGAGGGGCATATACCATAAGGATAAAGGATGGAAAGAAATTCTTCCTTAAGATGGTTGGGGCAAACAGATCAGCAAGCGATGATGACCTGGTTAAGAATTTCAGGACTGCTTTCATACAGAATATCTCAGATGAACTTGCTGCATATCTTACTTCATCTACTGAGGAGATAATCGTTGTATGTAACAGAAAGAAACTTCTGGCAGACACGCTTGCAAACACCCTTCAGCCGGTACTTGATGAGTACGGCGTTGAGTTGGTCAACTTCTATATAGAAAATATCGGTGTTGTTGACGATGAGAATCTTAAGTCCATTACAAGGATGAGAAGAGAACGTCAGGAGAGGATGTTCGAACGTCAGCAGAACATAGAGGATGAACGTATGAAGTACGGCTTGAGCAGAGAAAAGGCCGAGGCTGACAGATACGTTTCAGGTCAGGCTGCACAGGCTGATTACGAGCGTATGAAGATACGTGATCAGGACGGCAATAACGGCTGGGCTAGACAGGAAGAAGCTGAGATATTAAAGAGTATGGCAAAGAACGAAGGAAATGGCGGTGAGTTTGCCGGTGCCGGAATGGGCCTCGGAATGGGTCTTGCCATGGGAAATATAGCAAAATCGATGATGGGTGATATGTTCTCTGACGGAAACGGAGGAGTTGGACTGTCAAATCCTGTACAGGGAAATCCTACAGGAGTAAAGATCTGTCCAAAGTGTAATGCATCGGTTCCTGAAAATATGAAGTTTTGCGGATCATGCGGAAATCCGCTTGATACTCCGAAAAAAGTATGTGCCAACTGCGGAGCAGAGATACCTGATGGAATGAAATTCTGCGGTCAGTGCGGTACACCTGTTGCGGCAGGCCCCAGAGTATGCGCACAGTGCGGAGCAGAGATACCTGATGGAATGAAGTTCTGCGGAAGATGCGGAACAAGAGTAGAATAGGGGGATTGTTATGAAAAGAGCATATAAGATGATGATATCGCTGGTTGTACTCGTTGCAACAGCAGTATGCATGTTCCTCTTTGCAACAAAATATAACATGGTATTCTGGGTGAACCTGATATTTGCCATGGTTGCGGTAGTGCTTGCCTCACTGGTTATCATAGGTGTTGCTTCTGCGGAAAAACGTTTTCTTGGAATGACACTGTCAACTTATGCGTCAGTATATGTGGTAGTCGCACTCGTTGCAGCTTTCAGAATGGTATTCATCCCGGATATCCTTGTGAAAAAAGTAGCTCTTGTACATGTGATAATATTTGTCATATTCATAGTTGTTTTCTTCCTTGCAAAAGCGGAGAATGAGTTTATTACGCAGCAACAGGAGATAAGAGGCAAGGATATAGCAAATTTCAAGTTTACTTTACAGTGCATGAAAAATGCGATGTCAAAAGTGCCTTATGATGCTCCGTATAAAAAAACTGTGGAGCATGCATATGATTCACTGGCATCAGGACAGACGGTTAGTTCACCTGAGGTTCAGGATGTGGAGACTTCGATACTTGAAGCTATCGAGAAACTTGACGGGATAATCGAACAGGGAAATGAAGAAGAGATAGTTTCTGTCTGCAAGGATATCGAAAAGCTTGCGGGTGTTAGAAAAGCAAAGCTGGCATGCAAGACCGGCTTTTAGAGGAGGATAAAGGATATGAATAACAATCAACAGCCGATCTGGTTTAACACTTGGGTCATTGTCATAGCTTTCATCGTATGCTGGCCTATAGGTATAGCCCTTTTGATAGCAAGAGTCAATTCGTCAAAGCAGAACATGTTTGACGGTTCGACCACTACTAAGGTTTGCATGATAATCGGCGTTATACTGATACTGGCAGGTCTGTCATCGTTCTCTAACAGTTTTTTGGCCGGACTGTTCTATACAGCAGGCGGAGCTGCACTGATATATTACGCACAGAAGAATAAGAAGAAAGTAGAAAGATACAAAGGATATATCGATCTTATCGCTAATCAGAAGATCTACAGCTTGGATACGATCTCAAGTACGATGAACATGTCATATGATGTGGTAAAGGGCGATATTCAGACGCTAATATCAAAGGGAACGTTTAAGGGGGCATCCATAAATGAACTCTCAAGATGCATAGATATGCCTCAGATAGAGCAACAGCCTACAGCACAGGGAATCATCGGAGGATTGATCGAAGGGGCTGCCGCTGCAGCGAACCCTACTGTAACGGCCACCTGTCCCGGATGTGGAGGAACGATGGCAGCACCCAGGGGAGCAACTGTTGAATGTGATTACTGCGGAAAGATATTTACCGCTAACTAGGAGGAAATATGGATTTCTTTAATAAAGCAAAAGAATCGATAGCCAGCGCAAGCAGGGATCTTACACAGAAAGCAACGGATGCCGGCGGACTTGCGAAAGTAACAGTTCATTTAAAGGAACTCGAGAGAGATTACAACGAGCAGTTAAAGAGACTTGCGGAAACTCTGTATACGCAGCATTATAATGAAGCAAAGAGTTTATGTCCCGATGTTGTAAGCGCTATCGATGCAAACAGAAAAGAATATGAAAAGGACAAGAGAGAGCAGGCACTGTTAAAAGGCATGCGAATCTGTCCCAACTGCGGAGCTGAACAGGAAAAGCTTGCACTAAAATGTACGGCATGCGGTATAAATATGGATGATGCGGAAAAACTCATCATGCCGCAAAGTTCGGCAAAAGCTTTCTGCCCCAAATGCGGACAGGAACTTGTTGACGGAGCAAAGTTCTGCATGTCATGCGGAAATCCGATTGGATAACGATAAAATAATACTTGACAGGCACAATGAATACGTGATAACATAGGCAACGTCGTGAGACTATGCCGAAGACAGCAGGTAGGATCTTAAGATCCTCTAACGTATTCGCCTGCCGAGGAGAGGAACGTCATATTAAAATGCATGTTACCCTTCTGCTTTGGCAGAAGGGTTTTCTTTTTAGTTTTGTGGACGAAAACCCTTTCGGCTCATCAAATCTAACAGGAGGTAAAGAAAATGGCAAAGGTTGAGATCAAACAGCCTATAGTAGAAGAGATTTCTGCTGCAGTCAAGGATGCACAGTCAGTTGTGCTCGTTGATTATCGCGGACTTACAGTTGCTCAGGATACACAGCTTCGTAAGGAACTTCGTGAAGCAGGAGTTACCTACAAGGTTTACAAGAACACTATGATGAACTTTGCTTTCAAGGGAACGGATTTTGAAGCATTGGCTCCTTTCCTTGAGGGACCCAGCGCAGCTGCTATTTCCACAACGGATGCAACAGCTCCCGCAAGAGTTATCGCAAAGTTTGCTAAGACAGCGAAGGCACTTGAGATCAAAGCAGGCGTTGTTGAAGGTCAGTTCTATGATGCACAGGGTATGCAGGCTATAGCTGAGATACCTAGCAGGGAAGAACTTCTTTCAAAATTCCTTGGATCTATCCAGTCACCTATCGCAAACTTCGCTCGTTGCATGAATCAGCTTGCTGAAAAAGGCGGTGCATCAGAAGTACCCGCTAAGGAAGAAAAGGCTGAAGAAGCTCCCGCAGTTGAAGAAGCAGTAGCAGAAGCACCTGCAGCAGAAGCAGCACCCGCCGAAGAGGCAGCAGCACCTGCAGCAGAAGAAGCAGTAGCAGAAGCACCGGCTGAAGAAGCTAATGTTGAAGCGTAAAAAAGATTATTAACTAAATGTAGATATATCTACGAGTATATGAAAGGAGTCATAACAATGGCAAAGTTATCAACAGCAGAAATCATTGATGCTATCAAAGAGTTAACAGTATTAGAGTTAAATGACCTTGTAAAGGCATGTGAAGAAGAGTTTGGCGTATCTGCAGCAGCAGGCGTTGTAGTTGCAGCAGCAGGTGCTGGCGCAGGCGCAGCAGCAGCTGAGGAGAAGGACGAGTTCGATGTAGAACTTACAGAAGTAGGTCCTAACAAAGTTAAGGTTATCAAGGTTGTACGTGAAGCTACAGGTCTTGGACTTAAGGAAGCTAAGGATCTTGTTGATGCAGCTCCCAAGGTTATCAAGGAAGCAGCAGCTAAGGCTGAAGCTGAAGACATCAAGACAAAGCTCGAGGCAGAAGGCGCTAAGGTTACACTTAAGTAATTGGCATGACACTTATTCCCGGAGGTTGAAAAACTTCCGGGATTTTGCTTTTTAAGGGACTCTATTAAAAGTTTCTTAAATAGAAAAATAGTCCTTGACATCAAAAATTGATTTGTAGTATTATGGATGATGCACTATTGTGGTGTGCTATGCACGAAAGTAGTGTCTAAAATTATAGAACGGGGTGAATTGTCAATGGAAAAGAACAGAATACGTCCTTCTTTGCATACGAAAAAGATGCGTATGAGTTACTCACGTCAGAAAGAAGTTTTGGAGATGCCAAACCTCATTGAAGTCCAGAAAGATTCTTATCGCTGGTTTCTTGAAGAAGGTTTGAAAGAAGTCTTCGACGATATTTCTCCTATCGCGGATTACAGCGGACATCTCAGTCTTGAGTTTGTGGATTTCGAACTGTGTGAGGATGATGTTAAGTATTCTATTGAGAAGTGCAAGGAAAGAGATGCAACATATGCTGCTCCTCTTAAGGTTAAAGTGCGCCTTTTCAATAAGGATAAGGATGAGATCAGTGAACATGAGATATTCATGGGTGATCTTCCGCTTATGACGAAGACCGGTACCTTTGTTATAAATGGTGCGGAGCGTGTAATCGTCAGCCAGTTAGTACGTTCACCCGGCATATATTATGATATAGCTCATGATAAGCTTGGTAAGAAACTGTATTCATGTCAGGTTATCCCCAACAGAGGTGCATGGCTTGAGTATGAGACGGATTCTAACGATGTTTTCTATGTTCGTGTAGACAGAACCCGTAAGGTTCCGATCACCGTACTTATCAGAGCACTCGGCATCGGCTCTAATGATGAGATCAGAGAGCTGTTTGGCGACGAGCCTAAGATCGAAGCCAGCTTCGGAAAGGATGTTGCTACAAATTATCAGGAAGGTCTTCTTGAATTATATAAGAAGATCCGTCCCGGCGAACCTTTAAGCGTTGAAAGCGCTGAAAGCCTTATAACGGCAATGTTCTTTGATCCGAGAAGATATGATCTTGCCAAGGTCGGAAGATATAAGTTCAACAAGAAGCTGATGTTCAGAAACCGTATCAAAGATCAGATCCTTGCTGAAGACGTTATCGATATCAATACTGGTGAGGTTATAGCTGAAAAGGGAACGAAAGTAACACGTGAACTTGCCGATACAATCCAGAATTCGGCAACACCTTACGTTTACATACAGACCGAAGAGAAGAATGTCAAAGTTCTTTCAAACCTTATGGTCGATATAACTAACTTCGTTGAATGCAAGCCCAAGGAGCTTGGCGTAACGGAATTGGTTTATTATCCTGTGCTTGAAAAACTCATTGAAGAGTTCGGTGATGATGCAAGATCCCTTGCTGAAGCTATTCAGAAGAATATCCATGAGCTTATTCCCAAGCACATAACTAAGGAAGATATAATTGCTTCAATTAACTACAATATCCATCTTGAGTATGGAATCGGAAATAAAGATGATATTGATCACCTTGGAAACAGACGTATACGTGCGGTCGGAGAGCTTCTCCAGAACCAGTATCGTATAGGTTTGAGCAGACTTGAAAGAGTTGTCAGAGAACGTATGACAACACACGATACCGAGGATGTATCAGCTCAGCAGCTTATCAATATTAAGCCCGTTCAGGCAGCTGTCAAGGAATTCTTCGGATCTTCACAGTTGTCACAGTTCATGGATCAGAACAACCCTCTTGGTGAGCTGACTCATAAGCGTCGTCTTTCAGCACTCGGTCCCGGTGGTCTTTCAAGAGATCGTGCCGGATTCGAGGTACGAGACGTACACTATTCTCATTACGGAAGAATGTGTCCTATCGAGACACCTGAAGGTCCCAACATCGGTCTTATCAACTCGCTTGCTTCCTATGCAAGGATCAATGAGTACGGATTTGTTGAGGCACCTTATCGTAAGATAGACAAGACTGATCCGGAGAATCCGCGTGTAACAGAAGAAGTTATCTACATGACAGCGGATGAGGAAGATAATTATCATGTAGCTCAGGCTAATGAGCAGCTTGATGCTGAAGGGCATTTCGTCAGAAATTCCGTATCAGGTCGTTATAAAGATGAGACACAGGAGTATCCCAAGACCATGTTTGATTACATGGATGTATCTCCTAAGATGGTATTCTCTGTTGCTACGGCTCTTATCCCGTTCCTTGAGAACGATGATGCTAACCGTGCCCTCATGGGTTCAAACATGCAGCGTCAGGCGGTTCCGCTTCTTATGACGGAAGCACCCGTTGTAGGTACAGGTATTGAGAACAAGGCAGCAGTCGATTCTGGTGTCTGTGTGGTTGCTACAAAACCCGGAACAGTAACATACGTTGCATCCGATCTTATAAACGTTACGGCAGATGATGGCGAGAAGATGACATATAAGTTATCTAAGTTCTCAAGAAGTAACCAGTCTAACTGCTATAACCAGAAGCCCATAGTTGTAAAGGGTGACCATGTTGAAGAAGGTCAGGTTATCGCTGACGGTCCTTCAACAAGCGAAGGTGAACTTGCTCTCGGTAAGAACCCGCTTATCGGATTCATGACCTGGGAAGGTTACAACTACGAGGATGCTGTTCTTTTAAGCGAGAGACTTGTTCAGGATGATGTATATACATCAGTTCATATAGAAGAATATGAAGCAGAAGCAAGAGATACAAAGCTCGGACCCGAAGAGATCACACGCGATGTTCCCGGTGTCGGAGAAGATGCTCTTAAGGATCTTGATGACAGAGGAATCATTCGTATAGGTGCAGAGGTTCGTGCAGGAGATATCCTTGTAGGTAAGGTTACACCTAAGGGTGAGACAGAGCTTACTGCAGAAGAAAGACTTCTTCGTGCGATCTTCGGTGAGAAGGCTAGAGAAGTAAGAGATACATCTCTTAAAGTTCCTCACGGAGAATACGGTATCGTTGTTGATGCTAAAGTATTTACAAGAGAAAACGGCGATGAGCTTTCACCCGGTGTGAACCAAGCCGTTAGAATTTATATAGCTCAGAAGAGAAAGATATCCGTCGGTGATAAGATGGCAGGTCGTCATGGTAACAAGGGTGTTGTTTCCCGTGTATTGCCTGTAGAGGATATGCCTTATCTTCCTAACGGACGTCCGCTCGATATCGTACTTAATCCTTTGGGCGTTCCAAGCCGTATGAATATCGGTCAGGTCCTTGAGATCCACTTAAGCCTTGCTGCAAAGGCACTTGGATTCAACGTTGCAACACCTGTCTTTGACGGTGCGAACGAAAAAGATATCATGGATACTCTTGATCTTGCCAATGACTATGTAAATCTTCCTTTTGATGATGAAGAAGCAGCAAAATGGAAGGCTGATGATATAAAGGTAACGGCAGACGGAAAAGACTGGAACGGAGATACGTTCAAGGGCATACATGGAGAAGAGCTTCTCCCTGAAGTACTTGACTATCTTGCAGAGAATCTTGAGCATAGAAAACTCTGGAAGGGCGTACCGCTTTCAAGAGACGGTAAGGTAAGACTTCGTGACGGTAGAACAGGAGAGTATTTTGACAGCCCTGTTACAATAGGTCACATGCATTACCTGAAGCTCCACCATCTGGTAGATGATAAGATACATGCACGTTCAACCGGTCCTTACTCGCTTGTAACACAGCAGCCTCTCGGTGGTAAGGCACAGTTCGGTGGACAGCGTTTCGGTGAAATGGAAGTTTGGGCTCTTGAGGCATATGGTGCATCATACACACTTCAGGAGATCCTTACAGTTAAATCCGATGATGTTATCGGACGTGTTAAGACATATGAAGCTATCATTAAGGGAGACAATATCCCTGAAGCAGGTATACCTGAATCATTCAAGGTATTGCTGAAAGAGTTGCAGTCACTCGGACTTGATGTGAGAGTACTCCGTGAAGACAATACGGAAGTTCAGATCATGGAATCGGTTGACTACACAGATACAGATTTCAGATTCATGAATGATGATCGCAACTTCAACCGTGGAGATGAGGATTTCTCGGCACATGGTTATCAGCAGCAGGAATTTGATGAAGAGAGCGGTGAACTCGTAAACAGCGAATTCGAAGATGAGTATGAAGGTGATTTTGATGCAGAACCGGACGAATTCGTAGAGAGCTTTGACGAGTAATAACTGATAAACTGATAAGGAGAGCAAAACAATGCCAGATATGAAACAAGAAGGATACCAGCCGATGACATTTGATGCCATTAAGATTGGTCTCGCTTCACCTGAAAAGATCAGAGAGTGGTCAAAGGGCGAGGTAACCAAGCCCGAGACTATCAACTATAGAACTCTTAAGCCTGAGAAGGAAGGTTTGTTCTGTGAGAGAATATTTGGTCCCTCAAAGGATTGGGAGTGTCATTGTGGTAAGTATAAAAAGATACGTTACAAGGGTGTTATCTGTGATCGTTGTGGCGTAGAGGTTACAAAGGCAAATGTTCGTAGAGAACGTATGGGACACATAGAGCTTGCTGCTCCTGTCTCTCATATTTGGTATTTCAAGGGTATCCCCAGCAGAATGGGACTCATCCTTGACCTTTCACCCAGAGTGCTTGAGAAGGTGCTGTACTTTGCAGCATACATAGTACTTGATCCGGCTGATACCAAGCTGGAATATAAGCAGATCCTTACCGAGAAAGAATATGGAGATGCAAGAGAAGAATATGGCAACAAGTTCCGTGTAGGAATGGGTGCTGAAGCTATCAAGGAATTGCTTGAAGCAATAGATCTTGACGCTGAGGGCGATGAGCTTAAGGCTGCTCTTAAGGAGTCTACAGGTCAGAAGCGTGCAAAGATCATCAAGAGACTTGAAGTTGTTGAAGCATTCCGTGGTTCGGGAAACAAGCCTTCATGGATGATAATGGATGCCATACCGGTAATCCCTCCGGATCTTCGTCCCATGGTACAGCTTGACGGTGGCAGATTTGCAACAAGTGATCTTAACGATCTTTACAGACGTATAATAAACAGAAACAATCGTCTTAAGAGACTTTTGGAACTCGGTGCGCCTGATATCATTGTAAGAAATGAGAAGCGTATGCTTCAGGAAGCTGTTGACGCACTTATCGATAACGGCAGAAGAGGCAGACCTGTAACAGGACCCGGTAACAGAGCACTTAAGTCTCTGTCAGATATGTTAAAAGGTAAGGGCGGTCGTTTCCGTCAGAACCTGTTGGGTAAGCGAGTAGACTATTCAGGACGTTCGGTTATCGTCGTTGGTCCCGAACTTAAGATATATCAGTGCGGTCTTCCCAAGGAAATGGCTATCGAGCTCTTCAAGCCCTTCGTTATGAAGGAACTTGTTGGCAGAGGTATATCACAGAATATCAAGAATGCAAAGAAGCTTGTTGAGAGACTTGATACAAGCGTATGGGATGTGCTTGAGGAAGTTATTGCAGAGCATCCTGTTATGCTTAACCGTGCTCCTACATTGCACAGACTTGGTATTCAGGCATTCGAGCCCATTCTTGTAGAAGGTAAGGCTATCAAGCTTCATCCTCTCGTATGTACAGCTTTTAATGCCGACTTCGATGGTGACCAGATGGCAGTACATCTTCCGCTTTCAGTTGAGGCGCAGGCAGAGTGCAGATTCCTTCTGTTATCTCCCAATAACCTCCTTAAGCCTTCGGATGGTGGTCCTGTTGCCGTTCCTTCACAGGATATGGTCCTTGGTATCTACTATCTTACACAGGAGAGAGGTACCAGCGTAGGAGATGCTACTCCTGTAGCAGGTGAAGGAAGATTTTATAAGAACCTTAACGAAGCTATCCTCGCATATGAGAACAAGGCATGTACTCTTCATTCACGTATCAAGGTAAGAGTTACCAAGACAATAGATGGAGAAGAGGTTACAGATATAGTTGAGTCTACACTCGGAAGATTCATTTTCAATGAGATCCTTCCTCAGGATCTTGGATTTGTAGACAGAACAAAGCCTGAGAACAAGCTTAAGCTTGAAGTAGATTTCCATGTAGGTAAGAAGGGCCTTAAGCAGATACTTGAAAAAGTAATCAATACACACGGCGCTTCTGTTACCGCAGAAGTTCTTGATAACATAAAGGCTACCGGTTATAAGTATTCTACCAGAGCAGCCATGACGGTTTCTATTTCAGATATGACGGTTCCGGAGCAGAAGCAGGCTATGCTTGATGCAGCTCAGGAGACTGTTGATAAGATCGCTAAGAACTACAGACGTGGTCTTATAACTGAAGAAGAGAGATATCGTGCAGTAGTTGAGACTTGGAACGAGACTGATGCTCAGCTTACAAAAGTTCTGCTTGACGGTCTTGATAAGTATAACAATATCTTCATGATGGCTGATTCCGGAGCCCGTGGTTCCAACCAGCAGATCAAGCAGCTTGCAGGTATGCGTGGACTTATGGCTGATACAACAGGTAGGACCATCGAGTTGCCTATCAAGTCAAACTTCCGTGAAGGTCTTGACGTTCTTGAGTATTTCATGTCAGCGCATGGTGCTCGTAAAGGTCTTTCAGATACAGCTCTTCGTACAGCCGACTCCGGTTACCTTACTAGACGTATGGTAGACGTATCACAGGAACTTATCATCCGTGAGAAAGACTGCTGTGAAGGCAAGGAAGAGATATATGGTATGACTGTTAAGGCATTCATGGACGGTAAGGAGACCATCGAAAGCCTTAAGGACAGAATAACAGGCAGATATGCATGTGATACCATCGAAGATACAGAAGGTAATGTTATCGTTAAGCGTAATCATATGATAACACCTTCAAGAGCAGCAAAGATCCTTTCTACTGGTGTTGAAGTTAAGAAGAATGGTGAGAAAGTACCTTATACAGTAGACGGTGAACTTAGAAAAGATGCAGCTGTAAAGATACGTACAATACTTACATGTCATTCAAAAGACGGTATCTGTGCTAAATGTTACGGTGCAAACATGGCGACCGGTGAAGCAGTTCAGGTAGGTGAGGCAGTAGGTATCATAGCTGCTCAGTCAATCGGTGAACCCGGTACACAGCTTACCATGAGAACATTCCATACCGGTGGTGTTGCCGGTGATGATATCACTCAGGGTCTTCCCAGAGTAGAAGAGTTGTTTGAAGCTCGTAAGCCCAAGGGACTTGCTATCATCGCTGAGTTCGGCGGAACAGCAACCATCAAGGATACAAAGAAGAAGCGTGAGATCATCATCACAAATGATGAGACAGGTGAGTCTAAGACATACCTTATCCCTTACGGATCACGTATAAAGGTTCTTGACGGAACAGTACTTGAAGCAGGTGATGAGCTTACAGAAGGTTCTGTTAACCCTCATGATCTTCTTAAGATCAAGGGAATAAGAGCAGCTCAGGATTATATGCTTCGTGAAGTACAGCGTGTATACAGACTTCAGGGTGTTGATATAGCAGATAAGCATATCGAAGTTATCGTTAGACAGATGCTTAAGAAAGTAAGAGTAGAGGAGAACGGTGATGCAGAATTCCTTCCCGGAACACTTGTTGATGTTCTTGAGTTCGAGGAGATCAATGAGAGATTAAGAGCTGAAGGCAAGGAAGAAGCTACCGGTACACAGATCATGCTTGGTATCACCAAAGCGGCTCTGGCTACCAACTCATTCCTTTCAGCAGCATCATTCCAGGAGACTACTAAGGTTCTTACCGAAGCTGCTATCAAGGGTAAGGTAGATCCACTTATCGGTCTTAAGGAAAATGTAATCATCGGTAAACTGATACCTGCAGGTACAGGTATGAAACGTTACAGAGATGTTAAGCTATCAACTGATGACAGACTTGCAGCAGCAATCGAGGCTAAGAAAGCTCTTGAAGCTGCAATAAAGGAAGAATCTTATGACATTGATGAAGATGTTGAGGATGTTGTAGAAGAAGTCGAAGAGGTTGAAGTAGAAGTTTCTGAAACCGAAGAAGTTTAATAAGACATGATTTAAGGGAGTCCGATTGGACTCCCTTTTAGTATGTACAAAGATCACGAGTAATTGTTATTTGACCACATCTACACTAAAATCGATCTCCGGCTGGGAAATATATACCAGTTTCCATGAGCTGATCTTGAAAAAGTTATCTGAATCCGATACAGGATATGTGGGTTCTACTATAACTTCAAGGCCCTGATAATCAGTAACGGGTATGAGGATCTCGGAATCGACAGACAGACATTTTTCTATATAGGATGCTTCATCGTGTGAAGAAGCATATATATCCATGAATTCCTTATCTATTTTTGACAGTCTTTCATGTGCTTCGTTGCATGCCTCATAATATGCTACATTTTTTTCAACGGACTTGTCAGTCAGTTTTTTGTCTGCCAGCGCAGAAGATAATGAAAGGACAGCAAAACTGACGAGACTTAATACAACGAATATGAGAAGCAGTGAAGAGGTCCCAAGATTCAGATTTACTCGATTAGTCTTTGCTGACATCGGCTTTAGACCTCCTTTCATAGCGCTTGATCTCCATCTCAAGATATGTTTTTTCTTTTTTTGTGTCTGAAATGGAAACGGATGATCTTATAAAGTCATCGTCTTTTGAGACATTTGAACTTATACAATATGAAGCAAAAGAAGGATCACACTGCTTTAGAGTGTCATCATAATATGTGACCTCAGTACGTATATCGTCAGGATCACAGCTGTAGAACCACTCCGAATAGTTGGAAAGTAAAACAGAGGCGTGACCAAGATGCCTGCTGTTTGTATTTGTGTTATGCGCACCAACAAAAAGAGAGAGGCATACAGCCCCTGCTATGGCAAAAAACAATAATGCGATTAGTAGTTCCATAAGGAACAGACCTGCTTTGGATTTATGCATTTTGCTCCCCTGTCAGTCACACTTGGATGATATATTAACAACCATGGTGGATCCGTATATATCTGTGATGCTGTATCTATACATTCCGTTTTCGGCATCGGTAACACTGAATGAAATGATAGGCAGAAGCTTTTTCCCGGCTTTGGGACTCAATTTGCTTTCTGCTTTTGCATAGAGTTCCTTAAGATATCCGTTATCCATATATATATAGGTATAGTAATCGATGTCATTATATGTGCTTGATATACGCAAGGCATTATCATCGCCAAATTCAATGATATCCATAGCACCCGAGTTGTCGCTTTGTCTTACTTTCTCAGTGATATATGAAGCTGAAGTTGATATGTTGAAGTGCTCTTCATAATTATCTACGGTTTTTCTGTAGATATTTGCTCCAAATGCGATCAGAAGCATGGAGCAGATCGCGAAGACAGCAAAAAGTGTAAGGACGAACAGCGTGTCGACTATGTGTTTGTTCTCTATCTGTCGCATCATTTAACGTTGCCCTTCCTTATGATCGTATAGTTTGGATATATGTTATTACCTATGGGTTGATAATCGATTATATAGACAGATGTATCATATGAAAGCCCGTAATGAGTCTCTATGTATTCAAGAGATGGAGGATAGAAACCTTCGAGCGCATAGCAATGCATGACATCTCTTTCCATTGCATTTCTTAATGCCTGCTCCTGTCTGTCACCGTTTCCGGTGTCCATAAAACGTACACCCAGCATAAAGACTGTAATACATGCAATAAATAAAAGGATACCTGCGTAAATCGTATTGAATTTGAATCTTTTCTTTTTGGTGAAACGATTCATATAACTATCCTTTCGATCATCCCAGACCTGACATTATACCCATAAGCGGGAGTATTACAGAAAGAAGGATCATTCCGACTATCAGAGAAAGAGATATTACCAATGTGGGTTCTATGATGCTGATGAAATTATTCAGTCTTCTGTCAGTATCTTCCTCATAATATGTAGCTATCTTATCAAGAACGACATCAACATTTCCGGATTTAACGCCGACAAATATCATTCGTGAATACAAATGATTAAATATGCCAGCTTTGTTAAGTGCTTCGGAGAAGTTGCTTCCGTCTACTATATGCTGTTTAAGATCTTCTATCTGCTGTCTTACTTCCTTGTGTTCTACAAGTTCATCTGTAAGATCCAGAGCTGTGTAGATCTTCATTCCGCTTGCAAGTGTTAAAGACATGCCTCGTGCAAATCTTCCGTATGCTATATCTCTTTGGAATGCTCTCGTTGGAGGGAAAGCAGTCAAAAACTTGTTACGCAGTTTTCTTCCGTCATCGGTCTTTGAAATGACGAAGAACAGCACCATCAGTGCTACTACCACAATCACAAATGCAAAAGAGTATGTCTGTATATCCTGTCCGATCGATAACAGTGAAGCTGCAAATCCGCTCATCTGTGTACCAAGCTGAGAAAAAACTTGATTGAAGAGCGGAAGTACCTTGGTGACAAGAATGATTATTATCAGTAACATCATAACTATCATGACAACGGGATAAGTAACTGCGCTTCTTATGTTGTCTGATATATATTCTTCATGTTCATAATAATGACAAAGAGCAACAAGGACATCATCGAGCTGTCCTGTCTCTTCACCAAGTGCGATCATGTTTATAACATATGTCGGGAAATAGCCGCTGCTTTTAATACAAGTGGAGAAGTTTTCTCCTAAACGGCTGTACTTCAACAATTCTTCCAGCACTTCCTTTGTAGCGGCGTCTTTTGTGTCTGAGAGCATAAGTTCAAGACCGTCTTTAGGTGTTATTCCGGCCTTGATTATCATGGCCATCTGGTCACAGAATGCAGCTATTTCCTGTTTTGAAAGTAGTTTTTGTTTTGTGTTTTTCATTTTCTAAAAAGAACCATTCCCTCAATACATATATTTTGTAACGTAATTATCGCCTTCACCTATGAAGGACTTAAGACTGTTCTCTGACATATTTGCTGCAAATGTAGGATCCATCAGTTCCCAGTTGATACCGTCAAATTTGATCATACCGTTAACCCATCCCACATCTTTTATATATGTAGATATCCATGCGTGATATGCATCTCCTGCATATCCGATCTCAAGTCTTGTTGGTATGCCTTGGCTTCTTAGCATTGCAGCCATTAAAGAAGCATAATCAAAGCATATGCCTTTACCGGATGAGAGGACCTTGTCCACATCGGGTACATAGGTAGACTCTACATTTTCGGCTTTTTCGTGATCATATGTGATATTGCTTATCACATAATTATATACCAAAGATATTGCTTCGGCATCATTATTTGCAGGACTGACCAGTTCGCTGGCTAGTTCTACTGTTTTGCTGTTTTCATCAAAATTAACATACTGGTTGGGATAAAGATAAGGGGCATATTCGTCGATATTATCTATAGAGAAATCTTCACAAAATAACACGGAATAGTCGTTTCCACTGATAAGTTCATATATACCGACATTATAAGTACCGGGACCTCCTGTGAGGGGAAATGTGTCAGACACGTTCTTGGTAAGGTCGTAGGTATATGCTGTATCATCCGGAGTTGTGAGCATGATACGTGTTCGAGAGGCATCACCTGTATATTTCACACAGATGTAACCATCGGATGTATTGGAAATATCTATAGTTACGGTATCTGTTCCGATTGTCTGCGTTCCGCTTGCTTTTGGAACAAGACATGAGATGGTATTATCACGACTGCCCTTGGATGAAGGCTCGGATGATGTAGCCGGCTCTTCTGAAGCGGCTGTGACTGACTTATCAAGTACAGGCATGCTTTCAGAACTCCCGTCTGAACCGCATGCGACAAGGAGTGCGGACATACTCGCTATAATAATTGAAGAAAACACTTTGCTAGCCATATGACCTTCCTCGTAATAGCTGAATATATAAGCTTAATAAGCTATGTATTATATTATAAATGCATATGTTATAAAATGGAAGAATGGCATGTGACGTTTGGTACTAAAGTACCATAATATACATATAAAATTTGTGCATTATGACATTGCTACAAATCTTAAGAAATGTTAAGGTTTAATCAAGATCTATTACACTTCAAATGTTAAGATTTCTTAAGAATAATAGAATATATAAAAAAGAACATAATTGGAATGAAATTTGGAATAAACGAGGTACCAATATGAAAAAGAAGAAAGTGGACAAAATAATTAAAGGTGTAGTTACTGCCGGAGTAGCACTCGGCGGAGCCAGCTTCATGACAGACGCTGACATGGTATATGCGGCTGAACTGGATGAAGAAAGTGATACTACTGCCGAAAGCCAACTTGAACAGGGGGAATCAACAACCGAGTCAGAATCTGAGTCGGTTACTGAAGATGTGGATGAGTCTACAAATGAACAGAATGGAACAGGCGATGAATTAACTTCTAATGAAACATCTGAATCAGAAAATGTTATACAGGATCAGGAAGGGGAATCATCCGAAAACGAAGTCGAGCAGAATATAGATCAGGAATCCAATAATGACGGAGCAGAGGCTGAAAATCCTGAAACCAGCGATGCGACACAGGATGAAGATCTTACTTCTGAAGCAGTTGTGGAAGATGAGATAACAAGCGATGCTGTTGATGAAATGGGTTCTGAAACAATAGAATTTCAAACTATGACAATCGTCGGTGGCGGAATGCGTGCTATGATGGCTTCGATTCCTGCAAACGAGAATGGTGAGAATGAGGAAGAATCGTTATCTACCTCAACAAGCATATCTGAAGCAGAATCATTGTCGATTTATGAGAGCGAATCACTGGCTGATTATCAGACAGAAATGGATGCCGCTCTTTATAACAATGATGTTATTAAGCAGGAGTATCTGGATAACTATAACACATCTAATAAACTGGTTTTCAATGTTAAAACATGGGATCAGATAAAGGCAATCGCAAAGACATGGATAACCAATGCTCTTGTTTTGGATGGAGCAACGGACATCACATTCCTTAGAAACCAGACAACAATTAAGCCCAAAACACCGGGTACTAATACGGTTAACTATGAAGATCACTACTTTAGCGTAACATATAAAGATAAAGCAGGAGTGGAACATACAGAGTATTATGATACATCACAGGTAAATTCCAAGGATCAGTTTGTTAATTCCGGTAATCCTACAGATCAGGATAGTAAAAGAATGGTCGTATTAAAGAAGAATCCGGAACTTGATGAAGATGGCAATGTTCATAAGAGTGGAGAGTACATATACTTTGTGCCGGAGAATCCGGGGAGTGATGATTTATCAGGTGGAAATAAAAAGGGATCTGTTATTCTCATGTTTGATAAAACGTCCTATGTTAAAGAGGAGTTTACTTCTACACTTGATTCTTTAAGTGAAGCTGCACGTGTTAAAGAAAGCGAGAGCTTGAAGAATAGCACCAGTGCCTCAAGATCAGAAAGCAGAAGTGAATCACAGCAGGCATCAGAAGCTGTAAGTGCAGTTGCAAGTGAAAGTGCATCAGAGAGCAAAGCAACTAGCGAGTCAGCTAGTGCATCAGATAGTAAGATAGCAAGTGAGATTGCAAGTGCAAGTGAGGCAGCAAGTACATCGGCAAGCTTGGAAGCAAGCGAAGCAGCAAGTACATCGGCAAGCTTGGAAGCCAGTGAAGCAGCGAGTACATCATCAAGCCTTGCAGCGAGTGAAGCAGCAAGTACATCAGCAAGTACCGCAGCAAGTGAGGCGGCAAGTACTGTAGCAAGTACCGAGGCCAGCACGATCGCAAGTACATCAGCAAGTACCGCAGCGAGTGAAGCAGCAAGTACGTCATCAAGCCTTGCAGCAAGTGAAGCAGCAAGTACATCGGCAAGCTTGGAAGCCAGTGAAGCAGCAAGTACATCATCAAGCCTTGCAGCGAGCGAAGCAGCAAGTACATCGGCAAGCTTGGCAGCAAGTGAGGCGGCAAGTACATCATCAAGCCTTGCAGCAAGTGAGGCAGCAAGTACATCATCAAGCTTGGCAGCAAGTGAGGCGGCAAGTACGTCATCAAGCCTTGCAGCAAGTGAGGCAGCAAGTACATCGGCAAGCTTGGAAGCAAGCGAAGCAGCAAGTACATCGGCAAGCTTGGAAGCAAGTGAAGCAGCAAGTACATCATCAAGCCTTGCAGCAAGTGAGGCAGCAAGCACATCGGCAAGCCTTGCAGCAAGTACATCATCAAGCTTGGCAGCAAGAGAGGCAGCAAGTACGTCA